>JBFWYC010000034.1:0-47572 GCA_050186805.1 Hyphomonadaceae bacterium
GCCGGTCTTCTTTTGAACGATGATGCCGCGTGTCTTCACCTCGCCGCCGGCGGCGACGTCCTCCACTTTCAGGCGGGTGAGGTCACAAGCGCGCAGCTTGCTATCGATCGCCAGATTGAAGAGTGCCAGGTCGCGAACGCGCTTCTTCAACTCAAGGCGAGCGCGGATTGACCACACCTCCTTCATCTTCAGCGCGGGCTTTTGGCCTGTCAGTTCTCCGCCGGTAATGCGCCGCTGGCGTTTGGCCGCTCGGAAGGGTGTTTCGGTGATGATCTCCATGGTCATGACGTGAGCCTTCTGCTCACCCGCCCGCATCATACGGGCGGGGCTCCTGGCTACGCCTTTGGTTCAACGTCAGCTATCGAGAGATCCAGCCCGTCGCGAAAATCACCCGGATGACCTACGCTGGCCCCATTCAATCATTCGCCGTGCAAGCCCGGCCCCAATCAATCAGCTGCGCCGTTTCCCTCGCCGAGTAAGTCCTTCTTAGCGCCATGGCGGTAGCAGCTTGCCATTGAGCAAGTTTGCCGTTTAGTCTCCCTCCATCAGTGTTGGAGGGGCCGCCAATGAACAGATTGGGTGCGTTCCCGGCTTTGTTGCTACTCGCTGCGTGCGGATCTCAGGCCGCGCCGGACGATGTCTCGTCCGTTGCGACATCGCAAGCCGACGAAGCGACTTGGCGCGCCGAGGTTGAAGCGTGGGCGAACGAGCAAATCGACGCTCAGCATGAAGGACTTACCCCCGAATTTACGAACATCTTCTTCGGTGATTTTTCTGGCGACGGCGCACCAGACGCGTTCTTGCATGCCGTCGTGATGGGCCCGACCTACACAAACATTCTGACGGCGGTGTTTCGCAACGAGGGCGGGCACATGGTTTTGGCGCGCAAAGTCGATGACGTATTCGGCGCGATGCCCGAGAACGTCCAATTCTCTGATGGCCAAGTGACGCTCACCACGACTTTCATGGAAGGACCTGAGGCTGGCCAGAGCGAGAATTGGATTGTGCGTGTGCCTTGAGGCATCGCAACGTTTGGCCGCGTTGGGAGGCTACCTATGAACGAGCACTACAAAGCTGGACGAGAAGGCCAAGCCCCGTCGCCTAATCTCGACGCAAATCAGCGTGCTCAGCACGAGCGCGGCGCCGCGGACCGCCGAATATGGGGGCCGCGCATTGACCCTCCGAGAGGCGGCAGCCCGGTGGCCATCCTCGGTGTTTTCGCCATCGTCGTAGCGCTTCCCGTTCTACTCACTCTGCTTGGAGTCTCCGTTCTTGCGGCCGGGTTTGCATTGTTTGCGGCGGTCTTTGGCGGTGTGGTGACTTACCTGCTGAGCCGCCACCTCTTTTCCAACAGGCAGGTGAGCATCTTAGACTCATTCAAGGCGGCGTTCTTCGGTTATGCGGCGGCCGGAGTACTTGTCTCGGTATGTTGGTTTGCGGGGATGTTTCTAGCCAGCCAGTCGCCGCCGGAAACTTTTGGGAGCGACATTTTCTCCGCCCTTAAATTGCAGGCGCGAACCCTTCTTGAGAGCAATGATGTTCTCGCTTCACTCGCCATGGTCGCAGCGCCGGGACTGAGGACGTTCAATCTCGACGCGAATGCTCCCGGCCCGCTTGCGCAGCTCATGGCGTTGGCAATCGCTTTCTTGCCGGCGTTCTTGGCCAATGCGGGATTGTACCAAAGGTTTGTCGGCGCGCCGCTCCGCGGCGCCTGGGCGTTCCCGTCTTCGCTTGGCGCTGCCTCACTCATTTTGCTTTTGAGTTTTGGGCTGATGAATGCTGTGTTGCCCGTGGTTTCTGAGACAGCGTACCGCGTGATGAACGCCGGCGCCATTGCGGAGTCCGAGCGGGGGCATGCGGATCACCAACGTCTGTCTGCGTTGTTTCCTGAGCGTATCGGCGAATTTGCACTGACCGAGCGTTATGGACTTCCGCCGATTGCGAGTGCGAACTACGCCGATCCCAGCGGACGCGTCATAGAAGTGCGAATCCACCGGCCGGGTGGCGACGTTGACTTTACCTCACTCTATTCGCCCGCCGGCAGCGGCGAAGGCGCCGTTGTCGAAACGCTTAATGGACGCCCTGCCAAATTCGTGCGCGCCAGCGCATCTGGCCGCACTGAGTATAGTGTGCTTGTGGGACGTAGCACGCAGGTCATTGCATCCGCGATGCCAGGTGCGCAGGCGGAACGCATGGTGCGGGCGGCCGTAAACGGTATGCCGATGGATGCAATCGAGGAGATCGTTAGCTCAGACTGAAGCGAATTGCGTCTGTCGTGTCTGATGAGCGGGCTAAGCAGAGCACCAATGACCGCTTGCGGCGAGGAGCGGACCTTCGATGGCGGGCGACGGGCCGAAAGAGACGCGGACAGGCGCCCCGCGCTGCTGGCTCGGTCGAGGAGGTGAAGCTTAGGCCGCGAGCGCGACGCCAACGCGACAACGGCTATAGGGGCCATTGACGGCCAGGTTGTCGGCGATGAGGACGGCGGCGTCTTCGTAATAGATGGTGAGGCGCGGCATCGCCGCCATGAAGGCGAGCGAGAGCGCGGGGCGCGGCAACATGCTCGCCATCGGGGGCGGCGCGAACGGCCAGACATTGGCGGAGGTGGTGAGGTCGCGCTGTGGCGCGTTGTCGGGCGCGTCCTTCATGGGGCCGGGGCAGAGCATTGACCAATCGAGGCCCGTCGCGCTCACGGCTTTGTAGTTGGTGCGGTGGGCTTCGAACGTTGGCGGCACGCCAGGTAGGTCGAGCGTGGTGATCGATGTGCCCGGCACGTCGAGGAGTGCCGCGCCGCCGAAGAGCCAGAAGCGTCCGCTGGGACCGAGCGCGGCATCTGCGCAGCAGACGATGCGTTGGACGAGTGTGAGATAGTCGGCGCCATCGCTGATATAACCTGCGGAGTTGATGACGGCGTCGTGGCCGCGCATGGCGGCGGTGAGCGCGGCTTTGTCTTCGAATGAGACCGCAACGATGTGGACGCGGCCTGCGCTAAGAGAAGCGGCTTTGTCTGCGTCGCGCACGATGACGGTTACGTCATGGCCGCGTGCGGTAAGGGTGCGAGCGATGCGCTGGCCGGAGCGGCCGGTCGCGCCGAGGACGCAGACTTTCATGTCGTTTCCTTCGTCCACGCGCTCAGGAGCATTTCAGCGTCGCCCGCGCCGAAGGCGTAGCGGTCGGGGCGAACCAAAACGGCGCTGACCTGATGTTCGTCAAACCAGGTAGCTAGTGCATCTTTGAATGGTGCGAGAGAGATGTCGTCCACACTGACGCGCGTGAGTTGCTGGCCGCGCTTTTGCGACACCGCAGCTCGCTCAATGAGCCACGCGCCGGGACCGAGCACATTGTCCAGGCGCGCTTCTTTGCTGATCGGTTGGCGGAAATACGTTCCGGCGGCGGTTGCACCTTCCGAGAGGCAGCCGCCGAGCAACGGTTGCGAGGGCGGCGCGCTGGGCGCGTTTCCTGCGGCGCGCGCTGCAATCATTTGTTCGTCGCGAACGCGCGCGGCTTCCGGCTCGATGATGCAGACGGCGCGGCCCATCATCATGGCCAGGCCGATGATGCCGCGCACGTGCGGCTCGCGTTCGGTTTGGTAGTGATCGAGCAGGCGCGCGCCGGCGCCGTCTTTGATGGCGGCGAACTTCCAGGCGAGATTTGCGGCATCGCGCAGGCCCGAGCACATGCCCTGGCCTGCAAAGGGCGGCATCAGATGCGCAGCGTCGCCCGCTAGCAGCACGCGGCCCTTGCGCCATTGCTTGGCGACCTTCGCGTTGAAGCGATAGACGGCCTTGCGTTCGAGCGTGACTGCGCCTTCAACGTTCCATGGCGCGAGCAGATTGGCGATGAAGGCATCGTCGCTGACTTGCTCGGCCGTTTCGCCCGGCAGCAGCATGAATTCCCAACGATGCCGGCCCATGCCCATCAGCACGCAAGTGGTAGGGCGCGCGGGATCGCAAATCTGGAGATTGATTTCGGGCAGGCGCGAGGCGTCATGCACAATTGCGTCAATGACGAGCCAGGGTTCGTCAAAATGTAGGTCGTCAAACGCGATGCCAGCCGTCTCCCGCACGACGCTGCGTGCGCCATCGGTGCCGACAATGTAGGCCGAGCGTACCGTGCGGGGGCCGTCCGGCGTGGAGATCGCGCTGACGATGCCGTCGTCCGTCTCTTCGCAGGTCTCAAAACGCCACCCGCTCTTCAGCGCGACGCCGTCTTGCTTGTCGAGATTGCGACGAAGGATCGCCTCAATCGAAGGTTGATGCACCATATTGGCGACGCGCCAGCCGCCGAGGCCGATGCGGTCGGAGCCTTCGAAGCGCAGCAGTACTTCGCCATCGGCATTTAGAAAGTCGTAGCGCGTCGTGTGGCGGCAGGTCGTCTCGATCTCGTCGGCGATGCCGAGTTCCTGGAAGATGCGCATGATCTCGTGATCGACGTGCGCGGCGCGCGGCAGCGGATAGATGTCCGCTTCCTTGTCTATGACGAGCGTGTTGACGCCGCGCCGCGCCAGCATGAGCGCAAGCGTGGCCCCCGTCGGCCCGCCGCCGACGATGAGTACGTCGCAGTCGAGATGCGCGGGCACGTTTAGGCCTCCGCGACCATCTTGGCTTCGACGGCGCCGAGGCCATCCACCTCGCAGCGGACAACGTCGCCCGCCTTCAGGAATTGCCGCGGGTCCATCGCCGCGCCGACGCCGCCGGGCGTGCCGGTGAAGATGAGATCGCCGGGCTCGAGCGTCATCGCTTGTGAGAGATGCTCGATCTGATCCCATATGTTGAATACGAGGTGTTTGGTGTTCGAGTCCTGACGCTTCTCTCCGTTGACGAAGCAGCGCAGCCCCAGTGCGTGCGGATCGACGACTTCGTCGGCGGTTGTGATCCACGGGCCGATCGGCGCGTGTGTGTCGAACGATTTGCCGAGGCTCCATTGCGGCGTTCGGTGTTGCCAAAAGCGCTCCGTCACGTCGTTGCCGACGCAGTAGCCGAACACGTGCGACGCGGCGTCGTGTTTGGCGATGTTGCGGCCGCGCTTACCGATGACGGCGACGAGTTCGACCTCGTAATCCACGAACGGACCTTTCGCCGCGATGAGGATCGGATCGTTCGGGCCGTTGACCGAGGTGACCGCCTTAACGAACCAGACCTGGTGCGCAGGCGTCTCGGTTTTGCTTTCGGCAATGTGGTCAGCGTAGTTGAGGCCGATCGCGAAAATCTTTCCCGGACGCCGCACGGGTGCGAGCAGGTGCACGCTGGAGAGCGCGCGTTTCTCGCCCGAGCGTACGGCATCGGCGATCGCATCGCGCGCGGTTTCCCAAGTCGAGATGACATCGTGGATTGCGTCTGGGCCGACATCGACGATGCTGTCGCCAACAACGGCGCCAAGGCGCGCGCCGGCGCCGGCGTCATAACGCGCGATTCTCATTGTCCGCCTCCGGCCAGTGGGTGCAGCGGGCCCCATTGCACCGCGAGCAAATCTTGCAGTGTAGCTTTGCGCGAGCCGTCGTCGGCGGCGAAGAGATCGCCGTCGGTCCAGTGCTCAAGTTCGTGACCCCACGGATCTTTCCAATAATCGAAGATTTGGCTGCCGAGCACATGGCGACCGACGCCCCACGCGGGCGCGCGCTGTGCGCGCTTCAGATGCGTGTGGCCGCACATGAGATCGTCGAGATCGACGACTTCGAAGGCGGCATGATTGAAGCGCGGGGCATTCGGCGATTGCAGCAGAAAGAGCGTGTGATGATCGGTCGGCGTGTCGCCCCGATCGCAGCGCATGAAGGCGCCGATCGCCATGCCGGGCGCGAGTTCGATCTCGTCCGAGGTGATGAAGCCGAAGCGCTCCTTGTACCACGCTTCTGAGGCGCGGAAGTCCTTGACTTCGAGCACGGCGTGGCCAAGGCGCACGACGTGCGCGGGGCCTTCGGTGAGGCGCAGCGAGGCGCGCACACGCTCTTTGACGCTGGCGGTGTTGTGCTGATCGCGCGCCGGCAGCGGCAGGGGCGATGCCTCGTCTTGGCCAGCGACGACTTCGACGACATAGCGATCTGGATCGCGCAAGCGCACGACAAAGCCGCCGCCCGGAGCATTGAGCGGTTCGACTCTGGCGTTTTCGGACACGGCGAGGCGTTCCAGATCGGCGAGACTCGCGGCGCGGAGGCCGAGGGCCTTGAGGCCGGGTTCGCCCAAGGCCGTCGCGTGCACGAAAGGCTGGGCGCCTGAGCCGCGCGCGTAGAGAACGCCGTCGTCTGTCTCAATTGGCGCAAGTCCGAACTGGACCAGGAACGCCTTCATCGCTTCGAGATCGGGCGCGCTGAAGCGCACATGCGCGATGTCTTCGATTTTGATCATGATTTCTTCCGCTTCGGAGATGGGGCCGCTGGTAGCGGCGGCAGGTCGGCATTGGCGATGCGGCGCGCTTCCGCTGGCGACAAGCCGCCCGCGCGCAGGAAGAGCTCCGCTGTGGCGCTACCGGCATCGCGCCACGTTTGATCACCCCGGATGACGGCGTTCATGGCCGCGAGCGTCGCGCCGTTCAGCATGTTGATGAGCGAGGCAGCTTTCGATTTATCCGTTTTGAAGCGGCCATCGGCGATGGCGCGCTCGATGTCGCGCGCTGGCGGTCCGTACATCATGGCCGCAAGTGCGCTGTGGCTAAGGCCAAAGCGCACGAGGAAGCGGCCCCAATCCTGTTCTTCGTGTGCGCGGCGGACGAAAAGGCGGAGGCCCGTGGCGATGCGCACGATCGGGTCGTCGAAATCGCGCATCGCCACTTCGGTACGCGCGATCATCTCCATAGCCAAAGCCGTGGCGACTTCGCCGAACAGATTCTCTGGCTCTTTGATGTTGTTGTAGATGGTGCCGCGCGCGATGCAGGCGGCCTCCGCGAGATCGCTCAGCGCAATGTCGGCGCCGCTGGTTTCAGCAAAGAGCCGGACCGCGGCTTGATAGATTTTGGCCCGGGCGCCGCTGGGCGGGTCGTAGAGGGGCGCATGTTTCATTAGTGTACAAGATTGAACGGCAATGTACAAATGTCAAGGAGTGGGCGCGCAAGAGCCAGATTTTACTTCGTCTTCAAGGAGGTGGTTTCTGGCCGCTGCCGCCAGCTTGGCTCGAGCGGGTCGGCGTTTCGGGGAACAGTTCCAAAGCTAGCGAGGCGTTGGCATGCGGCTCACAGTCCGAAAGCCGATATGGTTCGTGCCAAGTCCGGTGTCTTGAGCATGGCGTGCAGCGGGCCGATAGCGGCGACAGTAATTGGCCGCGCACAGAAATGAGCCGCCCTTTATCACGCCGACCGGCACTCCCGGTTGCCTTGGATCGAAACCGTCCGGGGCGCGATCCATCAGGTCCGTAACAACCGGATCAAATCTCTGCGCTGGATAGTAAGGATTGGTGGTCCACTCCCAGACATTCCCAATCATGTCGTAGAGGCCGTATCGGTTCGGCGGGTAACAACCAACCGGCGCTCGCCCAGCATATCCGTCCGACCCGGAGTCAGAGACCGGGAAGACGCCTTGCCAGGTGTTGGCCATGAAAGCGCCGCCCGGGGTGAGCGCATCGCCCCATGCAAACTCGGCTCCCTCCAGTCCGCCGCGCGCCGCAAACTCCCACTGCGCTTCTGTGGGCAAGGAGCGGCCAGCCCAATCTGCGTAAGCGCGGGCATCTTCGAGCGAAACTTGCACGACGGGGTCGTTGTCGCGCCCATCGATTGTGCCGCCCGGTCCGTCGGGGTGGCGCCAATCTGCGCCAGAAACAAAGGCCCAACGCGAACTAGAGAACACCGCAGACCCATTTTCGGGGAAGCCGAGCGCCGTCGCGCGCTCGGCGCTTGTCACGTAATTCGTGTCGGCCACAAATCGGGCGAACTGGGCGTTCGTCACTTCTCGCGCGTCAATGTCGAACGGCTCCACAAAGATCTCACCGATGGGGGCTTCTTCGGGATAGTGCTCCGTCGAGCCCATCATGAATTGACCGCCCGCGATTTGGACGATCTCGCTTCCGGAGGAGGCCGGGCACCCGTCACGCACGGCTGGAGCGCTTGCGCCGCAGGCCGCGCACCACACGCTCAACAACACGACTAACAGAAGGCGCATAGCTGTACGACGAGAGCTCAACCAGGACGGCGCGGCGCTGGAGCCGACGCTATTCGCCAAAATCTTGCACGCGCTGCAAAACGTCATGCCATGCCCAAGTCAGTCGGATTTTGGTCACCGAGCCTTCCAGGGAAACCCCGCCGTCCGACTCGTCCAGCGCCTGCATGTGGGTGACGTGCAAAGACATGTTGTCATTGACCTGAAATCCGAGCGTTGCGCCGATCAATTGCGCGTCGATGCCGTCGGTTTCGTTCAACAGCGCGCCGGTGCTATCGTAGAAGGTTTGCTCCGCACCCGACAGCCATGTGTAATCAAGCGAGAGATATGCGTCGCGCGTCATGTCGTGCGTCAGGTGGACTTCGACCGAATACATCGGATCTTGCTCGAAGGAGCCGCCCCCGGGCGCATCCTCGTTATCGCTGAAGAACGTGATGGTCGGCGTGACCTCAAGCGTGAACCGCTCGCCGGGGCGCCAGCGGCCGAAACTCTGGATCATCGGTAGAGACAGGCGTGTCTTCCATTGGTTCGATCCGACATTGAGCGTCTGATCGCTATCGTAGGCGCCGGTCGGGGCGGTCACGTTCACGCCGGCCCACATCACAAAACCAATGTCGTTGCGCAGCCATTCATACGCCATCATTTCCGGCGCGCCGAAGATGTTAATTGTGGCGCCGAGTGTGATGTCGCCCAAACCATTGACGAAGCTATCGTCCGTCGGCAGCGGCAACGTCGAATTAGTGCTCATCGTCGCCGCCGGGAGAATGCCCGTCCACAAGATAGAACGGCCGAAAAGCGGTTGAACGCGCGTGTAGCTCAGCATGTAGACATCGCTGCTGATATCGACGTTCGGAGTGATGCTTGTGAAGTTGCTGAACGACGCGTTGGCTTCGCCGTTGATGTAGAAGCCGTTGACGATGTTGGTGTTCTTAGGCAGCGGCCAATAAGTGCGTGCGCCGTCGAATTGAGCATGGGCGGGGGAGGCGGACGTGAACAGCGCGGCCGCTGCGACGCCGACCATGGCAAGAATTCTTCTCATTGTTCGTTCTCCAGGCGGAATCAATCAACACGGGCGCCGTGATCTTCGCTGGCGCCGTAATTCGGCTCGGCGCCGCGGGGCCAATCGGGCGAGTCTATCGGTGGACGCGGAGGCGTGCCGCGCACGGCGCCGTCATAGATCGTGCGGTCTGGCAAGATGACATTGTTGGCCTCCGCATAGGCCTCCCATGCCGCAATCATGGAGGCGCGACGCTCAGGCATCGCAGCGGAGAGGTCTGTAGTTTCGCCCGGGTCTTCGTCGAGATTGAAGAGCTGCCAGTCTCCGGTCCCATAAGGTTCGTGCATCCAGGTGATCTTCCACGGACCGTCGCGATACGCACGGCCGCCGAACAATTCCGCGCCGCGCGGCGCGGTGAACATTCCGCTGTTGGCGGGGTCATCGAAGACTGCGCGAACAGAGCGTCCGCGCTGGATTCCCGTCTCCCGAAGCGGATTGAATTCGGCCGGAGATAGACCCGCCCAATCGAGCAAGGTCGGCGCAATGTCGCTGACGTGCAAAATATCGGCAGTGTTGATGCTGCCGGCGCCCGGGAGGTCGCGGCGCCAGACGATCAGCGGCGAACGCACGCCACCTTCGAATGTCGTGAGCTTAAATCCGTTCAAAGGCGTTGAAGAGACCTGCGCCCAGGGCGTTCCAACTGCCGTGAAGCTGTCTGGATAGCCCATCGCACTGAAATCGGTTTCGTAGTTGGTCGCGTAAAAATTAGACTCTATCAGCGCTCCTGCGCCGCGCCGCGCGCTTTGGAGTGGATCAACGGGGTTGGCCCCGTTGTCTGACATGAAAATGATGATGGTGTTCTCGGCGAGTCCCGATCGCTCCAAGTAGTCGAGGAGACGGCCGATCTCCATGTCCATGTATTCGACCATCGCCGCGTAGACTTCCATGCGGCGGGCAGTTTGCGCTTGGGCGATGCCAGTGAGATCCTCCCATCGCGGCACGAACCAGACGCGTGGGGACAATTGTGCGCCTTCCGGCATGATCCCCATTTCGATCTGACGCGCTAAGCGCCGTTCGCGCGTCTCATCCCAGCCGTCGTCATAGGCGCCGAAATAACGGCGTACCCAATCGTTCGGCACTTGGATCGGATCGTGCACAGCCTGGTGCGCGAGATAGGCGAAGAAGGGGCGTCCATCGCTTCGATTGGACTCGATGTACTCGATGATCTGATCGGTGAAGGTGCGGGTGGAATAGTAGTCGCGGGGCAGACGCGTCAGGTACTCGCCATCAGCGTTGAACTGGGTGACCTCTTCTTCGCTGCTGATGCCGGTGAAATCGAAGTGGGAGCCGCCGCCAGGCAGAATGGAGAAGCTGCGCTCAAAGCCGCGCGCCGCCGGAATGTGTTCTGGATCTTTCCCAAGGTGCCACTTGCCCGCCATGTAGGTGTGATAGCCGCCGGCAAATAGCGCTTCGGCAATCGTGCTGAAATCGGTCCGGAGCACGCCTTCATAGCCCGGCTGATCAAGCTGGTTGGGCGCGGTGCGCTCATACATGTTGCCCATGCCCACGACGTGATTGTCGAGGCCGGTCATGAGCATCGAGCGCGTGGGTGAGCAGGTCGGGCCCACGTAATAGTTGACGAAGCGAAGTCCTTCGTTCGCCAGCCGGTCTATGTTGGGCGTACGAATCTCCCCGCCGTAGGCGCCGACGTCCGAGAACCCCAAATCGTCGGCGACGATGACAATGAAATTGGGGCGCTGCTGCTGATCTTGGGCCCGAGCCGGCGCTGGGGTCGTCGAGGTCAGCGCCGCAAAGAGCAGAAAAATGAAGACGCTAATTATTCGCCGTGAGTCCGCGGCCATTCCGGTGCCCCTTGTCAGGGATCCACCATAGGGGCCGTCCGCAGCAGCCTCATTGTGGATTGCACTGCTCGCGTCATGCAGCGCACGAAAGGCGGTTTATGACGCACGCCCGCAATTCGTGATGCACGAACGGAGGCGCACTAAGCGCCCATCAGTTCACGGAATTCTTCCCGCACGGCGAAGTTTCGGCTGCGGGACACCGGGAGTTCAGTGCCATTCTTGAGACGGACCCGAAGCTGTCCTTCCTCGTCATCAATCGATGCAATGCCGGCGCGCGCCACCCAGTGTGATCGATGAATCCTCAGCCCCCCCAGCGAATTGCAGATGTCTATCGCATCCGAGAGGCGCATCATCACCAGGTCGTTGCCCTTGGATGTGTAGACCCGATAGTGCAGCTCGGAAGAGAGGGCCCATACCTCTCCTCTTTTTTCGGGCGGCAGCCGCTTCACGAAGAGTGGGGCTGCGGCCCCGGCGTTGGCATCCTGGGCCGCTGGCGCCGGCTTCTCGGATGGCGTGGCGCCGACGGCCAATTCGGCCGTCCACCAGGAATAATTGCCGATCATCCAGAACGCTGTGCCGAGCGCAGCAAATCCAGCAACGACGTATGGGTAGCGCTGCGCCATGACCACGACGAGTTCTTCGTACGTCGTTGCGGCCATCACCGCCGCGGGGCCCGCGTTCAGCGCCCAGCTTACTTGCGGTGTGATCAATGCCACCAAGGGGCTGACCGCGATGCAGCCGAGGATCGCACGCAGATAGAGTGGAATCTGAGACGGTCCAAAGCGCATCAACAAATACGCGCTGGTGGTCAGCGCGGGATGGGCGACCACAATCAGGATGACTGAATGCAAGAGCAAGTTCGATACTTCGGCGTGCTCGGCCCAATAGCCCACGAGACGCGAGAGCGTTAGCACCAGCACTGCGACCGCTGATGTGAGCGTGTGATGGGCCCAAAATGGCAGGCGTTGCTGCTCGTGCATCACGAGGCGTCCCCAAGGCCGCACGAAGTCCAGTTCGTGCAGCCAAGCATGTTACCGGTGCAGGCACAAGCCAAGGGGCCTGTAACTCGCGATACAAGCATGCCCGGACGATGCCCGTTGACCGTTCTGGAGGGCGCGCAATGCCACGTGGTTCGCGTCATATTGTTTTTGTCGCCGCGATATTGCTGCTTCCGGGTTGTGTCGGGGCAAGCGTCAGCGGCGCCACCTATGCCGTGCGAGCCTCGCAGCGCGGCAACTTCGAGCCCGCTGCTGAGCGCGGCGATCCGGAGGCCCAGTATCGGCTCGGCATGCTGCATTGCTGCATGGGGCCGGGCTTCTCCGCCCAGACGGCCACGGAGTGGCTGTGCCGTTCAGCCCATCAAGGCTATGCGCCCGCCCAGTTCGAACTCGGCCGCATCTACGCGGGCGAGATAGCCAGGACGCCGACACCAGGCCAGCAGATCGTTCGCGTTGTCACCGCTCGGCGCGATCCCGTGAGATCGCATGTCTGGTTCCAGCTGGCCGCTGCACAGAATTACGAGCGCGCTGCAGACCGCGCCGCGGAGTCGCTGAGCGAACTTGGCGAGCAAGAGCGAGCGGCAGCCGGCGCGGCCCTCGCGAGCTGGCAAGACATGCCTTGCCGGTACGACGAGGTCTTTCGCGGTCAATAAATTCTTGCGTTGGGTTGCTAGTGCGTGCGGACCTAACGGCAGTTCTGGGCGAGTGACTGGGTTTGGCGAAATCGCGCCGCTGCCGCAGCTACGAAGCGATTGACCGGATTGGATCGAGTGAGCCGGAGCCAGACGAGGACCGACATTTGCCGCAGACGGAGCTAAGGTTGCTCGCTCCCGAGGTGGCGTGATGCTCCGTTTCGCGATTCTGGTGATTGTCCTTACGCTTTCGGGGTGTGCAACGGCGACGCGCGCGCCGGACTTTCGCGGCGACTACACGCATACGCACGAAGTCGAGATGGCGGACGGCAGCGGCGGCAGCTTCGTCATCCGCGACGGTCTGCGCGTCGGCCGCACACGCGATGGCTATGCGTCGCTGCGCGTACAGCTTTTTTTCCGCAATGCGCACCAGTGCAATCTCGCGGGGCGGGCCGAAGTGACGCACGCCGGGCTCATTTACCGCGATCAAAACGAAGACGACGGGACGCCCTTTACGCTCGCCGTTGACATCACCGGGCCGATCGCGACCCTGCGCGTCGTCGAAGGCAGCGGCCGCTGGCTTTGCGGCATGCGCGGCAGTTGGGGCGGGACCTTCGAGAATACCGGCGAACGGGTCGAGTTTGTTGACGAGTGAGTCTTTTCTCTATCCACGTTTGTATCCACGATTTGTGGCGCCAAGCACGGCGCGCGTCAACAGCGCCTCTTTTATTCACACCTAGTACAAAGTACCATGAATACAGAGTACTAGGTGGCGCTCCGTGGCCTTTGGCGATCGCCCGCGAACCAGGGCGAACAGCGCTTTTGGCGGATGGGGTGGGATTCGAACCCACGGTGGGCTTGCACCCACGCCGGTTTTCAAGACCGGTGCCTTAAACCACTCGGCCACCCATCCCAGAGGTCACGCGGGGTATCAGGCTCCGGCGGGCGCCGCAACTGCGTCAGGTTCGGCATCCTTGGGCGCAAGCAGCAAATACATGGCCGGCGTCACGATGCGCGCAATCAGCGTCGAACTGATCAGTCCTCCGATCAGCACCATGGCGATAGGGGAGAAGAGCGGCGAGTCTTCCAGCAAAAGCGGTGTCAGGCCGCCGATGGCGGTGGCGCTTGTCAGCAGCACCGGCAAGAAGCGCACCTCGCCCGCGCGTTCGATGGCTTCGCGCAATGGCACGCCGCGTTCGCGCAATTGATTGGCGAACTCCACCAGCAGGATCGAGTTTTTAATCTCAATGCCGATCAGCGCGATGAAGCCGATGATCGCGGTGAAGGACAGCGACTCGCCGCCGAGCCAAAGCGCGATCAAACCGCCCATCACGCCGAACGGTATGACGAACGCAACGACGGCGGTGACCGCGAAGGTGCCGAATTCCAACAGCAGCACCGCCATCACGCCGAAGATCGCAATCAGGATCGCAGGCCCCAGGCCGCTAAAACTTCGCTCTTGTGCTTCCGCTTGGCCGCCGAAAGAAATCGAATAGCCGGGCGGCAAAGTGATCGCCTGCAAACGTTGGGCGACATCGTCAGTGACGGCGCTGATCAGATAGCCGCGCTCAGTGTAGGCTTGCACGGTCGCGGTTCGCTCGCGCTGGACGCGGTCGATCGAAGCGGGGCCGCTTTCAAGTTGCGGGTTGGCGATCTCGGTTAGCGGAATGGCGCCGCCCTGGCCGTTCCAGATGTAGAGCTGCTGCAACGCTGACACTGGCATTGCGTCGTCGCGCGGCGCGCGCAGCACGACAGGAAATGCATCGCCCGCCGGATCGCGGAACTGGGCCACTGGCGCGCCGCCAACGGCGATGCGCAGCGTCTGGTCGACGATCCCCGCCGGCACGCCGCGCAGCGCCGCTTCGCCGTCATTGATGTTGAGGTCAAGGTCGATCAGTCGCTCGGCCATGGGATTGGAAATGTCGCGCGTGCCCGGCGTCTCGCGCACGATACGCTCTACCTCGCCCGCGATTTCCCCGATGGCGGCCAGGTCGGCGCCGCTGATGCGGACCGCGATCGGCGCCTCGATCGGCGGACCGTTGGTGAATCGGCGCAGATTGATGCGCGCGCCCGCATATTGATCGAGCTTGCCGCGGATCTCCTCGATCTTCTCCATCCCTTCGGTGCGATGCCATTCATGGAAACGCGCATAGACTTGGCCGATGTTGGAAATCTGCTCCGGCGGAATCTCGTTGTAGAAAATCTGCGGATTGCCGCGGCCGGAGTTGGCGAAACGCCACTCGATGTCGGCATACTCCGCCAGGACGCTATCGACATACTGCACCGCCCGATCCGTCTCGCTGACGGCCGAGCCTTGCGGCGTCTCGATCTCGACCAGGAAGTACGGACTATCGTTCTCCGGAAAGAGACTGAAGCCCAGTTGCGGCACCAAACCCAGCGACAAGAAGAAGGCGATGAGACCCGCCGCCACGGTTTGGCGAGGGCGTCCGAGCGCAAAGTGCAAGGCGGGACGATAGACGCCGTGGATCGCGTTCATCACCGTGTCCAGCAGCAAGTTGGTTTTGCCGGCGTTCTCCCGCGGCAACAGGCGGCTCGCCAGAAACGGAATGATGGTCAGGGCGACGATCAGCGAAGCGACGATGGTGGAGACGACCGCCACAGGCAAGGAGCGCACAAAGGCGCCGGCGCCTTCCGGCAACGCCATGATCGGCAGAAACGCCAGCAGCAGCGTCGCCGTGCAGCCGATAACGGCAACGTTGATTTCCTGCACGCCCGCGATGGCGGCCTCGCGCGGCGTCAACCCTTGCCGCAAGTGGCGCGAGATGTTTTCGGTGACGACGATTGAATCGTCCACCAGCAGCCCGAGGGCCAACACGAAGCCCGCGATCGAGAGCTGGTTGAGCGAATAGCCGAAGGCGTGGATCGCAACCACGCCCATCGCCAGCGACAGCGGGATCGAGACCATAACCACCATTGAGGCGCGGAAGCCCAGCGGCAGCAGCGTCAACAGCACCATGAAGACGGCGATGGCGAAGTCGCGGCCGAGATTGCCGAGCCTGTGCTTCACCGTCTCCGATTGATCGAAGCCCCTGTGGAGCACGATGTTTTCGGGCAGGGTCGCCGCAAATGTGTCAATGCGGGCGCGCACGCCTCGAAGCACCGGAAAAATGTTCTCGCCCAGTCTGGCGCGCGCGCTCACGAACACGGCGCGTTCGCCGTTGAAGCGGGTAATGTGCGCGCGTTCGTCATTGGCCCAGGCGATTTCGGCGACGTCGCCAACGGTGAGCACCGACCCGCCTTCGGCGCGCAGAGCCACATTGCGTATTTCGTCTAGGCTGTTGAACGAGCCTGAAGCTTGCAGATTGAAGCGCCGGCCGCCCACTTCCACGGCGCCAATCGGTGTATCGAGCCCTTCCCGCTGCAGCGCATCCGCCACCGCCGTGATCGGTAGGCGATAGGCGGCGAGGCGATCAAGATCGGCGGCGACGCGAACCTCCGCCGGCGGCGCGCCCCAGACTTCGGCTTGTTGCACGCCCGGCGCGCGCTCGAGCGCGTCACGCAGCGCCTTGGCGTAGGATTCCAATTGTCGGAACGGTGCGTCCGCGCTGGTCAGCGCCACTTGCACCACGCTCGTTTGCGCAGGATTGAAGCGGCGCGGACGAATTTGGGTGACGCCTTCGGGCAGGGAAGGGCGCACCACGTTGATCTCGCGCACCACTTCGCCGAATTTTTCTTCCGCGTCCGCGCCCCACTCGAACTCCACAGACACAACCGCGAGCCCTGCGCGGCTCGACGAGCGGATTTCGCGAATATCTTCGATGCCGTTGATGGCGTCCTCGACCGGGATCGCCACCAGGCGCTCCATTTGTTCGGCGTCGGCGCCGGGCAGCACGATCGCGACGGCCACGCCGGGAAATTCGACGATCGGGTCTTCAGCCTTCGGGATGGCGACGATTGCGCCAATGCCCAGCGCGATCAGCAGCACGAACAGGATCGCGGTGAATTGCCAGCGATCGACGAAGAAGCGGGTGATCGCCTGCATTTAGCTGCCGGCGGCAACGCGGACGGCGACGCCGTCGCGCAGATAGGCCGCGCCCGACGATACAACGCGGTCGCCCGGCGCCAGCCCTTCCACCACGAGAACGCCCTCTTGCGTCACGCCAGAGGTGCGCACGGCGCGGCGCCGCGCGACATCTTCTGCGTCGACCACGAACACTACGCCCTGATCGGCGCGCGCATCGAGGAGCGAGAGCGTCGGCACGATAATGGCCTCCGCTTGCGCCTGGCCCGTCACGCTTGGCGCGACTTCCACTTCCGCCACCATGCCGCTACGCAGCCCCTCCGGCGCCGCGACCTCGACTTCCACTTCGAATGCGCCGGTCGCGTCATTGCCTTTGGCGCCGACGCGGGTCACGCGGCCTTGCAAAACGGGCGCGCCGGCGACACGCACTTGCGCCGCATCGCCGACGCGGATGCGCGCGGCTTCCTGCGAGGCCACGGGCGCGCGCACGACAATGCCGGACGCCGCTTCGCCGAGGATGAAAATCGGCGTGCCGGCGGCGACAGTCTGTGAGGTTTCAGCCGTGCGGCGGAGAATGACGCCATCAGCGGGCGCAGTCAGCACCGAAGAGTCACGCGCGCGTTCAACGGCGAGACGTGCGTCGTCGAGCCGTGCCTCAGACACGAAACCGCGTTCGTAGAGAGCTTGCGTGCGCGCGAGATCGCGTTCGGCATTGGCGCGGGCGAGGGCGGCTTCATCGGCATTGGAGCCAACGCTCGTACGCCGCAGCGTCGCCAAACGCTGGCCGCGGCGAACGACGTCGCCAGCATCGACGTCGAGCGCGCCGACGATGCCAGGTGCGGCGAACGCCAGTTGCGGCTCGCGCTTGTAGCCAACCAGACCGCTGGCGCGCACCGCACCGGCGCTGGCGTAAGGCTGCACGGCCACCACTTCGACCAAAGTCGCGGGCGCGGCGTCAGTGTCGGCATCTGAGGCGGACGGCGCGCAGCTAACAGCGAACGCCAGCGCCGCCGTCACGATGAAAAATTTCGCTGCGCCCCGCATCTCCACCGCTCCGCTGAACGATATTGGATGCATTCAGAGATCACGCTAGATTGACACTGTCAAGTGAATACCTGACAGTGTCAAGGATGGCCTCAAGGCTTGCCCCCGCCCCCGGCGATGCGCGCCGGACCCTGCTCGACGCCAGTCTGGCCCTGCTCGCCGAGCAGGGGCTTGAGGGCTTCAGCATGCGTGAGGTGGCGCGCCGAGCGGGCCTTAGTCACCAGGCGCCCTACCATCACTTCCCGGATCGCGAGGCCATCTTGGCGGCGATCGTGGCGGAGGGTTTTCAGAGCTTACGCGACGCCTCTTTGGCGGCCCTGGAAGGGCGGACCGATCCGCGCGCACGGTTCACCGCCATCGGTCGCGCCTATGTCACGTTCGCGCTCAGCCATCCTGCACATTTCAAGCTCATGTTCCGCTCAGAGCTCGTGCGTGAGGATCGCCACGATGAAGCGAAGGCGTGCGCGCAAGGCGCCTTCGATGTGCTGGTGCAGATTGCCGGCGAGGTTGCCGACGCGACGGGATACGACGCGCGCGATCTGGCTGTGCTCGCGTGGTCGCTCGTGCATGGCCTCGCCACGCTCAGTCTCGAAGGCAAGCTGGACAAGGCGACCGGCAGCGATCAGGAGCGTGAAGCTGCGACAGCGCGCGCGCTGTCGTTTTTCGAAGCGCTTCTGCGCAAGTAGGCGCGCGCCGTGGTTAGCGCGGATTATTGATTAAACTGAAAAAAGGATAAATCCTTACGCGCCCTAAAGAGGCGCGCCGTTAGTGTCGGCCCTTCGCATTGTCATGCGTGGGGTCGCCTCGTGAACATCAAAGCCTCGATCGTTGGTTTTGCCTGCGCCGCCGTGTGGACGCTGAGCGGCGCCGCGGCGGCTGATCCCGCGCCGATCACCTACGCCGCGCAAGAAACACAAGTCGCCGCCCTCGCCGGTGGTGGCGAGCGCTCGTACGGTTACGGCGCGCAACAAGGCCGGGAAGGGGCCGTGATCGACCTCCGCCGCGGCGCCACGCCTGCCCGCGCCAGCGCCCCTGCACCAGTCGAACGTGAGCCCGCGCAACAGGAGCAGGGGCCGCAGACTTGGCTTGAACAAGAACGTGTCGGTCCGCCTTACGAAGCTGCCGGCCGGTGGTATGTGCCGACGCCTGAGCCGGGTTACGCGCAAACCGGCGTCGCGTCGTGGTACGGCCCGACCTTTCACGGCCAGCGCACCGCGAGCGGCGAGACGTTTGACCAAGAGGCGCTCACTGCGGCGCACCCGACGCTGCCGATACCGAGCCTCGTACAGGTCACCAATCTCGAGAATGGTCGCGAGATCATCGTTCGCGTCAACGATCGCGGGCCGTTTGTGGGCGACCGCCTCATCGATCTGTCGCGCCGTGGCGCCGAGGTGCTGGGTTTCGAGCGCGAGGGCCAAGCGCGTGTTCACGTTCGTTACCTCGGCCCCGCACCGCGTCGCGTGAACGCGGATGGCTCGGCCGCCCCTGCTTCGCCGCCCTCGCCGGCGCCGGTGCGCGCGGCGCAGGCGGAAGAGGGGCCGACATCCCTACTCCCGCCCGCCCCTGCTCAAGACGACGAAGGCGAACTCGATGGCGCGCCGATGTATCAACCGCGTCCGGCCCCGACGCCGCCGGCGACGCCCGCGGGCAGCTATTTCGTGCAGGTCGGCGCGTTTTCCGATCTCGCCAACGCACACCGTGTTCGGGCGGACGTGGAGGCGGCAGGGCCGGTGAGTGTGGATATGCGCCGCACCGCCTCAGGCGCGGAATTGTTCCGGGTCCGAGTCGGGCCCTGGGGCAGCCGCGAAGAAGCGGACGCCGCCCGCGCTACTTTGGCGGGCCTGGGCTACGGCGAGAGCATCGTGGCGGCGCGCTGAAGCGCTGGTTTGTTGACCTAATCTCGGCGCCTCGGTTTGATTCAGTGAACGGCGCACCACGCGCGAACGATTCGGCTGGATCCATGATTTCCAAACGCGCTCTCGGCGCTTTCGCCATGCTTGCGGTCATGCTCGTCGCGGCTACTCCCGCCGACGCTCAGCGACGCCGTCGCGCGCCCGCGCCGCCGCCGCCCCCGGCGATCGCTCAGCACGTCACCATCATGGACGGCGCATCGGGCGCCATCCTCTCCTGCGAGGATTGCGAGACGCCGATCGCACCAGCTTCGATGGCCAAGCTGATGACGGTGCTCATCGTGCTGGAGCGGCTTCAGTCAGGCGCCATCACCAACGATACGCGCTACACCGTGAGCGAGTACGCTTGGCGCGAACACGGCGCGCCGAGTTCAGGCTCGCACATGTTCCTGCCGATCAATTCGACGGTGAGCGTGCGCGACTTGCTGATGGGTGCGGTCATCGTCTCGGCCAATGACGCGTGCGTGGTGTTGGCCGAAGGCATTGCGGGTTCGGAGGAAGCGTTCGTCGCGCTGATGAACGCGCGCGCCGCCGAACTGGGTTTGCGCTCGGCCCGCTTTCGCAATGTGACTGGCCTCGACGATCCCGAGCAACGCATCAGCTCCGCCGACCTCGCGCGTTTGGCGCGGCACATCATCTACACGTTCCCCGAGTTCTATCGCATCTATTCTCAGCGCGAGTTCACCCACAACAACCGCACCCAACAGAACCGCAATCCGCTGCTTGGCGCGTATCCCGGCGCCGATGGCGTGAAGACCGGCCACACGGATGATTCCGGCTACGGCCTTGTCGGATCGGCCGTCGTCAACGAGCAGCGCCGTATCATCGTGTTCAACGGTCTGCCCACCATGGCGTCGCGCAATTCCGAAGCGCAGCGCCTAATGCGCGCCGCCTTCAACGATTTCGCCATCACGCGGCTCGCCGCCGCGGGCGAACAGGTCGGCGAGGCGCAGGTGCGTCTGGGTTCGCGCCGCATGGCGCCGCTGGTGGCGCAAAGCGACATCGTTATAGGCGGGCCGCGCGGCGTGCAGGACGGGCTGACCGCGCACATCGTCTATACCGGGCCTCTGCATCCGCCGATCGCCGAGGGCGACGTGGTGGCGCGGCTGGTGATCGAGGGCCCCGGCTTCCAGACACAGGAGTTCCCGCTGGTCGCCGGACGGCGCATTGGCCGCGCAAACTGGTTTTCGCGCGCCTGGGAAGGCTTGCGCCTGACCCTGTTCGGCCCTTCATAGAGGCATGGCGCCAGGGACGAAATCGGGCCGCTTCATCACGCTTGAAGGCGGTGAAGGCACCGGCAAATCGACGCTCGCGCGCGGCTTGGCCGACGCCATGCGCGCACGTGGCCGCGATGTGGTGGTGACGCGCGAACCTGGCGGCGCGCCCGGCGCGGACGCAATCCGCGCTTTGCTCGTGACAGGCGACGCCAATCGCTGGACCGCGCATGAAGAGGCGCTGCTGTTCGCCGCCGCGCGCCTGAACCATCTCAATCACACGATCCGGCCCGCACTGAAGCGCGGCGCCGTGGTCATTTGCGATCGCTATTTCGACTCCACCAGAGCTTATCAGGTCGGCGGCAGCGATCTCGATCCTGCCATTCTCGATGAGCTCAACGCGCAGATCGGCGCCGACTATCCGGATATCACACTGATCCTCGATATCGATCCAAAGTCCGGCCTCGCGCGTTCGCGCGGCGTCGACGCTGGCGAAGATCGCTTTGAGCGCAAGGAAGGCGGCTTCCATCGGCGTGTGCGCGACGAATTCTTGCAGATCGCGACGCGTGAGCCGGCGCGCTGTGTCGTCATCGATGCGAGCCTGAGCAAGGACGCTGTCTTGGCGGCGGCGCTGGCGGCCATCGAGGCGCGGCTATGAAGGCCGAGAAAGCGCTCGCCGAAACCGACAAGGAACCCGGCGCGCCGCATCCGCGCGAGACGTTTGGCTTTGTCGGCCACGAAGCGGAAGAGAACGCGCTAGCGGAAGCGCTGCGTGGCGGGCGCATGCACCACGCGTGGCTCATCGCCGGCACAAAGGGTCTGGGAAAAGCAACCTTGGCCTATCGCTTCGCGCGCCGCGCACTTGGTGCGCGCGCCATTGGGCCGCGCCCGTTCGACGTCGATCCGGAAGATCAAATTGCGCGCCGCGTGACGGCGCAATCGCATCCGGACCTTTTCATTTTGCGCCGCGGCTACAATGAACGCGGCAAAGCGCGGCGTGAGATCACCGTCGATGAAGCCCGCGATCTCGGATCGTTCTTTTCTCTAGCGCCGTCCGAAGGCGGCATGCGGGTCGCGATTATCGATGCGGTCGACGATCTCAATCGCAACGCCGCCAACGCCATTCTGAAAACACTGGAAGAGCCGCCGGCGCGGTCCGTGCTGCTGCTTGTGTGTCACGCGCCCGGCGCCATCCTCCCAACCATCCGGTCACGCTGCCGCCGCTTGGCCTTGCGCGCGCTGAGCGATGACGACGTTGGCGCTTCTCTGGGCGAAGGCGCCGACCCCGCGCTTGTGGTGTTGGCGAAGGGCCGGCCGGGGCGCGCAATTGCGCTGAGCGCCCAGGGCCTCGCCGGCGGCGTCGGACAACTCGCCAGCGCGCAGACAGCGGTCGCGCGCGGCGAAGCTGGTCCGCTTCTGCATGCGCTCTATGATCAATTGAGCGGCGAGCCGTTCGAGCGCCTCGCGGGCGTGCTGGAGTTGGCGGAAGAGTGGACGCGCGCCACCGGCGTGGAGCAGGGCGGCGAACAATGGGCGGAGGCTTGGTCAGCCTTGGAAACGCTGCGCTCGGAGGCCGAAGGCTTGGATATGGACCCGCGCCACGCCTTGGCGCGCGCGGTCGGCGTTCTCGATCGCGCCGCGGCGTCGCGCCGGTGAAGCCATGCTGATCGACAGTCACGTCAACCTGCACCATCAGGCCTACGCTGAGGATCGCGACGCCGTCATCGCGCGCGCCCGCGCGGCCGGCGTTGCGCGCATGGTGACGATCTGCGACCGCATCGAAAACTTCGCGCAAGTGATCGCCATCGCTGAAGCGCACGACGATATCTACGCCAGCGTCGGCGCCCATCCTCACTATGCCAAGGACCATCTCGGGCTCACGGCGGCGCGCTTGATTGAGTTGGGCGCCCATCCGAAAGTCGTCGGCGTCGGCGAAACCGGGCTGGATCAGCACTACAAGTTCAGCCCGTTCGAGGACCAGGTGCAGGCGTTTCGCGTTCACGCCGAAGCGGCGCGCGTGTTGGGCAAGACGCTCATCATCCACACGCGCGAGGCCGACGAAGCGATGGGGGATTTGCTGGAAGCGGAGGCGGGGAGGGGCCCTCTTCGCATCCTCATGCACTGCTATACGTCCGGCGCCGAGCTGGCGCGGCGTGCCATAGGTTTGGGCGCCTACATTTCGTTTTCCGGCATCATGACGTTTAAGAACGCTGACGACGTGCGCGCCATCGCGCTCGAGACGCCGCTCGACCGGATCATTGTCGAGACCGATTGCCCGTATCTGACACCCGTCCCGTTTCGCGGCCAACGCTGCGAGCCGCTGCACGTGAAGGAGGTCCAGAACGCCCTGCTGCGGCTGCGGGGGCTGGACGAGGAGGAGGGGAGCGCCCTGCTCGCGGAGAATTTCTTCCGCGTATTTCCCGGCGTCGCGCGAGGCGCGTCATGAGCGGCACGTTGCGCGTCACTATTCTGGGCTGCGGCTCCTCCGGCGGCGTTCCGCGCGCCACCGGCGACTGGGGCGCATGCGATCCGAATGAGCCGCGCAACCGGCGCACGCGCTGCGGCCTGCTGCTGCAGCAATGGCGCGGCGAGGCGGGCGATCCCGCCGACGCCACGACCGTGTTGATCGACACGCCGCCCGAGCTGCGTCAGCAGCTCGCCGACGCCAAGCCCGCGCACATCGACGCCGTGGTGATCAGCCACGACCACGCCGACCAGATCCACGGCTTCGATGATGTGCGCGCATTCTTTCTGAAGCAGCGCGCCCAGATACCGGTGTGGATCGACGAATCGACGCGGCCGAGCTTCATGCGCCGCTTCGGCTACGCCTTCGACAATCTGACCGGCTATCCAGCGATCGTCAAAGACGCCGGCGTGCTGCGGCCTTACGAAGCGATCAGCGTCAACGGGCCTGGCGGCGCCATGCAAGTGCTGCCGCTCGATCAGGACCACGGCATCGGCCGTTCGCTCGGATTTCGCGTAGGCCCGGCTGCGTACTCCAACGACGTCGTCGATATGCCGCCCGAGACGTTCGCGCGGCTCGACGGCTTGTCGCTTTGGGTGGTGGACGCACTGCGCGAGAAACCGCATCCGACGCACGCGCATGTCGAGCGTGCGCTGGAATGGATCGCCCGCCTGAAGCCCGCTCACGCCGTGCTGACCAACATGCACAACGATCTCGACTACCAGGCGCTGAAGGCGAGGCTGCCGGCCGGCGTCGAACCGGCTTACGATGGCTGGGCTGGCGATTATCCGATTGGAAGCGAGTAGCGAGTAGCGAATAGCGAGTGGGGCTGGGGATGACGATCACGTCGAATCGAGATCTGAAGGTTTGGCAGATGTCGGTCGATCTTGCTGAAACCGTTTATTCGCTCACACAGGATTTCCCGAAGACCGAAGTGTAGGGGCTCACGGCTCAGATGCGTCGGGCTGCGGTATCAGTGCCGGCGAACATCGCTGAGGGTCATGGTCGCGAGACAACCGGCGCCTTCATCCAATTCCTGCGCGTCGCACAAGGCTCACTGAAAGAGCTGGAGACTCACGCCATCATCGCTGAGCGCTTGGCTTTCATGTCAGCGCCAGCGAAGGACAAACTGCTCGGCACATGCGACGAACTCGGGAAGATGGTCCGGGGCCTGATAAGGTCGCTACAAGAGCGCCAAAGCGAGTCCTGAGCCTATTCGCTACTCGCTATTCGCCACTCACGCGTTTCCCATAATCTATCTTATGCGAGAATTGGATGTCGGCCCAAGCTGCTGAAAAGGCGACAGAAAAGAGCCAGGAAAAGCTCTCCCGCAACGCGGCTGCCACCCAGGCTGTGCTCGACGTGATGGCGCGCCTGCGCGATCCTGAGCGCGGCTGTCCGTGGGACGTCGAGCAAAACTTCCGCACCATCGCGCCGTACACGATCGAGGAAGCCTACGAGGTCGCTGACGCGATCGAGCGCGAGGACATGCCGGCGCTGAAGGAAGAACTCGGGGACCTCCTCTTCCAAGTCGCCTTCCACGCCCGCATGGCTGAGGAGCTTGGCGCGTTCGATTTCGCCGACGTCGCCCAAGCGCTCGCCGACAAGATGATCGAACGCCATCCGCACGTGTTCGCTGAAGCCGGTGATGGCCGCACCGCCGAGCAGCAGACCGTCGCGTGGGAAACGCTGAAAGCCGAGAAGCGCGCCGCCAAGGGCGTCACGTCGGCCTTGGACGACGTCGCCATGGCCCTCCCCGCCCTGCAGCGCGCCGAGAAGCTCACCAAGAGGGCGGCCCGCATCAATTTCGATTGGCCGAGCTCGACAGAGGTGCTGGTGAAGCTCGACGAAGAGCTGGCCGAACTCAAAGCCGCCGAAGCCAGCGGCGATCAGGATCACATCGCCGAAGAGATGGGCGACATCCTGTTCGTGATGGCCAACCTCGCGCGCAAGCTGAAGGTCGATCCCGAAGACGCGCTCCGCCGCGCCAACGCTAAGTTCACCCGCCGCTTCCAGTACATCGAGCGCGCACTAGCCGAAGCCAACCGCACCGGCCCCCAGCCGCTGGAAGACATGGAAGCGCTTTGGCTCGAAGCTAAGAGGGTGGAGAAGAAGTGATCTGTCAGCTGCCGGCGCTTACGTTCAGCGGCAGTAGCCGCAAGCGCTGGCGCTTCGTTTCAATCGTCAAGAGCGCGCCTCTTTCCAAATCGGACGCGCATCGCCGCAAGCCAGATGACAATGGTCCGATCAGAAGCTCCGGTGATAAATTGCCGGCGCGAATTTGCACCACGCTCGGTTTGTCGCCGTTGGTGGCGGCCAAGATGGCGCTAAGGTCGAGGTCGTGCGTGATGACGATATAGTCGTGTAGCTTTGCGTAGGTCATGATCTCCGTGTCATCCGCAACGGCCTTGCCATGGCCGCTCCAGTGTTCGGCCTCGAACCCCGCCGCCTTGAGGCTAGCCACGAGGGCTGGCGAGAGGTTCATGTCGAGGAGAAGCTTCATGCCTCTTCAGCGAGTGCGAGGTCTTTCCCCTCGGCGAGCCAAGCTGCGTATTGGACGGCTTGAAGAATGTCTTCGCGCTCAAGGTACGGGTAGTCAGCCAGAACCTGATCCACCGTGCGGCCGGCGCCGATCTGATTGACCACCATCGCCACAGTCACCCTCATGCCGCGAATGCAGGCTTTGCCGCCCATAAGGCCGGGCCGTTGCGTAATTCGGTCGAAAGTTTTCATGTCGCCAAGATAGTGCAAAACAGCCCTCTTCGCTACCGGATCAGTGATGGTACACGAGAGGGCGCACCGAGGCCGCACCGGCCCCAGCCGCTGGACGATAGGGAAGCGCTGTGGCTTGCAGCTAAGTCCAACGAGCGCAAATAGCCCTATCGCTCAGTTGGCTGGTGCGACGACTGTCTAAGCGCAAGAACGAGCGCCCAGACGAATAGCAATGCGGCGACTGCCATGAGCGGCAAATTGGCAATGATCAAGCCGGGCGGCGGCGTTCCGCTAAGAGCGGCCGACGCAGGCCACCACTCTTCGAGATTCGAGATCTGCGTCGCCAAATACGTTCCAAAGAAGAAGCCCCACGCTCCAGCCAATGGACCCGCCGCAGTGCGTGGGCGAAGGAGAAGAGAACGGGCGCCTGCGCCCATGAGCAGAACTGCACCCGCGAGGCTCATAACGAGGTAGGGTACGTGGGTTATGTAGAATGTGCTCGTCAGCTGCGCGAAGCTTTCGCCAAGAAAGTTCAAGACGCCGATTGCAGCGCTTGAAACTGCGAGCCACGTTTCAGACTTCGCACGCATCACCCTCGCCCCGCCATCGTAGCCGCACGGCGATACTCTATCCCACACCTCAACGCCAAAATCCCGCGCACAATCAACGCGCGCCACAAAACCTATCCCACACCTCCAAACCCGAGCGATACTGCGCTCGTCTCTCGCGCGGGAGGTTCATGGGCTAGCGAGCCACACGAGCGCGAGAGACGGGATCGAGCCTAGGCCGTTTGGAGGTTGGTATGGCGAACGCGTTCAAACTGGTGGTGACGGTGGTGACGCTCGTCCTGCTGTTGCTCATCGGCTTTTTGGCGCTGCGGGGCATCATCGATCCACCCGCGGCGGCGGCCAATTTCGGCGTCGCGGTCGATGATCCAGCGGCTGCGCTCTACAGCTCGGTCTATCGCTCGCGCAATTTGGTGATCGCCGCCGCGGGATTGATTTTCCTCGGGCTGGGCATGTGGCGGGCGCTGGCCATTTTGATGACCGCTTCAATCGCGCTGCCGGCCTTCGATATTTGGCTGCTGGCTTCCTCCGGCATCGATGTCGCCCTAGTTCACCCTGCGACGCTGGTCGGTGTGACCCTCGTGGCGGCGCTCTTGTGGCTTCGTCTGAGGCTTGCGGGCTAGCTCTCGCTTGACGCGGCGCGCTTCCCCCTGCTGAACTGAAGCCTATCGGGCAAGCTTCCCATGGGGGGTGGAAGATGCTGCGGGCGGCTCTTGTCTTTCTGGCGCTGGCGAGCGCGCCGGCGTTCGCGGTCGAGCGGCCGGATGCGCCGGCTTGCGTCGCCAATGGCGCGGGCGATCGCAACGGGCCGGTCTTCGCCATTCCAGTTCAGTTCGAGGACGATCCGCCCGACGACGTGCACATGGCGCCGCGCTGCAATGTCGAAACCATGGCGCTCTCGGTCCACAATGTCGGCGCGTTGCGCGACATCTACGAGAATGTCGAACTCGACGCCCAATCGGCCGACGGTCCATACGTCGAACGCGAGGTGCGCATTTTCGATGCGCTGATCGCGCAGATTCAAGCGCGCGTCGCCGAAAGCGGCGACGAGCCGGTGCGCCTGCTCATCTACGCGCATGGCGGCATGGTGTTTCATGAGGACGCGGTGCTCGACGCCGAGAGCCTGGCGCCGGCAATGATGGCGGACGGCTACACGCCGCTGTTTCTGATCTGGACCTCGGATCCGTTCACCTCCTACGGCAATCGCCTCTGCTGCGTGATGGATGGTCACGAAGAGCCAATCTGGCAGGGTTATTTCGCGCCGGTGCGGGTGATCGGCGATTTGATCAGCGGCGTCGGCCGCGCGCCGGAGGCTTACGGCAAGCAATTCCTGCGCTTCGTCGATAGCTTGCTGCCCGGCATTTCGCAGCGCGCCTACAGGCTTTCCGGCCGCGAATATCGCACCGATCGCGCCTATTTGCCCGCCGCGTGCGAAAGCCGCGAAGCGGAGTCCGCCAGCGATGGCTGGAACAATGCGAGCGTGATCCTGCCGCTCTATTGCGACACGGACGATCTCAATGACGATGCCCGCCCGCCTGGCGGCCGCGAGGTCGCGTACTACGCCAATCTGCCGGTGCGCGCGGTGGCGACGGGCGCGCAAGGCATCGGCGCGAGCGCCTGGGACAATATGGTCCGGCGCACGCGCATGGCGTTCATGGCGTCGCCGGAATTTGTGCAGCAAGCGCGCTATCTGCACGATGGCGTCGATTGCGCTGCTTTCACCCGCGTCGGCGCCCGCGCCTCCTACGCGCCCACCCAAGCTGAGCGCGACGCCGAAGGCGGGCGCAGGCGGGAGTCAGGGACATTCCAGCGCTTCTTTGAACGCTTGAATTGCGAATTGTCGCGCGAGCCGCTGGCCGGGCGGGTCGAAGTCCATTTCTATGGTCACTCCATGGGCGCGATCGTCGGCGACGAATTATTGCGCCGCTTTCCCACCATGCCGTATCGGCGCATCGTCTACATGGCCGCCGCCGACTCCATTCGCGATTTCAGCAACGCGGCGCTGCCGATCATCGAGGACCCCAGCCGCGAGGTGGAGTTTTTCAATCTGATGCTGCACCCGATGGCGGAGTCGCGCGAGATGCACGGCTATGGCGTCGTGCCGCAAGGCAGTCTGCTCGAATGGATCGACGAGATGTTCGAAGGCCCGCGCTCGCCCGACGACCGGCGCATGGGCAAGTGGGACAATATTCGCGACGCTTATCAGTACTTCCCGCCCGATGCGATGCCGCGCATGACTTTCCGCGTCTTCGCCTTGCAATACGAAACGCCCGAGCGCTTCGGCAGCGAATGCCAGACGATGGCCAATCCCGAGGACACAGAAGAGCCGCTGATGCGGTGTCACCCGACCGAGCACGGCGAGTTCAACCAATACTCGTTCTGGCGCGAACGTTATTTGCGCGGTCACACCTTCGAGCCGCCACCGCGCGACGTGATGGCTGACTAGCGCCGCAGCGCGCCGAATGGCACTACCTTGTTTTCGACGTCGTGGCCGATATCGGCGCGCCCGAGATAGGGAATACCGGCTTTCGCGCACCAATATTTCAGCATCTCTTCGTCGTTGGCGCCGAAGGGCTTGTCGTTCTCCGGCACGTCGCCAAGCCGGCCGAGTTTGATCCCCCTCGCCCGGCGCACATTGGGCGAAGAGGTGATCTGGAAGAGGGCGCGGTCCACACGGTAAAGGTACTCGCCCACGTCTTCGAGCATCAGCACATGGCCGGCGAAATCCGGCTCCAGGGCAGTGCCGAGGATCGACTGCAGGATCATGATGTTGAAGGCCATCGTCTTGCCTTCGAACATGACGCTGAGTTCGAGCGATTCCGGCGCGCGGTCGATGAGCCAGCTGAGCGCCCGCTTCACCGCCGCTTCGCCGCCCGCGCGCGTGAGATCGACCGGCATCGGCCCGTGCGCGACTTCGGCGAAGCCGCGCTTATACAATCCGGCCAACAATGCGCCGGCATCGCTGTAGCCGAGATAAGTCTTGGCGGCGGCTTTGTCGCTGAGCTCCGCAAGCGCGGCCTCCGCGATGCGGCAGGCGCCGTAGCCGCCGCGCGCAAACCAGATCGCGTTGAGCGACGGATCATTGGCGAATTCCACAAACGCTGACAGGCGCGCGGCGTCGTCGCCGGCGAAGTGACCGGCGCTCAGGAAGCATTGCGGATGCACAACGATTTCCGGCGCGCGGTCGAGAAAACTGTCCGCGGCGAAGGCCTTGAGCCGCTCGGCCAAGGCGTGATCGATGCGCGTGCCGGGCGCGACGACGCCGATGCGGATCGATGGGGCCATTGTGCTCTGGTTCGCGTCCTTGCCGAGAGGCGGCGTTTGTCCTCATAACCGGGGCTCATGAGTCACGCCAAATCCTATTTCTTCTCCGGCGTGGGCGGCTCCGGCATGTTGCCGCTCGCGCTGATCTTGCGCGGCAAGGGCGTGACGGTTGCCGGTTCGGACCGTTCGCTCGATCAAGGCCGCCTTGGCGCCAAGTTCGAATATCTGCAAGCGCAAGGCATCGCGCTTTATCCGCAGGACGGCAGCGGCATGACCAGCGCCGCGCAGATCTTGGTGCGTTCCGCGGCGGTGGAAGACACGGTTGGCGATGTGGTTGCGGCCAAGCGGCTTGGCGCGCGCGACATGAAGCGGCCGGAATTGCTGGCCGAATTGTTCAACGCCGCGCCGGTGCGCATCGGCGTCGCCGGCACCAGCGGCAAATCGACGACGACCGGCATGATCGCCTGGCTGCTGCACCGCGCCGGGCGCGATCCCACCGTCATGAACGGCGCGGTGATGAAGAACTTCGTGACTCCGGAGGCGCTGTTTGCCTCCGCTCTCGTCGGCAAGGGCGACGCGTTCGTGAGCGAGGTCGATGAGAGCGACGGCTCGATCGCGCGCTACGAACCGACCATCGCCGTCGTCAACAATATCGCGCTCGATCACAAGACCATGGACGAGTTGCGGGCGCTGTTCGCGGGCTTCGTCAACAAGGCCGAGGTCGCGGTGCTCAATCTCGACAACGAGGAAACCGCGAAACTGGTTTTGACCACCAAGGTGCGGACGCGGACTTACGCGCTGCGCTCGGGCCTGGCCGACCTGCACTGCTCGGCCATTCGCCTGGCGCCGGACGGGGTTTCGTTTGACGTGCTGGAGAAAGACACCCGTCAGAGTGCGACGGTCGATCTGGCCGTGCCGGGCGAGCACAACGTCGCCAACGCCTTGGCCGCGCTTTCCGCGGCGCGCGCCTATGGCTTGTCGCTGAAGGAAGCGGCTGATGCGCTCAAGGGTTTTGCAGGAACCAAGCGCAGGCTTGAGGTCGTCGGTACGGCGCGCAGCGTCACGGTGATCGACGATTTCGCGCACAATCCCGATAAGATCAGCGCGACGCTGGCTGCCCTTCACGCCTTCCCGGGGCGGCTGCTGATCATGTTTCAACCGCACGGATTTGGGCCGCTCAAGCTGATGCGGGCGGAGTTTATCGATTGCTTCGCGCGCACTATGGGCGGCGACGATGTGCTGATCATGCCCGACCCGGTCTATTTCGGCGGCACCGTGGACCGCAGCGTCACCAGCGAACACATCGTTTCCGGCGTGCGCGCGCGCGGACTGCAAGCGATGGCGTTCGCCGAACGCAATGCGTGCGGCGACAAACTCATCGAGCTTGCCGAAGCTGGCGACAGGATCGTGGTGATGGGCGCGCGTGACGATACGCTCAGCGTGTTCGCGGCCGAACTGGTGCAGCGGCTTTAGGACGTGTCGGCGCGTGCGGCGTCGCGCGTGCAGAGATGCGCGCAAGCGTCGCTGACGGTGAGCGGGTCGATGATGTGGAGCCGCGTCAGCCCGTTGCGCAAGCGGCGCACGAGGCGGACGACGTGTTGGTCCAGATCGCGCATTACCGAGAGGATGGCGAAGAAGCGCGTGGCGAATGTGCTCCCGCGTAGAGCGCGGCGGATGTGTGAGCCGAGTATGGTGCGCAGGATATAGTCCTTGCGCCGGCCGTAACGCTTCGGCGTGCGTTGCGCGCGCACGTGCATGGCCGTGTTGATCATCAAAAGCTTGCCGACGATTTTCGCGGCGTGATCGAGATCGCGGGCGCGCCAGTCGTTGGAGAAGAAGCGCGCCACCAATCCGCCCAACCAAATCAGCCACAGCCTCGCCCAGGCATTGAGCCGGGCGAGGCGTTGATGGCTGATTGGGGTTGGGTGAATGGTCATGAGCGGGAGTATACGCCCGCTCGGAAACCGGTCGGATTGAGGGGGCTGGTTTTGTTGTATTTACAGTGAAAAATCCGGGGATAGGACCGAGTCGGTGGGGTGCAGTGGGTGACACACACGCACCCACGATAACGGCGGCTAACGCTGCACAGCACGACGTGCGTGTGTGTCACCCTGTCTGTCACTGGAGCGCGTCGCTCCGCGACGCATGCGCGGCGGAGCCGCGCGCTCCAACTTGCAAACGCTAGCGCCGGTCCCTCACCCCAACCCTCTCCCGCACTGCGGGAGAGGGGGCGACGGTGTTAGTCCGCACACTTCCGCGCGCTCACCCTGGGCAGAACGGCCATGTCGAGCGGCTGATCGGATCGATCCGGCGCGAGTGTCTCGACCACCAGATCATCCTCAACGCGACGCACCTGCGCCGCGTGCTCAGGGACTATGTCGACTATTACAATTTCGACCGCACCCACCTCGCTTTGGGCAAGGTGGCCTGCACCGCCGATACGCCCTCGCGCCGGCGAAATGAGGTTTTCGGAAGGGACAGCCGTCCGCATCGCCGATAGACCCGCGAGCTAGCGAATTGAAGTTTCGGAAGGGACGGGTGTGTGGATCGCTCAGAAGAGACAACCTCATCTTTGGCGTTCAAGAATTCCCTCATCACAACGATACACACTAACTGTGTGCGCGACTCTGCGTCCGCGCAACGGGACCTGAACGTCAATGATCGCATAACCGTTGTAATAGATGTCCATGCCGCCAGGGTCGTCCACCTCGAGAGGATAATAGCTGGCGCTGCCACGCAATTCATCAATTGCGTGATCGCAGCGGGAAACGACAGGCATGCGAATTTCTATGCTCCGAACATCCCCACCGAAAGTGACGACGCGCATCCGAGAGAGGACGGGTGTGCCGATTTGATGGAGCTCATCAGCATAGAGCCGCGTCAATCGGCGGCCGTCAAAGAACACTTCCACCGCCTCAAGACGATCTGCCAAGCCACTTTCTTGCGGCGCCATCAGCGTTCGGACTGTAAAGACATGCCCGCCGGGCTCAGACGGGACGGAGACAGAAGAAGCGATCCACCGATTGAAGCGCGCGCAAGTAGTGTCTTCGTTCACCACAGCGCCCCCCTCATCCACTGCGACCGGCGAACTTGCTCTTGGGCGCGGGCATGAATCCTCATCGTTGCCCGCCAAGGCGGAGCCGAAGAGGCAGACGCCCAAAACAAAGGCCATCAGCCAAACTGTCGCGCACTTCATCGAGGTGTCACCCCCTATCCGCGTGGCGGCTGAAGATATAAAGGATCCGGCGGCGCCACTTGAATAACATTAGGCGAGCGAGAGGGATGAAGTTAAATTCATAGTCGCGGGGCCTCGGTCCACCGGTGCTGAGCAAAATCCTCCCGTCCGACCCGATTATCGCAGCCGGAAATTGGTGTTCGGCGGATAGAAGGTTGCGCCTCTAGGTGCCGGGAAAGGGTGACACACACACTTTTTCAGTCTCGTACATCATGCGCCGCGTCGTCGTGCAGTGCGTGTGTGTCGCCCACGAATGTTGGAAAGAGTGACACACACTTCTGCTCTAGTGCCCTCTCTTAAACCGCGCCGTTCCCCTACTCCGCCGCTGGGCGTAGATCTTCGGGCAGGGGCTCGTAGGGTGCGAAGCGGGCGGCGTCTTCGATCAAGAGTTCAGCCTTGAGCGTGATGTTGCCGGCGTCGTCGCTGGCTTCTTCGAGAATGCGGCCGGCGGCGGCGATCTGCGCGCGGGTTTTGCCTTGATCGGGCGACAAGGTGAGGGTGACGACGCGCGTGGCGGAGAAGGCAGCGCGGTCGATCACGGCGAGCAGGGCGTCCACGCCCTCCCCCGTCACCGCCGAAATCGCCACGGGGGGCAGGGTGGCTTGCGCCCCCTCTTCGGCCGCATGCGCCCGCCGCAAGCGCGCCTCGCGCACTGACGGGCCGAGCTGATCGATCTTGTTCCAGACTTCCAGCACTGGCGGTGATTTTCCGCCCGCGTCTTTCGCCAGCTGCGCCAGCACGGCGAGCACGTCGGCGCGCTGCTTCTCGCTGTCTTCATGGGCAATGTCGCGTACGTGCAGCAGCAGATCCGCTTCCGTGACCGCCTCAAGCGTGGCGCGAAACGCGGCGACAAGTTCTGTCGGCAAATCTGAGATGAAGCCGACAGTGTCGCTCATGATCACCGCGCGTCCACTCGGCAGGCGCACTTGCCGCGCTGTCGGATCGAGCGTGGCGAACAGCATGTCCTTGGCCAATACGCCAGCTTGCGTCAGCCGATTAAACAGCGTCGACTTGCCGGCGTTGGTGTAGCCCACCAGCACGACGGCGGGCATGCCCGCGCGCGTGCGGGCGCGCCGTTGCAGGCCGCGCGTGCGGCGTACGTCCTCAAGCTCACGCTTCAAGCGGATGATGCGGTCGGCGATGATGCGGCGGTCGAGTTCGATCTGGGTTTCGCCCGGGCCGCCGGTTTTGCCGAGGCCGCCGCGCTGACGTTCCAAGTGCGTCCAGGTGCGGACCAGGCGCGAGCGCTCGTATTGCTGGCGCGCGAGTTCGACCTGCAAGCGCCCCTCTTTGGTCTGCGCGCGCAAACCGAAAATCTCGAGGATGAGCCCGGTGCGATCGATGATCTTGGCGCCGGTATCGGTTTCGAGATTGCGCTGCTGCACCGGCGACAAGGCGCCATCGATGACGATAACGCCAGCGCCAACCTCTTCGCTCTGCGTCTTCAGCCGCTCGACGCGACCAGAACCGAAATAGGTGCGCGGGCTGATCTGGCGCACCGGCGCTGCCTCAGCCGCCGCCACATCGAGGCCAAGCGCCTGTGCGAGGCCCACCGCTTCGAGGAGCCTCGCTTCGCCGTCACGCACGCTTTCCACCGCGCTCGCAAGCGGGCGCAGGACGATGGCGCGGTTTATGTCCTTGGTCGGCGTTTCAGCCGTCGGCTTCATCAGCGGCCTTGTCGATCTCGTAGAGCTGCACCGGCGCGCCCGGCATGATCGTAGAGATGGCGTGCTTGTAGACCAGTTGCACCTGGCCGTCGCGCCGCAGCAACACACAGAAATTGTCGAACCAGGTCACCACGCCCTGCAGCTTCACGCCGTTGACCAGGAAAATCGTGAGCGGCGTCTTGGCCTTGCGGACCGCGTTGAGGAACGTGTCCTGGAGGTTTTGTTTCTTATCCATGGTTAGCCCCATGCCTTATTGCACCGCGACGAAGCGCGCGGCTGAGGTCTGAGCTATAGGGTGCGTTGCCGGCGGCGCCAACCTGAACGGTATTCGCTACGCTGCATCGGCGGCGCCGGCGCCCAAATAGGCGGCGCGCAGCGCTTGTACAACCGGCCCAGGCTTGCCATCGCCGATCGGCGCGCCGTCGAGAGAGATCACCGGAACGGTGGGATTGCTGGCCCCGCTGATGAACGCCTCGCGTGCATTGTGCGCCTCCGCCACCGTGAACGGCGCCTCGATCACAGCGATTTGGCGCTCTTCGGCGATGCGCAGCAGCACCGCCCGCGTCACGCCGTGGAGCAAGTCGTGCGAGAGCGGGCGCGTGCGCAACGCGCCGGCCTCGTCCACGATCCAGGCGGTGGACGACGTCCCCTCCGTCACAAAACCTTCGTGATCGACGAACCAGGCTTCGAAAGCGCCGGCCTCGCGCGCGGCTTGGCGGGCGAGCACATTGGGCAAGAGGTTGACGGATTTGATGTCGCGCCGCGCCCAACGGGTCTCGGGCAGCGAAATCACTTTGACGCCGCTGGCGGCGCGCGCTTCCGACGCCGCGCGGTCAAGCGACTTTGCCGTGATCACGATGGTTGGGCGCACCGCCGGCGCTGGGAAGCCGTGGTCGCGCGGGGCCGCGCCGCGGCTGATCTGGAGATAGACGATGCCGTCACGCACGCGGTTGCGGCGCACGGTTTCGCGAATGACCAGCATCAAAGCGGCGTCGCTCATCGGCGCTGCGATGCGCAGCTCCGCCAACGACCGCTTGAGGCGCGCCAGATGTTCGGCCTCGTCGAACAGCCGCCCGCCACGCACGGCCCAGACCTCGTAGATCGAATCCGCGAACTGAAAGCCGCGGTCGAGCACGGATACGCGCGCGGCGCTGAGCGGCGTATAGACGCCGTTCACGTACGCAGTGCGGCTCATTCGGCCTCTTGGCCGTTGCGGCCCGGGGCTTCGACGCCAAGCGACTTGAGCTTGCGGTGCAAAGCCGAGCGCTCCATGCCGATGAAGGCTGCGGTGCGCGAGATGTTGCCGCCGAAACGGGTGATCTGCACGTTGAGGTACTCGCGCTCGAAGCGTTCGCGCGCATCGCGCAGCGGCAGTCCGATGACCTCCTGCAAGCCGTCATGCTTTGAGAAGCCCGCCGACGGCCACGCCTCCGGCGGCAGCGCATCGACTGTCACCGCGGTGGCGGGATCGCCGGTGGCGAGGATGAGGATGCGCTCGATGACGTTGCGCAACTGGCGGACATTGCCGGGCCAGTCAGCGGCTTGCAGCGCGGCCAGAGCATCTTCGGCGATCTGGCGCGCCGGCACGCCGGACATGCCGGCCAGCCGTCCGACGAAATAGCCAGCCAGTTCGGGAATGTCTTCGCGCCGTTCGGCCAGGCTCGGCGCACGCAGCGGCACGACGTTGAGGCGGTGGAACAGGTCTTCGCGGAAGCGTGCTTGCTCAATGTCGCCGCGCAGATCGCGCGAGGTCGACGAGACGACGCGCACGTTCACTTGCACATCGGTGCTGCCTCCCAGGCGCTGGAAGCGCTGATCCACCAGCACGCGCAGGATCTTCGACTGCGTTTCGGGCGGCATGTCGCCGACTTCATCGAGGAAGAGCGTGCCGCCGTGGGCTTGTTCGAAGACGCCGATTTTGCGCGGGCGTCCATCGGGCCCCTCCTCTCCGAAGATCTCCGTTTCCATGCGGTGAGGGGCGATCGAGGCGGCGTTGATGGCCACGAAAGGCGCCGTGACGCGCGGACTGCGCTCATGGAGGAGGCGCGCGACGAGTTCTTTGCCCGAGCCGGCGGGCCCGGTGATCAGGACGCGAGAATTGGTTTGCGCCACCCGATCAATGGAAGCGCGCAGGGCGGCCATGACCGGCGAGGAGCCGATCAGATCGTCGCTGGCCGACGAGCGTGCTTTCAGTGCGCTGATTTCGCGCTTCATCTTCGCGGTTTCGAGTGCGCGCTGCACGACAAGCAGAAGGCGGTCGGCTGTGAAGGGCTTCTCGACGAAATCGTAGGCGCCTTTGCGGATCGCGGCGACCGCCGTTTCGATGGTGCCGTGGCCGGAGATGACCACCACCGGCAAGTCCTCATCGATTTCCTTGAACATGCTCAGCAGTTCGAGCCCGTCGATGCGGCTGCCCTGCAGCCAGACATCGAGCACAACCAGCGCGGGGCTGCGCTTGCGCAAAGCGGCCAGCGCTTCGTCACTGTCGCGCGCGGTGCGGACCTGATGCCCGTCGTCCTCGAGGATGCCTGAGACAAGGTCGCGAATGTCGGCTTCGTCGTCGATGATGAGAATGTCAGACGCCATTAGGCAGCTCCTGCGCCATGTTCAGCGGCGGGGGTTTCTTCGCCGCGTTTGGGGAGAACGAAACGGACGACGGCGCCTGGCCCTTGGCCCGGCGCGTCATCCAACTCAATGAGCCCCCCGTGGTCCTCGACGATGCGCGCGACGATGGCGAGGCCAAGCCCCGCCCCGCGCGTGCGTGTCGTCACATAAGGTTCGATCAGCCGGTGGCGATCCTTTTCGGGAAAGCCGAGACCGTTGTCGATCACCTCAAACTGCACGCCAAAATCGAGATCGCGCAGTCGCAGAGTAACAAAGCCGTCTTTCGGCTCGCCATCGCGGGCGCGCCGCGCCTGCACGCTTTCGGCGGCGTTCTTGATCAGATTGAGCAGCGCTTGCGAAATCAACCGCTCGTCGCTGACCAGGCCGATCGGCTTGTCGACGCCCTCCACTTCGATACGCAGATCGGCAAACGCGAGGCGCTGGCCGAACACCGTGGAACGGGCGATGTCGCTCATATCGGCGAACGCCATGCGCGGCGTCGGCATCCGCGCAAAGGACGAGAACTCGTCCACCATGCGTCCGATGTCGGCGACTTGGCGCAGAATGGTGTCGGTGCATTTCTGGAAGGTGTCCGGATCGGACGTAACCTCCGCCGCGTACTTCTTGCGCAGCCGTTCCGCCGAGAGCTGGATCGGCGTCAGCGGGTTTTTGATTTCGTGGGCGATACGGCGGGCGACATCCTTCCAGGCTTCCTGGCGCTGCGCCGCGATGAGCTTGGTCATATCGTCGAAGGTGAGCACGAGCCCGCCTTCGGCGTCGGGGCTCATGCGGACGCTGAGGTTGAGCGAGCCGCTCTCGCGCATGAGATCGACACGCTGCGGCGCGGTTTCTCCTGACGGCGCCGGCTGGTTCAGCAGGTCTGTGAATTCCGGCGCTACGTCCACCAGGCGCCGGCCGACCAAGCGTTCATCGCCGGCGCCAACGAGTTGCGCGGCTGAGCGATTGGCAAGCGTGATGCGGCCATCGCGGTCGAGACCGACAACGCCGGCGCTTACCCCGCCAAGCACCGCCTCGATGAAGCTGCGCCGTTGCTCTGCGTCCTCTTGAGCAGTGACCAGCTCGCGTCGTTGCGAGTCCAACTGCGCGGTCATGCGGTTGAAGGCGCCGGCGAGGGCGTCCACTTCGTCGCGTTCCTCCCCTACCGCGACGCGGGCTTTGAGGTCGCCGGCGGCGACCCTGCGGGAAGCGTTGACCAGGCGCCCGATCGGTTCGGCAACGCGCGTGGCGCTGGTGAGGCCCACCCAACCGGCGGCCAACACCACGATGATCGCGGTGGAAAGATACGCCAAACCAAACAGCCCGCGCAGAGAGTTCTGCTGCAAGCGCGCTGAGCGATAGTCGGCGACGGATTCGCGGAACGAGCGCAGCCGCGCGACGATGCCCGGTGCGACGGTGCGGGTCGCGGCGAGATAGGCGTTGTCGTAGGCATCGAGGCGATAGAGCGCGACAACGCGATCATGCGCATCATCGAAGGCGATGAACACATCGCCCTCGTTGGCGGCTTCGAAGGCGCCGGAGGCCGGCGTCTCAAGCGCCGCTTCGCCTGGGAAAACCTTGTGCGCCAGCACAGCGCCGGTGCTGTTGATGACATAGGCCGAACTCAGTTCGCGCCGCATCGCCTGCGCTTCGAGAAAGTCGAGATAGCGCGCGCGGTCGTCCACCAGGCCACGCTGGGCGGCGTTCAGATCGACCGCCATCGCCTCGACTTCGCCGCTGATGCCGCCGGACGCCAGGTCGACATAAGCGCGCCCGACATTTGCGGCGTTTTCAATGGCGCTTTCGACGCGCTGGCTGAACCAGCGCTCAACGCCCTGGCTGAACGTGAAGCCCAGAAACGCCGCGACAATGATGGCTGGGGCAAGCGCCGCCAGCGTGAACAGCGTGACGAACCGGATGTGGAGGCGCGCCCCGGTGGCGGACTCGCGCCAAGCGCGCGCCACCCGCATCAGCCTGTGCATAAGGATGCCGGCCAGGCCCGCCGACAGGACGAGGCTGACGATCAGCAAATTGCGGATGATGCCGTTGGCGTCGCCCGCCAAACCTTCGCCGAGCAGCAGTGCAACCGTGGCCGCGGCTGTAAGCAGCACGGCGACGCACAGTCCAACAATGAAGATCAGCGTGCTGCGGCTCTGCGGCTGGTCGCTGAGAATCGAGCCATCCGCCGACGCCTCGCCGGCTGCAAGTTGATGCACCATGGCCGGGGGACCCCATGTTGCGCGATTGCAACATGGTGTTGGACGAAGATCACGGCGGCGTCAATCGCCGCGTCCAGTTCGGATACCCAGGGTCTGAATCTTCTTCCGCAGGGTGTTGCGGTTGATGCCGAGGACGGCCGCGGCCCGGATTTGGTTGCCGCGCGTCGCCTGCAACGCCTGGATGATCATGGGGCGTTCGACTTCCGCCAGCAAGCGATCATAGAGGCCGGCCGGCGGCAGCGCCGGGCCCGCTGCGGCGAATTCGTTGGTCAGCCGCCGCCCCACCGCGGACTCGAAATCATCGGCGGTTTCAACCGCGGCTTCTTCGTGGGTGGTCGCGCCCAATTGTACGCCGATTTCGTTGGACGTGATGACGGTCGCGGGGCTGAGCGCCGCCGCGCGGCGCAGCAGGTTTTCCAGTTCGCGGACGTTGCCGGGAAAGCTGTGCGCCTTGAGCCGTTCGATGGCGGCGTTGTCGATCGTTTTCTCGGGCAATCCTTCGCGCTTGGCCCGCACGAGAAAGGCGCGCGCGAGGTCGCCGACATCGTCGAGCCGCTCGCGCAGCGGCGGCAAGCGAATGGCGACGACATTCAGGCGATAGAACAGGTCTTGCCGGAATGCGCCTTGGCGCACGAGCGCCGAGAGATTGCGTTGCGCAGCGGCGATCAAACGCACATTGGGCCGTTCAGCGGGATCGTCGGCGTGCAGCAGTCCAGCGAGACGGGTTTGCGCATCGCTTGGCAGCTCGTCCACGTCTTCCAGGAACAGCGTGCCGCCGCTCGCTTGCGCGAACTTGCCTTCGGGGCCGAACAGGTCCTGCTCGATTTGGGCTGCGGCGGCGCCAGCCAAACTGGCGGAAACGAATGGCGCATTGGCGCGTCGGCTGTGATCGTGGATGGCGCGCGCGACACGTTCCTTGCCAGTGCCGCTCTCACCCTCCACCAGCACTGTAAGATCGGTGCCGGCGACGCGCGCCATCACGCGATACACGTCCTGCATCGCCGCGGAGCGGCCGATCAGCGGCAGCTTCTCTTCTTTTTCGGCTTTGCTCGTCTGTGCGCGCACCTTTGCGTCAGGCCCGCCAGCGAGAGCGCGGCGAACGGCGGCCATCAACTCGTCCAGGTCGAACGGCTTGGGCATGTAATCATAGGCGCCCGCGCCCGCCGCCGAGAGCGCCGTCGACACTGTCGATTGCGCGCTCATGACGATGACCGGCAAGTTCGGTCGTGCCATGCGCATGCCCGGCAACGCGTCGAACACGCAATCGTCGCCCATATAGACGTCGCTCAGCACCAGGTCGCCTTCGCCGTCGCGGACCCATTTGGCCAATGTCGCGACGTTGCCGGTGGCGCGCACATTGTAGCCTTCCTTGCCGAGCGCCTGCGACAGCACGAAGCGCAGCGAGGCGTCATCATCGGCAAGCAGGATACGTGCGCTCATGGAGTCTCCTCCGGATCGATGGGAAGCAGAACTTTGAATGCGGTGCGCCCAGGGCGGCTTTCGACTTCGATGCGCCCGTCATGGCGGGCGACGATGTCGGCCGCGACTGTGAGGCCAAGGCCCATGCCGCCGGTTTTGGTGGTTGCGAACGCTTCGAACAGGCGATCGGCGACGTCCGGGTGCAGGCCGGGGCCGTTGTCGATGACTTGCACTTCAAGCTGAGCGCGCGCTGCGCCGCTCGCGGCCGAACGGAAGCGCACCCCCGGACGATACGACGTGATGATGGCGATTTCGCCGTCGGGTTGGCCGCCGACGGCCTCCGCAGCGTTCTTGGTGATGTTGAGGAACGCCTGAATCAGCTGGTCGAGATCGCCGCGCACGGCCGGCAAGCTCGGATCGTAGCGTTCGCGCAGCAGCACGTCGGGCGCGCTTGAGCCGATCAGCTTACGCACGCGCTCCAGCGCTTCGTGGATGTTCAGGCGATCGAAGCGCGGCACGTCGATGGCGCCGAGCGGATCGATGCGATCGGTCAGGCGGCTGACGCGATCGACTTCGTCGCAGATGAGCTTCGCCAGCGCCGCGGACTCCGCGTCGTCGACGCGGGCGATGAGTTGCGCAGCCGCACGGATGCCGGCGAGCGGATTGCGAACTTCGTGCGCCAGCGTGCGCGCGGCGGAGTTGGCGGTGGCGGGCGGCGCGCTGCGCGCGCGTGGCGCCGGCGTCAGCACCAGCGCGATGTAGCCGTTCTCCCCTACCGGGCCGGCGGCGACGCTGGCGCGGCCCAGCGCAAAGCCGGGGCCGGTGATGGCGATGTCGGCGTCGACAATGCCGGAGGCGCCGGCAAGCGCGCGGCGCGCCAATGCGATAAGCGGTGCGTCCGCCCCAAAGATTTCATCGAGACGACGGCCCAGCAGGCCACGCCCGACGCCGGCCAGCAGTTCTGCCGCCGCGGCGTTGACGAAGCGGATGCGTTCGCCCGTATCGATGCCGAGCACCGGGGCCGGCAGCGCTTCGATCCAACGCCCGGGATCGGGCGCGGTCTGGCGCGGGGCGCGCGGCTTAGGCAGCGTGTCGCTCACGACCTGCGACCGCGGGCGTGCGAGACAAAAGCGGGAATTTCAGCCAAACCCAGCATTGCTCTTCCAGTGTGGAACTGAGCCTAGGGCGCCTAAAAACCGGGCGCCAGAAAATTATGCTGCGACGCAGCACCATGGAGAGGAATTTCCCTGGCATGGAGGTGGCGGCGATCATCGTGGCGGCCGGCGAAGGGCGCCGTGCTGGGGGCGAAATTCCAAAGCAATACAGATTGTTGACCGGCGTCCCTGTGATCGCCTGGTCGGTGCGGGCGTTACGTCAAGCGGGCGTCAACAAAATCATCGCGGTTGCGGCGCCAGAGCTGATTTCCGTGTGCCAAGAAGCGGTTGGCGCCGATGTCGAGGTGGTGGCCGGCGGCGCCACGCGAACGGACTCTGTCCGTGCAGGGCTGGCTGCGGCGGGTGCAGCGGATATGGTGCTGATCCATGACGCGGCGCGACCGGGCCTTTTGCCTGCGACGGTGGACGCGCTGCGGGCGGCGCTTGAGGCGGGTGCGCTGGCTGTAGCGCCTGCTTTGCCGGTGGCGGATTCGCTCCGGCGCGCAGATAGCGATGGCCGTGTGCTGGGCGATGTGGAGCGCGTCGGCGTGATGCGCGTGCAGACGCCGCAGGCGTTCCACGGCGACGCAATCCGCACGGCCTATGCGCAAGCGCCGCGCGACGCCGTCTTCACGGATGACCTCGCGGTCGTTGCCGCGAGCGGCGTGGAGACACGCCTGATTGCGGGCAGCGAGCGGCTAATGAAGATCACCTACCCGGAGGATTGGGCCGTGATGGAGCAACGTCTTGGCTCTGCGCGCACGCCGTGCGTGGGGCACGGCGTCGATGCACATCGCTTCGGCGCTGGCGACCACGTCACTTTGTGCGGCGTGCGCGTCGCGCACGACAAAGGTTTAGTCGGTCATTCCGACGCGGACGCCGGTTGGCATGCGCTGGTGGACGCCATTCTCGGCGCACTGGGCGAAGGCGATATCGGCGCGCACTTCCCGCCCAGCGATCCGCAATGGAAGGGCGCGGACTCCGAGCGCTTTCTTCGTCACGCTGCAGCGCTGGCGGCGGCGGCGGATGCGGAGATCGCCCACGTCGATGTGACGCTGATGTGCGAGCGCCCGAAGATCGGCCCGCACCGCGAAGCCATGCGCACGCGCACGGCGGAGGTGCTTGGGCTTGCCATCGAACGCGTAAGCGTGAAGGCCACCACGACCGAAAAGCTGGGCTTTCTCGGGCGCGAGGAAGGTCTCGCGGCGCAAGCGACGGCGACAGTGCTGCGCCGGCTTTAGCAGCGCACGGACCGCGGACGTCCCCGTCCGCACACACCGCCGCATTTCGTCGGCTTGAAGAGTGCGGCCTTTGTTACCGATGCGGACGAGGACGTCCGCGCTCCGGTTTAGTTCGATGCTGCGGCGGCGGGCGGCTGACATTCTTCGAGGTGTGTGTAGATGCGGCACTCCTCGATATTGGTGAGCCCCTCCCACAGCGCGCGCGGCATGTTGATGTAATCGTCCGTCCAGCCGGGACCGTCAGGCGCTTCGAACATGCGCCAGCCGCTGGGCAGCGAGGCGAGCCTTTGCAGCGCTTCCGGCGAATGCGCGACCACCATGACGCTCGCGGCCAGGCCGCCATAGTACGAAGCGTACGGCTGCTCGAACCTGTCGCTCAAGCGGAACAGCGTCGGTGCGTTGAGATCGCGCGCGACGCGCGCGGCTTCGGAGACCAGCGCCAGGTTGCGGTTCGACAAGTGCAAGACGACGACGCCGTCTTCACGCACCTTGGAAAGATAGAGCGCAAGCGCTTCGCGCGTCAACAAATGGGCTGGGATTGCGTCCGACGAGAAGGCGTCGACGACAATGACGTCGAAGAGGCCGTTCGGCTCTTCGGCGATGCGCAAACGAGCGTCGCCAAGTTCGACGCGCGCATTAGGCTGGCACTCCTGCACGTAGGTGAAGTCGCCGCCCGGCTCGGCCGCGAGACGAACAACGGCCGGATCGATCTCGAAAATCGTGAGCTGATCGCCTGGGCGCATCAGACACGCCGTCGAACCGGTGCCGAGGCCGATCAGCGCCAATTGCGCGTTCTCACGCGTCGCCAGGCCCGCGACAATCGCCTCCCCTAGCGCGGTGCGGGAATTGTAATAGGTCAGCGGCAGGCGGCTGTATTCGGGCGAGGCCAGCTGGGCGCCGTGAATGGTGGTGCCGTGCAGGAGAACGCGCAAAGGCGGCGCATTCGGATCCTCGGAACGTTCATACACGCGCGTGCGCAACACGCCGAAGAAGCTGCGTTCCTGCGTGATGATGCGCGAGCCGCGCGCATCATCGACGAAGATAATGAGAAACGCGGTCAGCACGATCGCGGCCAAAATGATCGGCCTGCCGCGATTGAGGAAAATACCGAGCGCACAAAAGCCGATGGAAAGCACGGTGAGCGCGCGCGCATCGAGTCGCGCGCCGAGCAGCGGCAGCATCAGCAAAAGTATGAGCGACGGAATGGCGACGCCATAGGCGAAGTCGACGACGCGCGTGTCGCCCTGGCTGCGCTGCAGCGTGCCGTGGACGCAGAAGGCGAGCACCAGGAAGCTGCTCAGCATCAACACCGTGCCCCAAGGCGACTGGACGGTGATCCGCGTGGCGCCTTCCACCGTGGTTTGCGCGAAGATCGACGGCAGGTTGAAGGCAATCCAGATGACGAGAAGGGCGTGGATGGCGCCCGCCGCGAGGAAGGCGTAGCGCATCTGCTGCGGGCGATTGTCGTCGCCCCAGCCGGCGGCGATCATCGCGGCGGCCGCCCCCAGCGCACCGCACACGATGGTGGCGTCGAGCGGCTCGAGCCGCACCAGCATCAGCGCGAGCACGCCGAGCAATGCCGCAGCACTCAACGTCGCGTCCGACAGACGCGGCATGATGCTTTCGCTGCGCGGCCTAAACAAGCACGCCGCCGCGAGCGCCAGCGGATATTCATAGACGTTGTTGAAGATGACGGGCGCGACGAGCGCCGCAAGCGTGCCGCCAATCACCCCGCCGAGCGAAACATAGAGATAGAATTCGGTGAGCTTGTCGGCGCTGGGGCGTCTGCGCGCGAGCGCAAGGTGGCAAACCAATGCGCTAAAAAAGAAGCCGGCGAGAATGCCGGAGACGGATCCCAGCCAATTTCCGGAGGCGTAGTAAGACATCACCATCAGCGCGATGGCGAACGGATGGATAAGCAGCGTCGCTGGCTCCAAGCGCTCGCTGCCCTTCATGAAGGCGAGGACGAAGGTCGCCAAATAGAGCGCCAGCGGGATCACCCAAAGCATGGGCGCGGAGGCGACATCGGTCGAAATATGCAGCGTGACGCCGAGCGAGAGCGCCGATGGCACGGCGGCGGCGGCCATCCAATAGGCGCGGTCGCGCCACGTTATGATCGAGCTCGGCGCCGCCTGCGCGCTGCGGACTTCATTCACACCGCCGTTTGAGACAACCGCCATGCCCGCGCACACCGCGATCAAGAGGCCAACGAATATGTAGGCGTTGGTCCAGGCGATGCTTTGGTCGTGCGCGCCAATCAAAGGTTCGATCAAAGCCGGATAGGCCAACAGGCCAATGAAGCTGCCGAGATTGCTGGCGGCGTAGAGATAGTATGGATCGTGCGCATCAGCGCGTCCGGTGCGCGCGTACCAGGCTTGCAGCAGCGGCGCCGTGGCGGACGCCGCCGCGAACGGTGCGCCGACGGACAATGTCAGCACGCCGACAAGCCAAAGCGCTGGATGTTCGAGGTCGGGCGCGCCGAGCACATTGGTGACGTGAACCGGCAGCACAAACCAGGCCAGCGCGAGCACAGCGACGTGCACGGCGGCTTGAATGCGCATGTCCTTCACCCGCGCCAGCAGGTGTGCGTAGAGGTAGCCGAGCAGCAGCGCCGCCTGGAAGAACGCCATCGACGTGTTCCAGACCGCGGGCGAGCCGCCGAGCATCGGCGTCACCATGCGCGCAAACAGCGGCTGCAGCACGAAGATGAGGCCAGCGCTGGAGAAGAGCGCCAGCGCGAAAACAGGCGCTGCGGCGCGGCGCGCTAGTGCTTGCATGGCTTTCCCCTCGCCTCGGCTCCGGGACTGCTTCTGCCAGCCGTTGTGATTCCGGGGAATGGCAATTTCGCCGCTGTTTCAGTATCGAAGAGCGATGGTTTCGAATCCGAACTACGACGCCGCCCGCGACCTGCTTGAGCGCGCCAAACAGCACGGGCTGAGCATCGCCACGGCCGAAAGTTGCACGGGCGGATTGATTGCGGCGTCGCTCGCGGCGGTGCCGGGCGCGTCAGCCTCGCTGGAGCGCGGCTTCGTCACCTATTCGAACCAGGCCAAGGTGGAGCTGCTCGGCGTGCCGGCGGAGCTGATCGAGCGCTTTGGCGCGGTGAGTAAGGAGGTCGCGCTGGCCATGGTCGATGGCGCGTTGGCGTACAGCCCCGCCGACATCGCTGTCGCCGTTACCGGCATTGCGGGCCCCGATGGCGGCACGGCGGAGAAGCCAGTTGGGCTCGTGCACATGGCCGTGGCGCGCCGCGGCGGCGGCCGCTTTCACGAAGAACAGCGCTTCGGCACAATTGGCCGCCACGAGGTGCAATCGAGAACGGTGGCGGCGGCGTTCGATATGATGGCGCGGGTGATCGACTAACCGAGCCGGCGTTTCGCTTCGCGCTCGAACGCAGCCATGATGCGTGAAGCAAGCTTGTCGCGATTGGCGGAGATCGCGGCTTGCAGCAGCGGATTTTTGAACTCGTAGGCGATCCAGTAGCGGACGTGCGCGCCTTTTTCGTGCGGCGTGAACCACCATTTGTTGGCGAGCGCGTGCAGCGGGCCCTTCACCAGGGCGACTTCGACCTCCCCTTTCGCCGGCTCGCAACGGACGCTGGTGGAGAAATGCACTTGGATCGCCTTCCAGCCGACCTCCGCTTCCGCGACGCCTTCCCAGCCGCCTTCGGCGCGCGGCTCCTCTTTGGTGACGCGCATTTTCTGCAGAAACGGCACGAATTCCGGATAGACGCGAACGTCGCCCACTAGGCGGCAAAGGTCGGCGGGCGCGTACGGCAGAATGCGCGTGGTTTCGAGGACCGTGCGCGCCATTCAGGCCGAAGCTTGCGCCAAGCGCGCGGCCTTCAAGCGCGCGAAGTCTTCGCCAGCATGGTGCGAGGAGCGCGTCAGCGGCGAGGCTGACACCATCAAGAAGCCCTTGGCGTAGGCGATGGTTTCAAGCGCCTTGAACTCCTCCGGCGTCCAGAAGCGATCGACGGCGGCATGCTTTTTCGTCGGCTGTAGATATTGGCCGATGGTGAGGAAGTCGACGCCCGCAACGCGCAGGTCGTCCATGACTTGCAGCACTTCGTCCTTGCTCTCGCCCAGGCCGACCATGAGGCCGGATTTCGTGAATTGCTGCGGATCGCGCTGCTTCACTGAGTCGAGCAGGCGCAGCGATTGGTAGTAGCGCGCGCCGGGGCGGATCGAGTGATAGAGACGCGGCACGGTTTCGAGATTGTGGTTGAACACATCCGGCGCCGCATCGATCACCCGCTCAGCCGCGCCTGGCTTGCGCAAGAAATCCGGGGTCAGGATTTCTATCGTCGTC
>JBFWYC010000035.1:0-42638 GCA_050186805.1 Hyphomonadaceae bacterium
GAGCGGCGCGAGTTGGCGTTGGATGGCGCGGCCGTAGGGAAGCGCCGCGTCGGCAAAGCGGGTTCGGAAGCGATAGACAGGACCGGCGCCGAAGTCGCTCTCGGCGGCGACGATGTGGCGATCCGATGCATGCGCAAGCGCGTAGGCCTTACCACCGTGCACGCCGTTCTCCTCTGCTCCCGCGAGCAGAATGCGGATCGTTCGACGCGGCCTGCGAGGCAATTCGCGCACGAGCCGCGCCGCCGCGGTGATCACGGCGACGCCCGCGCCATCATCGATGGCGCCCTGCCCCAAATCCCAGGAATCAAGGTGCGCGGCGATCAACACGATTTCTTCGGGGCGCTCGCGACCGGGAATTTCGGCGATGACATTGCCAGAAGGCGCGTTGTCGCGAATGTCGGCTTCGATCTCCAAGCGCACGCGTGTTGGCCCGCGTTGCACGAGACGGGCAAGAAGATCAGCGTCAGCCGGCGATATCGCGGCAGCCGGCAACGACGCGCCGTCGGCTTGCCGCGAGTTGCCGCCCTGGTGCGCGAAGCGATGCGGATCCGTCCCGACGGAGCGGATGAGGCACGCCGCCGCGCCCATGCGCTGCGCCACCGGCGCGCAGCGGCCTCGCTTGGCCACCGCTGCGCCATAACCTGCGCCATCTTGTGTGCGCTGCATGCGCTCGTCGATGAACACAATGCGCCCCGCCACAGCTTCGGGGAGCGCCGCCTCCAACGAAGCCATGTCCGCGAAGCGCACGACTTCGGCTTCGAGGCCGCCCGCGGGCGTGGACGGCGAGCCGCCGAGCGCGGCCATCACCATGCGCTGTTGTGTCGGCGCGACGATGTAAGCTTCTTCGCGCACGGCGTCCCAGAACGGAATCGTGAAGGGTTCGACGCGGACGTTGGCGAAGCGCTGCTCGGCGAGCATCGCGACAGCCCAGGCGCGAGCACGCGCTTCCGCTTCTGAGCCGGCGAGACGCGGGCCGACTTCGGTGACGAGATCTTCGACGATCCGCCATGCAAGATCGCTCTCCAAGGCTTGCGTGCGGAGGCGCTCCACGGTGCGCTGCTGTTCGGCGCTGATCGGCGCCACTTCCGGCGCAGGCGCTTGTTGGGCATTCGCCGGCCACGCGAAAACGAGAACCGCCACAGCGGTGAGAGCACGACGCATGAAATCCCCCTGTCGCCATGAACTTGGCGAGCGCATGCGCGATGGCAAGACCGAAGCGACAATCGGCGCGCCGCCAGCGCCGGAGTTCCCTCAGCCTGCGCGCGCCCGCCACGCAGCGCGGCTCTGTCCGTAAATATCGACTTTCACATGATCGAATGGCGCAGGCAGCGCCAAGTCTTCTCGTTCGAGGCGAGAGCCGATGCGCAGAGCGAGCGCAATCGAGGGCGCGTTTTGCTTGTCGATGCAGTGGATCACGTGGTCCCAGCCAAGATGGTCGAACGCCCAGTCGATGGCAGCGATTGCGCCTTCGGCGGCGTACCCTTGCCCCATCGCGCTGCGTTTGAGGCCCCAGCCCACTTCGTCGCCGGGCCAACCACCTTGCTTGCCGCCAGGCCGCCACGGCCCAAGCCGTCCGATCCATTCGCCGGTGTCGCGCTTCAGCACCGAGAACATCGAATAACCAAGCAGCGACCAGGCGCCGGTCAGTGTCGCCATGATGCGCCACGCTGCATCGCGCGGCGCTGTCCCGCCGATGAAACGCATCGTCTCTTCTTCGGTCGACATCTCGGCGAAGCCATCGAAATCATCCTGTGTCGGCGGGCGCAAGATGAGGCGCGCCGTCGTGAGGGTTGGGCCAAGGGTCATTGGGGGATGTCTAAAGACTGGCGCGAACGGATGCCAGAGCGAGCTAGTTGCTAGGTTCAGTGGATGGATCAATGACGACCCGCGCTCTCACTTCGCGGCCCTCACCAGCTGTGTTCCGGTAGGATTGGACGTAAGTCACGGTGGGAAAGCCTCGACGGAAGAAAACCCACGCCTGTCCGAGCGCGCCTGCTCTCGCCGTGTGATGGCTTTCTGACCAGCCTTCGCCAAGGCAATTGCGAACTTCTTCGGCGGTCCACGCGCCAGCAAAATCACCCGGTGTCACGTCCGAAAGCGCGCCGCCGTGCGTGTCCGCCAACTCCACGTCGTACAAATCGGACTCTCGCCGCACCCCGTTCGCCGCGACTAGCTCAATGTTGTGGAGCAGCGGAGCGCACCCGGGTTCGCGCTCGCGCCTCCAGAGCGCGTAGGCGACAGAGGCCAAAATCAATACTGCTGCGGTCAAAGCAAAAGCTAGGCGTCTCACGGCGCGGCCCGTTCGATGCGCAACTGAAGACGTCGCTCATCCTCAAGCAGGACGATGGTCGGCCAACCTTCGCGCTCAAACACCTTTGCCGGCCAGCCCCAGCGCGGGCGCAGCTCCGTCTCGACCCGCTCGCTCCATTGAGGCGGAACGCAGCCCTGCAGGCCATGTTCATCGAGCAATAGCGAGAAATCGCCTCTAGCGCCGCGCCGCACGCGCGCGGGACGCCGAGAGCCGCGTGTGATGCGATATTCGTCCGACACACGCACCGACGCCTCGCCGGCGCGCACCATTTCGACGTTTTGCATAAGCACGGCGCACGGGTTCATCTGCTGGCAAGCGCCCGCGCCAAGCGCGAGCGCCGCAACCACAGCGACCTTAGCCGACGCTGGGATCGATCCCCTTGCACGCATCGACGAGGCCCTTCACGGCGTTCACCGAGTGATCGAACATGGCGCGCTCTTCAGCCGAGAGGGCAATCTCTACGACCTTCTCCACGCCATTCTTACCGATGATGCACGGCACGCCGACATAGATGTCGTTCAGGCCGTATTCGCCCTTGAGGTTGGCGGCGCACGGCAGCAGACGGCGTTTGTCGCGCAGATACGATTTCGCCATCACGATCGCGCTCTCGGCCGGCGCATAATATGCCGAGCCGGTTTTCAGCAAGCCGACGATCTCGGCGCCGCCGTCGCGCGTGCGTTGAGTGATTTGATCGAGCTTTTCCTGCGTCGTCCAACCCATCTTGACGAGGTCCGGCAGCGGAATGCCTGCAACCGTGGAGTAGCGCGCGAGCGGCACCATGGTGTCGCCGTGGCCGCCGAGCACGAACGCCGTCACATCCTCGACCGAGACTTTGAATTCGTCGGCCAGGAAGTAGCGGAAGCGCGCCGAATCCAGCACACCCGCCATGCCAACAACCTTGTTGTGCGGCAGCTTCGAGAACTGCCGCAGCGCCCACACCATTGCGTCGAGCGGGTTGGTGACGACGATGACGAACGCATTCGGCGCGTGCTGGGCGATCCCCTCGCCGACCGCCTTCATAACCTTGAGATTGATGCCCAGAAGATCGTCACGGCTCATGCCCGGCTTGCGCGGCACGCCAGCAGTGACGATGCACACGTCGGCGCCGGCGATATCGGCGTAGGAATTCGCGCCCTTCAGCGCTGCGTCGCGACCGAACACCGGCGAGGCTTCGGCGATGTCCAGGCCCTTGCCCTGCGGGATGCCTTCAACAACGTCGAACAGGATCACGTCGCCCAATTCTTCGCGGGCGGCGATGTGGGCCAGCGTGCCCCCGATCATGCCTGAACCGATAAGGGCGATCTTTGCGCGGGCCATGGACGAACGCTCCAGGGTATTGGGAGAAAGCCGGGGGTCTAAACCTGCTTGGCCGACCGCGCAACGCGGCTATTGCGCCGCAATCAGCCCCATCGCCCAGGCCCCGACGGAAGCGTCGTCCCAGGCGCCATCATAGGCGATGTCCGGCTGGTAGGCCTCCAGCGCGCCGCGCGGCATGCCCCGCCAGACTTTCTGCGGAATGGTCAGCTGCGCCAAACCGGACGGAAGCGGCACGTTGCGGACCTCCATATACGGCCCGTCGCCAGAGGTAGGCGCTCCGATCAAGCGCACGCCAGGCACGAACAAAACCGTGTCGGCAAAATTCAGGCACGAAGAACCGCACGTCCCATTCGACAACATATAGACTTGTGCCCGGAACGGGCTGTCGCCCGCCGGCCTGCGGGTTGTCAGGCCCCCGCTGGGCGTCGGATTGGGGTCGCCTTGGCGCCAAATTGGCGGATCGCGATCAGCATTGGCGCGTAGATTGACAACGACTTCGCGCACGAAGCGCGCACTGTCAGAATCCGCGCCGAACTCGCGGACGCCGACGTCGGCATACCATTGCTCCCAATAGTCGGCGTTTTCCCGCGAAGCCCGCCAGTCGATCGCGGTGCGACCGGAGGAGGCGCGCGCTGCGTCCTCCGCGACGCGCACGCCGAAGATGGCCGCGGCAATGCGATCGGCCCAGGCCGAATTGCCGCCTCCATTGCCGCGAACGTCTATAACGATGGCGCGGCCCTCGCGCATCTCGGCGGCGCGAGCGGTGATCTGGTCGACGAGTTCGGACAAATGCGGCGCGGTCTGTTCGCCGGACGAAAACGTCGGAATGCCGATCCAAAACACGCCCGGCGCAGGCTCGGTGACGCCCCACTCCGCGGAAGGGCCAGATGACGCGGTTTGATAAGCGGCCCAGTAGCTTTCGGTGTTCTCGGGTAGAGCGCGCCAGCGAAGATCAATCTCACGCTCGTCGCCCTCGACGCTGATGCGGCAGCTTGACGGCGCCTGAGCCCAAGGGATGGCGCGGTCGAGAAACAGGCGCGTCACCGCGCGTCGCCGGTCGAGCGCAACGCGCGCATTGAGAACGAACGGATAGAGCCTCTGCTCGGCCAGAGCCGCGAGACTCTGGCCGTCGCACGCGAGGATTTGCGCGCCGAGAGGGGGTGCGTCGCCATCGGTCTCGTCGCGCATGGTGACAAGCGCACCACCCTCACGCGATGCGGCCACGAAGCCCGGCCACCGCGCCGCGGGCAGTTCGCCTATTGGATCGACCCGAATATGCGGATCGTTGAAGCCGTTGAGATAGCGCGCCAGCGCGTAGAAATGCCCGGCGCGATCTTGCGCCTGCTCCGCCAGCGTGCGCGCTTCGGCATAACCGGCGTCAAGCCAAGCCGGATACGCCGCGTTCTCCGCGTCATACGGAATCGGTGTCTGCGTGCTTAGGACATCGCGCGCGGCGTCGAGATCGGAAAGCGCCAATGCTCGCCACGCTTCGGGCGTCTGTGGCTGCGCAGGCGCATCCTGCGCTTTGGCGATGGGTGCGCACAGCAAAAGGCACGCGAAGACGAGCGCGGCGCGCATCGAATTTTGCATAAAATCTCCCTACTGCGTACTTGATGCTGGAGCGCAGCGCCTTGGATGCATCAGCGCTTAACGCAGATCAGCAACCCATCGCCGATCGAGGTCATCGCCGCATGAACGCGCTGATCCGCCTTCGCCTTTTGCGCCAATGCGCGCAAGGCGCTCGTGTCGGGAGAGGTGTCGGCAGCGTCCGCGACGCGCCCAGACCACAACACATTGTCGAAGAGCATGACGCCGCCTCGGCGCAGTAGCGTCAAACCCCGTTCGTAGTAGGCGTCGTAGCCAGTCTTGTCAGCGTCGATGAAGCCAAGATCGTAGGCGCCGCTTTCCCCGGCCGCGATGCAAGACTCGAGCGTTGCAGCCGCGGGCGCGACCCTTAGATCTATGACGTCGTCCACTTGGGCCTCGCGCCAATAGTCGCGCGCCTTGGTGGTCCACTCTTCGCTCACATCGCAAGCCAGTAGATGGGCGCCGACCGGATGCATCTCTTTCAGCACCAGCGCCGTCGCCAGCGCGGAGTATCCGGTGAACACGCCAACCTCAAAAGCGCGTTTGGCGCCGAGCATACGCGCAACCGTCTGCATGAAGGCGCCCTGCTCGGCGCTGATTTGCATTTGCGCGTTGGCCATGCGCGCCGTCTCTTCGCGGCAACGACTAAGCGCCGGGTGTTCCGCAGGATTGGCGTGCGCGAGATAGCGAACGAGATCAGGGGTCAGGCCAAGCGAAGAGGACATGCCTCCAAGCTAAGCCAGACGCTTCAGTTCGGCCACCAGGTCGTCACGTTCCCACGTGAAGCCGCCCTCATTGTCGGGCTGGCGGCCAAAATGGCCGTAAGCGGCGGTGCGCGCGTAAATCGGATTGTTGAGGCGCAAATGGGTGCGGATAGCGCGCGGCGTGCAGCCACCCATCATTTCCGGCAGCGCCTTTTCGAGGACCGCCGGATCGATCGTGTCGGCGCCGTGCAGATCGACGTAAAAGCTCGTTGGGGCCGCCACGCCAATGGCATAGCTGATCTGGATCGTGCAGCGCTCAGCAAGGCCAGCGGCCACGACGTTTTTGGCAAGATAGCGGCACGCATAAGCGGCGGAACGATCGACCTTGGTAGGATCTTTGCCGGAGAAAGCGCCACCCCCGTGCGGCGCGGCGCCGCCATAGGTATCGACAATGATCTTGCGTCCGGTCAGACCGCTATCGCCATCCGGGCCGCCAATTTCGAATTTGCCGGTCGGATTGATGTGCCACTCGGTTTTCTTGGTGATCAGGCCGCTGGGAAACACTGAACGCACGTACGGCTCGACGAGATCGCGCATACGTTTGGAGGTGTAGATCGCGCCGTTCAGCTTCTTCTTGTGCTGATGGCTGACGACGATGGCCACCACCTCAACCGGTTTGCCGTTCTCATAGCGGAGCGTGACTTGGCTTTTTGCATCCGGCTCAAGTTCAGGTCGCTCACCGGAATGCCGGACTTCGGCTAAACGCTTCAGGATATTGTGCGAGTATTGCAGCGTCGCCGGCATGAGCTCCGGCGTTTCGCGGCACGCGTAGCCAAACATGATGCCCTGATCGCCCGCGCCCTCGTCCTTCTTGGCCGACGAGTCGACGCCTTGCGCAATGTGCGCGGACTGGCCGTGCAGATAACAGGCGAACTTCGCCTTTTCCCAGTGAAAGCCCCTCTGCTCGTAGCCGATGTCCTTTACCGCGGCGCGCACCTTCGGCTGCAGTGAAGCGATGATCTCTTTGGCGAAGGCCTTGCTCTCGGCCTTGGACTGACCTGGCTTGCTGGCCCGCACTTCGCCGGCGAGCACAATGCGGTTCGTGGTCACCAATGTTTCGCACGCGACGCGCGCTTGCGGATCGGCGCTCAGAAACGCATCGACGACGGTGTCCGAGATGCGGTCGGCCACCTTATCGGGATGTCCCTCCGAGACGCTTTCACTGGTGAATACGTAATTGCTTCTCGCCACGCGGATTCTCCGGCCCCTGCCTTACGGGCGGCCCCTCTTATTGAGAACCGGACGGACAGGCAAATGGACACCTAGCCGCGCTTGGCGTCGCCGCTTTCCTCGACCAGGGCCTTTACCAGTTCCAGCACGCGGCGGCGGATTTTTAGGCTCTTGATTGAAGCGAACAGCGAGATGAGCTGCGCCCCCTCCGGCGTCGCCAGAATATCCTCAGCATAGTCTTTGCCGCCCTCGGCGACCCCGCCAGTTCGCCCCGGGCTCAAGCCTTCAAAAAACCGCGCCGCCGGCAGGTCCAGGGCGGCCGCGATGTCGTACAGGCGGCTCGCCGCGATCCGGTTGACGCCCTTTTCGTACTTTTGAACCTGTTGAAACGTCACGCCCAACAATTCCGCCAAGCGCTCCTGGCTCATCGAAACCTCAAGGCGGCGTGTTCGCACCTTTTGGCCGATCTTCTTGTCGATCGCATTCGCCGCGCGTTCGTCGTTCATCGAGTGTCGTCCTTAGCCGTGCGCGGAGTGGGGAGGAACCGCATTAGCGCTATGAATATAAACAGGAAAGGGATCAACATGTGACCCCAACTGGCATAGATTGTCTGGCTGAGCGCAGCGGGAATTTGGGCCTGCGCAAAAAGGTCGCCGCGATGCGTGGCGGCGACCTCCCGACCAAGCGAATCGATCACCGCCGAAATGCCGCCGGACGCGGCGCGCGCCAGCGGCAGCCCCTCTTCGATCGACCGGTATCGCGCCATCGCATAGTGCTGATACGGGCCCGTGCCATCGCCAAACCAAGCGTCATTGGTGACGCTGATGATCCAGCCCGGTCGCTCGTCGCCGCGCGGAACCATGTCCGGAAAGATGGCTTCGTAGCAAATCAGCACCACCGCCGGCTGCGCCCCTGGGATCACCAGCCGCGCCGGTCGCTCGCCAGCCTCAAAGCCGGCCCCGATGCGCTGCAGCGGCGCGATATTGAGCCCGCTCAACAGCGACCACAGCGGAATGAACTCGCCGAATGGCACCAGCCGGTTTTTGTCATAGGTTTGGCTGAGCCGGGCGACGCCGCTCACGCCATCGATCACCGCGGCTGAATTGAAATAAACCACGCCTTCGGGCCGCGTTTCATAGCGCGTGAGACCCGTCACCAAGACACGATCGCCGAGACCGCGACCGAGGACATCCATGAACTCGGGATTGTCGAGCATGAAGAAGTTGACGACCGGGATTGCACCCTCCGGCCAAATCACAATCGCGGCGCCGTCATCGGCGGGCGGGCCGCTAGCCTCCAGGTAGCGCTGCAACACGCGCCATTCTTGGTTGGAGCGCCCCTCCCACTTCTCGGCTTGGCTCATTCCCGAGTCCGCCACACGCACGATCGGCTGCGCGCCCGGCGGCTCGATTGGCGCGCGCGAAATTCTTTGCGCACCCCACCCCCAGGCCATGCCGACAAGCAATGCAGCCGCAAGCACCGGCGCAAACCGCACCGCTGGCTTGGTTTGCCCATCAGCAATCGCTGCGGGCGCTGCACTCACGAGCAACGTCAACAAGGTGAGGCCGTGCGCGCCAACGAGCGACGCGAGCTGCGAGACGGGTTCGCCTGGGCTCCAGACGTAACCGGGCAGAATCCAAGGGAAGCCGCCGAACAGGGTTGAACGCAGCCACTCCGATGCAAAGAGACACGCGGCAAACCACGGAATGCGCCGCAAGTCGCGCGTCCATAGCAACATTGCGAGCGTGCAGCCGACGCCAAAGAAAATCGACAAGCCGCCTGCCAAGGCGATGACAGCGGGCACGCCCCAGATTGGCCCCCACGCTTCGGTATCGACATTGAACGCGGACGAAATCCAATAGAGGCCCGTCGCCAAATGCCCGAAGCCGAAGAACCAACCGATGGCGAAGGCCGATGATCTCCGGCGCTCGCGCGTCGCGGCGCTGTCGAGCAACCACACCAGGGCGACAATCGCGACAACGAAAACGGGTGCGAGTTGAAAAGGCGCGTGGCCAAGCGTCGCCAACATCCCAGCCAGGAGCGCCAGGCCGCGACGCTGCCAAGGCGTGCGGGCCGATATCCAAGCCTGGACACGCGAAGCACCGGATGGCGTCAAGCTCGCCACTCTCCTTGCAACCTTCGTAAATGGCTGGCGTTTGGAGCGCGGCGCAGCGCCCTCGTCAAGCGCCGCGGGCTCAGACTTTTTGCGCCGGAGTGCTATTTTGCGATGGTTCCGGCACTTTCGTAGCGGGCGTTTCAGAGGCCCGCTTTATGCGAATTCGCTTCACTCGGCGCGGATCGGAGTCGATGATCTCGACATCAAATCCGGCGGGGTGCGGCAAAATCTCACCGCGCTGGGGCAATCTCCCGGCGAGCGCCACCGCCAAACCGGCCGCCGTGTCAAATTCGTCCTCATGCTCAGGCAAAGCCAAGCTGGCGCCGAGTTTGGCCTCGAGCTGATCGATTGGTGCGCGCCCGTCCGCCTCGAAGGCGCCTACGGGGCGCTCCAGGACTAATGCTGAATCGACGTCGTGCTCGTCGTCTATCGCGCCCACGATCTGTTCGACGAGGTCTTCCATCGACACAAGTCCGTCGGTGCCGCCGTACTCATCGACAACAAGCGCCAAGTGGATACGGCTCGACTGCATCTTGATGAACAATGTCGAGAGCGTCATCGACGCCGGCACGAACAGAATGTCACGGCGAATGCGCGCAAGCAGGCGATCGCTAAACTTTGCGCGCGCTTCTCCGTCCGTGGAGGGCGCCAGCAACGCGAGCACGTCGCGCACATGAATGAAGCCCTGCGGATCGTCGAGCGTCTCGCCATAAACGGGAAGCCGTGAATGCTGACTGTCCGAGAATGCGCGCGCCGCTTCGCCAAGGCTTGCCGACGCCTCAATCGCGACAATCTCGGCGCGCGGGCGCATGACGTCATTGACCTTCAAGCTATCGAAGCGCGCGGCGCGCAGGATCATATCCTTGTGCGCAACCCCGATTGTCTCGCCCTGCTCCTCGAGCGCGACTTCCACAGCGGCGGCGGAGCCAAGCTTCTCGCGCGAAAAAATGCGCGCCAAACGTTGAGCGAGGCCCGCGCGTCTTCGCGAGGGAGGTTCGGCGTCTTCCGGTAGATCGCTCATTGAGGGCGAAGCGTACTCCAGAGGGGCTTAGGCATAAGGATCGTCGATCCCCAATGAGGCGACGATGGCGCGTTCACGGGCCTCCATCGCCTCAGCCTCAGCCGGTTCCATGTGATCATATCCTAAAAGATGGAGAAAGCCGTGCACAACCAGATGCGCGGCGTGGTTCTCGAACCGTTTGCCCTGGAATTCGGCTTCCGCAGCAATGGTCTCGGCCGCTAAGGCGATATCGCCCAAGAAGTCGTCTCCACCCTCGCCGGCAAAGGCTGGCGGAAACGACAGCACGTTGGTAGGGCCCTGCTTGCCGCGGAACTGAGCGTTTAGCGCGGCAATAGCCGAGTCGTCTCCGAGGAGCAGGGAAACGCCGCCGCTCTTACCCTCCGCAGCAGCGGCCGCGGCGAGAGCGCGCGACAGAAATTCCTCATGCCCTCGCCAGAGCGGCGAGCCCGATACAATATCCACCTCAAGATTTTCCTCAGCCACGGCGGCCCTCGTCGCGGTGATAAGCATCGACGATATGTGCAACGAGGCGATGACGCACGACGTCCTGTGTGGCGAAACGGATCACCTCCACGCCAGGCAGATCTTCCAAGATCGCAATCGCATGAGCGAGCCCGGACTGGTCGACACGCAAGAGGTCAATCTGCGACGGGTCGCCGGTCACGACCATGCGCGAGCCCTCGCCGAGGCGCGTCAGCACCATTTTCATCTGGAGAATGGTCGCGTTCTGCGCCTCGTCCACGATCACGAAGGCGTTGGAGAGCGTGCGCCCACGCATGAACGCAAGCGGCGCAACTTCGATCTGGCGACGCTCGCGACGCGCCTTCAAATCGTTCTCGTTCATCTGGCTGCGAAACGCATCCCAGATCGGCATCAGGTACGGATCGACCTTCTCCGCAAGGTCGCCGGGGAGATAGCCGAGCTTTTCCCCTGCCTCGACCGCCGGTCGCGTCACAATGATCCGATCGACGCGCTCTTGCTTGAGCGCCTCAACCGCCGCCGCCACAGCCAGGAATGTCTTGCCGGTGCCGGCGGGGCCCACCCCGAAAATCAGATCGATGTTCTCGTCCCGGAGCGCCTCGACATAGTGGACTTGGCGCGGCGTTCGCAGCGTCAGGCCGCCGAGTTGGCGCAGCGCCACCGGCGGCGCGTTTTCGCTTGCCGCGTCAGAGAAGGAGATCGCCGCGAGCACCTCGCCTTCGCGCACCTTCCCCTTGCGCCGCGCCAAATCCGTGAGAGCGTCGACAATACGCTGCACCCGTTCCAAGTCGCCCTTAGTGCGCGCGCGCACCGTGAGCGCATCACCCTGCGCATCGAGCGTGACGCTATAGGCGGGGGCGCCGCGTGGCGCATTGGGGTCGCGAAACGCCTCTTGAATATGAGCAAGGTGGCGATGCAAGGGTCCGAACACGGCTTGCGCCACGCCGCTATCGTCGAGCGTGATGACGCGCTGCAGTTCGCCGCCAGAATCCGCCGTGCTCATGCGGCCTCCACGTTGGCGTCGACGCGCTCACCCGTTAGTGAGTTCTGTGACGCCGCTACGATGCGCACGCTCACAATGACGCCCGCCGGCGCAGCGTCATCGGCAAAGTGAACGGCTTGCAGGTAGGGCGAGCGGCCGTGCTTTTGGCCCGGCCTTCGCCCCTTGCCGGTGACCAAAATGGGCAACACACGGCCGATCTGCGCAGCGTTGAATGAGCATTGCTGCTCGACCAGAAGCGTTTGCAGGCGACTCAAGCGCTCCGATTTTATCGCTTCATCGACTTGGCCGACCATCATTGCCGCCGGTGTGCCTGGACGAGCGGAGTACTTGAACGAAAACGCCGAAGCAAAGCCGACATCGCGCACCAGCTGTAGCGTCGCCTCAAAATCCTTCTCGGTCTCGCCCGGAAAGCCAACGATGAAATCGCTCGACACAGCAATGTCGGGCCGCGCCGCGCGCAGGCGTGCAATGATGTCGCGATAGAAGGCGCCGTCGTGCTTGCGGTTCATCGCTTTCAGAACGCGGTCGGAGCCTGACTGCACCGGCAGATGCAAATACGGCATCAGCTTCGGCTCGCTGCCGTGCAACGCGACCAGATCATCGGTCATCTCGATGGGATGAGAGGTCGTGTAGCGCAGCCGCTCGATGCCGGAGATTTCGGCCAGCGACGCGAGCAGATCAGCGAAAGAGGCGCCGCCATGGAAGGCGTTGACGTTCTGACCGAGGAGCGTGATCTCGCGCACGCCTTGCGCCGCGAGCGCCCGCGCCTCAGCCAGCACGTCGTCGAACGGGCGCGAGTATTCCGCGCCGCGCGTGTACGGCACGACGCAGAAGGTGCAAAACTTGTCGCAACCTTCTTGGATCGACAAGAAGGCCGTAACGCCATCGGGGGCGCGCGCAGGCAGCGCGTCAAATTTTTCCTGGGCCGTGAAATCTGCCGCGAGGCGCTCGCCAGTCTTGCGCGCGGCGCGCGCAATCAGTTCCGGCAGCTTGTGATAGGCTTGCGGCCCGACCACAAGGTCTACCGCAGGTGCGCGCGCGATGATCTCTTCGCCTTCGGCCTGCGCAACGCAGCCGGCAATGGCGATCGTCATGCCTTTCCCCGCGGCGGCGCGGCGCTCTTTGTGCGCGCGCAGGCGCCCGATTTCCGAATAGACTTTCTCGGTCGCCTTCTCGCGAATATGGCAAGTGTTCAAGATCACGAGGTCGGCATCGTCGGGCCGCTCGGCTATAGCGTAGCCGAGCGGCGTCAGCACGTCGCGCATGCGTTCGCTGTCATAGACGTTCATCTGGCAGCCATGCGTCTCGATGAAGAGTCGCTTCATGGCTGGCGGTGAGGATTCGGACATCGGCGTGATCAGGACGGTTTCTTGGCCGCCCTCGCCTTGTCGTCGAGCGGAATGCCGTACAGTTCAAGGCGGTGATCGACGAGCCGATAACCCAAGCGCTTGGCGATCTCGTGCTGCAGACGCTCGATTTCGACATCGACGAACTCAATCACCTGCCCGGACTTCATGTCGATCAGGTGGTCGTGGTGGTGCTCTGGAACTTCTTCATAGCGCGAGCGCCCGTCACGGAAATCGTGGCGCTCGAGAATGCCCGACTCTTCGAACAGTCGAACCGTTCGATAGACGGTGGCGATCGAGATATGCGGATCGATGGCGGCGGCGCGGCGATGGAGCTCTTCGACGTCGGGATGGTCGTGACTGGTCGAGACCACGCGCGCGATAACGCGGCGCTGCTCGGTCATGCGCATACCCTTCTCGACGCAGAGTTTTTCGATACGGTCCATGGGCGTGAAATAGCGCTTCAGGGGTCCGGCTGTCCACCGGAGACAAGCTAAACGACGGGCCTGGGCAAGATTCGGCGCATGACAATGGCGTCAACCGCGCCGCCCTCGCCGGAATAGTAAGCATGTCGCCGGCCAGCTTCCTCATAACCGAGCTTGGCGTAGAGCGCGCGCGCGGCGTCGTTGGTTTCCGCCACTTCCAGATGCATGGAGGCTGCGCCGCGCACAAGCGCCGACACCTCAGCCGCGGTCACCAGCGCGGCGCCCACGCCTCGGCGTCGCGCCTCTGGGACAACTGCGACGGTGAGAATCTCGGCGTCGCCCGCCGCCGCCCACGCCATCACAAAACCCTGCGCCGCCTGCGCACGCGACAAAAGCGCAAAAACCGCGTCGTTCGCCAGCAGCTTTGCCATCTCAGCGGCGGTCCACGGTTGCCCGAAGGCGAGCGCGTGCAGATCGGCCAGCAACTCGCACGCGTCGGCGCCGACAGGCTCGATCATGTTGGCACAGTGACGTGTGGCGCACGGAGATAAGCTGGCTTGGGCGGAAAGGCCGCCGGATCGAGGCGCATGCAGCGGCGCGCCAACGCGACTGCATCGACGACAACGCCAGGCCCCTGCAAGTGATAGTCACGCGCAGCCGCCGCACGCCGAAAAACCTCTTCGTGCTCACCGCGCTCGACCGCCCTCGGGGTGATCAGTGGGGCGCCCTCTTCATAGAGAGCAGCATAGGCGGAGCCCGGTGTTTCGATCACCGCCGCCCGCAGGCCCGACTCGCCACCCTGAAGCGCCAGGGCTTCGAGCGTCGTCACGCCTATGCAAGGCTTGCCCAGCGCAAGCGCAATCGAGCGCGCAAAGGACAGGCCGACGCGCACGCCGGTAAACGAGCCCGGCCCAGTGGTCACGGCGAATCGATCGACGGCGCCGAACGCCACGGCCGCCAGGGCAGCGGCCTCACGCGCCATTGGCGCGAGGCGCTCAGCCTGACCCTTGTTCATACGCTCGCTGAGCGAAGCCAGAAGCTCGTCGCCATCCGCGATCGCGACAGAACAGGCGTCCAGTGCGGTATCGATGGCAAGCACAATCACGCGCGGCGCGCCTCACACCACCTGTTCGACGTGTAGCACCTCAGGCACGTAGTGGCGCAGCATGTTCTCGATGCCCTGCTTCAGCGTTAGCGTCGAAGACGGACATCCGGCACAGGACCCGCGCATGTTCAACCGCACGATTCCATGTTCATGGTCCCAAGAGTGAAAGGTGATGTCGCCGCCATCACGCGCGACCGCCGGGCGCACGCGTGCGTCGATGATCTCTTTCAACTCTTTCACGATGTCGGCCGCCTCGCCTTCGTAGGTGATGTCGGCCTCATCCGTCGCATCGGCGGGCGCGCCGTCATCGCTCAAAACCGGGCGACCCGAGGTGTAATGATCCATGATCGCAGCAAGCACGTGCGGCTTAAGATGCGGCCACTCAATGCCTTCGGTCTTGGTGATGGTAACGAAATCACTGCCCAGATAAACGCGCTCGACGCCATCGACCGCGAACAGCGCCTGCGCGAGCGGCGCGTTCGCGGCCGCCTCTGGATGAGCGAATTCGCGGCTGCCCTGCCCAAGCACGTCGCGGCCAGGCAAGAACTTGAGCGTGCGTGGGTTGGGTGTGGCTTCCGTCTGGATAAACATACCGCCCAAGTGGGACTTTGCGCCCAGGCGGTCAAGCGTCCGGACTTGGCTTCGCGGTCGCGGCCATCGCAACCGGTAACGCCAGCTGGCGAACTTCCTCGCGCGAGAGGGCTCCGGGAACCACTAGCACCGGCACGGGACGCGGCCCCAGGCCCGCTGTCTTGCCAAGCTGCGTGACGAGCGGTCCCGGTCCACCCGGCCCGGCCGCAGACGCCAGCACCACCAGTTTGATGGATGCGTCCTGCTCAATTAGCTTACGCAGCTCCGGCTTTAGATCCCCCTCGCGCAAAACGGGCTCCGCGGTGACACCGCATTCCGCCCAAACCTCGGCGGCGAACCGCTGGGTAAGCGATTCCGCGGCGTCCTGCGCTTGGCGGCGCATCTCCTCGCTGATCGACGCCCAGGGCGCCGGATCCGCAGGCTCAATGACGCGAAGAACGACAAGCCGCCAGCCGGTATTTCGACAGATAAGGCCCGCATAAATCAGTGCGTCCGGGAACTCCTCGCTCTCGTCCGCAATGACGAGGCAGGCGAATTTCTTCGGCTCACTCATGCTGCCTGATAATCGTTCAATCGGCCCGGCGCATCAAGCGCGCCACAAGCCGACCACGTCACGTACCTCAGCCATGATGGGCCCGGCGACGGAGCGAGCTTTATCTGCGCCCTCCTTTAGTATCGCATCAAGTGCGCCAGGATCGGCTGCCAGGCGCCGCATTTCCGCGGCGATCGGGCCGAGCTTGGCGACGAGCACGTCGGCCAGGGCGGGCTTGAAAACGCCGAAGCCCTTGCCGCCGAATTCAGCTAGCACGTCATCGACGCCGCGCTCCGTTACGGCGGCGTAGATGCCCACCAAATTCTCCACCTCCGCTCTGCCCGCCAGTCCGTCCTTCGTCTCAGGAAGAGGTTGAGGGTCGGTGGTCGCCTTCTTGATCTTCTGCAGGATCGCGTCGGCGTCGTCGGTCATATTGATGCGAGTCATGTCCGAGGGATCGGACTTCGACATTTTTTTTGCACCGTCGCGCAGCGACATGATGCGGGCGCCAGGTCCTTGGATCAGCGGCTCCGGCAACGGAAAGAAGGCGGGGACGTTGTGGTCGTTGTTAAATTTCTGCGCGATGTCGCGCGAGAGCTCCAAATGCTGCTTCTGATCCTCACCGACCGGAACATGCGTCGCCTTGTAGAGCAAAATGTCGGCGGCTTGCAGAACAGGATAGTCAAACAGACCGACGGAGGTGCGCTCGGCGTGCTTGCCCGCCTTATCTTTGAACTGCGTCATGCGCTCGAGCCAACCCATGCGCGCGACGCAATTGAGTATCCACGCAAGCTCGGTGTGCTCGCGCACGGCTGACTGAATGAAGATCGGCGAACGCTTAGGGTCAACACCGGCGGCGACGTAAGCCGCGGCGACTTCGCGGCATCGGGTGGCGAGATTCTCTGGATCGGGACCGGTCGTAATCGCGTGCAAATCGACGATGCAGTAGATGCACTCGTACTCGTCCTGCAGGCGCACGAACTTCTGCAACGCGCCGAGATAGTTGCCTAGATGCAGACCATTGGTGGGCTGCATGCCTGAAAATACGCGTTGCGGACCCGTGTACTGGGGCGGCGGGGCGTCGGTCATTGGAAACTCCAAAACATGAGAACAGGCGCGCCAAGTCGGGCGCGAGAGCGCGACGTCAGATCAGACCCGCCATCGCCAGAGGATTGTTCTCGTGTTCATGGAGCGGCTTCTATCAGCCGTCCAAGCCGGGCGGCAAGCCGCCTTCTCCATTCGCGGGCGCCCGTTCGCGGCGAAACGCCCGGCGAATTTCCTGCGGCGTCACCGCCCGCAGCGCGAACGCAGCGACGACAAACAGAGAAAATCCGCCAGCGCTCACCGCCAGAACGGCAAGCTCCTTGCCGCCGATGGGCAGCAGATCGGTGAACGGAGCAACTATGGCCTCCCGATTGATGGCTGCGAAAGCCAGCGCGGCCGACATAACAAGTGTCGCGATAACGATCCGAACCAGGCGCGATTGCGCCTGTGGCGTTGGCGCCCACGTCTTCTCCCGCAGCAAGGCGCCGGCGAGAAGAATGACATTCACCCACGACGCGGCCGACGTCGCGATAGCCAAGCCCACATAACCGGAATGCCCCGCCGCGCGCAGCCCGAAGAAAAACGCCGCTCCGAGCGCGATGTTCGCGACGACGCTCGCCAACGCGAAGCGCATCGGCCGCTTAGTGTCCTGCCGCGCGAAGAAAGGCGGCGCCAGAATGCGCACGAGCACAAACGCCGGCACGCCCCAACCATAGTGGAAGAGTGCATCGGCGGTCGCCCGCGCATCCGCGTCGGTGAACTCACCGCCAGTCCAAAAGCCGTGCATCAGAAAGAACGGCATCACCAGAAACGCCGCAGCGGCCGGCAGCGTAAACGCCATCGAGAGGCCCACCGCCTCGTCGATTGCGCGCGTTTCATCGGCGGCGTCGGCGTCCGCGACCGCGCGTGACAAGCGCGGCAACAGCGCGACCCCGATGGCCACGCCGATCAGCCCAAGCGGCAATTGGTAGAGCCGATCCGCGGCATAGAGCCAGGACTTCGCGCCCTCTTCGAAAGAGGCCAGCGCCTGGCTGACGAATACATTGATCTGCGTCGCCGACCCGGCAAACACCGCTGGGCCCATGAGGATCAAAATGCGTTTGACGTCTGGCGTCAGTTTTGGCGCTCGAAAGCCGACGCGTACGCCAAGCCGAACGCACCCGATCCAGAGCAGCAGTGCTTGCACCACACCGGCAACGGCAATCGCGATTGCGCCCCACAGTGCGGCCGTCTGCGGATCGGGCGCAGGTATGATGGCGACGAGAATGCACAAATTGAGAAAGATCGGCGCCGCCGCCGAAAGCGCGAAACGTCCGGCTGTATTGAGCACGCCCGAGAACAGCGCGGCCGCCGACATGCCGACCAGATACGGCATCGTGATCTGGGTCAGCAGAATAGCATACGCGAATATGTCCGGCTGATCGGCGTATCCGCCATGGATCGCCAGCATGATCCACGGCATGCCGATCTGCGCGAGAATAGTGAGCACGACCGTTGCAAGCAGCAGCACCGAAAGCGATTGGGACGCGACGTGCACCGCGACATCGCCGCCCTGCTCTTTCTGCGTGCGTGCGTAGACAGGTACAAAGGCCTGCGTGAATGCGCCTTCCGCGAAAATGCGCCGAAACAAATTCGGAAACATTTGCGCCGTTGCGAACGCATCGCCCATCGGCCCGGCGCCGATGACATTCGAGATCGCCCTGTCGCGTGCATAGCCAAGAACGCGGCTCAGCAGCGTGAAGCTGGTTTGCACCAGCGTATTGCGGGCAAGGCTCAAGTGATTCCCCGAAAGCGCGGCGTTTCGTCTAGCGCGCCGTCACCGCGCCGTCGAGGCGCGGCCAACAGCGAGCGGCGTGCGCGCCGGATCGGCAGGCGCGGCCGGCTCCGCCGCGCGCAAGACCGTTTCAAGCCCGGCGCGCACTGCATCGATCCGCGCGGGATCAGTAATCTGCCCGCCGCCCGCCTCCTCGACATAGAAGACGTCTGCGGCGCGCTCGCCATACGTGTCGATGTGGGCGCTGTTGATGGAGAGCTCCGCCTCGGCGCACACATGAGCAAGCTCAGCCAAGAGGCCCATGCGATCGCGCCCAGACGCCTCGATCACCGTCGCGCGCGGGGTAAGCTCGTTGTCGATGCGTACCCATGGCTCAATTGAGAACGCGGCGTTGCGGCGTGACGCCGGTTGCGCGACCGGCGGCGGATGATCTGCGAGGGCGGCGCGGTTGAGACGCTCCACCAGCGCATCCAACGCATGCGCGTCGCGTGCGCCAAATGGACGGTGATCGCTGGTCTGGATCGAGAACACGTCGAACGCCGCGCCATCCTTCGTCGTATGCACGCGGGCGCCGGCAATGTCGGCGCCGCTGGCCGAGATGGCGGAGGCCAGACTTGCAAACAGGCCGGGCCGATCACCGGCATATACCAGCACTTCCGTTACGCCCTGGACCGCCCGGACGCGCGCCGCCACGTGCGGGATCGCCTTCTCGCCACGGGCTGTCATCACTTCACGCGCGTGCCAGGCAAGCGCTTCGGCGTCATGGTTGAGCCAATAGCCGTCCTCTAAAACATCGAGCCAGCCGTCGAGTACGACTGATCCCGAGCCAAGGTCGGCAAGCAATTGTTGCTTCGCCTGCGACGCCAGCTCCGTCAAATGCTCGCGCACGCCCTCCTCGTCCGAACGCCCGCCGTGAAGCGCGGCCTCGGTCAGGCGATAGAGATCGCGCAGCAATTGTCCTTTCCAGTCGTTCCAAACCGACGGCCCGACGGCGCGTATGTCCGACACCGTCAGGACCAGCAGCAATCGCAGGCGTTCGACATTGCCAACGATCTTGGCGAACTGCGCAACGGTGCGCGGGTCTCCTATGTCGCGCTTCTGCGCAACGTCGCTCATTACGAGATGGTGGCGTACAAGCCAACCCACGAGGTCCACTTCCTCCTGTGGCAACCCCAAGCGCTCGCATGCGGCGCGGGCGGATTTTTCGCCCTCGATCTGCTGGTCGCCTTCGCCTTTGCCGGTGTCGTGCAACAGCATGGCGAGATAAAGCGCGCGCCGATTGATGATCTTAGCGAAAATCTCCGTCGCCAGAGGATGCTGATCCTTGTGGCGACCGTGCTCGATCTCCGACATCGCATCGACGGCCTGCAACGTGTGCTCATCCACGGTGTAGTGGTGATACATGTTGAACTGCATCTGAGCGACGATGCGGCCGAATTCCGGCACGAACTTCCCAAGCACGCCGGCTTCATTCATGAGCCGAAGCGCCGCCCCGGGATGACGCTTCGATGCGACGACATCGAGAAAGGCCGCACGTGCCTCGTCGTCGCGCCGCCACGACGGCGGCAATCGCCGCGCCCTGCGCGCCGCTAGCCCCAGAGCCACTGGGTGCACGTCGAGATCGTTTCTCTCCGCGATCTCAAACAAGCGCAGTACGTTGGCGGGCGGATCGAGTACGGCCGCGCTATCGACGTTGAGACGGCCAGCCTCAATATGAAAGCCCGGCGCGACGGGCGCTGCCCGGCCGCGTTGCGCCGGCAGCAGCCGCTGCAGTCCCTTTGGCGCGTTCTTCGCGTGATCGGCCTCGAGCTTTGCACATAAGATGCGCGTCAGCGCGCCGACCTCCTTGGCGATCAGGAAGTAGCGCTTCATGAAGCGTTCGACCTCGGTATTGTTCGCGCGCGCGCCGTAGCCGAGCCGCTTCGCCAATTCCGGCTGCAGATCGAATGTCAGACGCTCTTCGCCACGCCCGGTGACAAAGTGCAGATGGCAACGCACGGTCCAGAGAAACTCCAGCGCGCGCCGGAATGCGAACATGTCCTCTTCGGTGAAGACGCCGGCCTCGACATAGTCGCGCGGCTTGACGAAGCCGTACCGATGCCGCGCCAGCCAGAAGAGAGTGTGCAGATCGCGCAGCCCGCCCTTCCCCTCTTTGATGTTGGGTTCGACCATATACCGCGAGGCGCCGACGCGCGCATGGCGGTCGTCGCGCTCCTTGAGCTTGGCTGCGATGAAGCCAGCATGATCACGCTCGGCGACGTCCTTGCGAAAGCGCGCTTCGAGTTCGGCGCCGAGCGATTCGTCGCCGGCGATGCGGCGCGATTCAAGAAGTGCGGTCTGGATGGTGTGATCATCGCGCGCGAGCTTCACGCATTCATCGATGCTGCGTGACGAATGGCCGACCTTGAGGCCGAGGTCCCAAAGCATGTAGAGCATGTACTCAGTCACGCTCTCCGCGAACGGCGTCGGCTTGTAAGCGCGCAGAAACAGCAGATCGACGTCAGACGACGGCGCCAATTCGCCGCGCCCGTATCCGCCAACGGCGACGATCGCGAACCGTTCGCCTTGGGTGGGGTTGCGGGCCCGGAATAGATGCGTGGTCGTGTAGTCATAGAGAGCGCCAATGACCTCGTCGGCGACCGCCGCGAGAAGCCGCGCCACGGCGAGCCCATTTTCGCCCTGCTCCAACCGTTCCTTGGCGATCATCCGCCCGCGAAACAGCGCGCCATGCAGAAGATTACGGACGCGCTGGCGCGCGTTCTCGCCGCCTTCCGCCTGGTAGGCAGCGCTTAGCTGCGCGCGCAGGCGCAGACCATCGACGACGTGCTCGATGCGGGCGGGCTTGAGGCGGACGGACATTAACTTCTGGCAGTCTTGGTCATATTAGGCGCTTCGGCGCCACTCCCGGAGGCTTCCGGTGTGACTTCTTTGTTAAATCGCACACCTCAATCTTGCTTCAATTCGCGGTCACAGCCAAAAGTGTTACGGGCAAACTCGGTTCCGGAGAGCTTGGATGCGCGGCAAGGGCGGCAAAACTATTCGTCTGAACCCGGTGGACGAGGACCACCAGGTGCATGACCATCCCGCGCGCGCCAATCTTGAAGCGATCATGGACCAAAAGCTCTTTGCCCAGCGGATCCGCAGCGAGCGGTCCTCCGCCTATTGGTTTGCGGCCTCATTGTGGGGCGTGAGCGGTTTGGTTCTGGGCGGCATGCTGGGCGCGTACATGATGTACGTCGCCACGGTCTCTTCCCTGCCGTTGGCGTCCGAAGCTGTCACCCGTGGCATGGCGGTCGAGCAAGCCCGGGATGCGGCCAACAATCGCCGACCGATCCTTACTGATCCTCAGGACCAGCAGGATCCGAACCAGCGCTGATCGCTTTGAGCTTGTATATCAGCTCAAGCGCTTGTTTTGGCGACATTAAATCAGGATTGATCGCGTCCAGCGCCGCTTCAAGCGGTGAAGCGGCCGTATCCGCGACCACTTGCGCGAACAGTGGCAAATCTTCAGTGATTTCAACGCGCGTTGAGCCGCCATTGGCTTCCAGGCGGGCAAGAACGCCGCGTGCGCGCTCCACCGCGCTGCGTGGCAGACCAGCGAGCTTCGCGACTTGAATGCCGTAGGATCGATCCGCCGCCCCTGGCGAAACCTCATGCAGGAAAACCAGATCGCCCTTCCATTCTTTGGCCCGCAAATGGGCATTGGCGCCGCCCTCGAGCTTGTCGGCCAAGCGGGTCAGCTCATGGTAGTGGGTGGCGAACACGGCACGGCAGCGATTGGCTTCGTGCAGATGCTCAGCAACCGCCCAAGCGATCGCGAGGCCGTCAAAGGTGGCGGTGCCCCGGCCGATCTCATCGAGCACCACCAGCGCCCGGGGGCCCGCCTGATTGAGGATGGCCGCCGTCTCCACCATTTCGGTCATGAAGGTCGAACGGCCGCGCGCCAGGTCGTCGGAGGCGCCCACGCGAGCGAACACGCGATCGACTACCCCCAGGCGCAGCTTTCGCGCCGGCACGTAGGCGCCCGCCTGGGCGAGCACGGCTAGAAGCGCGATTTGACGCAGATAGGTGCTTTTGCCGGCCATGTTTGGTCCGGTCACCACCAACAGGCGCGGTCCTGAGCGCCCTTCCGCGTCGAGGCGGGCATCGTTGGGCGTGAACCCCTGGCCTTCCCGCCGGACGCCTTGCTCGACGACGGGGTGGCGCGCCGCTTCTGCAAGCAAAGCTGAAGACGCATCGATCTCCGGGCGGGTCGCCTGCGTCTCCTCGGCCCACTCGGCCAGGCCAGCCGACACGTCGAGCACTGCAAGCGCCTCAGCGGCCGCGCGGATCGGCGCCTCGTTGGAGGTTGCGCGCGCCGCGAACTCCTTGAACAAGGAAAGCTCGCGCGACAGCGCAGCCTCGCCGGCGCGCGCGATCTTGGCGTCGAGCTCTGCGAGTTCGGTCGTCGTGAATCGTATTGAACCGGCGTTGGTTTGGCGATGGATGAACCGCGCATTGTGCGGCGGCGCCATCAAGGCTTCGGCCTGTTTCGTCGTCGCGTCGATGTGATAGCCCAGCACGCCGTTGTGCTTGAGCTTCAGCCCGGCAATCCCCGTCTCCTCGGCGTACGAAGCTTGCAGGGCGGCGATTACCTTGCGACTGTCGTCTCGGAGCGCACGTGTTTCATCGAGTGTTGCGTCGAAGCCGGCGGCAATGAAGCCGCCATCACGGCTCAGAAGCGGCAAGTCCGGAGCCAGCGCGCGATCTAAAGTTTGAGCTAAACTCGCGGAGTCAGCGTGCGCCGCCAGCGATAGCGCTGCGCATGCCTGAGCGACCTCGTCGGGCACGTCGCCAGTCATGCCCGCGCAACGCGCCGCAGCGCGGTCCCCTGCCGAAAGACCATCGCGCAACTGCGCCAGGTCACGCGGCCCACCGCGGCCCAATGCAAGGCGCGTCAATGCGCGCGCAAGATCACCGGCGGATCGCAATTCCTGGCGTATGCCGCCGCGGCGCTGTGGATCTTCAAGGAAAAACTGCACACTGTCGTGCCGCGCTCGAATCGCTTCGACGTCCGTGAGCGGGCGCCCGATGCGTTCGCCGAGCAAACGCCCGCCAGCGGCCGTCACCGTACGATCGACGCAATCGAGCAGTGAGCCCGCGCGCCCGCCGCGCACAGAGCGCTCGATTTCCAAGGCGGCTCGCGTGGCGGCGTCAATCGCCATGAACGCCCGCTCCGGATTGCGGCGCGGCGGCATGAGCTTGGGCGCAGCACCTGCTTGCGTCAGTTCGATGTAGTCGAGCAGCAGTCCCATCGCGGACAATTCGGCGTCGCCGAACTCACCGAAGGCATCCAGCGCCGCGACCTCGAAGGCAGACTTGATGCGCCGCGCTGCGGCCTTGACGTCAGCCTTCACCGCTGGACGCGTTGTCAACGATGTGCCAGCGACGCGCGCTGCTTCGTGAACACGCGCGGCGTCACCCTCCACCACCAGAAGCTCCGCCGGCGCGAGCGCGGCCACCTCCTCCTCAAGGTTTGCAGACTTGAGCGCGCGAACCTCGAACGCGCCGGTCGATACGTCCGCCCAGGCGATGGCGGCGCTTTCGCCATCAAAAGCGGCGGCGGCGAGCCGATTGGCGGCGCGTGCATCGAGCAGGCCCTCTTCCGTCAGCGTGCCTGGCGTCACCACGCGCACGACACCGCGCGCAACAATCGATTTGCCACCGCGCTTCTTTGCCTCGGCGGGATCCTCCAATTGCTCGCACACGGCAACGCGATAGCCTGCTCGAATCAACTTCGAGAGATAGTTTTCCGCCTGATGCCACGGCACGCCCGCCATCGGGATCGGCTCGCCGCCGTGCTGGCCGCGCTTGGTCAGCGTGATGCCAATGGCCGCGGATGCCTTCTCCGCGTCCTCGAAGAACATCTCGTAGAAGTCGCCCATTCGAAAGAAGAGCAACGCATCGGGATGCTCGCTCTTGGCGGCAAGGTACTGAGCCATGAACGGCGTTGGCTTCGGCGCGGGCGTATGGGAGGAATCGGCCACGCCCCGGTTTAGCCGCTCGCCGCCGCGACTTCCATTGACGAGGCGAGTCCGGCGGCTAGGGTGCGCCCGATCTTCCCCGCGAGCCACTGAACTCGATGTCCGACACGAAAAAGAGCTTTACCGACGCCGAGGCGCTGGAATTCCACCGCGCGCCGACGCCGGGCAAAATTTCGATCACGCCGACCAAACCGATGGCGACGCAGCGGGACCTCTCCCTCGCCTATTCGCCGGGCGTAGCCGTTCCTGTGAAGGCCATCGCAGAGGACCCCGACAAGGCATACGACTACACCTCGAAGGGCAATCTCGTCGCCGTCATTTCCAATGGCACCGCCATCCTTGGCTTGGGCAATCTCGGCGCCATGGCCTCGAAGCCAGTCATGGAAGGCAAAAGCGTTCTCTTCAAGCGTTTCGCCGATGTGGATTCAATCGACATCGAGGTGACGACGCAGGACGTCGAAGAGTTCATCATCACCGTCCGCAATATTGGTCAGACCTTCGGCGGCATCAACCTCGAGGATATCAAAAGCCCGGAATGCTTCGTTATCGAGAGCCGGCTGCGCGATGAACTCGACATTCCAGTTTTTCACGACGACCAGCATGGCACAGCGATCATCGCGGCCGCGGGCCTGCTCAATGCCTGTGAGTTGACGGGGCGTTCGCTCAAGGATGTGAAGGTTGTGGTCAATGGCGCCGGCGCTGCGGGCCTCTCCTGCATCGGACTGATCAAGCAGCTCGGCGTGCCGCACGACAACGTCATCGTCTGCGACAGCAAGGGCGTAGTCTATCGCGGCCGCAAAGAGAGCATGGATCAGTTCAAGTCCGTGCACGCAGTCGACACCGACGCGCGCACGCTCAGCGATGCGATGAAGGGCGCGGATGTTTTCATGGGACTCTCCGTCGCCGGCGCGGTGACAAAGGAGATGATCAAATCGATGGCGAAGAAGCCGATCATCTTCGCCATGGCCAATCCGGATCCCGAGATCACGCCGGAAGACGTGCATGAAGTCCGCAAGGACGCCATCGTTGCAACGGGCCGCTCGGACTATCCAAACCAGGTCAACAACGTTCTGGGCTTTCCGTACATCTTCCGCGGTGCGCTCGATGTGCGCGCGCGGACGATCAACGAGGAAATGAAGGTTGCCGCCGCGCGCGCGCTGGCAGATCTCGCCAAGGAAGATGTGCCGGATGAGGTGGCCGCCGCCTACCAAGGCCGGCGACTCAAGTTTGGACCCGACTACATCATCCCGACGCCCTTCGATCCTCGCTTGATTTCGGAAATTCCGCCCTACGTGGCCCAAGCCGCGATGGATACAGGCGTCGCGCGCAAGCCGATTGCCGACATGGAGGCCTACCGCCATAGCTTGGCGCAGCGCCTCGATCCCACGGCCGCGATGATCCAACGCGTGCAGACCGTGGTGCGCCGCGCGCCCAAATGCATCGTGTTTGCGGAGGGCGAAGAGCCCGCTGTGATCCGCGCAGCATATGCGTTTCAGGAAAGCGGCCTTGGCCGCGCCGTTCTCGTTGGCCGCGAAGAACTTGTGCGCTCGAACATGGCGCACGTTGGCGTTCCGGAAAGCGCCAACCTGAGCATCGTCAACGCTCGCATCTCCGAGCATAACGCGCTCTACGCGGACTACGTCTACAAGCGCCAGCAGCGCTTCGGCGTGCTGCATCGCGACGCGCAGCGCCTCGTCAACCAGGATCGCAACGCGTTCGGCGCCTGCATGGTGGCGCTCGGCCAAGCCGACGGCATGGTCACGGGCGTGACGCGCAACTACGCCACCGCCCTCGACGATGTGCTGCGCGTCATCGATCCGGCGCGCAACGAGAAGCCGATGGGCTTGTCCATCGTGTTGTCGCGCGGACGCACCTTGTTCATCTCGGACACAGCGGTCGCAGAATTCCCGGATGCGCCGGAATTGGCGCGCATCGTGTTGCAATCGGCGGCGATGGTGCGCCGCTTCGGCGCGACGCCGCGCGTTGCGCTGGTTTCAGCATCCACCTTTGGCAATCCCAAAATGGAGCGCTCAGAAAAAATTCGTGAGGCCGTCGCCATGCTGGATCGGCGCGAAGAAGCGGATTTTGAGTACGAGGGCGAGATGAACGTCGACGTCGCGCTCAATCCAAACATGCGCGACCTTTATCCCTTCTCGCGGCTCTCCGAACCGGCCAACGTACTGGTCATGCCTGCGATCCATTCGGCTGCGATCTCAACGAGCCTGATCGCGAGCGCCGGCGGCGCCACCGTCATCGGCCCAATTCTGACCGGCTTCGCGCGCCCGATCCAAATCGCGCCCCTGGGTGGGGCGGTCTCCGATATCGTGACCTTCGCGACCATCGCCGCGTTCCAAGCTGCCGAGGTTTAGGAGGGCGCCGGCGGCGAGGCGGCTGTCTCGGCCAGCGTGCGACGCATCACGAATACTGCGAGCACCAGCGCGGCAACGCCGATGACGCCAGAATACAGGAAGAATGTCATATAGCCGGCGGCGAACGCCTCTGCGGGAATTTGGCGCTCCTGCGAGAGATGTGCGAACGCATTCGGCGCCATGCCTGAAAACCAGCTCCGCAACCACTCGCTCTGCCCCGCGGCGGCGGCGGCGGTAGCGCCCTCAACAATTCGCCCGGAAACCGCCGCCAGAATTTTTCCTGGCAGCGCGTAGAGCGATGAGAACAGTGCGTACTGAGTTGCGGTAAAGCCGAGGCTTGTGAGGCTCGACATATAGGCGATCAACGCCGTGCCAGCGATGCCCGCCGAGATATTGTCGATGGCGATACACAGATAGAGGCCCGGCAGCCAAGGCCCAGTGAAGGTAAGCAAGCTGAACGCAAGGTTCGAAAGCGGCTGCACCACCGCGCCGACGATAAGCGAGCGCATCAAGCCAAAGCGAGCCACCAACCACCCGCCCAGCCCAATACCCGCCATCGACATCAGAACGCCAAACAGCTTTCGCGCACCCGCGATCTCGTCCAGCGTGAACCCGACATCGACATAGAACGCGCTCATCAGATTGAGCACGAAGTCCGAGATTCGATAGACGCAAATCATAGCGAGGATGAGCGCGCCTGTGTTCCGGTAGCGCTTGAAGAAATCCTCCAAGGGTTCTTTCAGCGTGCCCGCGAAATATGAACTCGGGCGCGACGTCAGGCCGGGTGCGGGATAGGTCGCGATCGCCACGATCACGAGCCCCAGCGCAACTCCAAGCACCTGCCACATCGCACCCCAGGGCTTGGCGGTCCAAAGCGTCGTGAACGCTTCACGTGCGCCATCGAGCCCGAGCCAGGGAAAGAGAAACGTTACCGGCTCGGCCTTGCCGGAGAGGCCCGCGCCAATAATGCATGCGCCAAGCAACAAGAACGCAATGCGCGCGAACCACTCGAGCGCTTCCATCCAGAGCGGTGTAGTCGCCGGCGGAAACGGCTTCGGCTCGACGCTTCGCTCGCGCGGCGCTAGCAACACGCCAGCAATGCCAATCGCCATCACTATAGCCATTGCCGAATAAGCGCCGGTCCAGCCAATGCGCGACGCGAGCAACAGTGGCGCAGCACCCGAGACGACGATCGCGAGACGGTAGCCCCATTGATACGCGGCCGCCATGGCGCCCTGCCGTTCGACGGCGGCGACTTCGATGCGCCAAGCGTCGATGGCAATGTCCTGTGTTGCGCCGAAGAGCGCCGTCATCAGCGCAAACGCCGCCACCAGCCCGATGAGGTTCATGTCGGGATCAGGTTGCGCTGCGCCCTCGACGCCGCCGGCGACGGCGGCCGACACCGCCGGCATGTTCACCGCGATGGCCCAAATCCCCAGCACCACCCCGGCCTGCGCCAGGATCATCCAAGAGCGGCGTTTGCCAAACATCTGGTAGAGGCCGGGCAAGCGCACACGGTCAACGATCGGCGCCCAGAGAAACTTGATGGCGTACGTGATGGTCACCAAACTGAAGAGCGTGATGACATCCAGCGACACTTTCGCCTGCCGCATCCAGACTGATAGCGTGTCGTAGAGCAGCAGGTTCGGCAGTCCGGCTGCGAAACCGAGCGCCAGCATCACAAGCGTTCGACGCTCAAGGAAGACCGCTAACGCGTCCCAGCTGGACTTGGGCTTTTCCGGTGCTTGCGCGGCATCTGTCATGGCGAGGTCTCCGCCGCCTTACTCGCGCTCGAACGTGGCGGGGTTCGGGCGGCCGGTAAAGCGCGCCGCGACTGTCAGCAGACGCGCGGCGTCGATCGGCTTGGTGATGAAGTCGTCCATGCCGACCTTAAACGCCCGCACGCGTTCCTCCTCACCCGCATCGGCGGTCAGCGCCACGATCGGCGCACGCGCTGAGGGCCCCGCCCCGGCGCGGATGCGCTGAGCGGCCTGAAGCCCATCAATCCGCGGCATGCGGATGTCGAGGAGAATGAGATCGAAGGCGCCCGCTTGAGCGGCGTTCACGGCCTCCTCCCCGTCCTGCGCGCCAGTCACGACGCAGCCCTCCCGGGTGAGAAGCGTGCGCGCCAGCAGCGCATTGATCGGATTGTCCTCGGCCAGCAAGACCCGCAGGCCACGGAGGGGCTGTGGCGAGGACGGCGTGCGATAGGTTTCGCTTAGCGGCTCAGCGGCAGACTCACCCAACGCGATCTTTATGCGCTCCACCAATGAACGCCGGCGGACTGGCTTGAGCGTGTAGTGCGCAACACCGGCCGCGCGGCAGAGATCGATAATGTCACGCCGCTCCTGCGGCGCGAGCGCGATCAGCGCGCGCGATGATCGGCGCATGGCTTCGATCTCTTCGCCGTCGACGCCGTCACGCCAATCATAGAGGATGACATCGGGCTGCTCAGCGCCCTCGGCGATCGTGGCGCCAAGCGACATCGCCGTGGCGCGCAATGCGTGCGCCAGCATTTGCGAGCGGCTGAGAATGCGCAGGCGCACGCCTTTGAGAGAAAGCGCGGGGGTCGGCGGCGCCTCCGCGTGCGGCAGCGGCATTTCCACCCAAAACGTGGCGCCAAAGCCGGGCCGGCTCACGAGACCAACCTCTCCGCCCATGGCCGCGGCTAATTTCTTCACTATGGCCAGGCCAAGCCCGGCGCCGCCGTGACGCCGCGCGACGCCAGCGTCCGCTTGCGTGAATTCCTCGAAAATAAGCTTTTGCTTTTCGGGCGCGACGCCTGGGCCGGTGTCGCGCACGCTAAAGCGCAAACGTCCGCCAGGTCGCGGCGCAAGCTCGATCGTGACGCCGCCCGTTTCGGTGAATTTGACGGCGTTGCCAGCGAGATTGAACAAGATTTGGCGCAGGCGCCCGTCGTCGCCGACCACGCGCGCGGGCGCGTCGCCGCGCACGATGACGGCGATTTCCAAGCCTTTGTCATGCGCTTTGGGCGAAAGCAGTTCGGCCACATCCTGCATCATCGCTTCAGGATCGAATGGCGCTGATTCCAGTTCGATGCGCCCTGCTTCAAGCCGCGAATAGTCCAGAATTTCAGTGATCAGGTCGAGCAGATGCTCGCCCGATTGCTTGATGGCGCCGACATAGGTCTGCGCGTTCGGCTCTAGCTTGCCGAGCTCCAGCAACCCCGCCATGCCGAGGATGCCGTTTAGGGGCGTGCGCAACTCGTGCGTAAGCGTTGCGAATAAGGTGGTCTTGGCGCGCAGCGCTTCTTCCGCTGCTGACACGTGGCGGGTTATGTCGCGCGCGCAAACGAGGCGCGATCCATCGTGTTGTTGGCGCTCCACCCATTCGAAACGTCGTCCGTCCGGCGCCGTGGCGTCGAAGCGCCGTTCGCCGGCCTCGAAGGGCGGCGGCTGCACCCTGCCCCAAGGCGGGCGCTGCGGGCCGATCCACTGCCGAAACGTGGCGCGAAACGCTGCATTGGCGCGCAAAAGCGCTCCGTCCGCCGCGAGAATCGCGACCGGATCGGGCAGCGCGTCGAACGCATCGAATTCAGGGGCCGGCGACGGCAAAGCCATACGCCGATGAAGCGCAACCCCGGTTAAGAAACCTTAGCGAATGCGCCTTGCTCTGTTCCAGCCCACTGCCGTTTGAGACTAAGCGCTTCCGCCACATGGATACGTTTCACGCCGGTCGCGCCGTCCAGATCGGCGATTGTGCGGGCGACCTTGAGCGTTCGGTGATAAGCGCGCGCTGAAAGCGCCATGGTCTCGGCGGCCTTCGACAAAAGCGCCGCCCCCGGCGCGTCGGGAGACGCCACCCGTTCAAGCGATTCCAGGCCAAGCATGGCGTTGAGCCCGGCGCCGCGTTCGGCCTGTGCATCGCGCGCTCGGCCAACCCGCGCCGAGGCTTCGGCCGTCCCCTCGATAGGCGGCGGCAACGCCAGGTCGGCCGGCGTCACCGGCGGCACGTCCAATTGGATGTCGATGCGATCGAGCAGAGGACCCGACAATCGCGCCTGATATTCAACGGCGCAGCGTGGGCCACGCCGACACGCGCCCGCGCCAGGCCCGCCGCCGCAGCGACATGGATTCATGGCCGCGGCGAGCAAAATGCGCGCAGGATAGGTCACATGATGGTTGGCGCGCGCGATCAACACCTGACCGGACTCCAGCGGCTGCCGTAACGCGTCGAGCGCTTGCGGCGAAAATTCCGGCAGTTCGTCGAGAAACAAGACGCCCTGGTGCGCCAGGCTGATTTCGCCAGGCTTCGCGCGCAATCCGCCGCCCACGAGCGCCGCCATCGACGCCGAATGATGCGGTGCGCGAAATGGACGCGTGCGCGTAAGTTGACCGCGCTCAAGCAAGCCCGCCACCGAATGCAACATCGAAACTTCGAGCAATTCTTCGGAGGACAGCGGCGGCAACAAGCCCGGAAGCCGTTGTGCAAGCATCGATTTGCCCGCGCCCGGCGGGCCGACAAAGAGAATGTTGTGAGCGCCCGCGGCTGCGATTTCGAGCGCGCGCTTGGCCTGCTCCTGACCACGCACATCGCGCAGATCGGGCGCAGCTGCGGCGCTGATCAGATCGCCGCGTTCAGGCGGCTTAAGCGCCGCACCGCCTCTGAAGTGATTGACCAACGACAGCAACGACGGCGCGGCGATCACCTCACCGCCCGCCCAAGCTGCTTCGGCGCCGCAGGCGTGAGGGCAAATGAAGCCGAGGCCCATGCCATGCGCCGCCATCGCCGCAGGCAGCGCGCCCGGCGCGGGCGCCAACGAACCATCGAGGCCGAGCTCGCCGAAACACACGACGCCATCGAGCGCGTCATGCGGAAGTGCGCCAATGGCCGCCATCATGGCGAGCGCGATCGGCAGGTCGTAGTGTGTCCCCTCTTTTGGCAGATCGGCGGGCGCGAGATTGACGATGAGCCGCCCGGCAGGAATGGCGAGGCCGATAGAAGCGAACGCGGCGCGGACGCGCTCGCGGCTTTCGGTGATGGCCTTATCCCCGAGCCCGACGATCACGATGCCAGGCTGGCCTCCCGCCAGCTGAACCTGAACTTCTACGCGCCTGGCTTCGAGCCCAGCGAAAGCGATGGTGGTTGCGTTGGCGCACGTCTGCATGGGCCCAGCCTTTTATCCACAGACCGTGCCTCTCATTGTACGAGATGAGAACAAATAAGCAACATTAAATGAACTTCATCGCGTGCCGCGACTTATGCGGACAGATTAGCGCCGCTTGGACGGGCCGCCAGAGAAAATTCGCGGGCGCTCAGTAGCCGTTCGGATCAAGCCCTGAGACCTGCTGCGCCGGCTCTGGGGCGGCCCGATATTCGGGCGTCGGTGCGGCGGCAGCGTAGTACGGCTGAGACGGCGCGCGCACTTGCATGAAAGAGACGACCCGGCGAACGCCGCGGACAACGCTCGCGATCTCAGCGGCGCGGCGAAGCTCTTGATCCGTTCGCGCGAGGCCCATCAGGTACACATTGCCCTGAAACGTCTCGATGTTGATGTTGATCGCCCGAACTTCAGAGCTGGCCGCGAACCGCGCGCGAATTTGAGCGCTGATGGCTTCGTCTTCGGCGTTGCGCGCGAAGCTCGAATGCGGCCCGACGAACAATTCATTGTAGACATTGCGCACAGTTGAAACACCGCGCGCGATAGTCTCGGCAGCCTGACGATGCTCGGCTGTAGGCACCGCGCCCGAGAGCAGCAGATCGCCGTTGGCGACCTCGACATCCACTTCAGCAAACGCCGCACGATCAGCAGCAATCAGGCGCACCTTTACCTGCTGCGAGGCGGCCGCGTCATCGATACCCTCGCCGATCGTGCGATCCTGCAGCGCAAACACGCCGACGCCAGCGGCGGCGCCGACAGCGGCGGTCACGCAACCGCTCGACGCGGCGCAGGCGGCCAAGGCCGCTAGGGTGATGAAATGGGCGCGCATACGAGCCAGTCTGGCCAAGGATCGTTTCGGGGCGCTTAACGCAAACGCTCGGCGAACCAAGCGCCTCGTTCATGCCTCGGTAACCATCCCGCGCCGACGACAATCAGGTCGTAGCGGATGGGCGCTGCCGTCAGCCGCCAGCGACCAGCGAGCACCGACGCGGCGCGCGCAATGCGGTCCTGCGCCGTTGGCGTCAGCGCATACGCTCCAGCATCGTACGTGCGTCGCGCTTTGACCTCGGCGATCACCAGAATTCCGCGCTTCCAAGCCGCGATATCGACTTCGCCAAAAGGCGTGCGCAGCCGGTGACCCAAGATGCGATATCCCTTCGCCATTAGAAACAAGATCGCCAGCCACTCGGCGGCGCGGCCGCGACGTTCCGCCTTGGCGCGGGTCACGTGCGATCTTTCAGCTCAAGCGCGCGCGCATACGCCCGTTTGCGCGGCACGCCGAGCTCGCGCGCCGCCTCGCTTGCTGCATCCTTGACGCCACGCGGCAGTGCGCGGAGTAGAAAAGCGTCGAGTGTCTCCTCGCTGACCTCGCCCTTTGGCAAAGGCGGCGCAACGAGCACAACGATCTCCCCTTTCGGCGCGCCCGCGCTGGCATAGTGCGCCGCCAATTCATCGAGCGGAGCGCGGCGCGTCTCCTCGAACAGCTTGGTAAGTTCGCGCGCAACCGCGGCTGGTCGCGGCCCCAGCACAGCGGCCATGTCCGCAAGCGACTCCGCCAGACGCGGGCCGGACTCATAGAAAATGAGCGTAGCGTCGGCGTCGGCGAGCAGCGCCAACTCTTCGGCCCGCGCGTTGTGCTTGGCAGGCAAGAAGCCGGCAAACAAAAACCGGTCGGTTGGCAGGCCGGAAACAACCAATCCCGCAAGCAACGCGGAGGCGCCGGGGATCGGAAAAACGCGATGTCCGGCCGCAATCACCGCGCGCGCCAATTTGAAGCCCGGATCGGAGACGAGCGGCGTGCCCGCATCCGAAATAAGCGCGATCGAGGCGCCGCTGCGCAGCGCCGCCAAAATCTCAGCCCGAGCGGTCTCGGCATTGTGCTCGTGATAGGCCCCCATCTTGGGCTTCAAGCCGTAGGCGTCCAGCAGCTTGCGCGCGACGCGCGTGTCCTCGGCGAAGACCTTGTCCACAGCCGCCAGAACATCGAGGGCGCGCAATGTGATGTCGCGCAGGTTCCCAATCGGCGTGGCCACCACATAAAGGCCCGCTTCCAAAGGTGGACTGGATTCGCGGGCGCCGATACGGTCGCGCGCGTTCTCTCCGGGGTCTGACGAAGGGTTGCTCATGGCCTCCGCCAAATCATCGACGTTCACGCGCGCCGCGCCAAGCGGCAAGACGCTCGCCGTGCTCAGCCTGGCGGCGCTGATGGCCGCTTGCGCAACGCCGCCGCCGGCTCCCTCGCCTAGCCCAATCCCGGGCGGACCGCCGCCGGCGATCCCGCCAGGTGCTGAAGTACAGACCCGCGATGGGGTCACGCCCCCGTTCATGGCGGGCCGGCGGATCGTGCGCGTCGGCCTCCTTTTGCCTTTCTCGCTCCGGCCTCAGGACGCGGCGGCGCTCTACAACGCCGCCGAACTTGCCCTCTTCGACCATGGCAACCAGAACACGCTGCTGATCCCGCGCGATGCAGGTTCGGACGAAGCCTCGGCAAACGCGGCCGCACGAGCACTCGTTCAAGACGGCGCCGACATCATCATCGGGCCGGTGCTGCGCGAAGGCGTGGCGGGCGCCGCCGCAGCGACGCGTGGTCAGAACATCCCGGTCATCGGGTTTTCGTCAGATCGCACCGTGGGTGGCGAGGGCGTATATCTACTCAGCTTCCAGCTCGAAGATGAGATTTCGCGCCTCGTGTCTTTCGCGCGTAGTCGCAATATCCGGTCGATCGCCCTGCTCGCGCCATCGAATGAGTATGGCCGCCGCGTCGAAAGCGCACTGCGCGCCGAGGCGCAGATGCAAGGCATCGTTGTCGTGCACGCACAACTCTACAACCGCACCGACGCCGACGCTTCGGCCGCGGGGACCGCCATGGCTACGCGATTGCAGGATCAGCCGGCGGAAGCGATCCTCATCGCCGAAAGCAGCGGCCCATTGCGCTCGATTGGCGCCGCGCTCGTGCGCGGGGGGGTCGATCAGCGGCAAGTGCGCTTCATGGGGACAAGCGTGTGGGCTGGCGAAGCGCAACGCGAGCCGACGCTTGCCGGCGGTTGGTACGTTGCGCCGGATCCCGCCGTGCGCACCGATTTCGAGAGCCGCTACCAAACGGTGTTTGGTCAGCAGCCCACGCGCCTGGCGAGCTTGGGGTACGACGCTGTAGCGCTCGCGTCTCTGCTTTCGCGCGAACGCGGGCCCGACGGTTTTGGGCGCGGCGCGCTAGAGAATCGCGAGGGCTTTGCGGGATCGGATGGTCTTTTCCGCTTCCGCACCAACGGCGCGATCGAGCGGGGCTTGGCGATCATGGAAGTCGGCCAGAACACGGCGCAAGTGCTGGACGCCGCCCCGCGCCGTTTCCCGGGCGACGGCTAAACTGCAAGCTCGGCCGCAACAGAGTTGGCCAATACGCGACCGCGAGAGGTGAGCCGGACGCGGCCGCTTTCGGTCGCGATCAAATCTTGCTCAGTGAGCCATGCAATGGCGGCGGCGTTAATGGGTCGCCCACGCAAAGCTTCGATGCGCCGCAGATCAACCCCCTCGTCGATCCGCAGCCCCATGAGTAGAACTTCGTCCGCGGCCTCTTCACCGGTTAGACGCGCATCGGCGATCCAACCGACCCCGCGCTCGGCCACCGCGTCCACGTAATCTGAGGGACGTCGCTGCGCTTCGATGGCGATCCGCTCGCCCTCATGCGTCACCCGACCGTGTGCGCCGGGTCCGACGCCGATCCAGTCATCGCCTCGCCAGTACAGCAAATTGTGACGCGCGCGCGCCTGCGTGTTGCGCGCGTGGTTTGAGATTTCGTAGGCCGGATATCCGGCCGCCGTACAAATCTCTTGCGTGGTTTCGTAGAGGTCGGCGGCGACATCGTCGGTCGGCGGCACGATTTGGCCCCGCGCGACGCGGCGCGCGAACGCCGTTTCCGGTTCGATCGTGAGTTGATAGAGGGAGACATGCTCCGCCGGCAACGCCAGCGCGCGCGTCAACTCCCGCCGCCACGCATCGAGCGCCTGCCCTTCCCGGGCATAGATCATGTCCAGCGACACGCGTTGGCCCGTCGCCGCGGCCGCCTGCACTGCGCGCATGGCGGTCGCAGCATCGTGCTTGCGCCCGAGCGCTTTCAGTGCGGCATCATCGAGCGCCTGCACGCCTATGGAAAAACGGTTGACGCCGGCCGCCGCGTGCTCGGCATAAAGACCATGTGTTTCCGGATTGGCCTCAAGCGTAATCTCGCAATCCGACGCCAAGGTGAAAGAACGAGATGCGGCGTCGATCAACTGCGCAATCTCGTCACCGTGCAACAGCGATGGCGTCCCGCCACCCAAGAACAAGCTCACCACTTCGCGCCGGCCGAAGCGCTGCGCATGCGCCTCCAAGTCCGCCACGATCGCAGCGATCAGCGGCGCGTTGCCTGCGCCTCGGGCGCGATAGACGTTGAAGTCGCAATAGGGGCAGATCGCCGCGCAGTACGGCCAATGCACATATATGCCGGTGGCGGTCATTTGAGTGCAGCAAGCAGCTTTTCAAATGCGCGGGCGCGGTGGGTCAGGGGCAGCTTCTTATCGTGGCTCATCTCGCCGAACGTGCGCGCGAAGCCCGCTGGTTCGAAGATGGGATCGTAGCCAAACCCCTGGTCGCCGCGCGGCGGCCAAACAATTCGCCCGCGCGCCTCTCCCTCGAACACATCGACGGATTGCCCGGGCGTGGCCAGCGCGAGCGCGCACACAAAACGCGCGGAAAAATCCTCCGCTTTGCGCGCGCGCAATTCGTCATGGATGCGCGCCATCGCTGCGGCGAAGTCCTTGCCAGGGCCGGCCCAGCGGGCGGAGCAAACGCCGGGTGCGCCCTCCAAAGCGAAGACTTCTAAGCCGCTATCGTCCGACAATGCCGGCAACCCAGACGCCTCGGCCGCGGCCCGCGCCTTGAGTGCTGCATTTCCGGCAAAAGTGTTCTCGGTCTCTTCCGGCTCCGGCAGCCCCAACGAGGCGGCCGATATCGCCTGGACACCCAGCCGCTCAAGCAGGGCCGCGATCTCGCGAACCTTTCCTGAATTGTGGCTAGCGACGACGAGGCGGCCGGACAATCGGGGCATGCGCACTCTTGTTTGACGGGAGCCCCGGCGGTCTATATCGTTTATCAATAAACCCAAGCTAAGGTGCGGCTTGGAGAAAGGTCCCCGCCGCCATGAAGGCCCTCGGCAAAGGCTCGATTGCATCGCTCGTGGAAGTCGGGCTGACGATCGCGTGGGTTGTGCTCTGGGTTCTGCTCGGGCTCTGGGCCGCAAGCGTGGTCGCTTACGCGATTTTTATGGGGCTGGTTGGCGCGGGCTCGATCGATCCGGCGGCGGTGGCGGAGGCAGGCTCAAACGGCGATGTGCAGATTCGCATATCCGGTGTCGAGGGCGCTGCATTCGAAGATCTGAAATGGACCGATTGGCATCTGATCGCGCCCGCCCTTCTGGCCGGCGGGGTCACCATCGGTGGGTCGCTGATCATCGTGCATAGGCTTCGGCGACTGTTCGACAGTTTTCGTTCCGGCGAGCCATTCCGCCGCGAGAATGCGCAGCACCTGCGTGCGATCTGGATCACCATGGTCGTGATCGAAGTCGCCCGCTACGCCCTGTTGGTGATCTTTGGCGTTCTGCTCTCTGTATTCGGGGCGCCGGACTCCGTTGGCGAGGCGTCGTTCTCGATCGACAGCGATAACCTCTCGACCTGGATGTCCATCGTCATTCTCATTGTGCTGGCCGAAGTCTTCCGCGAGGGCGCACGCCTGAAGGAAGAGCAGGAGCTGACGATCTGATGGCGATCCGCGTCACTCTCGACCGCATCTTGCTGGAACGGCGCATGTCGCTGACGGATCTGAGCGAAAAGGTCGGCGTCACGCTGGCCAATCTCTCGATCCTGAAAACTGGCAAGGCGAAGGCCATACGCTTTTCGACTCTCAACGCGCTCTGCCGCGTTCTCGAATGCCAGCCCGGCGAGCTCTTGAGCTATGAGCCCAGTGAAGACGACGCGCTGGAGGAAGCCGCGGATCAGGCGGCCAGTTAGTCCGCGCCGGCGCCGATGACCAACCGATAGGCTTCGATCTCCGGATCGTCGAGCGCCGCTGCGTAGATCAGGTCCGCCTCGCCAAAAAGCGCCAATTGACGGCCGTTTGCGTCGAAAACATACCCCACATCGACGCGGTAAGGATGGCTCATCGCCAAGCGCCGCGGATGTGAGAGCGCCGCTCCAGCCAGCCACGGCAAGTCCATGTCGTCGCTGGTCCAGTCACGCGCAATCGCCGCGAAGGTGTCAGGTTCTTCTGTGCGCAAATGCCCGAAGGCGGCATCGAGCAGCGGCCCCTCCCCAATGCGGATATCGGTCGCGCCCTCGAACCCAATCTCGATGTGAAAAATGCGACCGCTGGCGAATGTGATCTCGATTGGGTCGTCGTCTTCAAATGGCGCATGCCCCACGCGAGCGACGCGCGCTGTCGGCCCTGCGGCGCAAAGGTCGGCCGGCGTCGCCATCAACCGACCGCGCGCTGCTGCATCTCAAACAGCCGCCCACAGCCGAGCTTGGCCAGGCGGATCAATTCCGCAAACTCTTCGTCCGTAAACGGACGCTGCTCGCCGGTGGCTTGCACTTCGATCAGGCGCCCATCACCGGACAGGACAAAATTGCAGTCGACCTCGGCGTTGGAATCTTCCGCGTAATCGATATCGAGCACGGGCGCGCCTTCGACGACGCCACATGAAATCGCCGCGACCTGGCCCGTGACAGGATTTGCCTTCAGCACCTTCTCTTCAACGAGATAGGCGCATGCCTTGGCGAGCGCGACCCACGCGCCAGTGATGGCGGCGGTGCGGGTGCCGCCGTCCGCTTGGACCACGTCGCAGTCAAGGGTGATGGTGCGATCCCCGAGCGCCTTGAGGTCGACGACCGAGCGCAAGGCTCGGCCGATGAGACGCTGAATCTCTTGGGTGCGGCCCGACTGTTTGCCTTGGGCGGCCTCGCGCCGGCCGCGCGTGTGGGTGGCGCGGGGAAGCATGCCGTACTCTCCAGTGACCCAGCCCCGTCCTTGCCCCTTCAGCCAGCCCGGAACGCCGCTCTCGACGCTGGCGGTGCAAAGCACATGGGTTTGCCCGAACTTCGCCAAGCAGGAGCCCTCGGCGTACCGAGAAACGCCAGTTTCCAGAGTGATTTCACGCAATTGGTCGGACGCGCGGCCAGATGGGCGCATGGGGTGGGAACTCCGGAATAGCCGTCTATTAAATTGTTTGGATGAGTTAGGCCACATCGACCTAACAAACCTATAGAGCCCTATGGGGCAGCCACGCACCCCCTTGGCCCGAACCGCCGAGCTTGTCGAGCCAAGGCTAAACATAGCGAAGTTTGGACAAGTTCGGGCGACTCGACCTAACAGCGTTCCATAGGCATCTATAGGATTGTTTGGCCACCATGGCCTAACTTGACCAAACAAAGCAATGAAGGCCACCCACAACCCATACAATCCCGGCGCCGGGGTCCCTCCCCGCGACCTCGCCGGCCGCGACGCACTGATCGAGCAAGCGCGGGTCGCCATCGTGCGCGCGAAAACCGGGCGGCCGGCCAAAAGTGCGATCATGCTGGGCCTGCGCGGGGTCGGCAAAACCGTGCTGTTGAATGCGTTCGAAGCGATCGCGGACGAAGAAGGCTGCCAGACCGCGCTCCTGGAAATCGAACCAACGACACCCTTGGCGCAGCAACTGGCGCCGCAGCTTCAGCAAATTCTCTATCGGCTCGATCGCATGAAGAAGGCGGGCGCCGATCTCCAGAAGGCGTTTGGTTCGCTGCGCTCGTTCGCGTCGATGTTCAAAGCGACGGTGGCGGATATCGACTTCAGCCTAGCTTCCACCCCCGCGACCGGCGATCTCGCCATCGATCTCACCGATCTTTTCGTCGCCATCGCGAACGCTGCAAAAAAGCGCGACACCGCCATCATCCTGCTGATCGACGAAATTCAGTATCTCAAGAAGGAAGATCTCGGCGCGCTGATCATGGCGCTGCACAAGATCGCACAACGCCAGCTTCCCCTGCTTCTTTTTGGCGGCGGCCTGCCACAGCTCGCGAAGCTCGCGGGTGATGCGAAATCCTACGCGGAGCGGCTGTTTGATTATCCCCCTATTGGGCCCCTCAGCGATGAGGGCGCACGGTTCGCGCTGACGGCGCCGGCCGAGCGTGAGGGCGTCAAGTACGCGAAAGACGCGCTCGACTATGTTGTCGAACAGACCGGTCGGTACCCCTTCTTCTTACAGGTGTGGGGATCGCATTGCTGGGACACGGCGGCGAAGTCTCCGATCACCCTTGCTGACGCCAAGCGCGCCAGCGAAACCGCGGTTGCGGCGCTGGACGAAGGTATCTTCAAAGTTCGATTGGCGCGCCTCACCGAGCGTCAGCAAGCCTATGCGCGCGCCATGGCCGAGTTTGGCCCCGAACCCGTCAATTCCTCTGACGTCGCCAACGCCATGGGCATAAGCCTGAGCCAGGCGGCGCCGATCCGCGACGAACTGATCAAGAAGGGCATGGCCTACTCGCCCGAGCGCGGGCTCATCGGCTTCACGGTACCCAAATTCGACGACTACATGCGCCGCGCGCTACCTAGCCGGGGCAAGCACAAGTAGCCGCCGCTTGCGAACACGCCCGCGTTCGCTACCTAGTCCCGCAAATGGCCGAGCCGCCCTCCCCCGTCGATCTCTCCACGCTGGACGCGCGCGCGCGCGAGGTCTTCCGCGAAATCGTGGAGTCCTATTTGACCACCGGCGAACCGGTGGGGTCGCGCACGCTGTCGAAGTTGGGCGGCGTTGCGCTCTCACCGGCCTCGATCCGCAACACCATGGCCGATCTGGCGAGCCTCGGGCTGTTGGAGGCGCCGCACGCCATGGCGGGGCGTCGACCGACCCAACTCGGACTGCGCTTCTTCGTCGACAGCCTGCTGCAGCTCGGCGACGTGCCTGACGACGAAAAGCGCGAGATCGACGCCCGCATCGCCAGCGCCGGGACCAACCCACAGGACGTATTGGGGGCCGCCTCCGAGCTATTGTCTGGCTTGGCCGGCGGCGCTGGGCTGGTTGTCACGCCGGAGCGCGATGCCCCTGTGCGGCACGCTGAAATCGTCGGCATTGGGCCGGGTCAGGCGCTGTTGGTTCTGGTGTTCGAGGATAATCAGGTCGAAAACCGGATCATTCGCACGCCGTCTGACCTGCCATCCGGGGCGCTGGCCGAGGCGGCGAACTATCTCAATGCCCGTTTCAAAGGCAAAACTCTGGGTGAAGCGCGCGCCGCAGCGAGCGAAGCGCTGGCTCGTGACCGCGCCGCATTGGATGAAGCCGCCGCCAAGCTGGTGGAAAGCGGCCTGGTTGAGTGGTCAGGCGAAGACCCGATGCTGGGCCGCTCGCTGATCGTGCGCGGGCGCGGAAATCTGCTCGCCGATCAGCAGGCCATCGCCGACTTGGAGCGGGCGCGCCGCTTATTCGATGATCTGGAAAAAACCCGCGAACTCATCCAAGTGCTTGATTTGGCTAAGGCCGGCGACGCTGTGCGGGTGTTCATCGGCTCGGAGAACCCGCTGTTTTCGCTGTCGGGGTCGAGTTTGATTGTCGCGCCCTATATGAATGCCGAACGGCGGGTCGTTGGGGCTCTCGGGGTCATTGGGCCGACGCGCCTGAATTATGCCCGGGTGATCCCGGTCGTGGATTATACCGCCCGTATCGTGGGTCGCGTGCTCGACGCGCGCAGCCATGAACGGTGAAGAATGAGGATGGAATGACGAACGTATCCGACCAGCAGCCGCCAGCCGAAGGCGACGCCGCGGCGGCGGACACTCCAGATGTCGACGCGCTGCAGGCTGAACTCGCGAAAGCACGCGACGACCTCCTTCGCGCACTAGCGGAAGTCGAGAACACGCGTCGCCGCGCCGAGCGGCAGGCCGCGGAGGCGCGGACCTACGCGATCGACCGCTTTGCTGGCGATTTGTTGGGCGTTGCGGACACGCTCACGCGCGCTCTCTCGTCAGCGCCGCGGGACAGCGCCGATGAGAGTGTGCGCAACATGATTACCGGCATCGAGTTGACGGAGCGCTCAATGCTTGACGCCTTCCAGCGCCATGGGCTCAAACGGGTTGGCGCCAAGGGAGAACCGTTCAACCCCAACATCCACCAAGCGGTGGCCCAAGCGCCGGGCGACCAGCCGGCGGGTACGATCCTTGAGGTCATGCAGGCTGGCTATGTTTTGGGCGACAGGACGTTGCGCGCCGCTATGGTGTTGGTGTCGGCGGGTCCTGCCGGCGGCGCGGCGGCTGGCGGCGTGGACATCAAAGTCTGAGCGCCTTTTGCTTGCGTGAGGGGAAAACGACGCCGTTCGGCCAGAATTCGGCTATACGCGCGTCATGACAGATCGTTAACCATCTGTCGTCCGTTTCAGGAGGGAATGCATGCGGGGAAAATTGCTGTTCGGCGCGGCCACGGCCGCGCTGATGAGGTTCGCGCCGGCGGCGCTGGCGCAGGACGGCGATCAACCCGGCGA
>JBFWYC010000036.1:0-41938 GCA_050186805.1 Hyphomonadaceae bacterium
ATGTTGGGCGCATCGTGTAAGACGCGCCCGAGGCCGAGGCCGCAGAACTCGCTGACGACGCTGGTGCGCTCTGCCTCGGCATAGGATTGGATCGCGTGGCCAAGATCGCCGAGGCGAATGCCCGGCTTGATCGCATTGATGCCGCGCATCATGGCGTCATAGGTCACGTCCATCAGCCGCTCGGCTTTGCGGGGCGTTTCGCCGATCGCATACATGCGGCTCGTATCGCCGTGCCAGCCGTCGAGAATGGCGGTGACGTCGATGTTCACGATATCGCCGGAGCGCAGCACGCGGTCGCCCGGGATGCCATGGCAAACGACGTGATTGAGCGAAGTACAAATGGTGTGGCGGTAGCCGCGATAGAACACGCACGCCGGCAGCGCGCCGTGATCGAAAATGTACTGCCGGGCGAGGTCGTCGAGATGGGCCGTGGCGACGCCTTCGCGCGCCTCGTTGACCAGCATGTCGAGACAACCCGCAGCCACGCGGCCGGCGGCCGCCATGCCAGCAAAGGCTTCGTTCGGGTTGTGCAATTTGATCTGGCCGATATTGCGCTCGGGCGCTTCCACGGCCTGTACGTAACTCATCGCGTGCTCCGGCTGCCCTCATAACATAGGCAGCCCGCCTTAACAGCCGAGTCCTGCGAGGCAGGCGGCCTGAAATCAGCAGCTTGCGCGGGGCGCGAGCCTATTCTGGTCGCGGCCGATAGATGAACAGGTATTGCGTGGTCCAGGTGGTGGCGTCAGGCGAACTCTGGCCGCGCTGGATCACCGTTCCATCTTCGCCGCGGGTGAGGGTCACGCGCATATATTGCGGCGGATTGCCCGGTACGGGCACGGGCGCTGCGGTCGTGATCTGCATGCCGTTATCCACCGGGCCGCCAATGAAGTGTGTGCGGTTGCCGGTGGAGTCGACCCAGAACTGCTCCCATTGACCGCTCTCGCGATTGAGGATGTTGAGGCTGTGGCCCGAATAGGGGGCATTTACGCTCACCCAGTGCTCGGTGATGACGCAGCCGGCGTCTTCGCTGCGGATCGAGGAGCGCCCGACCAGCTGATTGGTGTCGGCCCTGTGGGCGTCCCACTCGCCGATCCAGAAATCGAGCGCGCGATGGGCTGCGCTTTCGCAGGCTGGCGGGGGCGGCGGCGTTTGCGTTTGAGCCGCGGCCGGCGTGCTAAGCGCTAGGCAGACGGCTGCCGCCGCCAGGAGAGTGCGCATGATCTGATCCTCCGCGTTCGAGCGAAGCATGTGCGGCGCTGCTGGGCGAGGCATTTTGCGACCACGGTCCCGGCAGCCGCGATAAAGAGCTTAGGCGGCCTCGGAGGTGGTCTTGCCGACCACGCGATTGCGGCCGGCGCGCTTGGCTTCGTAGAGCCCTTCGTCGGCGCGCTTGAGCAGTGTGTCGGTATCGTCGCCGTTTTCGGTGCAGGACACGCCGATGGAAATGGTGATGTCGAGGGCGTGCTTCAGGCCGTTGATGGTGAAGGGCGATGCGCAGATATTGCGCCGCAGCCGCTCAGCGGCGTGGCAGGCGATGTCGCCCGGCGTGCGCGGCATGATAACGAGGAATTCCTCGCCGCCCATGCGGCAGGCGAAGTCGGAGGGCCTGACGTTCGACGCTAGGCGCAGCGCGAATTCCTTGAGCACTGCGTCGCCGGCGTCGTGGCCATAGGTGTCGTTGCACTGCTTGAAGTGATCGAGATCGATCGCCATGACCGCAACGCCGTCGCCGCCGCACTGTGCCCGCTGCACCAGCGCCGGCAATTGGCTATTCAGGAAGCGCCGGTTGTAGAGGCCGGTCAGCTGATCGGTGATCGCCAGTTCGAGACTCTGGTCGAGGCGGGTGCGCAGCGAATCCATATAGCGCTTGCGCCGCATTAAGGTGCGCGCGCGGGCGATGATCTCTTCGCCGTCGATCGGGCGGGCGATGATGTCGTGGGCGCCGAGTTCAAGTGCGCGCACAGCACGCTTGCGGTCGTCCGGCTCGACAATGGCCAGGATCGGCAGATGGCGGGTCGCTTCGCCGGAGCGCACGCGGGCAATGACGCGAAAGCCGTCGAAGCTCTTTGCCGTCACCGCCACGATGACGAGGTCCGGCACGCGATCTTCTTCGCCGGGCACCATGACGGTGTGTTCGACGTCGAGCGCAGACTGAATGCTGCGGATCTGCGTCGGGTTGTCGTCGATCACCAGAACCGCGCCTGAAACCAGCCGGTGCTGATCGAGGGCGTCGATCCGTTGTTCGTCTTCGATCACGCCCATGCGCCGGCCCGTCGCCTCGCGGGCGCGCAGCTCGTCGGTGACGACCTTCAAGCTCAGCAGGCTTTTGACCCGCGCCATGAGCTGCACGTCATCGATCGGCTTGGTGAGAAACTCCTCGGCGCCTGCCTGCAGACCGCGCAGTTTGTTTTCGCGATCGTCGAGCGTGGTGAGGATGATTACGGGTATGTGGCGCGTCTCCGGCATCGCCTTCAGCCGCCGGCAGGCCTCGTAGCCGTCGATGCCGCCGGGCATCATCACGTCCATCAGAATGAGATCGGGAAGCGCGCGCTTTGCGAGTTGAACGCCTTCTTCGCCGCGCTGCGCCATCAGCACGTCATAGTACTCCCCCGTCAGCTTCGCTTCGAGCAGACGGCGGTTCGCCTCAAGATCGTCAACAACAAGGATGCGCGCGCTCAAGCGTGCTCCTTCACCCGATGAATTTGCGGATGGTTTCGAGGAAAGTGGTTACGGAAATGGGTTTGGAGAGGTAGGCGTCGCAGCCGGCGGCGAGAATTTTTTGCTCGTCGCCGCGCATCGCGAAGGCGGTCACCGCAACAACCGGGATGGCCTTGAGCGCCGGGTCCTTCTTGAGCCTGTCAGTAAGCTCCAGTCCGGACACTTCCGGCAGCTGGATGTCCATGATGATCAGATCGGGCTTGTGTTCGCGCGCGAGCGGAATGGCCTGGCGACCGTCACGCGATTTCACCGTGCGGTAGCCAAAGGCTTCCAAGAGGTCGTTGAACAGCCTCATATTGAGTTCGCTGTCTTCGACGATGAGAACGGTCTTGGCCATGAACCCGCTTCGCTTCCGCGGCCCCCGAGCGCCCCGAAAGAGCGCATGTTCCGCGCCCTTATAGCGTCGAGGGCTTAACAACCCATCGCAATCCCAGCAATCTCGCCCATGTCGTTAAGATCGGATTAAGGATTGAAGCATGCGCCTCGGCGTGGATTTCGGCGGCACCAAGATCGAAGCGGCGCTGCTTGATTCCAAGGGAGAAATACGCGCGCGCCAGCGTGTCCCGAATCCTGGGGATTATGCGGCCGCCGTGCGTTCCGTGGCCGATCTGACGGCGCGAATCGAACAGGAAACGGGCGCCCGCGCCGCAACAGTGGGCGTGGCCATGCCGGGTTCAATCTCGCCCGTGACCGGCTTGGTGCGCAACGCCAACTCAGTCTGGCTCAATGGCAAGCCGTTCTTTCAGGATTTGCAGGCTGTTCTGGCGCGCCCGGTGCGGGTTGAGAACGACGCCAATTGCTTCGCCTTGTCGGAGGCGGTGGACGGCGCAGCGGCCGGATGCCGTGTCGTGTTCGGCGTCATCCTTGGCACCGGCTGCGGCGGCGGCGTCGTCGTCGATCGCAAGGTCATTGAAGGCGCGAGCGGCATAGGCGGCGAGTGGGGTCACACGCCGCTGCCTTGGGCGCGCGCCGATGAAGTGCAGCCGCGCGATTGGTGCGGCCGCGTCGGGTGCCTTGAGCAATGGCTCTCGGGCACTGGCTTCAAGCGCTGGGCCGGCATCAGCGCCGGCGAGGCCAACGAACGCGCCGAGGCCGGCGATGCGCATGCGCGCGTGCTGTTGGACACGCTGGCCGATCGCGTCGCGCGCGCGCTTGCCGTGGTGATCGACATCATCGACCCCGACGCCATCGTGTTCGGGGGCGGGGTGTCGAACATCGATTGGCTCTATCCCAGCATTCGCGGCAAACTGATCGCGCACGTCTTCTCCGATTTCATCGCCGCCAAAATCGCCAAGAACGTGCATGGCGATTCTTCCGGCGTGCGCGGGGCGGCGTGGTTGTTCGACCCCGATGGCGGGGCTTCCGCAGCGATGACATGATCCTCTGCCGCGTTTGCGCTTTCGCGACATTGGCGCCGCGCTGCTCGGCCTGCGGCGAAGAGCAACCGCTGGAGCACGCCGAGCTCATGGCGCTTTCCATCGCGCATCTGGACTGCGACGCGTTCTACGCCTCGATCGAAAAACGGGACGATCCCAGCCTGCAGCCGCATCCGGTGATCGTCGGCGGCGGCAAACGCGGCGTGGTGTCGACCTGCTGTTACGTCGCGCGCGCCTATGGCGTGCGCTCCGCCATGCCCATGTTCAAAGCGCTGAAGCTCTGCCCGCAAGCCAAGGTCGTGCACGGCGACATGCGCAAATACGTCGATGAAGGTCGTATCATCCGGCGCATGATGGAGGATTTGACCCCGCAAGTGCAGCCGCTTTCCATAGATGAAGCGTTCATGGATCTCACCGGCACCGAGGCCCTGCATGGCGGTTCGCCCGCGCAATCCCTGATCAGGCTGCAGAATCGTATCTGGGAAGAGCGCCAGCTCACGGTCTCGATCGGGCTCAGCTTCAACAAATTCCTGGCCAAGACGGCGAGCGATTTGGACAAGCCCCGCGGCTTTTCGGTGATTGGTCGCGGTGAAGCGCTGGCGTTTCTCGAGTCGCGTTCGGTGGGCACCTTGCCAGGGGTTGGGCCTGCCGGTGCAACGGCGCTCGAGCGCAACGGCCTGCGCAAGATTGGCGATATCCGCGCCGTGGGCCCCCAACGCATGCGCGCGGTCTATGGCGATTGGGGCGCCCACCTGTTTGCGCTCTCGATGGCCGACGATCCGCGCAAAGTCGATCCACACGGTGAACGCAAGAGCATATCGGCGGAGACGACCTTCTTCGAAGACATCGCCGAGATCGAGGCGCTAGAGGATATCCTTTGGCCCCTATGCGAGAAGGTCGCCGCGCGCTGCCGCGCCAGCGACGTCGCCGGGCTCACGCTGACGCTGAAACTCAAAGACGCGAAGTTCAAAATTATCACGCGGCGGCGCCAACTGCCTGAGCCGACACTGCTGGCTTCGCGCCTCTTCGCGCATGCGCGTGAGTTGCTGGCCGGCGATGCGGACGGGAAGACGAAGTATCGGTTGATTGGCGTCGGCCTCTCCGATTTCAGCGACGCGGCGGCGGCCGATAAGGGCGACATGCTCGACACAGAGACGCCCAAGCGCGCGGCGGCGGAGGCGGCCGTCGCCAAGGCGCGCGGCAAATTTGGCCGCGATGCAGTACAAACCGGGCGGGCGCTGAAGGCCGAGTGGGAGGATGACGAGTGACCGCGCACCCGCTAGGAAGGCGGGCGGAGCATAGGAGCGCGAGCAATGGGGCGGGTTGAGGCGAAATTGCAGGAGCTGGGCATTACGTTGCCAACGCCGCCGGCGCCGGTGGCCTCGTATGTGCCGTTTGTGATCGTCGGCAAGCTCGTGCACGTGTCAGGGCAGGTTTCGGTGGATGCCTCTGGCGGCATCAAGGGCAAACTTGGCGACACCATCGAGGTGGAGGAAGGTCAAGCTGCGGCGCGCCTCTGCGGGCTTAACCTGCTGGCGCAAGTGAAGGCGGCGTGCGGCGGCGATCTCGACAAGGTCCAGCGCGTCGTAAAGCTCAACGGTTTCGTCAATGTGACGCCGGATTTTGAGCCTATCCCACAAGTCATGAACGGGTGCTCCGACCTTATGGTGTCGGTGTTCGGCGATGCCGGCCGCCACGCGCGCTCGGCCGTCGGCATGGCCAATCTGCCGCTGAATTTCGCGGTCGAAGTCGATGGGCTGTTCGAACTAGAATAGCGGCATGGACGGAACCGACGCGCTCACGATCTCTGTCGTTGGCGAGATCGCCAACATCGAGCGCGCTACCTGGGATGCGCTGGCCAATCCGGCCGGCGCCGCGCGCGATCCTTTTCTCTCCTGGGATTTCCTGCACGCGCTCGAAGAGAGCGGGTGTGCGAGCGCTGACAGCGGCTGGCAGCCGGCGCACTTGCTGGCGCGCGATCCTGCCGGCGCGGCAATCGGGGCGATGCCGCTCTACGCCAAAGATCATTCCTACGGCGAGTATGTGTTCGACCATTCCTGGGCGGACGCGCTGCAACGCGCGGGCGGCCAGTATTATCCCAAGCTGCAATGCGCGGTGCCGTTCACGCCCGTGCCGGGGCGGCGGATATTGGCTCAGGACACGGCGGTCGAAAGCGCGCTCGCCCAGGCCGCTATAGGCTTGGCGCAGCGGGCGGGCGCATCGTCCGTGCACGCGACGTTCGCCAGTGCGGAACTCTGCCAACAGATGAAGGCGGCGGGCTACATGACGCGCGTCGGCCTGCAATATCACTGGTTCAACCGCGGTTATGCGGCGTTCGGCGATTTCCTCGCCGACCTTTCCGCCCAGAAGCGTAAGACCATCCGGCGCGAGCGGGCGCGGGCGTGCGAAGGGCTAAAGATCAGGCGCCTGCGCGGCGGCGAGATCAAGTCGAGCGACTGGGATTTCTTCTTCCGCTGTTACATGAACACCGGCTCCCGCAAATGGGGATCGCCTTACCTCAATCGCGACTTCTTCGCGCTTCTAGGTGAGCGCATGGGCGAGGCGTGCGTGCTGTTCGTGGCTGAGGAAGATGGCCACCCGGTTGCGTCCGCCCTCAACCTGCTCGGCAGCGAAGCGCTCTATGGGCGATATTGGGGGCGGATCGTCGACATTCCGTTCCTGCACTTCGAGCTTTGCTATTATCAAGCGATCGAGCTGGCGATCGAACTTGGCGTGCAGCGCGTCGAGGCGGGCGCTCAGGGCGAGCACAAGCTGGCGCGCGGTTACGTGCCAACGCCAACCTATAGCGCACACTGGATCGCCCATGCTGGGTTGCGCCAGGCGGTGGCGCGCTATCTGGAGAGCGAGACGCCAGCCGTGATCGATGAGGCCGAAATGCTGGCTGAGCACACGCCGTTCAAGAAGTTGGAGTAGCGCCTTCGGCCGTCGGTTGCCGCAACAGGAAATAGAGCGGCGCCGCGGCCGCCATGAGCACGACGCCCCACAGCAGCACTTCGACGCCCGACCCAAGCATGGCGAATACCGAGTAGATCAGGCCGATGATGGCGACGCTCGCCCACGCACGCGCCGAGCGCCACGAATGGCGCAGTTCCGCCAGCCCACACACAAAATAATAGATCAGGCCAAGAGACGTCGCCATTTTCAGCAGGAACTCGAATGCGCCGATGAAGCCGCGCGCATAGTTCGCCACCAAAAGCAGCGCGCCGATGCCTGAGCTCAAGAGCAGCGCCAGATGCGGCGAGCCGCCTTTGTTCGTTGCCGCGAGCCATGCCGGCGCGTGCTTGTCGAGCGCCACGGCCATTGGCATCTGGCCGGTTGTGAAGATGAGGCCGTTCATGGCCCCCGCTGTCGAGATCAGCGCGCCGATCGCGACCAGTTGTGCGCCCCATGGGCCGAATGCGCGCGCAGCGTCCGCAAACGGCGCGGTCGATTGGGCAAGCCGGTCCGCGGGCACGAGCAACATCACCGCAGCTGTAGCGCTGAGATAGACGATAGTGACGAACACCATGCCAAAAATCAGAGCGCGCGGGATCGTGCGTTCAGGATTCTCCACGGCGCCGGTTGGCAGAGTGACGACCTCAAAGCCGGTAAAGGGCCAGAGCGCAATCAGGGTCACCGTCGCGAGGGTGGCGACCAACGGCGCGGATGAGGGGTTGAAGTCCGGCAAATTGGCTGGCGCACCCACAAAGGCGCCGAGGCCGATGATCGCCAGAAGCGGTAGAACTTTGAGCACGGTCATGCCGATTTGCACGGCGCTCATTTCGCGCAAGCCCCGTACGTTGATGATGGTGAAGACAGCGATTGCGGCGAGTGCGGTCAGGCATTGCGCCAGCGGGTTGCCATTCAGCGCTGGTACGAAGACGCCAAGATAGCCAACAAACGCGATCGCCACCGTCGGCACGCCGATGACAAACGATATCCAGTAACACCACGCCATCGCGAAGCCGGCGAAACTGCCGAATGCTTCTTGCGCATAGATGTACGGACCGCCATTGCGTTTAGTGCGCGCGGCGAGGCGTCCGAACACAAGCGCCAGAGCGATCGATCCTGCGCCAGCGATCAACCAGCCGCCGAAGCTGAGCAATCCGTATGGCGCCATCAAGGTCGGCAACATGAAGATGCCGGACCCGATCATGCACCCCACCACAAGCGACCAGCACGACCAAAAGCCGAGTGGTTTATGAGACGATGCCGTCATGCGCGCCCCCAGAGCAACAAGCCTAGCGGAGCGGTGAGCTATTGAAAGAGGGTTCTCTAGCCGCTTGCAACTTCGATGGCTTGGTTCACCTCGGCCCGCGTCTCAAGCTCGTAGCGCTGAGGGTCGAGGCGGCACGATGCGAGTTCGACTTGAAGGCGATGCGTTTCGCTGACGTCATTGGCGCGTTCGTCAGCGGACGGCGTCAGCGCAACGAGCCAGGCGGCGTACGCTTGGCACCATGAGTCGCGCGTCTCCACAGAAGCGACAGCCGGAGGAGGAGGCGTTGCCGGCGGCGCGATGACGGTTTGAGCGCTGGCCAAGGGTGCGGAGGCGAGCAGGGCCGCGATGCAGAGAAGCGTGCGCATGTGTCCATCCATGGACCGCTAACGCCCATGACGCGAGCGCCGTTCCTTACCGTTGCGCGAAGCCGCTTCACGCCCGGCGTGGCTTGCGCCAGGATCAACGCAATGTCCTTCACCATCGTCACGCGAAAGCGAACCGGCATCGGAAGCGATCTGGCCTCTGTCGTGGGCGCGATTGCGCATGCGCGCACGATGGGAGAGTTCGCGCAGGCGCCGATCAATCTCGACAGCGCGAGCGGCTACGGCGTGCCGCGAGAGGGCGTTTAGCGCCGACGTTTGCCGCGCTTGGTGTCGCGCTGGCCGCCGCGGTTCTGCTTGCTGGGGCGCGACTTCCGCCAACCTGGCAAGGGTGCGAGCGCGTCGCTCAGAATGCTGAACACGAGGCCGCCGCTGATCGGCGTGGCTTCTTCCAGCCGAACTTCGACTTTCATGCCGAGCGGAAAGCGCTCGCCCGAATGCTCGCCGACGAGGGCGTGTGCGGCTTCGTCGTGAATCCAGCGCTCATTGCCCAGCGTGGAGATCGGCACAAGCCCATCGGCCTGCGTTTCGTGCAGGCGCACGAACAGACCGAAGCGTGTCACGCCGGTGACGCGCCCCTCGAACACAGCGCCGACGCGATCGGCCAGGAAAGAGGAGATGTAGCGCGCGTTGGCGTCGCGCTCGGCGGCCATGCTTTTGCGTTCGGTTTCGCTGACGTGCTGGGCGGTTTCCTCGTAGCGCGCCTCCTCCGCATCGCTGGCGCCGTCGTCGCCCAGTTTCAGCGCGCGGATGAGAGCGCGGTGGATGGTGACGTCGGCGTAGCGTCTGATCGGTGAGGTGAAGTGCGAATAAGCGCGCAGATTAAGACCGAAATGCCCGATATTGTCGGGCGAATACACTGCTTGCGACTGCGTGCGCAGCACCACTTCGTTGATGATGTCCTTGTTCGGCGACTGCTCCGCGAGATGCAGAATGCGGTTGAATCGCCCGGCGGTGATTGTCTGGCCCTTGCTCCAGCTCATGTCGACTGTCGGCAGAAAGTCGGAGAGCGCGGCGATCTTCTCGTCCGACGGCCGGTCATGGACCCGGTAAATTTGCGGGCGGCCCTTCTGCTCCAGCGTTTCGGCGGCGCAGACATTGGCTTGGATCATGAATTCTTCGATGAGCTTGTGCGCATCGAAGCGCTCGCGCCGTTTCACGCCGGCGACTTTGCCGTCCTTGAAAATGATCTTGTGTTCGGGCGCATCGATGTCGAGTGGCTGGCGCTTCTCGCGCGCGCCCCAGACGGTGCGATAGGCCTCCCAGAGCGGCTTAAGGATGGGGTCAAGCAGTGGCGTCGTTTTGTCGTTCGGTTCGCCGTCTATGGCCGCCTGGGCTTGCTCGTAGGAAAGCTTCGCCGCCGAGCGCATCAGGCCCCGCACGAATTTGTGGCGAACCTTCCGGCCTTCGCGGTCGAAGATCATCTCCACAGCGAGGCAGGCGCGCTCTTCCTTCTCGCGCAAGCTGCAGAGATCGGCGGAGAGCGATTCCGGCAGCATCGGCGCGACGCGATCGGGGAAGTAGGTGGAGTTGCCGCGCCGCCAAGCGCCGCGATCCAGCGGCGAACCGGGCGTGACGTAAGCCGCCACGTCCGCGATCGCCACCCACACACGCCAGCCGCCCTTATTCTTCTCGTCGGTGTCGGGCGTTGCGAACACTGCGTCGTCATGATCGCGCGCGTCTTCGGGGTCGATGGTGATCAGCGGCACGTCGCGCAGATCGGTGCGGCCTTTGAGCGTCGGCTTTTGCGCGGCTTTGGCTTGGCGCTCTTCCTCCTCGGAGAAGCCCTCGCTGATGCCGTGCGTATGCATGGCCAGGATCGAGGCGGCGCGCGGATCGCTCTCACGCCCGATGATCTCACGGATCATGCCGCGCTTGGGGCCATGGGCGCGCCCGCGTTCGGGCGCGAGTTCGACGAAGACGAGGTCGCCATCCTTGGCCTCGCCGACGTGCTGCTGCTCGATGATCAAAGCGTGGCGCGCTTTGCGGTCGGCGGGCTCGACACGGCCGCCGCCGAAGCGGGCGCGCGGATCGGTGTTGGCGCGGTAGACGCCGAGAATGCGATGCGCGCTTTGGCCGAGACGCTTGACGACGCGGGCGATGAACTCGCCGCTGTCGTCGCGGCTGATGCGCGCCAGCACGCGGTCGCCGACGCCGATGGCGGCGTCGCCCTTCATGCGCCGCGCTTCGCCGGGGGCGAGGCGGATCGCGGGGCCGAAATAACCCTCTGGGCCGCGCATGCGCGCGATCAGTTCGCCGTCATGATCGCGATCGACAATGTCCATCACGCCGGATTCGGGCAGCGCGTGAGCGTCGGCATAGTGCTTGCGCCCGCTGCGGCCGAGCGCGCCGCTCTCTTCGAGCTCGCGCAAAATGTGGCGAAGTTCTTTCTTCTGATTGGCGCCGATGCCGAGCTCGCGCGCGATGTCGCGCTTCTGCGCGCTGCCGCCCGCTTTGCGCAACGCTTCCAGCACGCGCTCGCGGGTGAGGGGTTCGGGAGCTGGTGGTCGATTCTTCGCCATTAGCTAGCGGTAGTCGGAAAACTCGGGATGAGTCGATGGAAAACACCGGCGATTTGGTCTGCCGAGAGGCCAGCCCTTTGCGCGACCCACACCAGGAACTCGCCCATCGACGGCGACATGCCTTCTGTCGTGACGAGGCTCGCCCAGGCCAGCCGCTGAACGGCTTCCTCGCTCGACTTGGCTTCGCCGCGACGGGCGAACTCGTCGAGCTCGCGGCTGAGCCGTTCATTGCCAACGAGGCGCTCTGCATCTGAGATCGCGCCGTGAAACCGCTTAGCGTCTTCAACGCCTGCTCGCTGAGAGTCGGTCAACGTAAGCAGTTCGCAAAGCGCAACACATACCTTTGATGGCAGCAATCGGTCCCTGCCAAGGTCTGAAGAGGACAGCGCAGCCTCTACGCGAGCGTAGAGTTCCTCGAATGTCAATTCGTCGCCTTCTTGGCTGCCGCTTTTGCTGGTGCCTTCTTTGCGGCGGCTTTCTTGGCCGCTTTCGGCGCAGGTTCCTTCTTGGCTGCCGCCTTTTTCGGCGAAGCTTCCTTCTCAGCTGCCTTCTTCGCCGGCGCTTTCTTTTTTTTCTTGCCGCCGCCCATCTCAGCGCGCGCCGCCAGCAGCGACAGTGCTTCGTCGAGCGTCACGTCTTCCGGTTTCTTTTCCTTCGGCACGTTGGCGTTGGTTTCGCCGTCATTGATGTAGGGGCCGTAGCGGCCGTTCAGCACGCGGACCGGCTTGCCGGTGACCGGGCTTTCGCCGAGTTCTTTGATCGGCGCGGGTGCGGCGCGGCCGAAGCGGCCCTTCGCGCCGCCGGCCTTCTTTTCTTCGATCAACGCGACGGCGCGGTTCATCTGGATTTCGTGGACGTCGTCGGCGCCGGGCAGGTTCACGTAGAGATTGCCCATTTTGATGTACGGACCGAAGCGGCCGATATTCGCCACGATGATCTCGTTCTCGCTCGGATGCATGCCCACCGTGCGCGGCAGCGAGAGCAGCTTGATCGCAGTTTCGAGCGTGACGTCGGTTGGCGCCTGGCCTTTCGGCACGCTGGCGCGTTTGGGCTTGTCTGCATCGTCCGGATTTGGCGTTTCGAAATAAGCGCCGAAGCGGCCGTTCTTCAGCAGAATCGGCCCGTTCGGCCCGTCGCCCACCAACAACCCCTCGGAGGGGATGGCCTGTTCGGCGTCGTCGCCGCCGGCCAGCGGACGCGTATATTTGCACGGCGGCTCGCCATTATAATTCGAGCAGCCAACGAAGGCGCCGTATTTGCCCAGGCGCAGCGAAAGCTGGCCGACGCCGCAGAGCGGGCAGGTGCGCGGATCGCCGCCGTCCTCGCGCGGCGGGAAAATGTGCGGGCCTAGCACTTCGTTCAGCGTGTCGAGCACCTGGGTGATGCGCAGATCGCTGATCTCGCCCAGCGCGCCGTTGAAGTCCCGCCAGAAGTCGCGCATCAGCACTTTCCAGTTGAGGTCGCCGGCGCTGACTTCGTCGAGCTTTTCCTCAAGATCGGCGGTGAAGTCGTATTCGACGTACTTGCCGAAGAAGTTCTCGAGAAACGCGATGACGAGGCGGCCGCGGTCATCCGGGATGAACCGGTTCTTGTCCATGCGCACGTAATTGCGCTCGCGCAGCTTTTCGAGGATGGCCGCATAGGTCGATGGCCGGCCGATGCCGAGCTCTTCCAGTTTTTTGACCAGGCTCGCTTCCGAGTAGCGCGGCGGCGGTTCCGTGAAATGCTGATCGGCCTTGACGTCATGGACGTTGACCGCCTCGCCCTGCTTCAGCTGCGGCAATCGGCGATTTTCTTCGTCCTCTTCGTCGTCGCGGCCTTCCTGATAGAGCTTCAGGAAGCCGTCGAACAAAATGACTTGCCCGGTCGCGCGCAGCTCCACCTTGCCCGTCGGCTCGACAAAATCGACCGTGGTGCGTTCGATCGAGGCTGCTTCCATCTGGCTGGCGACAGCGCGCTTCCAGATCAGTTCGTAGAGCCGCGCCTGGTCGCCATCGAGGCTGAGCGATTTCGGCGTGTTGGTCGGATCGGTGGGCCGGATCGCCTCGTGCGCTTCCTGGGCGTTCTTGATCTTCGACGCATAGCGGCGCGGTTCGGCGGGCGTATAGTCCTTGCCGAACTGATCATCGATGGCGCGGCGAAGATCGCGCACGGCGCCTTCGTCCATGCTGACGCCGTCTGTCCGCATGTAGGTGATGTGGCCAGCTTCGTAGAGGCGCTGAGCCGTCTGCATTGTGCGCGAGGCGTTGAAACCGAGCTTGCGGGCAGCTTCCTGCTGCAGCGTCGCGGTGGTGAATGGCGGCGGCGGGTTGCGCTTGGTCGGCTTAGCTTCGACCGCGCTGACTTTGAAGCCGCCCTTTTTCACCGCGTCGCGCGCCGCATGCGCCATTTGCGCGTTCGGGATGTCGAGGCGCTTTAGTTTCTTGCCTTCGAAGGCGGAGAGGCGGGCCGGAAAGATCTCGCCGCGCGTCGAAGAAAGCTGGGCGTCGACCGACCAATATTCCTGCGGCTTGAATTTCTCGATCTCGACTTCGCGATCGACGATGATGCGCAGCGCCACCGATTGCACCCGGCCCGCCGAACGCGAGCCCGGCAGTTTGCGCCACAGCACCGGCGAGAGGCCAAAGCCCACGAGATAATCGAGCGCCCGGCGCGCCAAATAGGCGTCCACCAGTTCCATATCGATGTCGCGCGGGGCGGCCATGGCCGCCTGAACGGCAGGCTTGGTGATGGCGTTGAAGGTGACGCGCTTAACGCTTTTGCCTTTGAGCGCCTTCTTCTGGTTGAGCGCCTCAAGCACGTGCCAGGAGATTGCCTCACCTTCGCGATCAGGGTCGGTGGCGAGGATGAGATTGTCGGCTTCCTTGAGGGCGTCGGCGATGGCTTTGACGTGTTTCGAGGACTTGGGATCGATCTCCCAATCCATCGCGAAGTCCTCGTCCGGCTTTACCGATCCATCCTTCGGCGGCAGGTCGCGGATATGCCCGTAGGAGGCCAGGACTTTGAAGTCCTTGCCCAAATACTTGTTGATTGTCTTGGCCTTAGCCGGGGACTCAACGACGACGACGTTCATTCTGGATCGCGACTTTCGGGGAAACGGCCCGGGGGCCGAAGCGGGCGGAAACTGGGGGCGAGGTCCGCGCCTGTCAACGCGGGTCGGTGGTTTCGGACCGGTACTTATTGGCGCCGAGGGCTAATTTTCCTTTTCCGCACCGTCACTTCGCGCGCTTCGCCTTGCCCCTTCCAGAGCTTCGCAATAAATGTTAGCGAACAACGACAAGTTGTATTTTGCTACAGAGTTTCTCATGCCGGACGAAAAGCGGCTGCGGTCGGACGGGGACAATTTTGACGAGAAGGAGGTAGCCGAGTATGTCGCTGACATTGCGCGCGGTCTATTAGCTCTGGCCCGAGCTTCCGGCTTGGAGGCGGTAGGCGCGGCGCTTGAGCAGGTGGAGCGCGCGGCGGAGAAAGCGCTTCAGGATTTGTCTCGGAACGCCGCCCCCGACGACGCCGCATAGCCTCCCGGCAGCGATGCCGCCGCACCCGTGAGCTCCAGTTCTGTGAGCGCTGCGGCGACTGCGCCGCTTGGCGCGTCAAGCAGGCGTGCAAGTTCGTTGACGTGCACCGGTGTGGGAGAAAGCAGCGCCGCAATCTTCTTGGGCAAACCAGCAGGCGGCGGCTCCGCCTCATGCTCGAACAGCGGCCCAGCGGAAAGCGGCCGCAGCGCCGGCGCGCTCTCGCCCAGAGCGGCGATCACATCGGCGGCGTCCTCGATCAGCGTCGCGCCTTGCTTGATCAGGGCATTGGAGCCGCGCGCGCGATGGTCGAGCGGCGAACCCGGCGCAGCCATCACGTCGCGCCCTTGGTCGGCGGCGGCGCGCGCGGTGATCAGCGAACCTGATCGCAACGCCGCTTCGACCACCACAACTGCGCGTGAGACGCCGGAAATGATGGCGTTGCGGCGGGGAAAATCTCGGGCGCGTGCGATCGTCCCGAGCGGTGCTTCGCTGACAACAGCGCCGCGGGCGCAAATGGCTTCGTGCAGTTTCAAATTCTGTGGCGGGTAGGGATGATCGAGGCCGCCGGCCAACACTGCGACGGTGCCTGTTTCAAGCGCGCCCTTGTGTGCGGCCGTATCGACGCCGCGCGCCATCCCAGACACCACGGTGTAGCCGGCTTGGCCCAGATCGTGCGCCAGGCGCTCAGTAAACAACAATGCCGAGGCCGATCCCTCGCGCGAGCCGACGATGGCGATGGTCTGGCGCTTCAGCAACGCTGTGTCTCCACGCAGCGCGATCAGCGGCGGCGGCGCATCGAGTTGCGCCAACAGCGGCGGGTAATCCGCTTCGCACGACGCCAGCAGGCGCGCACCAAGCTGTTCGACGGCATCGATTTCGGCTTCGGCCCGATCGGCGCTGGGGGCGTTGAGATCGGAGATGCGCGGTAGCGCCTCGAGCGCGGCCGAAGATGTACGGAAGCGCGCGAGCAGGCGGTGAAAGGTGAGCGGCCCGATCCGAGGTGTGCGCGCCAGCCGCGTCCAGGCGATCCGCTCTGGGCGCGACAGCGTGCGCGTCATGCTTCCGGCGTGGCCGGCTGCGCCGGCTCTGCGACGACCGGCGCGGCGACTGGCGTTTCTTCTTTTTTCTTGTCGCCGATGCGAGGCTCCGTGCCGGCGCGGATGCGTTCGATATTGGCGCGGTGGCGCCAGAAAATCAGCGCCGCAAGCACGGCCGTGAAGGCGATTTCGAACGGGTCGAAACCGGCGACAAGCGCTGCGATCGGCGCGATGGCGGCTGCGCACAGCGCCGCCAGCGAAGACATTCGGAACATCGTCGCCACGGCGAGCCAGGTTATGCCGGCGATGATGCCAAGCGGCCAAATGCCTGCGAACAGCACGCCGAAGAACGTCGCGACGCCTTTGCCGCCCTTGAACTTAAGCCACACTGGGTAGCAATGGCCGATGAAGGCGGCAGCGCCTGCGGTCAGGCCGAGCGCAAGCTGAAAGTCGGATGCGCTGAAGATCCAGCGCGCCAGGAGCAACGCGATCGCCGCCTTGCCGGCGTCTAGCAGCAGCGTGGCGAGCGCGATGTCCTTGCGTCCCGTCCGCAGCACATTGGTTGCGCCGATATTGCCCGAGCCGATGTCGCGGATGTCGCCAAGGCCCGCGGCCCGCGTGAGCACGAGGCCGAATGGAATCGAGCCGAGGAGGTAGCCGCCCGCGGCGGCCAGAAGGAAATGCAGAACCAGCACGCTCGGTGTCTAACAGGATAAAATCCACCTGTGGAGAGGCGAATGTCGAACAGTAAGGTGGGGCGATGAGCGATCAGCATTTAACGCGACGCACCGTCGCGCTTGGCGGCGCGGCTGCAGTCGCGGCGTGCGGACAGGAGGCAACCATGACCTTGGCCCGGCCAGCGTCGAGACAATTTCCGTCAGACTTCCTGTGGGGTGCTGCGTCGTCAGCCTTTCAGGTGGAGGGCGCGCTCGACGCGGACGGGCGCGGGCAGAGCATCTGGGATGTGTTTCCACGCGCGAAGATCCATGACGGCTCAGATGCATCGATGGCCGCGGACTCTTACCGACGCTACGCCGACGACGTCGCATTGCTCGCTGAAGCGGGGCTGGGCGCATATCGCTTCTCGATTGGGTGGCCCAGAATCGTGCCAGCGGGCGCAGGTGCGCACAATCCGGCTGGCATCGACTATTACGCTCGTCTGGTGGACGCACTGCTTGAGCGCGGCGTCACGCCCTACGCGACGTTGTTTCATTGGGACTTGCCGCAAGCGCTACAGGAGCGTGGAGGTTGGGCGGCGCGCGCCACCGCTGAGCGCTTCGCGGAGTACGCAGGGATCGTTGGAGAAGCGTTGGGCGATCGGCTGAAGCACATCGTCATTCTCAACGAAGCGGCCGTACACGCGGTTCTTGGGCACGTGCTCGGCATCCACGCCCCAGGCTTCACCGGCGCCAGCGCCTTGGGTGCGGTCATCCACCATCAAAATTTGGCGCAAGGCCTGGCGATCCAGGCGCTGCGCGCCGGCCGCAGCGATTACACAATCGGCACCACAATGGCGCTGATGCCGTCTCGTCCAGCGCGCGGCCTGCTGGCGCCGTTGCATGGCATCGCCGCCAGCGGCTTCGACGAACTGTGGAACGGCGCCTTCCTCGATCCGCTGTTCAGGGGCAGTTATCCCAAAACGCCGCGCGATATGATGTCGGGCGTGCTTCTGGACGGCGATCTCGCGATCACATGTCAGCCGATCGATTTTCTCGGCGTGAATTATTATTCGCCGGCCTACATGAAGTTCGATGCGACCTCGCCCAGCTTCGTCGCGCCCGCCGATCCGCCGCCGGGCGTTCCGCGCGATGCGTTCGGGCGCGAAATCGATCCGTCGGGACTGTTCGAGACTTTGGTGCGTGTGCGCGAACACTACGGCAATCCGCGCGTGATCATTACCGAGAATGGCTGCTCCGATCCGTTCAGCGACGGCCCCGCTGAGCTCGAGGATCAATTTCGCATTGCATATCTGCGCGACCATATCGCGGTGGTGAAGAGCGCCATGGAAGCGGGTTGCGACATTGGCGGCTACTTTCACTGGACGTTGCTGGACAATTGGGAGTGGGCCGAAGGGTACCGGTCGAAGTTCGGCCTCGTTGCGCATGACCGCTCGACTGGCGTGCGCACGCGCAAAGCCAGCTATGCTTGGTTCAGGGCTTTGGCGCAGACTGGCGTGTTGGACGACTAGCTTTTCACGCCGCGCATCAGGCCGATGCCTGTTGCGATCAGCCACACAGTCAACCCCATGAAGCCGGCGATGGTGATCATTGCGAAGGTCTCGCCCGCTTGACCGAGCGCCAGCGCCACGCCTTCATTGGCGCCGATGACAATGGCCAGCGTGGTGACGAACCCGATGACGGCGCTGATGCGCTTGCCTTCGCGCCATTGCAGAAGGCTCGCCAGCAGCACGAACAGCGCCGTCAGCATCTGACCGAGGTGCTCGCCAATGGCGACGCCGCCGTATTGGTTGATCAAGTCGAACGTGCGCTCGGCGGCGAGTTTGGCGTCAGGCGACGCACTTGCGTCAGCGTGGGTGCGCGCTAGTCCCGGGACCACGAATACCCAGCGCCACAAACCGATCGCTTGCGCCAGCGCGGCGAGCGCGCCGGCGATCGCTGCGCCGATCGCGAGCCCAGGGTGCTCCGCGACGCGTTTGCGCGTGAGTGTGATCGCCATAGCGACAGGCGCGAGCGCCAGCGCCGTCAACGCGAAAGCGTGCCAAGTCAGGATGAGCGTCGCGCCGCCTGCCGCGAACAGATCGAGCGCTTCGCCCGCCGGACGCCGCAAGACATCGGGATAGTCGTACGTCGCCGCCAGGATCGAGAACGGCACATTGAACGCGATGGCCAGCGCGATGACGCAGAGGCCAGCGACCGGACGCGAGGGTTCGCTCATTGGCCTCAGCTGCCCCGGCACATGACGGGCGCGGCGCGGCCGACTTCCCACTGCGCGCTCTCGCCGCCGCCGCGGAAGCCGTAGCGGCCGTTGGAATAGTAGCCGTCGCTGGCGCGCGGCAGCACCATGGAGGGGCCGCCGACAATGGCGACGCGCGCGCTTGCGCCTTCAACGTCGACCATCAATTGCGCGCCGTTGTCACAGCGATACGCGATCGGGCCGTCGACCGGGATCGGCGGCGGCGTGCCGTTTGGCCCCGGGTCACCCGGGCCGTAGGGCGGGCTGTACGCGCACGCAGAGAGCGCGAAGAACGCTGCAGCGGCGAAGAGCTTGCGCATATGTGGCTCCTTACTTTCAGTCCGCTTTGAACACGGTCTTGCCGGCGATGAAGGTATGCTTGACCTTCCCCTGCAACAATTTCTCGTCGAACGGCGAGTTGTTCGACTTCGACCTGAGCTTGTCGGAATCGAGACGGAACGGCGCGCCGAGGTCGGCGATGATGATATCGGCCGGCGCGCCTTTGCTGAGGCGGCCTTGCGGCAGCTTGAGGATTTCGGCTGGCCGCAGCGTAAGCGCCCGGAAGAGCGCCGGCAGCGCGACTTCATGCTGATGATGCAACGTCAGTGCGCCGGGCAGCAACGTCTCGAGGCCAACTGCGCCGAACGCGGCTTCCTCGAACGGTAGTCGTTTTTCCTCGGCCGGTTGCGGATCGTGGCCGGAGACGATGACATCGATGAGCCCGTCGCGGACGGCTTCGACCAGTGCGGCGCGATCATCTTCGCTCCGTAGCGGCGGCGACAGCTTGGCGAAGCTGCGATAACCGTCGACGTCGTTCTCATTGAGCACAAGATGGTGGACGTTGACGCTGGCGACGGCGTTGACGCCGCGCGCCTTGGCGCCTTTGACCGCCGGTAGCGTCTGCGCCGACGACAGCATATCGAGCAGCAAGCGCCCGCCAGTGATCTCGGCCAGGATTAGATCGCGCTCGGCCATGATGGCTTCGGCGGCGGCGGGGATACCCGGCAGACCGAGGCGTGCGGCGAGTTCGCCTTCGTGCATGACGCCGCCTTCGGCCAGGAACGGGTCTTCCGGACGATGCGCCACCAGCGCGCCGAAGGCTGTGGCGTAAGAGAGGGCGCGGCGCAGCACGCGGCTTGAGAGGATCGGCTTGTCGCCATTGGTGAACATCACCGCGCCGGCTTCGGCCATCAGGCCGATCTCGGTCATCAATTCGCCGTCAAGATGTTTGGTGAGCGCAGCGGCCGGCAGGATACGGACGCCGTTGGCGCGATCGGGGCCGCGCCGCAGAACGAAGTCCACCAGGCTCTGATCGTCGATGATCGGATCTGTGTGCGGCATCATCACAAATGTAGTGACGCCGCCAGCAGCGGCCGCGCGACCCGCTGACTTGAACGTCTCTTTGTGTTCGGCGCCGGGCTCGCCGATGGTGACGCGCATGTCGATGAGACCGGGCGCGACATGGGCGCCGCCCGCATCGATGATGTCCGCTTCCTGCGGTGCGCCGGAAATGGCGCCGACTTCGAGGATCTTGTCCGCAAATAGGATTGCGCCGGCTTCGACCCTGTTCTTTGCAGGGTCGATCAGCTTGGCGTTGATGATAAGCGTGGGTTTAGTCACTTCTTCATCGCCACGTTGAGCGTTGTCGAGAAGGCGATGGCGATGATGAAGGGCACCCAGATCGGCAGCGAACCCAGGCCCGGCGCATTGAGCGCCGTAGCCAGATGATCATCGACGCACCACCAGAGCAGAAACAGCCACATCAGCGCGCCTCCTCGTTGGCGCCGCTTTCGGCCAGCGCCTCAAGCACCGCCATGCGCACGGCCACGCCCATGCGCACCTGCGTTTCGATAAGCGATACGGCAGGATCGTCGGCGACATTGGAGTCGATTTCGACGCCGCGGTTCATTGGCCCCGGGTGCATCACCAACGCGCCAGGCTTGGCGCAGTGCAGCTTGTCTTCGTCGAGGCCGTAGAACCAGAAGAACTCGCGCGCCGAAGGGAAGAAGCCGCCGGCCATGCGCTCGCGTTGGACGCGCAGCATCATAACCACGTCGGCATCCTTGATGCCCGCGCGCATGTCATGAAACACTTTGGCGCCCCAGCGCTCGGCGCCGGCCGGCATCAAAGTCGGCGGGCCAACGAGGCGAACCTCCGCGCCGAGCAGATTCAGCAGCGCCACGTTCGAGCGCGCGACCCGGCTGTGCAGCACATCGCCGCAAATCGCCACCACCAATCCTTCGATGGCGCCCAGGCGATCGCGGATCGTGAATGCGTCGAGCAGCGCTTGCGTCGGATGCTCGTGCTTGCCGTCGCCAGCATTGATGACGGCGCAATCGACCTTTCGCGCCAGCAACTCCGCTGCGCCGGACGAGCCGTGACGCACAACGAGAAGATCGGGACGCATGGCGTTCAATGTCGCCGCCGTGTCGATCAGCGTCTCGCCCTTGGCGACGCTCGAGGATTTCACGCTCATATTGACGACATCGGCGCCCATGCGTTTGCCGGCGAGTTCGAAGCTCGATTGCGTGCGCGTGGAGTTTTCGAAGAAGAGGTTGATCAAGGTGCGCCCGCGCAGCGTGTCGAGCTTCTTGATTTTCTTTTCCAGGAGTGGCGCGAACGTTTCGGCGCGATCGAGCAGATTTTCGGCTTCGAAACGATTGAGGTCGGCGATGGCCAACAGATGCTTTTGTCGAAAACGAACAGGGCTTGTTGCTTCGGTCTTCTTTACGCCAGTCGGTCGCTGAGCCATGCGCGCTTGTTAAGCCCTGTGTCCGCTTCGCCGCAAGCGCGGCGAGAAGAAGGCGTGGATAATCGCTTCAGCCCTATTGGCGCCCCGGACTCGGTGTTGTACTCGCTTTGTTCCATGGTGGGACGCGGGCGGGTTGAAGCTGAGAACGAAGGAGGGCGTGATGTCGAAATCGCACCCGAAGCGCGAAGAAGCATTGCCGCTGCGGCCGGTTGGTTTGGCGCTGGCGGCGGTCGTGGCAGGTTTGGGCGCCGGCAAGGCCCCGCCCGCTGAAGCCCGCGCGCACGCGCCGCTTGAGCCGACGTCGCAGGAAAAAACCTACGTCGTCGATCCGACCAATCATCCGGGGTTCGACGAGGACCCGACCATGGTGGTGGGCCGCAGCGAGCCGGTTGCGCCGTTCAGCAAGGACTAGCGGGCGACGGGGCGCCGTCTTGGACGGCGCCGCTCTAAAAAACCCAACACGGAAGCTTCGTGGGCGGAAAGACCCGCGCGCTTGGCGCGCCGGAGCGTGAACGCGCCGTCGAGATAGGCGTCCAGCAGATCGGGATGCACGTAGCATTTTCGGCAAATGGCCGGCGTGTTGCCGAGCGATGCCGCAACCTCATCGATGGCCGCCTTGATGTTGGCTTTGGCGAGCGCGCCCGTGGCGGGGCGATCGAAGCGGCTCAACTCTGCGGCGGCGAGCACGGTGCCGCCCCACGTGCGAAAGTCCTTCGCCGTCACCCCGTCGCCCAGATAGGCGTTGACGTCTGTGGAGGTGACGCGCTGGATCGCGCTGCCCGCGTCGACATACTGAAACAGGCGCTGTCCGGGCAGGTCCTGCGCGGCTTTCACAATTTTGGCGACGCGGCGATCCTTGAGCGTTAGCCGCCAGCTCTTCCCTGACTTCCCGGTGAAGACAAAGCGAAGCTGATCGCCCTTCACCTGCGCGTGTTGATCCTTCAGCGTGGTCAGGCCGTAGCTCTTATTGCTCTTGGCGTATTCGTCATTGCCAACGCGGATCATCGTTGTGTCGAGGAGATGCACGATAGCCGCGATGACCTTCTCGCGCGGCAGCCCAGGTTTGCGCATGTCGCGGCGGATGCGGGCGCGAAGCGCCGGCAGCGCTTTGGCGAACGCCGCCAGATGCTCGAACTTGGCGGCGTCGCGGTGCTCGCGGAAGCGCGGATGATAGCGATGCTGCTTGCGCCCACGCGCGTCGCGACCCGTCGCTTGCAAATGGCCGTTGTCGTCGGCGCAGATCCACACATCCGTCCAGGCCGGCGGAATGGCGAGCGCGCGGATGCGGGAGAGCGCCGCCGTGTTGCGTAGGATTTTCCCACGCTTGTCCCGATAGCTAAATCCGCCCCCCGCGCGTCGGCGCGAAAAGCCGGCGTCGGCGTCGCTCACATACACAAGTCCCTGTGGTGCTTTGGCGGGCATGGCCGAAGATAAGCCCGCTGCGCGCCCCAAGTTCCGTCAGGTCAGTGACAGAGCTATCCCGATGGCGATTGGCATGGTGATGAACGAGAGCAGCGTCGATGCAGTGATGATCGCGGCCATGAGCTGCGCGTCGCCTCCCATCTCGCGCGCTAGCGTATAGCCGGCGGCTGCCGTCGGCGTGGAGCCGACGCCGGCTGCGATGGCTGCGGTCAGAGGGCTGGCGCCGCAGAGTGTGGCCGTCGTCCACATGACGACCGGCGCGATGAGGAGCTTCACGGCCGATGCGGACAGCACTTTCACGCGCGCTGCGCGCAAGGCGCGAAAATCGAGCCCCGCGCCCACGCAGACAAGCGCGATCGGCATGGCGGCTTGGCCCAGCAGATCGATGCCGACGGACAAAGGGCCGAGATCGCGAATGCGGAAGAGTTGCGCCAACAGGCCCGCTGCGCAGCCGAGGATCAAAGGGTTGGCGATGATCTGATCCAGCAGCGCGCGGAAGCTTGCGGCCCGCGTCGCGCCCCAACGCGCCAGCACCACGACACACACCGCATTGACGACCAAGACCAGCGGCCCGAAGGCGATGCCGATCATGTGGGGCCCCTCCGGGCCATAGAGAGTGGCGGCGGCGGCCAGCAGCATGAAGCCGTTCCAACGCACCGAGCCTTGCACGAAGCTGGTGAACGCCGGCCCGCCTTCGGCGCCGAACAGCGGGCGCGTCGAAAGCGAAATCGTCAGCAGCACCGCCACCCCTGCCAGAAGCCCGGCGATGAACGGTCCAGCTTGGCCGGCGGAAAGGTCGGCGGTGGAGCTGAGCGTGAACAGGAAGGCGGGATAGAGAACGAAATAGCCGAAGCGGTTCACGTGCCCCATGGCTTCGGCGCTGACGACGTTGGCCGCGCGCACGCCCCAGCCGACAACGATCAGCAGGAAGACAGGGATAAGTTCGAGGATGACAGCGCTCATGCGCGGCGCTCCTGCATGGCGTCGAGGGCGCCTTGCAGCATGTAGGCTGCGGCCATTTTGTCGACGACCTCGCCGCGGCGCCGCCGCGAGGCGTCGCTTTCGATCAGCGTGCGGGTGACGGCGGCGGTGGAGAGGCGTTCGTCCCAAAGTAACAACGGCGCGTCGCGTTTGGCGATCAGGTTGCGGGCAAAGGCGCGCGCGCTCTGCGCAGCGGGGCCGGAAGTGCCATCCATGTTGAGCGGCAAGCCGACGACGAAGCCGGCGCACCGGCGTGCGTCGTAGAGTTTCAAGATCGCCTCTGCGTCGGCGGCGAACTTGCCGCGGGTGATGGTGTCCAGCGACGATGCGATGAGCCGGGTTGTGTCGCTCACCGCCACACCGATGCGCTTTTCGCCCGGATCGATGCCCAATAGCGCGGCGCTGGGCGGCAGGGCGGCGGCGAAGGCGGGGAGGTCGAGCAGCGGCAAAGTGGCGCCCTTATGGACCGCCGGCGCCCTTGGCGGCAACGGAAGTGCAGGCCGTCGCGGCGTCGGCGGTCCATATGCCTTGAACCAGCCGGCGGGCGCTGGTAGCTCGCCCCGATGTCCATTGACGAAAAAACCGTACGCAAAGTCGCGAAACTGGCGCGCCTGGCCCTGCCGGAGGAGCGCGTCGCACCCATGGCGGCGGAGCTCAACGGCATCATGGCCTGGATCGAGCAGCTGAACGAGGTCGACGTCGAAGGCGTCGAGCCGATGACCAGCGCGGTCGAGGGCTTGTCGCTTCCGATGCGCGACGATGTGGTCACCGCCGGCGACGATCCCGAGCGCGTTCTGAAGAACGCGCCAAAGAGTGAGGACGGCTTCTTTGTCGTGCCGAAGGTGGTGGAGTGAGCGCAGTACCGATCTCGTTCGAGATCTTTGACGTTCGGCATGGCTGGGCGGGCATGGACGTTCGCACCGACAGCAGCGTCTATCGGATGGCGGGCTTCTCCTACGTCTCCAACGCTTTCGATGACCTCTTGCGCTTTGGCGTCGATATCGCACTCGACGCCACGAAAGCAGAGATTTTGTTTGAAGGCGAGCCTAGCGGATGGTCCCTTCTTTTTGAGCGGCACTGGGACCCGCGGCGCGGCATTGTCGCCAATCTCAAGATCGATGAACTCGACGACACCAATGACCCAGACGCCGAAAGACGAAACGTCCTCGCGGCAGAGGTCGATGGAGATCAGGCCGCCGCAGCGGTGCTGCAGGCCGTGGAGCAGCTCGAAGCGCGCATGGGGCTTGAGGGGTTTGAAGCGAGTTGGGGGCAGGCGTTTCCAATCCGCGGTCTTTCGGCGTTGCGAGCAGCCTTGTCCGAGAAACGTCGCCCGAGGCCAGACAAAGGCGAGGCGACAAGCGTGGCATTTATCGTCGGTCTATCTGACTCAGTTGCCATCGCCACCGAAACACCGCTGTCAGACGATGTACGCGCGCTGGTTGCGGCGTTGAATGAATGGGCGCTGCAACAGACACCGCGTGAGTTCACGCACCACATGACCGTCGAACAGATGGCGCAAGCGGACACAACGGTGTTCATCGCCCGTGACGCCAGCGGCGCGGCGGTGGCGATGGGCGCGCTGAAGCGCCACGCCGACGGGCTGGGCGAGGTGAAGCGCATGTTCACGCGCCCCAACGTCAGAGGCGGCGGCCTGGCCGGGCAGATTGTCGCCAAGATCGAAGCGCTGGCGCGACAGGAAGGCTTGCAACGCCTCGCCCTAGAAACCGGCGCGGTCGATGGCTTCGCATCCGCATGGCGCGTTTACGAGCGCGCTGGCTTCACACGGTGCGGCGCGTTTCTCGACTACCCCGCCGATAGCCCGCACAACATCTATTACGAAAAGCTGCTTAGCTGATGACCGACCTCACCTCCCTTACGCTCGCCAACGCGCTCGACGGCATGGAGAAGAAGCAATTCTCCTCCGCCGAGTTGACCGACGCGTTCATCGCCGCGATCGACAAGGCGAACCCGCATCTCAACGCCTACATCGTCACGACGCCGGAAAGGGCGCGCGCTGCGGCGAAGGCGTCCGACGCCAAGCGCGCGGCGGGTAAAGCCGGGTCGCTTGAAGGCGCGCCGCTGGGCATCAAGGATTTGTTCTGCACCGAGGGCGTGCGTACGACCGCGTGTTCGGGCGTGCTCGGCGAGTTCAAGCCAACCTACGAATCCACGGTCACAGCGAATCTCTTTCGCGATGGCGCGCTGATGTTGGGCAAGCTCAACATGGACGAGTTCGCCATGGGCTCATCGAACGAGACATCGAAGTTTGGACCTGTGGTGTCGCCTTGGCGGCGCGGCAACGAAGACGCAAAGCTCACCCCCGGCGGTTCGTCGGGCGGTTCGGCCGCGGCGGTCAGCGCCGATCTCTGCTTGGGCGCCACCGCGACAGACACTGGCGGCTCCATCCGTCAGCCCGCAGCGTTCACCGGCACTGTCGGCATCAAGCCGACGTACGGGCGCTGTTCGCGCTGGGGCATTGTCGCGTTCGCGTCATCGCTCGATCAGGCCGGACCAATCGCCAAGACGGTTGAGGACGCCGCGATCCTGCTGCAATCGATGGCGGGGCACGATCCGAAGGATTCCACCTCGCTGCCGGATGCGTTGCCGGATTTTCGCGCCGCGACCCAACGCTCGATCAAGGGCATGACCATCGGTGTGCCGGAAGAATATCGCGTCGACGGCATGCCGGCCGAGATTGAGGCGCTGTGGCAGCAGGGCATCGCCTGGGCCAAGGATGCTGGCGCCACCATTAAGCCGATCTCGCTCAAGCACACCAAGTACGCGCTGCCGGCCTATTACATTGTGGCGCCCGCGGAGGCGTCCTCGAACCTCGCGCGTTATGACGGCATGCGCTACGGCGCACGCGTCGGCGGCAAGGACTTGAACGCGACGTATGAGAACACCCGCGCCTCCGGCTTTGGCCGCGAAGTGCAGCGGCGCATCCTCATCGGCACCTATGTGCTGAGCGCGGGCTATTACGACGCCTATTATCTGCGCGCCCAGAAGGTCCGCCAGCGTATAGCCCAGGATTTCCGCGATGCTTTCGCCGACGTCGACGCGATTCTCACGCCGGCGACGCCGTCGGCGGCGTTCGCGCTGGGCGAAAAGAGTGGCGATCCGGTGGCGATGTATCTGAACGACATTTTCACCGTGACGGCGAACCTCGCCGGCCTGCCGGCGCTGGCGCTGCCGGCCGCGACCGACGCCAACGGCCTGCCGCTTGGCCTGCAGGTGATCGGCAAGGCGCTGGACGAGGAAAGCGTGTTCGCCGTCAGCGCCGCATTGGAGAAAGCCGCCGGCTTCAACGCCAAGCCGGCGAAATGGTGGGCCTGAAGGCCGCCTCAGAGTTGAGGCGTCGTGCGCTCGTCATCAAAGCGTGGTGACGCTGCTGCCGAAAGGCAGACTGAGCATGCACGAATTGCTGGAACGGCTGGGGCGCGGCGATGAGCGCCTGATCAATATGTGCCGGCAGGCGAGTCTCGCCTGGGGCGATTTCCTGCAGGAGCTCAACGGCTGCGACACGGGCACGCTGGCGGCGCGGCTGGGTTTTTTCCAACCTACCTTCCAGCGTATCTTCGACAGCCCGACGCTCGGCGAAACCATGATGCCTTGGAGTGGTTTTGCGGCTCTCTACGACACGCAAAGCGGTTGGGGCCGCAATCTTGAGCGCGCAAAGCAGCTCGCCGAAGCCTTTGCCCGCAGCAATTGCAGCCAAGAGGTGAAGGACGAGGCGCGCGCATGCGTGATCTCGTACGAACTTGAGCGCAGCTGGGCGTCGCCACAACCGCAAACCATTACGCCGGCGAAACGCGGCCGTTAACGCTCGGGCGAGGCCGAATCCAGCTAGTCTGGCGCCATGGCCAAACGCAAAGCTGCCGCACCGAAGCCGCATCGCCGCCCGCGCGCGGAGATCGACCGCAACTATTTCTTCGGCGACGTCTTCATCAAGACCGGGACCGCGTGCGCGGTCGTGCTCGCCGGGATTGCGGTCTACACGCCGTTCACGCTGATGAGTGCGATCCATGACGGCATGTACGATTACCTGGCCGTCGTCGTGACGTTCGGCGCGCTCGGCGTGGCGTCCTTTCTCTATGGGCGACATCTGCGCAAGCAGGCCACCCACTGGGATTTCAACTGATCCCATAGCAGCAAGGCGCCCAAAGCCGGCTTGACCTCGCCGCATTCAGAGCCGAGTTTCCGGCCGTCCAAAGGAGCCGGCCTTGAACCCGACCGAATGCACGCGCCTCGGCGCATATCTCAGCAAGTTGCTGGGCTCGCCCACTGTGTCGGTGGTGTCGAAAAACCGTGACGAAGCGGATGTGCTGGTCGATGGCAAGGCGGTGGCGACGCTTTTGCGGGATGATGACGAGGGCGAGCTGAGCTACGCCATCAGTCTCGCCGTGCCGCCGGCGCCCGGCGCCAAAAAGGATGCGCCGATCGACGGCCCGGAGCGTGCGCGTCTGCAGACAGCGCTGCGTCAAGTGCTTCACGCGGCCGACCTCGAAGTCCGGGCGCGTCCACGCAAGACCGATTCTGCTGAGGTGTATGTGCACGACGAATTCGTCGGCACTGTTTCGGTTGATGAAGACGAGGGCCAAGTGCTCACGATGAGCGTGCTCGACATCGATCTCGACGGCGAAGAGTAAGAAAAAGCCCCAGCTCTATGGCTGGGGCTTAAGATCAATTCGTTGAATCCAACACAGTCCAACCGCGCAGGCCGAGGGAGCGGCGCGGCTACGCGCGTTACAAGACGCCCAGCATGGAGGCGACCAGCGGGTGGCGGACAATGTCAGCTTCGCCGAGGCGAACGACGGCGATGTTGCTCACGCTTTCAAGCTTGTCGGCGACGGCATGCAGGCCGGAAAGATCCGGCAGCAAGTCTGTTTGCGCCGGGTCGCCGGTGACGACCATGGTTGAATTCCAACCCAGGCGCGTCAGCAGCATCTTGATCTGCCCGTAGGTGCAGTTCTGCGCTTCGTCGATCACAACGAAAGCGTTGTTGAGCGTGCGCCCGCGCATGAAGCCCACTGGCGCGATCTCGATCAGGCCTTCCGCCATCAGCGCTTTCAACCGTTTCGGCGAGAGGCGATCTTGGAGCGCATCGTAGAGCGGGCGCAGGTAGGGGGCGAGCTTGTCTTCCATGGCGCCGGGCAAGAAGCCGAGCGATTCGCCCGCTTCGACCGCAGGGCGCGAGAGCACGATGCGGCCCACTTTGCCGCTTTCGAGCGCTTCCACAGCTTTCGTGATGGCCAGGTAGGTCTTGCCTGTGCCCGCTGGCCCGAGCGCCAGCACCAGCGCATGCGTGTCGATCGCCTGCATCAGTTCCGTTTGGCCCTTCGATTTCGGCCGTACGTTTTTGACAAAGCGTTGCTCGCGATCATTGGCCGGCTGATAGCCGCCTTCGAGCACTTGCAGGTTCCGCGCGCGATGCTCCTCGCGCTGGAATTCCTGCACATTCAGCGCGCCTTGTGCGTGCCTGCGCTTGATCGTGCGCTTCGCCATCGAGGTCTCCTTCCGGGAAGACAAAAAAGCCGCACGGCTTCTGCCGGCGGCTGGGGGATCGAAGAAATCTTGAGACTCGGAGGAGTCGGCGTTGCGTGCGCCGGGAGGCGGTGTCGAAGCTGATCTGGCCCTACGCCGTGCGCCCACGTACTCCCCCACATGGCAGCGCCGAAACGACGCTGCCGGAGACGGGTCGAACCGGGAATTTCCGATCCGATGTTCTCAGGAGACGCCGAACCGGTTAACGACGCCTTGACGTCGTAAATATTTCGCAGTCGGAGCATCCCTCATGCCGGTCTACGCCCTTGCTGACGCCGATCTCGAAGTCGAGGATGAGAGCGCATTTTGGATCGCCCCGACCGCTGTGCTGATCGGCAAGATCGTGCTCAAGCGCAACGCCTCGGTGTGGTTCGGTGCGGTGCTGCGCGGCGACAACGAGCCGATTGTGATCGGTGAAAATTCCAACGTGCAAGACGGCAGCGTGCTGCACACGGATATGGGCGCGCCCCTGACCATCGGAAAAGACGTCACTATCGGTCATCAAGTCATGCTGCATGGCTGCACGATTGCCGACGCCTCGCTCATCGGCATTAAGGCGACGGTTTTGAACTACGCAACCATTCCGAGCTTCTGCTTGGTCGGCGCGCACTCGCTTGTCACCGAGCGCAAGACTTTCGAAGAGGGCGCCCTCATCACCGGCGCGCCCGCGCGCGTCGCGAGAAAACTCGAAGAGCAGCAACGGCAAGTCATTCAATTCTCCGCACACCACTATGTCGAGAATTGGCGCCGCTATAAGCGCGATCTGCGCGAAAGCACAAAAGCGTAGACGCATACCGCGAGGGAACGAACGCAAGCGTGAGCGCTTTAGAGCCCGAGGGATTTGTTCGGGTTCAGTCACATGAAGCTTGCTCTGCTAGCCGCAGTATCGTTTCTCACGCTGGCTGCGTGTTCCCCACCTTCGGTGGAACAAGTCGATACGCCGACGATTGAAATGAGTGATGCCGCGCGCACGGAAATGGCGCGCGTGAACGCCTCGCGCTTCACCATGAACATGCCGGCCAGCCTCGCGCACGTGCCCGCCATGCCGGAACCCGCCGTACCACAATCATCGACACAGCCCACAGCGGCAACCGCGCCATCGGCAGGGCCCGCAGGCGCTGAGCCGGCCGCCGCTACACCTGGCGTGGGCGTTCGTTACGACGCGGGCCTCGTGCGCATACAGGTGCTGCTCGACCGCGCACACTTCTCGCCCGGTGTGGTCGATGGCTATGACGGCGAGAACGTCCGCAAAGCGGTGTCGGAATATCAACGCGCCAACGGCCTGGAAATGACAGGGCTGGCCGACGACGCGCTGCTGACTCGCCTGGAGCAGAATGACCGCGCGCCAGCTTTGGTTGCGTACGTGCTCGCCGAAGATGATGTGGATGGCCCGTTTGTCGACGTGCCGCAGGACCTGGAGTCCATGTCGCGCCTCGAACATGTCGGCTACGGCAGCGCCGTCGAGGCGTTGGCCGAGAAGTTTCACATGGATGAGGATTTGCTGCGCACGCTCAATCCAGGTGTCGATTTCACATCCGCTGGCGCAGAAATCGTTGTCGCGAACGCAGGCGGGGATCTGAGCATGCAAGTCGCGTCGGTGGAGGTCGATATCGAGGAAGGCGCGGTGCGCGCATTCGATGCGGCCAATCGATTGGTCGCCTATTATCCGGCAACGATTGGCAGCGGCGACGCGCCCGCGCCGGTGGGTGAACACACTGTTCGCGGCGTCGCGTTCGACCCAACCTATCGCTACGACCCCGCTCGGCTGCCGACGTTCGGCCGGCGCAACCACGGCGCGCTGGATATAGCGGCAGGCCCAAACAATCCGGTCGGGGCGGTGTGGATCGCGCTAAGCGCCGACACCTACGGGATCCACGGCGCGCCGAATCCGTCGCAGGTCAGCAAGACCCAGTCGCATGGCTGCATTCGCCTCACCAATTGGGATGCAGTTGAGCTGGGACGCGCAATTTCAGTCGGTGCGCCAGTCGCCATTCGCCAGCAATCGACGATCGCGCAGCGGCAATCGCGCAGTGGTTGATCACCAGCGGCGGACACGTCCGGTGTCGATGTGGATGAAGTCGGACGCTTGATAGTAGCCGACGCCACCGGCCTGCATCGCAATTGCCGCGTTGCGCAGTTGGGCAGTATCGACGCCGCGTACCCGAATGTCGATCGCCCGGCCGTCCATGTGTAGGCTGCGCGAAGCGACGCCGCTGGAGTTCTCACGGAGCGCCGCATTGGTCACGGGCGAGCGATAGCCGGAGATGATCTGGTATGGCGCCGATGACTCCACCGCGGCCCGCAACGTGCTCAACTGATCGAGCAAGCGCGTGTCGATCGCGTGCGTTTCGCCGGAACGGTGGTCGCGCATAACCGTGTTGATTGCGGCGAGCGCGTCGGGAACATAGGCGCCGCCTTCCCAATAAGCGTCGCTGAAGGTTTCGCCGGTGTGCGTATTGATGAAAGAGAGCAAGCGCGGCGGCGCCTGTCCTCGCGCGACTGGCGTCGCAGCAGCTGGAACGAGCGTGGCGCCAGCGCTCAACAATGCGCCGTTGATCAGAGCGCCGCCGGCGACGCGCAAAAGGTTCCGTCTGTTCATGCCCAAAGCTCCAACGCGACGCGTTTGTGCCCACGCGAGAGGGCGAGAGTGAGGCCCCCAGGCGCCGAGCATGTGCGCGGAACCGCCATTGACGCGGTGTGTTGGCGGTAGATGACGTGGCCGCAAATCACATCGTGGGCGTTTCTACTGCTTGGCGCGCTGATGATCAGCGCCCTTTTGCAGCAGAACACACGGCCGGCGCCCGCAGAACATGAGGTTGCGGCAGTACGACTAGCGCCGGCGATTCCGCAGCCTGCGGTACTTACGACGCCAAGCCCGCCAGTCGGCCTCATCGTGCCGGTTGCGGGCGTCGGTGTCCTGCAGCTCGCCGACACGTGGGGCGCATCGCGTTCGGAGGGACGAACACACGAGGGCATCGACATCATGGCGCCGGCGGGGACGCGCGTGCTGGCCGCCGCCAATGGCCGCATTGTGAAGTTCTTCGACAGCGAGCGTGGCGGCATCACGATCTATCAGTTCGACAGCGCCGATCGCTTTGTATTCTACTACGCTCACCTGCAGGCGCGCGCGCCGGGACTGTCGGAAGGCGCCGTTGTGCGCCAAGGCGATCTGCTCGGCTTTGTGGGGATGACGGACAACGCGCCGGTTCCGCATCTGCACTTCGAGATTCAGCGGCTTACCGACGAGCGGCGCTGGTGGGTCGCGGAGGCGGTCAATCCCTATCCGTACCTGCGCGACGGCCGGGCGCCGTAGCGCCAATCTGGCGGCGGCGGAACTCAGCGCTAAGATCGGCGCAGGGAGTAGTCGCCATGATGAATTCGCAGCTCTGCAAACGGCTCGGCATCGAGTTTCCGCTGTTTGCGTTCTCGCACAGCCGCGATGTTATCGCAGCGGTCTCTAAGGCGGGCGGCATGGGCGTGTTCGGCGCCGTGGGCTATTCGCCCGAGCGGCTCAAGGAAGAGCTCGATTGGATTGACGCGCACGTCGGCGGCAAGCCGTACGGCGTCGATCTCATTGTTCCGAACGCCTATGAGGGCAAAGGCGAAGGCCGCAGTGTCGAAGCGCAAGTGGCGGCGCTGCCGGCTCAGCACAAGGAATTCGCCGCGAGCATTCTCGCACGCTACGGCGTCGATGCCTCAAGCCTTGAGGAGAACCGTGTGGCGTCCGGCGGGCTCGCGCGCAGTTTGCGCGATGAGGGCGTTGCGTCGGCGCTGGACGTCGCGTTCAGCCACCCGATTGCGCTCATCGCCAACGCGCTCGGCGTGCCGCCGCCGGCGATGCTGGAGATGGGCAAAGCACGCGGCGTCGCCGTGGCCGCGCTGATCGGCGCCAAGGAACATGCGCTGGCGCAGGCGGCGGCCGGCGTCGATATCATCATCGCAGCCGGCGGCGAGGCGGGCGGGCATTGCGGCGACGTCTCCACCATGGTGCTGGTGCCGGAAGTGGTGGAGGCGCTGCGCGCAGCCAACATCGACACGCCTGTTCTGGCGGCGGGCGGTATCGTCACCGGCGGCCAAATGGCGGCGGCCATGGCGATGGGGGCGGCGGGCGCGTGGTGCGGATCGGTGTGGCTGACAACGCCGGAATCCGAAACCAATCCGGTGGTGAAAGCCAAGATGCTGGCCGCGACCTCACGCGATACTGTTCGCTCTCGGTCGCGCACCGGCAAACCGTCGCGGCAGTTGCGTTCGCCCTGGACCGACGCCTGGGAGGCCGACGACGCGCCATCGCCGCTGCCGATGCCGCTGCAATCGATGATCTCGGAGCCGCCGCTGCGGCTCGTGGACAAGCTGGCGCAAGGCGGCCACGCCGGTGCGCAAGAGCTCGCGACCTATTGGGTCGGTCAGGGCGTCGGGCTGATGAACGCGCCGATTTCCGCCGGCGCCGTCGTGCAGCAGTTCAAAGAGGACTTCTTGCGCGCCTACGAGCGGCTCTCGGCGGTGCTTGACGGTTAGAGCGCCTTGGCGTTTTCGCGCAGCGGCCCGTTCCATGTCTTCGCGAAGCGCGCGTCTGTCTCGGGGCCGAGATTGAACCAAGCCACGCGATCGCGCGTAGCGTCAATCACGACAAAGCGGTCGCCGCGCTCGAGCGTTTGCGAGAGCGTGTTGCGGATGACGCCCGCCGAGAACGACGTGCGCACCAACCACAAGCCGGGCGCGAGATCGCACACCGGGCCCATGCTTTCCAGTGCGGCCAGGACCGCCAGCCAAGAGCCGGAGATGATTTCGGCATGCACGAAGACGTTGGCCGCCTCCGGCGCGCTGTCATTGCTGGCGCTCGGCGTGCGCAAGCCACGCAGCGACATGATGCGCCGCGCTTCGGTCCAGCCGCTGTGCGGATTGTCAGCGACCATCGTATTGGGACGGACGCGGCCCTCCGACATGAACTTGGCCATCTGTTCGAGGGTGTAGGGTCCGTACGACTTGCCGCGGATCTGCACCCACCATTTGTCGGCGGTCGCGGAGGGGGGCAAAGAAACGTCGCTCACGGCACTGCTCCGATTTCGGACGGCCCACGCACTCGCGTGGCCGACGAAACGGAACGGCTGCAATCGCCGTGCCGGAGATGTGGTTAGGGATGTTTAAGGCTGTTGGCGTGGTTCGAAGTCGATGGCGAAGCCGCCTTCGACGATGCGAGCGACGCGCCCATAGACATTGCCGACGCGCACCCAGACGCCGATCAGCGGCGGACGCCGCGGCGAACGTATGGTGACGCCCGCAAGCGAGAAGTCGACAACCTCGCCTTCATAGGCTTCGCCAGTTTCGAATTCGAGACGAATGGTGTGGTTTGTCTCGCTGGTTGACGCGAGCCGAACCGGCTCGTCGATGCCGAGTTCTTTGTTAACGGCGAGCGTCAACTGCTCGGCCATTTTCTCGCGCTTATGGGCGCTGAAGTCGAAAATGATGGCCACTTCGCCTTCGCCGCACTTGCGCGCGACCTTCCCGGACACGCGTCCGAAGCCCTCAAGGTAAATGACAACGCGCTCGCCGACGGTCGGCAGGGTCGGGGCAACGATACGGATATCGCCGGGGGAAATGTCGGCCGTGCGGCAGTCGTGCTCGCGCCCGACGGAGTCCAAAAGCCGGCCCGTCACCTCGATGGGCATGCGGCGAAAACGGCGGCGCTCACGGATGCCGACCTGGGCGGCCGTCAGGCGGCGCGCGGCGGCGGCGAGGTCGATCTTCTCGGCAGCTGACATGTCGCCAGTAAATGCCCGTTCAGCGTAAACTTTTGCTTAAGCTTTGACTGCGGGGCAGGGCTTGGCGCCGGCGCCGCCGGGGGGCAATGGTTCCGAAAACGCACAAGGGACGGAAACGTGGCCGAAGCAGAGACCAGATTTGACTATGTCATCGTTGGCGCCGGCTCGGCGGGCTGCGTGCTGGCGAGCCGGCTGAGCGAGGATCCAAACGTCACCGTGGCGTTGCTCGAAGCAGGCGGCGAGAACACGTCGGTGCTGGTGCGGATGCCGGCGGGCGCCGGCAATCTCATCAGCGAAAAAAGCGTTCACAATTGGGGCTTCGAGACCGCCCCGCAAAAGCATCTCGACAATCGCGTCCTCTACCAGCCGCGCGGGCGCGGTTGGGGTGGATCGTCGGCAATCAACGGCATGATCTATATCCGCGGCCACGCCCGCGACTATGACCAGTGGCGCCAGACCGGGCTCACGGGCTGGGGCTACGCCGACGTGCTGCCGTACTTTAAACGTGCGCAGCATCACGAGGACGGCGCCGACAGTTGGAACGGCGAGGGCGGCCCGCTTTGGGTGTCGCGCGGGCCTCCTGGCAATCCGCTCTACAAGGCGTTCATCCAGGCTGGCGCGCAGGCCGGCTACCCGGTCACGCGCGATTTCAACGGTTACCAGCAGGAGGGCCTCGGCCCCTACCACCTCACCATCAAGGATGGCGAACGCTGGAGCGCATCGGCGGCGTATCTGCAGCCGGTTAAGACGGCGCGGCCCAATCTCAAGATAGTGTCGAACGCGCACGCTGGCCGCATTGTTTTTGAGAAGACGCGCGCGGTGGGCGTCGAGTTCTCCGCTGGCCGGGGCAAGCCGACGCAGACTGTCTACGCCAAACGCGAAGTGCTCGTGTGCGGCGGCGCTTTTCAATCGCCGCACCTGCTCTTGCTCTCAGGCATCGGCCCGGCCGACGAACTGACAAAGGCTGGCGTTTCAGTGGTGGCGGATTCGCCCGAGGTCGGGAAAAATCTGCAAGACCATCTCGACGTCAGCCTGATTTGGGAATGCACCAAACCGATCACCACCTATTCGCTCACAAAGGGGATCAAGAAGCCGCTCGTTGGCCTGGATTGGATGCTGCGCAAGCGCGGGCCGGGGCGCACCAATCATCTGCAGGCAGGCGCATTCTTGAAGACGCGCGGCGAACTCGATCGCCCCGATATCCAGCTGCACTTCATCAACGCGGTGATGATCGATCACGCCAAGTATCAGCCGGACCGCGATGGCTTCACCGTGCATTCCTGCCAGCTTCGGCCGGAAAGCCGCGGCGAGGTGACGCTCAGGTCGCGCGATCCGTTTGAAGCGCCATGCATCGATCCGAACTATCTGGCGACGGAAACCGACCGCCGCACGTTGCGCGATTCCGTGCGCATGGTGCGAGATATAGTCAATCAAGACGCATTGAAGCTCTACCGTGGGCCTGAGATGCGGCCGGGCGGCGATGTGCGCACTGACGCCGAGATCGACGCGTGGATCCGGCGCGTCGCGGAGACGATCTATCACCCAGTCGGAACGGTTCGCATGGGCGCCGACGACAGAGCGCCTGTCGACGGCGACTTGCGCGTGCGCGGCGTCGAGGGTCTGCGCGTTATCGATGCATCGGTCATGCCGACTTTGATCGGCGGCAACACCAATGCGCCGACCATTATGATCGCCGAGAAGTTGGCGGACGTGTTGCGTGGAAAACCGTCGCTGCCGCAGCAGGATGCGCGCATCGCCGAAGATGAGCGGGTGGCGGTGTGACCGTGGCGCGGGGGCTGGCGCTTCTCGGGGCGGCGGTGGCCATCGCCTCGCTCGCCGTGCAGTTTGTCATCCTGGTCGGCGGCATGATTGCCGAGGGCGCGAGCCCGACGGCCGCTGTTTGGCGCTATTTCGGCTACTTCACGATCCTCACCAATTGCGCGATAGCCGCGATCTGGCTGCGCGCAGTGTTGGCGCCGAACTCACGCGGCTTGAACGATCCGCGCGTTGAGGCCGCCGGCGCTGCCGCGATCATTATGGTCGGCATTGTCTACCATCTGCTGCTTGCGCATTTGTGGGATCCGCAAGGCTGGCAACGCGCCGCCGACATCGGTCTGCACACAGTTACGCCGATCGTGTTCGCGCTTTATTGGCTGTCACGTCCGCATGGCGCACTGAAATGGGTGCACGCCGCGTTGTGTATGATCTGGCCCTTGGGATACTGCCTCTATGCTTTGGCGCGTGGCGCGCTCGACGGTTGGTATGCCTATCCATTTCTCAACCCGACCACGACGACTTTATTCGCGTTGATCACCAATATCGCCGGCCAGAGCGCAGGATTTTTCGTGGCCGCCTTGGTCCTGGTTGCGATCGACAAGGTCTTGTCGCGGGCGCCTATGTCCGTCGCCGCCGAGGCGAACTCACCACCGCGCTAGAGGATGGCGGCCGCGCGCGCCGTTTGCGCTCCGCAGTGATAGCGTTGATCCGCGCCGCGAGTCCATTCGCATCGGTGGGCGGCTTTTTGTCGGGATCGCGCGCGCAAAACTCGCTCGCCGCCTGCGCTTTGTTAGCGATGGCGCTCACCAGCATCATTTCAATTTTCGGCCGATGCCTGCGCACCCATGCTGCCAGTGCGAAACCGCTTTCCGGTCCGGCGAGCTGTGCGTCTGCTATGACGACGTCTACCGGGGGGCCAGCCTGCAGCACCACCTTCGCCTCGGCGGTGCTTGCTGCCTCGATGACGGTGAAGCCGCACGCGCGCAAATGTTCGCCGATTGTGAGGCGAATAACGACATCATCATCGACCAACAGAATCGAGGCGTTCTTTTTTGCGGATTTCTTTGCCGGCATGACTAACCTTGGCTGCGCCGCGCCGCGTGCGGCCGGTTGCCAGGTCAACCAGAATGGTTTGAGGCTTGTTTCCAGATAGTACCACACGAGCGTGTGATGTACGCGAGGGAGTTTGCAGTTGCCCGGGGAACCTCGGTTCCGGTGGCGCATTATGACTTAGCAGTAACGGGGCGGCCTGATGTGTCCAGCGGAAGACCCGATGCCTACGCCTGAAGCCGGCGAGCGGCCCGTTGTGCTCGTCGTCGAGGACGAGGTGCTGTTGCGGCTCGCCATCGCCGACACGCTGCGCGCTTGTGGCTTTACAGTGGTCGAGGCGGCCAGTGGCGATGAGGCGCGCGCGCTGGTGCAGGCCGGCGTCGCATTCAGTCTCGTGTTCTCCGATATCACCATGCCAGGCGAATTGGACGGCGCCGGCTTGGCGCTCTGGCTGCGCGACAACGGTGTAACCGCGCCGATCGTTTTAACCTCAGGTTTGGCGACGTCGCTGAAGGCAGCCGAGGCCGCGTGCGATCACGTGAAGCTGTTCCTGCCGAAACCGTACGATCATGACGCCGTGGTGGCGCGCATCCGCGATCTGCTCGCCACGCGCTAGTCGTTCACGACAACCAAGCGCATGCCCTTGGGCTCTTTGGCCTGAGGCGGGTGCAGCGAGCCCAAGCGCAGCCGGTGAATGTGGCGGCCATCAAGAAACTGTTCGCCGCCGAGGGATTGAAACAGGCCGAGCAGGCGTTCGCCGAGCGTATTATCAATCTTCAGCGGCGTGATGAGGATTTCGGCGCCGAGGCTGCGCCCGTCGATGGTCTCTGCGCGCACGCGCGCGATCGCGGGCTCGCCGGCGGCGACGCTGGCGTCAATCAGCGCCGCCATGAGCGCCTTGTCGGCCGGCAGAAAGAGGCGCGCGAAATCGTGCTCGCGCATGTCGCGGCCGAACACGTTTATAAGCTCTGTGCCAAAAGTCTTGATCGGCAAGCGGCCATCCTTGGCGCGCTCGATGACGAAGAGCCGTTCGAGCACTTGGTCGGCGCCGCCCTTCTTTGGGGGCGTCTGGTTCGCGCCGGCGAGCGCCCGCCCGTAGGCAAGCAACGCGCGTGTGTCCGGATGGAATGTCTCTTCGCCCATCATGGCCGTTAACGTTGGGTCCGTCGTGTCGAGTGCGCAGCTGGCCACGCAAGGCCCGCGCCGAGGGTCCATCGATAAAATGCGCTGCGGAAAGGGCGCCTTTCCCGCGCCGGGAGAGGACTGGCCCTCCGCTTGCAGCATGCCGGGCGAGATTCAGGAGAAACGGCAAATGACCGTTCCAGTCCGGTACATACTGGCGGCGATCGCCTTTGGCGTCGCGGCCCTTGGCTTCTTCTTGCTGCCGACGGAGGCGTCCGCCGATTGCAATGGCTGCAATCGTCCGCCGCCGTGTCAGCAGAGCTGCAACCCGTCGCCGCCGCCGCCGACCAATTGCTGCACGCCGCCGACTGTCGTCGTCCCGCCGCCGCACGTGCCGCCGCCGAACATCGTGGTGGTCAATTCCGGCGCCCGCGCCAATGCGCAAGCCGGCACCGTGGCGATTGCGGTGGCGAACGTGCGCACCGGCGACACCATTATTCGCCAAAACAGCGTCGTTGAAAGCGGCGCCAGCGCGGCCGTCACGTCATCGGCGTTTTCTGTGACTGACACCGCCGTCTCGATGGAAACGGTGGCGCGTGAGCGCGACCTGTTGATCGAGGCAATCTGTATCGACGCCGGCGGCAGCCCGCATCCTGCGTCACAGACCTTCGCTGGCCGCGATGTCGCGCAAAGCTATCGTGGCGAGCTCTATCGCTGCATGTCGGGCACGCGCATGCGCTACACGGTCGATGGCGCCAACACCGATTGCGCCGCGGGCGAGGCGCTTTGGTACGAGGGCGGCCGCGTCGAGTGCCGGCCGCAGATTGCTCGCCGTCCCTGCAACGAACGCTCATTGCTCCGTCGCCACGGCCCCGGCGCCAAGGTTGTCCGCATCCGCGACACCGAAACGCGCGCCACCCGCAGCGAAACCACGTTCAACGGCGCCATGCTTATGGATGGCGGTGTTGGTCAAGGCGTCTGGTGACGCCTCTTTTGTAACGCTTCAGCCTCCCTTGAACCTCAAGGCCTTCGGGCCTGCCCCCGCGAAAGCGGGGGTTTTTGTTTGGGGGTTGCTGGAAGGCGACTTCGTTAGCGCCCCTCAATGAGACGTCCGCTAGACCAACGACCGCGTCGAAGCACCGTGCCATCGGGAGCGAGTTCGGCGCCTAGACCATTTGGCGTGTGGCCAAGAAACTCACCGGCGTACGTCAGGCCGCCAGGACGTCTTAGAATTCCAGAACCTCCTTCATTGCGGCTGAATCGGCCAATGTGGGTGTCGCCATTGGTCCAGATAAAGATGCCGAGCCCATGCGGCTCTCCGTAGCGCCACTCTCCGGCGTAACTTGAGACGCTGTTTTCCGCCGTTGAGCTGTTTCTCCGAAGCTCTTCTCCCAACCCATGCGGTCGAGCGTCCAGCCAATCGCCCGCATACGTACTTGTCTCGCGGGTCATTGTGCCGAGACCATTTGGTCGGCCATAGCGCATTTGTCCGCGGTAGCCGTTGCGCGCAGGCGGCGCATCCTGACGTCGGGCGGTCTCGGCTCGGTCGCGTGCGTCTGCCGCAAGGCGCTCAGCGGCTTGGGCGTTTTCCTGAGCATCTTGAATGGCGCGATCCGCATCGGCCAGAACTTGATCGGAAACGGCAATGGCCACAGATGGTGGAGAGTCAGGGCCTCCCGTTTCCTCTGGTGGTTCGGGCGGTGGCGGTGGTGGTGGCACTCTTTTTGACCAACAGAGCGGCAGATTCTGCGCGCAGAGTTGTGGCTGGTTCACGGCGAGGGTCGTGAAGAGACCGGCAAGCGCGATTGCCGTCGCGATGAGCCATTTGAAATCCAAAAGCGGCCCCCATCCCAGACGGTAGCGCCATAGCACCTGTACCGCGCATGGAGAATGGGCGCCAACCCTGGACAAGCGCGCGCCTGCTCCCCTAATCCCACGTCATGACCGCACTCGATGTCCGCTCCGCCCGCCCAGACCAGCTTGTCGCCGGCGACAAGGGTCAGTGGGAGATCATTGTCGGCCTGGAGGTGCACGCCCAGGTGACCTCGAACGCCAAGCTCTTCTCGGGCGCCAGCGCTGCTTATGGCGGCGACCCGAACGCGCACGTTTCGCTGGTGGACGCCGCCATGCCGGGCATGTTGCCGGTGATTAACAGGTTTTGCGTCGAACAGGCGATCCGCACCGGTCTTGGCCTCAACGCGCAGATCAACACGAAGAGCCGGTTCGATCGGAAGAATTACTTCTATCCCGACCTGCCGCAGGGCTACCAAATCAGTCAGTACCAACACCCAATCGTCGGCGAAGGCGCGATCGAGATCGAACCGGATGGCGATGAGCCGATTACGATCCGCATCGAGCGGCTGCATCTGGAGCAGGACGCCGGCAAGTCGATCCACGATCTGTCGCCGTCGGAAACGTTCGTTGACCTGAACCGGGCGGGCGTGGCGCTGATGGAAATCGTCTCGCGCCCCGACATGCGCTCATCGAAGGAAGCGGCGGCCTACTTCAACAAGCTCCGCTCCATCGTGCGCGCGCTGGGCACGTGCGACGGCAACATGGAAGAGGGCTCGATGCGCGCCGACGTAAATGTCTCGGTGCGCAAGGCCGGTACCAAGGAATGGGGCACGCGCTGCGAGATCAAGAACGTCAACTCGACCCGCTTCATGCAACAAGCGATCGAGTACGAAGCGCGCAGGCAGATCGAAATTCTCGAAGGCGGCGGCGCCATCGATCAAGAGACGCGCCTGTTCGATCCGGACAAGGGCGAGACGCGCACCATGCGCTCCAAGGAAGACGCGCACGATTATCGCTACTTTCCGGACCCGGACCTGCTGCCGCTTGAGCTGGATGAG
>JBFWYC010000037.1:0-41184 GCA_050186805.1 Hyphomonadaceae bacterium
CCCTGGCCTCCACGCGCGCCGGCCGCTTCTCGTACGCCTCTACGGGCGAGCGCCACATCAGAATCTCACTCATGGGGAGGTTTGCGATCCTAGGACTGAGGGACGGAGGTCGAGCCGGGAGGGTTCTGGGGCCTATACGCGCCACCGAGACACCCGGACTTAACGCCCGCCCGAGAAAATACACCCTCAGGCAATAGGGCCAAATGCGGCCCGTTCAGATATGGAGTGTAGCACGCTCCGCCGCTAGAACCCACCCCGCATGCAAATCGCACTGACGAACACGTTGACGCGGCGAAAAGCGCCGTTCGCCCCCGCCGATCCAGCGCGGGTGACGATGTATGTCTGCGGCCCGACGGTCTATTCCTTTGCGCATATCGGCAACGCCCGTCCGCCGGTGGTGTTCGACGTGCTGTTCCGTCTTTTGCGCCATGTCTATGGCGAGCGCGCCGTCATCTATGCGCGCAACTATACCGATATCGACGACAAGATTATCGCAGCGGCAGCCAAGTCGGGCGAGCCGATGGCGGCGATCACCGAGAAGTTCGCGCGCATCTACGAAGAGGATATGGGCGCTCTTGGCGTGCTTGAGCCGACACTGAAGCCGCGCGCCACCGCGCACGTGCCGGGCATGATCGCGTTGATCGAAACGCTGCTCGCCAACGGCAGCGCTTATGCGGTCGAAAGCGGCGTCTATTTCAGCGTCGGCGCCGACGCTGATTACGGCAAGCTGTCGCGCCGCGCGCAGGACGAGATCAAAGCTGGCGCGCGCGTCGAAGGCGAGGACGATAAGCGCCACCCGAGCGACTTCGCGCTCTGGAAAGCATCGAAGCCGGGCGAGCCGTCGTGGGAGGCGCCGTTCGGCGCCGGGCGGCCGGGCTGGCACATCGAATGCTCGGCGATGATCGAGCGCGAACTGGGATCGCCGATCGACATTCACGGCGGCGGCATCGATCTCATTTTCCCGCACCACGAAAACGAGATCGCGCAATCCGAGTCCGCGCACGGCCACGCGCTGGCGCGGGTGTGGATGCACAACGGCTTCCTCACCATGGACGCGACCAAGATGTCGAAGTCGCTCGGCAACATCATCACGCCGCGCGAATTGCTGGAGCAGGGCTGGCAGGGCGAAACCATACGCTGGGCCTTGCTCAGCGCGCATTATCGCGCGCCGCTGGATTGGAGCGAGGACCTGTTGCGGCAAGCACAGGCGAGCTTGGATCGGCTCTATGGCGCGCTGCTGCGGCTGAAGGATGTGACGGCGGAAGATGCGCCCGCGCCGCAATCCTTCGTCGATGCGCTGGCCGACGATCTCAATACGCCGGCCGCGATCGCGGAAATCTCAGCGCTGGCGACAGCGGCCAACGTGGCCAAGAAGCCCGCCGAACAGGCCAAGGCGAAAGGCGAGTTGCAGGCGGCGGCGGCGCTGCTTGGCGTGCTGAGCGACGATCCCGCGCACTGGTTCCGCGCCAGCTTCGGCGAAGCGGCTGCCGAGATCGACGCGCTGGTGGCTGAGCGCGTCGCAGCGCGCGCGGCCAAGAATTACGCGGAGTCCGACCGCTTGCGCGACGCGCTCGCCGCGCGCGGCGTCGAAGTGATGGACAGCGCCACAGGGAGCACTTGGCGGCGGAAGGGGTAGGCGATGACGGCCGAGGACGGCAAACAAGGTCTCAGTTCGTCCACCATCTTTCGACTGACGTATGGCGGCCTGTGTCGACGGCCCGTCGCCACGTTTTTCATGGCCCTTATCTGCATCTATTTGCTATCGGTCTCGGCGACTTTCCTGCTGCCTGCGCCTGACGCCAACGTATTCTCGATCGCGTTCGGCCTTTGGTCGCTAAAGGTCGCGGTGCTTTTGTCGCCAGGCGTCATTTTTCGTGGCTGGATCGCATTTGTTATTGCGGATGACAGCGACGCGCCGCAGCAGCGACGGCCTTTGATGGAGGTGATCCAAAGGCTTTTGCCGCTTCTTGCGATCGAGACGCTGGTAATTGTCGTCACGATTCTGGGATTGCTGCTCTTGCTTATTCCCGGCGTCATCTGGAGCCTGTTGATGACGGCGGCGACGCCCGCGCTTTTGGTTGAACGGCTCAAAGTTTTGGACGCGGTGAACAGGAGCATCGATTTGACCGAAGATCGGCTTTGGTCGATTCTGGGCTGCCTCATCGTAACGCTTGCGCCGCTTATCGCGGTGTCAGCGCTTCTAAAATTGGTGTCGGATTCGCCAATGATCACGAACGGGATTCTGCCGGTCGTTGATGCATTGACGTCAATGGCGGGGGCGGCGTTTGCAGCAGCGATTTACCGGGAAACGCGACGCCTCGGGCCGGTTAAGCGCTCTGGCGAAGCGCCCTAGCTCCGCGCTGCGTCGGCGGCGGCGAAATGGGCGATTTGATCGGCGTGAGCTTTCTTGAAGGCTGGCCGCGCCGTGATGCGCGCCACATAGGCTTCCGTCGCCGGCCGATCGCCAAACGCGCGCACTTTGGTGACGCGCAGAACATCGGCCATCAGCAAATCGGCGACCGTGAAGCGGCCGGCGGCCAGCCAGTCGCGCTCGTTCAGCACGCGCTCGATATGAGCGAGCCGGCTTTGCATCCAGCCGGTCAGCCCGTTTTCCTTCGCGCCCGTCACTTCCAGGAACCACCACGGCACGGTGACCATCTCGACCGAGTTGAGCGCGGCGATCGTCCATTGCAGCGTTTGCGCTTCGCCGTCAGCGTCGCGCGGCATCAGCTTTTCGCTCTTGCGCGCGAGGTGCAAAAGCCCGGCGCCGCTCTCGAACACTTCGGCCTCGCCATCGCTCAGAAACGGAATCTGACCGAACGGCTGGTGCGCGAGATGCTCCGGCCCGCGCTTGTCGAACGCCACTGTGCGTACGGCATAGGCGAGCCCGGCTTCCTCGCACGCCCACCGGAGCCGCAGGTCGCGCACAAACCCGCGCGGCCCTTCAGGCACCCAATCATACGTCCAAACAATCAGCGCGCTCATGCGATGTGTCCTGTGTCGAAGCGGGTACCGAATAGATCGGCAGAGCCTTTTGCAAGGGCGACATCGCTTGTGGACGCGCCGTCAGCGCCGCTTGCCCGCGCCCGTCCACACCACGCCGGGAAAGCCTTTCAGCGGTTTCAGCTTCTCGCCCAGATACGCCCACGGCCGCAGCTCATCGATGGCGAGGTGATAGCGCGGTTCGCGGCCAACGCCGCTCGTGAACAACGCGCGGGGGATGTTGACGTTGTTGGGCGCGCGCTTGCGTTGGTAGCTGACGGGCGAGCCGCAGGTGGCGCAGAAGCGGCGTACGGCGCCGGTGTCGGGCTCGACATAGCTGGTGAGATTGTCCTCGCCGCGCAGGAAGCGCAGGCGGCTCTTCCAGGCGCCGACATAGGTCGCGTAGGCCGCGCCATGGGCCGCGCGCGAAGCGGCGCTGTGATCGTGCCACGCCCATTGCGCCGGCACGGCGATTTCAAGCGCCACGGCGCCGCACGCGCACGCCGCCTCCGCTCGCGTCGGCCCCAAGCGGGCCGCACTGTCTGACTTGGCCTTGCTCATGCTGCGCCTTGAAGTAGCCCCGCGCTCCCTCTAAGCCCGCCCCGGGACAAGGAAAACACTGCATGCGGATGATGCTGATTGCGGCGCTCGCGGCTCTGGCCGCCTGCGCGTCGGGCGGGGCTGAGCCGGAGGCCGATGGCGCCGCGCTGTTCCCGGTCGAGCGGGGAACCGCGCCGCCGCCGCCCGCGCAGGGGCCGTCGGGCCAGTCCGCCCCGCCGGAAGGGCGCGGCCCCGGCGGCATCGATTTCGGCCAGTGGCGTCGGGCGGACCCCGCCGTTTACGGCCCGGCGCTGCAAACCCAAGTGCGGGCGCTCTATGCCGGGCAAACGCCGGCGCAAATCCGCGCCGGGCTCGAAGCCAACGGCTTTCGCTGCGAAGATGGCGCGCGTCTCGATTGCCGCATCGAAATCATGGAGCGCCAATGCGCGTTTGATTGGTATGTAGTGGTCGAACCGAACCAGGCCGAGCCGGTCGCCGGCTTCGATCAGATGTGCCTGGGCGCGCAATAGGGTGGAGTGAGATGAAGCGTTTTCTTGCTGTTGCCGGCCTAGTTCTGGCGCTGAGCGCGTGCGTCACGGTTCCCGCCGGCGTGCAGACGCCGTCCGGCCCGCCGACCATTCCGACCGCCCCGATCGATCTCGGCAATTGGCGCGCCGCCACTGAAGCCGCGACCCTGCAAGGCTTCGAACGCACGGTCACCGATCGCTACGCCGTTGGCTTGCCGATCACGGCGGTCTCCGCCGATCTGCGCCGCAACGAGTTCAACTGCGCCGACGCGCCCCGCGCCGAACGCGGCACGCCGCCGGCGCAAGTGTGCCGCCGCACCGTCACCAACAGCGGCTGCACGCACACCTGGCAGGTGCACCTGTTCGACGAAGGCGGCAGCGATCGTCTTGCCCGCACGCGCGCGCTCTATGATCGGCGCTGCGGCGGCGATGGCCTACTCGGTGGGCCCGGCTGATCCGCGCCGCTGGGGCGCCGGCGCGCCCGGCGATTGCTGCGGCAGCGTCACCGGCAGATCGAGATAGTCGGCCACGTCTGGCGCTTCGAGCACCAAGGTCGGCGTCAGGTTGATGTTGATCACCACATTGGCGCCGCGCACGCGCTCCAGAGCTTGCCGGCCTGGCACGATCAGCCGCGGTGCGGCCGCGCCCATCACTTCGGTGGCGCGCGCGCTTGAGGTGAATAGAACGCATGCACGCAAGCCGGGGCGCAGTTCGATCTGACGCGGCGGCGACATCGGATCGCGCGAGGAGATCGCCAGCGCCACTTCCGAAATCAGCAGCGCGCGGCGAAAGAACGGGCGCCGTTCTTCATCGTGAAACGCTTCCAGGAAAACGCGCTCAAGTTCGTTCTGCGGCGTAATTTCCGGCGGCCGCTCCGGGCCCACGGAAACGCCCGGCGCGGCTTGCGCCCAGGCCGAAACGGGCGCGGCGGCGAACGCCAGGCCCGATGTTACAAAGGTGCGCCGCTGCATTGCGCCAAGCTCCCAACCGGGCCCGATCTTGCCCGTTGCTTGGCTGGCAAGGAAGGCCACATAAAGGCGGATGGACGACCTCTACCACCCGCGCATCCTCGAACTCGCCGCCGACATTCCCCATGTCGGACGCCTCGATGCGCCGGACGGCGCGTCGACCAAAGTCAGCCGTGTGTGCGGCTCGGTGGTGACCGTCGAGCTGAAGCTGAAGGACGGCGTTGTCAGCGAAATCGCGGTGCACCCAAAAGCGTGCGCGCTCGGCCAGGCCGCAACCGCTGTGCTGGCGATGCACGCCATCGGCGCGACGCCGGCTGAAATTCGCGCCGCGCGCGACAGCTTGCGCGCCATGCTGAAAGAGGGCGCGGCCCCCGCTGCGGGCCGCTTCTGGGAGCTGCGCCATCTCGAAGGCGTGCGCGATTATCCGCCCCGCCACGCCAGCACCATGCTGGCCTTCGACGCCGCTGTGGAAGCGTTGGAAAAAGCCGCCGCTTGAAAACGCGAGGCGCCGCAGTACGGTAATCCCATGGCAGGGGATCGTGCATGTTGAATCTAACAACCGAGCAGGTTCAGCTCATCACGCTCGTTGGCTCGGTTCTGCTGGCCTTCATCAGCTTCGTGTTCACCTATTTGCGGTCGCGCTGGCTGAAACGCCTCGACATCCAGTACGAATTCGTGACCGCGCAGCTGCGTGATTTGTACGGGCCGCTCTATGCGGTGACGAAGGCCAATAGCCGGACGTGGAACGCGTTCCGCGCAATCTTTCGGCCCGGCCGGCGCCTCTTTTCCGATGCGTCAGATCCGATGACCGAAGATGAAATCAAGGTTTGGGCGTATTGGGTCACGCACGTGTTTCAGCCCAGCAATCGCCGCATGAAGCAGGTGATCGAGTCGCACGCGCATTTGTTCACCGGCGATGGCATGCCGCAATGCGCTCTGGATTTTATGGCTCACGCCGACATGTTCGAGCTCGTTGTCGCGAACTGGGAGTCCGGCGATTTCTCCCGATTGTTTACGCCAATTCCGTATCCGCCCGATTTGGACGCCTATATCGAGCGGGAGTATCAGCGCGTGAGTGATCGTCACGCGAAGCTTGGCGGCCGGCGCATAGGCTACAGCTTCAGGAGGCCAGCGCGATTGGCGCGGGCATGACCACCAAGCGCGTCACTCATCCCGCAGCGCGGGCGTTGCGCGAGCGTGCGTTGTCTTATCCGAAGACCGTTGAAGATCATCCCTGGGGCGACACCGCGTTCAAGGTCGATGGCAAGAAGGTGTTCTGCTTCTTCGGCGAGAACGAGGGCGGCGGTTTCGGCTGCTCGATGAAGCTGCCGTTCCGCGCCGAAGAGGCGCTGACGCTGAAAGATGCGATGGCGACGCCTTACGGGCTTGGCCGCGCCGGCTGGGTGTCGATGAAGTTCGGCCCGAAAGCCAAGGTCCCGCTGGAGCGGCTGTTCGACTATCTCGATGAGAGCTGGCGCGCCGTGGCGCCGAAGAAACTGTCGGCGGCGTATCCGCAGCCGCCCGCGCCGAAGAAGCGGAAAGCGACCTGATCGGCTTCCGGGCGCTCCGGTTTGCGGCTAGTTTCCGCGCCGGGGACCTAAGGGAGACGCCCGTGAGACTGATCCTTCTGCTTATCGTTATCGCCGGCGTCGCCGGGTTTTTCACGCGCCCGCAGGAGCCCGCCATGCGCGCGGCCGCCGATGCGGTGCTTGAAGACGCCAACAGCCTCGGCGAAGGGCTTGAGAATTTTGGCGCCGCACTCGCCGGCGACCGCGCCTTCAACGACTATTACGTCGTCACCAAATACACCGTCACCCTGGGCGACAATCCTGTCGTCGAATGCTGGGGCGCGTTCACGCAAGCGATGTGCAATCGCGTCGGCGAGCAAGCCGCGCAATAATGCGCGTCTTGCTGCTCCTGTTGCTGATCGCCGGCGCGGCCTACTTCACCGTGCCGACGCGCGAGGCGCACGAGGCGGCGGCGCGCGCGTTTCTGCAAGGGCATCAGCCGGGCGAGGGGCCAAACGACGGCCTCTCGCTCGACGATGTCATCAACTTCGCCAAGGGCATGTTCGCCGGCCAAGGCCGCTATGAGACGTTTTATGTCGTCTCCAGATACACGGTCGACATGCCGGGCGCGGCGTATCTGGAATGCTACGGCGCCTTCACTGTCGTCCGCTGCCAGGAAGCCGGAAGCGGGCCGGCGAGTTGAGCCGGGCCGGCGAAGCATGTATATGGGGCCCATGCATTCGGCTCTGACCACCACGACGACTACTTACTGAAGCCGGCGGCGCGGGATCGGGCGCGCCGCAGCGGCAGCGCCTGCGCCCCGGTCGATCCCTCACACCAATCGCATAGTCGTCATGTCGCCAAGCCTGCCTGCGCGGGCCCTTCTGGGCCTGATCCAGCTTTATAAGTGGACGCTCTCGCCCATCGTCGGGCGGGATTGCCGCTACTTGCCGACCTGTTCCAGCTACGCCGCCGACGCCATCCGCAAGCACGGCGCTTGGGCCGGCAGCTGGATGGCGGGCGCCCGCATCTGCCGCTGCCACCCGTGTGGCGGCCACGGCTGGGACCCCGCGCCAGAGGCGGTGAAGCCGAACTCGTGGTGGCGGCCGTGGCGCTACGGCGATTGGAAAGGCGGCTATCGCGCGCCTCCTGAAGGACGGTCGTCATGATCGCGTCGCTCGCGAAGCCGCTGATGATTGCAGCCGCTATTGGTTGGGCTGGATGCATCGTTGTCAGCCTCTTGAGCTTGGGCGGCGTGGCGTTTCTCGACGCAGTGGCGCTCATGTTCTTCGCAGGCGTCTTTCCGCTTTGGTTTTACGCGGTATGGCGAATGCAGCGCGATGTGCATGGCTTTCTGAGCAAGGGTTGGAGCTACGCGTTTCGTGGCTGCCCTCGATGGTTGCGCTACGCGATCTGGGGCACTTGGGGATATGGCGCACTATCCATGTTCTTGTTTCCTGGCGGCCCCTTTCAAACGAAAGGCTTGGGTATCACCGCGATGTTCTATGCCACGTCACTCGGGATCATCATGACGATGTGGGTGACGCGCCATGAGCCTACCCAATGCCCGAAAGGTCATTCAATCGAACCTGTAGACAACTTTTGCCGCCAGTGCGGTGCGGAAATCAAACGTACAAACTCGGTCCCGCTCGTAAGCTGACCAAACACACGAGATAATCATGAGAATTGCACTCAAATTTCCCGACGGCGCCGAGCGTAGCTACGACAACGGCGTGACGCCGCTCGCAGTCGCGGAAGGCATTTCAAAATCGCTGGCCAAGAAAGTTGTCGCCGCGAAGATCGACGGCGCCTGGTGGGATCTTACGCGTCCGCTGGAAAAAGGCGGCAAGTTCGAACTCGTCATGCGCGATAGCGCCGATGGCCTCGAAGTGCTGCGCCATGATGCGGCGCACGTGCTGGCGCAAGCGGTGCAGGAACTCTTCCCCGGCACGCAGGTGACGTTCGGCCCGGTGACGGAGGATGGCTTCTATTACGACTTCGCGCGCGACGAGCCATTCTCGACCGACGATTTCGAGAAGATCGAAAAGCGCATGAAGGAGATCGTCGACGCCGATCTGCCGATCATCCGCAAGGTCTGGGAAAAAGAAGCGGCGATCGCGCACTTCAAATCGATCGGCGAAATCTACAAGGCCGAGACGATCGACGAGGTGATCAAGCCGGGCGATCCGATCACGGTCTATAGTCACGGCGACAAGTGGGGCGATCTCTGCCGTGGTCCACACCTGCCTTCGACGGGCAAGCTCGGCAAAGCCTTCAAGCTGATGAAGCTGGCGGGCGCGTATTGGCGTGGCGATCAGAACAATCAGCAGCTGCAGCGCATCTACGGCACGGCGTGGGCCGATGAGAAGCAGCTCGAAGACTATCTGCATCGCCTCGAAGAAGCGGAGAAACGTGATCACCGCAAAATCGGCCGCCAGATGGACCTCTTTCACATGCAGGAAGAGGGACGTGGCATGGTGTTCTGGCACGAAAAGGGCCTGACGCTGTGGCGCACGATCGAAGCTTACATGCGCCGCCGCCTGGAAGCGGCCGGCTACATCGAAGTGCGCACGCCGCAAGTGCTCGATCGCGTGTTCTGGGAAAAGTCAGGCCATTGGGAAAACTATCGGCCGAACATGTTCGTCTGCGAGACCGTCGAAGGCGAAGAGCTGGCGCTGAAGCCGATGAACTGCCCGGGTCACGTGCAGATCTTCAAGTTCGGCCAGAAGAGCTACCGCGATCTGCCGCTGCGCATGGGCGAGTTCGGCGCTTGCCACCGCTACGAACCATCAGGCTCTCTGCACGGCCTGATGCGCGTGCGCGCCTTCACGCAGGACGACGCGCATATCTTCTGCCGCGAAGATCAAATCGTGGCGGAGGTCGCGTCGTTCATCGAGCTTGCGTCCTCGATTCACGAGGATTTCGGCCTGACGCGCGATCACATCACGCTCGGCACGCGCCCTGAAAAGCGCGCCGGTTCGGATGCGTTCTGGGACAAGACCGAAGCGCAGTTGCTGGACGCCGCGCGCAAAGCCGGCGTCGAGCCGGTGATCGCGGAAGGCGACGGCGCCTTCTACGCGCCGAAACTCGATTTCCAACTGAAGGACGCGATCGGCCGCACCTGGACCTGCGGCACGATCCAGAACGACTACGTTCTGCCTGAGCGTCTCGGCGCGGAATATGTGGGCGAGGATGGCGCCAAGCATAAGCCGGTGATGCTGCACCGCGCGATCTGCGGATCGCTTGAGCGCTTTATTGGCGTGCTGATCGAAAACTACGCCGGCGCCTTCCCGTTATGGCTGTCGCCGGTGCAGGTGATGGTCGCCACCATCACGCAAGACGCGGATGGCTACGCCAACGAAGTCGCCGCGCACTTGCGCAAGGCCGGGCTGCGGGTCGATCTCGATCTGCGCAATGAGAAGGTGGGCTACAAGATACGCGAACACTCGCTGATGAAGACGCCAGTGATTGCGGTTGTGGGTAAGAAGGAAGCGGAAAGCCGCAGCGTTGCGCTGCGTCGCTTAGGCGGCGAGGCGCAGACGCTGATGAGCCTCGATGAAGCGACAAAAGCGCTCGCGGATGAGGCGAAAGCGCCAGATCAGCGGCGTGCGGCGTCCTAAAACCTCCGTAAGAGTGGCGCGCTTGTCCCAAGCGCGCCACAGCCGCCCCTAGACGCCGCCACAACCGCGTTACAGGATAAGACTCGGATACCCCTGGGGCAGGGCGGAGTATCGGGTGGACAAGTTCCCCTCTCGCGAACGTTCGACGTCGGCGACACTGAATTGGCGTGTCTCGGCGGTCGTCGTGGTCGCCAATGTTCGCCCCACCGCCGCCGGCCGCACCTCTCTCGACCTGTGTTTGCGCAGCGCCATGGCGGAGCCATGGATCGACGATCTGGTCGTCGTCGATCACGGCAACGTACCGGAAATCTCATCGATCCTCCGCGGCGTGCAGGCCGATCGGCGCGACGTTCGGCTGATCACCGCGCCGCGCGGCGCGACGTCGGCGGCCGCGGCCAATCTCGGCGCTGAAGCCGCGCGCGGCCGTTGGCTTCTGTTTCTCGATCCCGACGTCGTGCTGCAGCGCGGATCGGTGGCGCGCATGGCGGCTGCGGGCGGCGGGGCGCGCACGCCATGGATCGTCGGCGGCAAGCTCACCGACACGCAAGGACGCGAACGCGCGGCCGCACGCGTGGGCGCGCTGAATTCATTCTCCGCGCTGGCGGTGGCGATGGAGTGGCGCGGGCCGAAGCCGAAGCGCAAGGGCGCCAAGGCGCCGGCGAAGGTGGCCGCTGTTTCGAGTGCCTTCATGCTGGTGCCGCGCGGCGATTTCGAAGCGCTTGGCCGCTTCGATGAAGGCTTCGCCACCGACGCGGCCGATCTCGATCTCTGCCGTCGCGCCGCAGACGCCGGCGGCAGCGTGTTGTTTCAGCCGGCGGCGTCCGGCGTTCAGTTCGAGCGCGGCCCGCGCGACGGGCGCCGGCAAGCGCAGGGCTTGGCGCTGTTTGCGGCGAAGAGCGCCAAGACGTTGCCGGAGAAAGCTTTCGCCGCTATTGCCCGCCCAGCTTTGATGGCGCTGTTGGGGCTGAAAGATTTCGTCTGCGGCCGGCCGCCTATTCGTCGCTAGCCGCCGTCTCAATACGTCCGAACGAGAGCGCGACGCGCTCGCCGCGCCCCATGGCGATGGCGCGCACCGGTTCGTCCGCCTGTGCGAACACAAGCCCACGCGCCGCGAGCCTGTCTTCCACATCGTGCAACACCCGGCCCTCGATCATCGCGGCGTCGCCGGCTTGCGCGCCGGCTGCGATTTCATCGACGGAGGCTAAGCGCACCGATGTACGCGTCAGGAAAATGAAGCTGGGCTGGGTGTAGCCGACGACCCAGAACGGCTGGTTGTCGCGCGGCAACAAGCGCGCGCGTGTGAGCGCCGCGACTGCTTCGTTGCTGGCGAACATCGCCCGCGCTTCGGGCAGCAAGCGCTCGCGCAGGCTGAACGACAAAACCAACGCACAGGCGACCAGCACGGCCGCGCGCGTCGTCGGCCTGCGCACCATGACAAGGCCGGTGATCGCCGCGCCGATGGTGAGCACGCCAATCAGTCCAGTTGAAATCGCGCGCCGTGCGTCGGCGCCAAAATCGCCCGGCATAAGCGTCGCGACGAAGCCCATGAGCGCTACGATCAGCGCGCCGGCGACGCCGAAGAACACAAGCCCGGTAGGATGCGCGCTGCGCCATTGCCGTCCGCGCATCGCCATCAGTCCGGCGCCGCACATCAGCGCGAATGCCGGATAGGTCGGCAAGGCATAGTGAATGAGTTTGGTCGGCATCAGTTCGAGCAGCGCCAGCGTCGGCAGCGCCCAAGCGATCAGAAAGCGCAAGGCGCGATGGCTTTCATCGCTCCGTGGCGCGCGCAGCGCTTCCCAGCCGACGCGCGCGGCGGCGGGAAATGCGTAGGTCGCTGGAAACATCAGCACCGGCAGCAACAGCAAATAATAGCCCGGCGCCGCGCGGTGCGAATGATCGGCGCCGATCAGCTTCGGCGCCATATCAGCGCCTAACGCTTCGATGAAAAAACGGCCTTCCGTCGCCGCGCCGATCGCCAGCGCCCAGGGCATGACGATCAGCAGCGCCAGCGCGGGGCCTGCCCACCACAGCAGCGGCTTCATCCACGCCGCCTTGCGTTCCCACAACGCCAAGGCCAGCAGCGTCAGCCCCGCGACAAGCGGCGGGATCGGCCCTTTCACCATCACGCCGCACGCGAGCGCCGCCCAGAACACAAGCGCCAGCATGCGCGGCCGTTCAGGTCTGATGCGCAAATGCGCGAGCGCGGCGATCGCCAAGGTGGTGAAGCCGACCATGACGGAATCGGTCTTGGCGATCATGCCTTCGATGCCCGCCAACAAGCCGGCCGCGTAGAGCCCGGCGCCGATCACAGCGGCGCGCTGGCCCACCAGGATCGATCCGCCCCACAGCGTCGCCAGCGCCGCCAGCATGAGGCCCAGCATGGAGGGGATGCGGTAGGGCCAGATCGTGTTGAGCTTGCCGTCGGCGCCGATGAACACATTCACTGACGCCGCCTGCAGCCAGTAGATGCCGACCGGCTTGCGGTTGCGCTCGGCGTCCTGCAGGCGAATGCGGACATAGTCGCCGCTCTCGATCATTTGCCGGGTGGCCTGCGCGAAGCGGGCTTCGTCGATGTCGGTCACCGGCACGCGGGTGGCGCCGATGAAGCCGGAAACCAGCGCGATCAGGGCGATCAGCACATAGCTCCGCCAGCCGCGGGCGAATTGGTAGAAAAGGGAGCCGGGCTGGAGCGCTGCCATGCGAACCCCATAGTGCCGGTGTGTGACGGCTTATTTGAAGGCGCCCGGGGTGCGCGTTCTAGCCACGCCCTCGGCCCAATTGCGAGCGGTTTTCAGGAGATAGGGCGCCGCCCGCCCCTCGCGCGCGGGCGGTCGAGCGTCTATGAACAGCCGCCCTTGGGGAGTCCTGCTTGCCGGAAACCATTGAATTCAGCGTCGTCGTTCCGGTGAAGGACGAGGCCGGCAATGCCGGCGCGCTGGCCCGCGAAATCGCCGCGGCGCTGGCGGGGCGTTCGTTCGAGATGATTTTCGTCGACGACGCAAGCCGCGACGACACCCGTGGAGAACTGGCGTCGCTGAAGGGGGAACTGCCGCAGCTGCGCCTTCTGGGTCATCGCTCCAATGCCGGGCAGAGCCGGGCGGTGCGCAGCGGCGTTTTGGCGGCGAGAGCGGCGATCGTCGGCACGCTCGACGGCGACGGGCAGAACGATCCCGCCGATCTGCCCAGGCTTTACGCCCGCCTGACCCGCCATGACGCGCCGCACAATCTCGGCATGGTCGGCGGCGCCCGCGGCAAACGCCAGGACAGCTGGAGCAAGCGGGCGGCCTCGCGCGTCGCCAACGCGATCCGCAAGGCTGCCTTGAACGACGGCGCCACCGATAGCGGCTCCGGCGTCAAAGTGTTCAAACGAGAGGCGTTTCTGCGACTCCCGTACTTTGATCACATGCACCGCTTCATGCCCGCGCTGATGTTGCGGGAGGGCTATGCAGTTGAGTTTTTGGAGGTTAACCATCGACAACGGAGCGCCGGGCGCTCGAAGTATACGAATCTCGGCAGACTGGCCGCCAACATGACTGACCTCTTCGGCGTCATGTGGCTCAGGAGCCGGGCCCGGCTTCCGGGGGGAACGGACGAATTATGAGCAGGGGGCCACTCGATCCCGGCACGTCCTACATCGCCGCGGCTGGGGCCGCTCGCGCGCGCGGCGCCAACACTAGTCAGGGGAGTCCCATGGGGGCCATTTTCAACGTCTTTCCGCTGATCCTTGTCCCGGTTCTCACCTACAACATCTGGGCCTTCGGCTCGATGGCGGCGAACAACAACAATTCCGAAATCGTGCGCGGACATTTGGCCGACGCATGGGTGCGCGTGCCAATGGCTTCGGGCGTGGAATGGACCATCGCGTTCGGGGACGTGATGGTGCTGCTGGCGCTGTTGCTGCTGTTTATCGAACTGCTGAAATCAACTTCCACCGGCACCGCGGCGATTTTCAATCACGCGCTCTCGATGCTGGTTTTCATCATCTGCCTGGTTGAATTCCTGCTCCATCCCGCTTTCGCAACGAGCGTGTTCTTCATCATGATGATCATGGCGCTGTTGGACGTGCTCGCCGGCGTCGTGGTGACGATCATCTCCGCCCGTCGCGACGTGGAGTTTGCTGGGCAGCATTAGTCGGGGTTCGGGATTGGGTTTTTGGGATTGGGGCCAAGCGTCCCAATCCCACCCCAAATCCCCAATCACGAGCGCTAAAGGCACCACATCCCCAGCCCGAGCACGATTGCGAAGTCGAGCCAGCGGGCGAATCGGGGGAGGATGACGGGGTCCATGGTTAGCGCTCGGCCTTGCAGGTTCGGCGCCGACCGCGAGGTGGGTGCGTGAGCATGTCTCTGTTTTTCGACGCCGACTGGTTCGACGCGAAGCTGGCGGCGCGCGGTATGGACCGCACCGCGCTAGCGCAAGCGGCGAACATTGATCGTGGTGAATTGCACGCGCTCTTCACCAATGCACGCAACGCCACCAGCGCCGAACTCAAAGCCATCGCCCAGGCGCTGGGCGCCGATCTTATCGAAGTCACCCTGCGCAGCGGCGTCGCCGAACGGGAGGCGCCCTCCGATGCCGACGCCGGCGCGCGCATCGACAATATCGAGGCGCGGTTGGACGCCATCGATAGCTGGCTCGACGAAATGGAATCGAAGAAGCGCGCTTAGGCGCGCAGGTCGAAGGCGATACCGGCGCGCAGCTTGCGCTCGGTTTCATAGCGCCCGCTGTTCACGACGGTCGTTGGCGCAACATGGGCGATGAGCGTCGCCGCGAACATCGGATGCAGCTTGAACTTGCCGGCGCGACGATCGCCGCGGCGACGTTCCGCCCGGCGCTGTTCACCAACTTCGATGAAGTCGGCGTCTTCGACGAGCGGGGGCGGGCAATCGCTCATGCCCAACGCGGTGCATTTCACGTGCCAAACGGAAATTAACCGCTAGCCTCCGGCGTGGAGGAAACCATGCGCGACTACGCCGATTACGATGGCCTGGGCCTCGCCGAGCTTGTGCGCAAGCACGAGGTCACGCCAACCGAATTGCTCGATGCCGCCGTCGCGCGCATCGAGCGCCACAACGGCGTGCTCAATGCGGTGACCTACAAAGCTTACGATGAAGCGCGCGCGGCCGCGGCGTCCGATCTGCCGGAGGGGCCGTTCAAGGGCGTGCCGTTTTTGATCAAGGACCTTGGCGTCAGGGTTAAGGGTTGGCCGCGCACCTCCGCCAGCCGCTTCGCCGCGATCGATGCGGACGCCGAGGATTCCACTTTGATCACGCGCTATCGCGCCGCCGGCGTCGTGCTCGTGGGCAAGACCAACACGCCGGAGTTCGGCATTCCCGGCGTCACCACGTCGGCGAAACTTGGGCCCTGCCGCAACCCGTGGAATCCCGATCACATCTCGGGCGGCTCATCGGGCGGCGCAGCCAGCGCGGTGGCGGCCGGCATGGTCCCGCTGGCGCACGCAAGCGATGGCCTGGGCTCGATCCGCATACCAGCGGCGTGTTGCGGGCTGGTGGGTTTGAAAACCACGCGCGATCGCAACCCCAACGGCGTTCACGATACCGATCGCGCCATTGGCCTTTCGGTCGATCACGTGGTCAGCCGCTCTGTGCGCGATAGTGCGGCGATGCTCGACGCCACCGGCTTTCCTGAGCCGGCCAGCCCATTTGCGTATCCGGCCAAGGAGCGGCCTTATCTGGAGGAGGTGAGCCGCTCGCCCGGAAAGCTTCGCATCGCGTGGTCGAGCGAAACGCCGACCGGCAATCCGATCGCACCCGAGATGCAAGCGGCGCTCGAACGCACGGCGGAAACGCTGGCCGCACTTGGTCATGACGTGCGCCACGAAGGCTTGGGCGTCGACTATCGCGCGCTCTATCGCGCGCAAGGTTTGGTGTCCGCCGCCAATTTTTCCGCCGGCATGAAACGCTGGATCGAGATCAAAGGACGCGACCCCGGCGACGACATCGAAGGTCTAGCGCGGCGCAGCTTTGAGGCCGGCAAGGCGATGAGCGGCCAGGACGCGATGTGGGGCTGGCAGCAATTGCGGTTGATGAACCGCCAAATCCTGCAGCGCTTCGAAGCCTGGGACGTCTATCTGACGCCAGTGCTTTGCACCAATGTGCCGCGCGTCGATTACCTCGACACGCTGACCGACGATCTGCGCGAATTCGACAAGCGCCAAGCCGCGACCTTCGGCTTCACGCCGCCCTTCAACATGACCGGTCAGCCCTCGCTGTCGCTGCCGCTTTGGCAAAGCGAAAGCGGCTTGCCGATCGGCATGATGTTCACGGCCAAGTACGCCGACGAGGCGACTTTGTTCAGGCTCGCGGGTCAATTGGAGAAGGCGTTGCCTTGGAAGGGACGCACGCCGCCGATCTGGAATTGACCGGTATCTTGTTGCCATAGATGGCCAAACGTGGAACTTTTGTCATGCGGATGGGCGCCCGCAAGGCTGGGGAGATCCGTGATGGCGGCGAAGACGGCTGAGTACAGGAAGTCCGAGAACAATGGGGTGACAACGTTTCAGGTGACGCCGGCGGCGGCGCCCAAGTTCGGCTGCCTATTGATGCTCGGCGGCGTCATCATTTTGCTCGGCCTCGGCTTCCTTGCCGATGGCGGCATCTTCATGCTGGCGATGGGCGCGTTCGCGCTGTGGTACGGATGGACCCGCGATCTGCGTCCGAAAGAACATCGCGCGCCGGCCTCGTTCAACGTCACGCCGACGAGCATTGAAAAAGACGGCCGCTCGTTCGCCACCAGCGACATTCATCGCCTGCTGCTGCGCAACGCCATCACCGATCAGGAATTGGCCGGCGTGCAAGTCTATACCGACAATCCCAACGTCGCCGCCGGCATGGAATTCCGCGCGATGACAGCGCGCGTCGCCAATGCGCTGACCTTGGAAAGCGGCGGCAAGTCGACCTTCCTGGCTGGCGGCATGGACGAAACCACCGCCTATGGTTTGATGCAGGACGTGAGCAAGATTGTCGGGTTCGATCGCCCGGCTTAGGCCCGAGGAGGCCCCATGACGCACGAAGCCACACACAAAGCATCGCACCGCGGCAGCGCCGGCTTGCCTGCCGTCGGCGCCATCATTCTCACCGCGCTGTGGGGCGCCTACACCGCGACAGTGGTGTTCGAAATCTTCGCCATGCCCTGGCCGGCCTATCCCGGCTGAGGCCGTAGGACTGAAAGCCTGCGCCTGCTGTTTTAGCTTTTGCCGCGGGCCATTTGGTCGAGCTGCTTTTGCATCGCTTCCATCTGCTTGCGCAGTTCGGCGAGTTGCTCGTCCTTGTCGATGTCGTCGTCGGCGGCCTTGCCAGGCATGCCCGGCATGCCGGGCATGGTGCCGGCGGCGAACGGGGTCCACACTTTCATGGCTTGCTGAAACAGCGCCATGTTGCGTTGCGCCTGCTCTTCGAACGCCGCCATCGGGGTCGAGGCGCCGAACGCGCGCGACATGTTCTCGCGCATCTGGTCTTGCGCCTTGGAGAAGCTCTCCATGCTCATTTCGAGATAAGGCGGCAGGAAGCCTTGCATCTGGTCGCCATAGAAGCGGATCAGACGGCGCAAGAACTGCACCGGCAACAGGTTTTGCCCGCGGCTCTCTTGCTCGAAAATGATCTGGGTCAGCACCGAGCGGGTGATGTCTTCGCCGGTCTTGGCGTCTAGCACGACGAAGTCGGTGCCCTCGCGCACCATTTCCGACAGGTGCTCCAGCGTCACGTAGCTTGAGGCTGCGGTATTGTAGAGCCTGCGGTTCGCATACTTCTTGATGACGACCGGCTCTGCTTGAGCCTGGGCCGCGCCGGCCTCGCCCGCCGCCGCCGTCTGGCCGTTTCCATCCGCCACGTTGGTGTCCTTGTCGTTGGCGCCCGCGAAGGCGCGATCGCTTGGGAGAATCCTCCCTCCTTCGCCGCAATGCAAGACAAAGCCTCCGAATTGGGCTGCTGATTTGGCGGCTAAAGCTTGGAATTGCGGGCGCGCTCGTGCGATAGGGGCGGAAGTCTCCGTTTTTCTCCAAGGCCTTCGCCTCTGAGGAGCTGCTCAAATGACTGATGTCGTCATCGTCTCCGCCGCCCGCACGCCGATCGGATCGTTCCTCGGCGCCTATGCTGCAACGCCCGCACATGAGCTTGGACGGGTCGCCATTACGTCCGCGCTGCAGCGCGCAAAAATCGATGCGCAGGAGGTGTCGGAGGTGGTGCTGGGGCAGGTGCTGCAGGCCAACCAGGGCATGAACCCGGCGCGCCAAGCCTCGCGTGCGGCCGGCGTGCCGGACGAGGCGCCGGCCTGGTCGCTGAACCAGGTGTGCGGCTCGGGCTTGCGCGCGGTTGTCGTCGGCTACCAGCAGCTCAAGGCGGGCGACGCCAAGATCGTCGTCGCCGGCGGGCAAGAGAATATGAGCCTCGCGCCGCACGTCGCGTATCTGCGCAGCGGCCAGAAGATGGGCGGTTTGGAGTTCAAGGACACGATGATCAGCGACGGGCTGACCGATGTGTTCAACCAATATCATATGGGCATGACCGCCGAGAACGTCGCCGAGAAATGGCAGATCACGCGCGCCCAACAGGACGAGTTCGCCACCGCGTCGCAGAAGAAGGCGAGCGCGGCGCAGAAGGCCGGTAAGTTCAAGGACGAGATTGTCGCTGTCACCATCAAGGGCAAGAAGGGCGACACGATCGTCGAGAACGACGAGTACATCAAACACGATGCGACTCTGGAAGGTGCGGCCGGTTTGCGTGCGGCGTTCAAGAAGGACGGCACTGTCACCGCCGCCAACGCGTCCGGCATCAATGACGGCGCCGCCGCACTGGTGTTGATGACAGCGGACGAAGCCGCCAAGCGCGGGCTGACGCCACTGGCGCGCATTGCGTCATGGGCTTCGCGCGGGCTCGACCCCTCGATCATGGGCGCGGGGCCAATTCCGGCCTCCAAGGCCGCGCTCGAGAAGGCCGGCTGGAAGGTTGGCGATCTCGATCTGGTCGAGGCCAACGAGGCGTTCGCGGCGCAAGCTTGCGCGGTGAACAAGGATATGGGCTGGGATCCGGACATCGTGAACGTCAATGGCGGCGCCATCGCGCTGGGCCATCCGATCGGCGCCAGCGGCGCGCGGGTGCTGACGACGCTGCTCTACGAACTGCAGCGCCGCGGCAAGACGCGCGGTCTCGCCACGCTCTGCATCGGCGGCGGCATGGGCATAGCGTTGTGCGTGGAGCGCTGAGGCGCCGCGGCTAGCACGAACTGAAGAAGTGCTTGAAGGCGCCGTCGCCGGCGCTGCAGAGGGCGTGATAGTCGCCGCGGGCGATGTGGGTTGGCCGCGGCTCCGGCATCAGCCGCTCGATCAGTTCAGGCGTGCGATAGAGCCGCTGCGCCAGACGTTGCGCGAACGGGCGCGGATCGTTGAACACACGCAGCAAGGCTTCCAGCCGCGCCGCAAGCGGATAAGCGGCGTGAAAACGCTTGGTTTCGCGACGCGCCGGCGCAGCGCGCGTGGCGTGTGTGGTCTGCGTTGGCGCACGCGGCGCCGGCGCCAGGGCTTGGAAGCTGACGCGCCAAGTCGTCGGATCGAGCGATGGTTCTTCGTTCGTTTGCAGTGCTTGCGGTGACACACACGCACGCTGAGGCGTGAGCCGCTTTCGTTGCGCTGCCGTGGGTGCGTGTGTGTCACCGCAAGCGGCCGCTTCGACGAGCAACATCTGCCGTATCAAAATCTCCGCCGTCTTGATCCACGGCAGCAACACGGCGCGCACTTTCGTCGTCAGCGTGATCCGCGCGGCGAGTTCTTCGGGCGCGCCGCAAATGCTGAACACGGTGCGCAGAAAGGCGTCGATGATGCGCCAGAGAGCAATGGGCGCTGTGCGCGGGGCGGCGGGTTGAGGTGACATGGTGCGACGAGTGTAAGCCGGGGCTGAACCCGGTCGGATAGATTGGACCTCGAGTGCTGCGATTTCAGCACGTTAGGGCGCGCAAAGTGTGGGATAGAGGCAGGCTCTATCCTACACTTGCGCGCCGCCGCGGATGCCTCGTAAGGATCGCCCATGAGCGTGAAGAAAGCCGCGAAGGCGACGAAGAAGGCGGCGCCCGCGAAGGCGCCGGCGCCGAAGAAGCATCGCATCTACACGATCAGCGTCGCCAGCGTGTATCCGCACTACGTCGCCAAAGCTGAAAAGAAGGGGCGTACGCAGGCTGAGGTGGATGAAATCATCCGCTGGCTGACCGGCTACACGCAGGCCAAGCTCGCCGCGCATCTGCAAAAGAAAACCACGTTCGAGGATTTCTTCGCCGCCGCGCCCAAGCTTAATCCGTCCCGCACGCTGATTACCGGCGTGATCTGCGGCGTGCGCATCGAAAACATCGAAGAGCCGCTGATGCGTGAACTACGCTATCTGGACAAGCTGATCGACGAACTGGCCAAAGGCAGGCCAATGGAAAAGATCCTCCGCGGCTGAGCCGGGGCCAGATTGGCGCGTGCGGCGCGGTATGCTATTTTACTGCTATGACCAACGACCTCCTTGCGCGGATCACGGTTCGCCCGGAGCAGTGCCACGGACGGCCCTGCATCCGCGGCATGCGCATTCGCGTCGTCGATATACTCGAAATGCTGGCGCACGGCGCGAGCGAAGACGAGATTTTGGCCGATTTCCCGGACTTGGAGCGCGACGATATTCGCGCCGCCTTAGCCTATGCCGTGGCGCAACTGGGCCATCCAGTCGTTGTCGCCGCTGAGTGACGGTGCGCTTGCGCTTCATCGTCGATGCACAGCTTCCGCCAGCTCTTGCGGATTTCATCCGTGCGAAGGGTCACGAGGCGTCGGCGCTGCGCGAGATTGGGCTGCGTGACGCCGACGATGCGAATATCTGGACGTGGGCGCGCGCCGAGGCGGCCATCATCGTCACTAAAGACGAAGACTTCGCCCAGCTTGTCGCCGCAAATGACGATGGCCCTCGGGTATTGTGGGTGCGCAGCGGAAATTTGCTGAAGCGCGTGCTCTTGGCTCGCTTTGAAAGCGCTTGGCCGGAGTTGGAAGGGCACCTGATCGCTGGCGCGCGATTGGTGGAAATGCGCTAAATCCTTCGCATGTCCCAAGTTCAACGCAAGCTCACCACCATTCTCGCCGCCGACGCCGCGAGTTACAGCCGCGAGATGGAGGCCGACGAGGTGCGGACGCTGGAGGCGTTGCGCGCCGCGCGCGGCGTGTTCCAGCAATTCATCGCGCGCCACCACGGCCGCATCGCCAATACCGCCGGCGATGGGCTGATCGCGGAATTTCCGTCAGTGGTTGAGGCGGTTCAGTGCGCCATCGAAGTGCAGCGCGAACTGGGCGCCAGCGCCGAGAGCGGCTTGCGCTTCCGCATCGGCGTGCATCTGGGCGACGTCATGGTCGATGGCGACGATCTGCTGGGCGAAGGCGTCAATCTTGCCGCGCGCCTGCAAGCCATGGCGGAACCGGGCGGCATTCTGATTTCGCAACAGGTTTACGATCAGGTGCAGAAGAAGCTTGCGGTCGGGTTCGAGTATCTGGGCGAGCGGCAGCCGAAAAATTTCGCCGAGAGCGTTGCGGTTTACAGCGTTGGCGGCGGCGAGGGCGTCAAAGGGCCGGGGCGCCTGCGCGGCGCGACGTTGCAGACTGGCGACAAGCGCGCGCGCTTTATCGCCGGCGCGCAGCGTTGGGGCGTGATCCTCGCTGTGCTGTTCGTGATCGATCTGATGACTGGCGGCGGCTGGTGGGTGCAATGGCCCGCGGTCGGCATCGCGCTGATGCTCGCCATGCGCTCGGGTCCGCTTTTCGAGCGATCTTGACCCGGACGGAGCGTCGCCTTACTTTAAGGCTTACCAAAGGTAAGGCATGAGCACGGCGACGCTGACATCGAAGGGGCAATTGACGCTGCCGAAAGCGGTGCGTGAGGCGATGGGCGTCGGGCCAGGCGACCGGGTGGACTTTGTGCTGATGGAGGACGGCAATTTCGCCGTGCTGCCGGCGACGCATTCGGTGAAGAGCCTGAAGGGCCTCATTGCCAAGCCGAAGAAACCGGTTTCGCTGGCCGACATGGACAAGGCGGTCGCGCAAGGGGCCAAGGGCGGGTGATCGGCCTCGACACCAACGTCGTCGTGCGTTTCCTCGCCCAGGACGACGACGCCCAATCGCCGGTCGCCACGCGCTTCATGGCGCGGCTGAGCCGCGAAAGGCCGGGCTTTATTAGCGCCGTCGTGTTGACCGAAATCACCTGGGTGCTGTCGCGCGCCTACAAGGCTTCGCGCGACGACATAGCGGCGGCTGTCGAAGGCTTGTTGCGCGCGGCCGAATTGGTGGTTGAGCACGCCGACGCGGGCTATCGCGCGCTCGGGCTCTATCGGGCGGCGCGGGCGGTGGAGTTTGGCGATGCATTCATCGCGGAGATTGCGGCGCTTGCTGGGGCGACGGAGACCGTCACTTTCGACCGTGGCGCGGCGGCGGAAAGCGGCATGCGGTTGCTAGCCTAACCCCAATTCGCGCAGCACCGCGGCTTGATCGAAGTATGGGCGTTCGCAGACGATCTTGTCGCTGCCGGGCGCAAACTCGAAGCTGGCGGCCATGCGCATGCGGAAGCTCTTGCCGGTGGGCTCGATCGTGCGGGCGCCGATTTTGAGCGGCCCGAGATGGGTGCCGGTGAGCCAGAATTCCACCAGCACCGTGTTGGCGGCGTGGGCGATGGCGATGACCTCATTGCCCTGATCGGGGAAAGGCGTGCGTGACGCTGCGAAATAGCTGCGCACGGCCGCTTCGCCGTCGAACACCTGACCGCCGCCGTACATCTCGTAGCGAGGATGCTCGAATGTCGCGATGACGGCGTCCCAATCGTGGGTGATTTCGAGCGCCATGTGGTCGCGGACGGTTTGCAGGCGGCGGGCGGCGAGGTCGGTCATGCGCGCAAAGTGAGCACGCCGTGAGCGCGCGCGCCAGCGTGACGTTCGCGGAAGCCACAACGCACGGATTTCTAAGGCTGACCGTTGCCAGCGCGCGGAAGTCTTGCGAGTGTCGCCACAGAATTCGCATCAGACGAATACGGGAGGACGTACATGGCGCGCGTGGCATTTGTAACGGGTGGAACCCGCGGCATCGGCAAGGCGATCTCGGCGCGGCTGAAGGCCGATGGCATGAAGGTCGCCGCCGGCTATTCAGGCAATGACGCCGCTGCCGAAGCCACCGCCAAAGAGCTCGGCATCATGGTGGTGAAGGGCAATGTCGGCAATTTCGAAGACTGCGTGAAAGCGGCGAAGGCGGTGGAAGAGCAGCTCGGCCAGATCGACGTGCTGGTCAACAATGCCGGCATTACGCGCGACGGCTTCCTGCACAAGATGACGCACGAGCAGTGGTCCGAGGTGATCCGCGTCAACATGGATTCGTGCTTCAACATGACCCGCCAGGTCATCGAAGGCATGCGCGCGCGCAGCTGGGGCCGCATCATCAACATCAGCTCGATCAACGGGCAAAAGGGCCAAGTGGGGCAGACCAATTACTCCGCCGCCAAGGCCGGGATGATCGGCTTCACCAAAGCGCTGGCGCAGGAAAGCGCCAATAAGGGCATTACCGTGAATTGCGTGGCGCCCGGCTATATCGACACCGACATGGTGGCGGCGGTGCCGGAAGATGCGCTGAAGAAAATCATCGGCACCATTCCTGTCGGGCGACTCGGCAAGGCCGAGGAAATCGCCGGCGCAGTTGCGTTTCTCGCTTCTGACGAAGCTGGCTTCATGACCGGTTCCACGCTGACGATGAACGGTGCGCAATACATCACGTAAATGGAACCAAACGCGCTGTTCTGGAGTTGTCATCCTTTCCAAGGAGAGGACTTCATGGACAAAGAACACGTGAAGAGCGCCGCCGACAAAGCTTCGGGCGCAGTGAAAGAAGCTGCCGGCAAGGTGACTGGCAACGAGCGTCTCGAAGCTGAAGGCAAGATCGACAAAGCCAAGGGCGAAGCCCGCGAATTCGTCGGCGACGTCAAGGACGCGGCGAAGAAGGCCGATAAGCCGAACTAAAGTGTTCGGGGCGAAATCTGCAGCGGCCCGCGTGAAAGCGCGGGCCGTTTTGCGTCACGGCTTGTGGACATATTCAAGCTTCAGCCCATCGGGATCGGCGAAGAAGACGGCGTAGTAGCCGGGGCCGTACTTCGGATAGTCCGCCGGCGGATCGAGAATGGCGGCGCCGATGCTCTGCAGATGCGCGTACAGGGCGTCCACGTCGGCGCGGCTTTCGGCGGTCCAGGCGATGTGGTGAAGGCCCGCACTGTAGCGGTCGTGCTCGCGCTCGGCGTTTGCCCCGCGGGCAGTCAGAATGCCGATGGAGCAGAAGCCGTCAGGGGTGCGCAGGTCGAAATCATACCCGTTCGGATGGGCGTCCTTCAGCGCGTAGCCCATGAAGCCCAGTACGGATTGGTAGAACGCACGCGAGGCGTACGCATCTTTCACGGTGAGATCGATATGATGGATGGCGCCGCGCATCAGCGATTGGCGCCTGGTTTCCACATGAGGTCGCCGCGGCCTTGGTCGTTGGCCCAGCGGGCGGCGACGAAGAGGAGGTCGGAGAGCCGGTTGGCGAACTTGATCGCTTCGGGCGAAACGGTCGGATCGGCGTCGGCGAGTGCGACGATGGCGCGCTCGGCGCGGCGGGCGATGGCCCGCGCCAAATGCAAGTGTGCGGCCGCTGGTGCGCCGCCTGGCAGGATGAAGGAGGTCAGCGGCGACAGCTTATCGTTCAGCGCCTCGATTTCCGTTTCCAGGCGCAGCACTTGGCTTTCCTGCACGCGCAGCGGCTCGAACTTGAGATCGTCGCTGTGCGGCGTCGCCAGATCGGCGCCGAGGTCGAAGAGATCGTTCTGAACACGATCTAAGATCGGATCGAGCACCGCGTCGGCGGTGGTGTGGAGGCGCGCAACGCCAATGGCGGAATTGGCTTCATCGACGGCGCCGTAGGCTTCGACGCGGGCGCTGGCTTTCGACACCGGCTCGCCGGTGGCGAGGCGGGTTTTGCCGCCGTCGCCGGCCTTGGTGACGATTTTGTCGAGCCTGACCATGCTGCCGCTCCCGGCGCTCTAGCCGTGCGATTGTTTCCACCACATGGCGGCGACGAGGACAAGGATGGCCACAAATTGCGCCACCACCCGAAAACGCATGGCCTTGTTGGACCAGGAGCGGCCGAAATCCCCACCGCGGAACAGCGTGAAGATGCCGAAACACAGCGCCGCGAAGACGATGAACAGCGCGATCGGAATGGCGTAGTTGAACGGGTTCATGGCGGTCATTTTAGCGCTGCGCCGCCGCCTTCGCCATGCGCCAGATCAACCCTGAGGCGCCGGCGTCCCGTATCCGTTACCCTGCCGGCATGACCGAATCGCTTTTGCTCGTGCTGGCGCTCGCCGCCATCGGCGCCGCCGCCTGGTTTGCCTACCGTTCGGCCGGGGTCGAACCGATCCGCGCCGAGCGCGACCGGGCGGTGTCCGAACTCGCCGCGCTGCGTGCGGAAAACGCCAAGCTGATGGCCGATCTGGCGGCGGAGAAGGGCGCGTCCGCCGGGCGCTCTGAATCGGAGGAGGCGCGCTTCCTGGCGCTCGCGGCCAAGGCGCTGGAGGCGTCGCAGAACAATTTTATGACGCTCGCCAAAGAGACGTTCGAGAAGCACAGCCAAGTCGCGGCTGGCGGCGTGAAGGAGGTGCTGGCGCCGACGCAGGAGCATCTGGCCAAGTTGGCGCAATCGGTGGAGGCGCTCGACAAGGCGCGGCTGCAGGACAAGTCGGCCATGGGCGAGCAGGTGCGCCAGATCATCGACGCTGTGGGCTCGACCAACAAGACGACGACGCAATTGCTCTCGGCGCTGAAGGCGTCGCCGAAAATGCGCGGCCGCTGGGGCGAGCAGACGCTGCGCAACGTGCTCGAGCTTTCCGGGCTGGCGCCGAACGTGGATTTCACCGAGCAGGTCACCACAAGCGACGGCGAGGGCGCGCGGCTGCGGCCTGATGTGGTGATCAATCTGCCGGGCGGACGTTGCATCGTGGTGGATTCGAAGGTCGCGCTATCGGGCTATCTCGAAGCGATGGAAGCCACCGACGACGCGGCGCGCGAAGCGCATTTGAAGAAGCACGCCGCCGAACTGAAGGCGCATGTGAAAAATCTGGCGTCCAAGGATTATTGGAAGCACGTGCCGGCGACGGCGGATTTCGTCGTGCTGTTCGTGCCTGGCGAAAACTTCCTGGCGGCGGCGGCGGAGCGTGATCCGAATTTGTTCGACGATGCGTTTGCGTCGAAGGTCATCATCACGACGCCATCGACGATGGTGGCGCTGGCGAAATCGGTCGCTTACGGCTGGCGTCAGGAGCAGAGCGCCAAGAACGCGCAGGAGATCGCCGATCTTGGCCGCGAACTTTATCGCCGCATGGCGGTGATGGCCGATCACATGGGCAAAGTGGGCGACGCGATCGGCGCCACCGTGACGCGCTACAACGCATTGCTCGGTTCGGTCGAAAGCCGCGTCATGCCGCAGGCGCGCAAGTTCAAGGAGCTCGGCGCCGGCGATGCGGGCATCGATATCGCTGCGCCGCCGCAGATCGAAGCCGCCCCGCGCCTGCCGGCGCCGCCGGAGCAATTGGAGCTGACGCCTTTGCCTGAAACGAAGAAGGGGCGCGCCCGCTAGCCTAGTCGGCGCCCACCGCTTTGAGGATGCTGCTCGCGCCGAGCACGAGCGCGGCCGCGAGAAATCCGCCGATCACAGTCAAGCCCACACGGGCGAAGCCGGCGCTGCCGGCGAGCAGTCCGGTGGCGAGCACAGCTGCGCCGTAAGCGGCGAGTCCGAAGATGAGAAAGATGACGGCGAGCACGTGCCCGCCGCCGCCCACCTGTCGGTAAACAACGAACGCGATCACGGCCGCTATCAGGGTTGCCGGCCAAGCGATCATGCGCGCGCGCCCGCGATTTAAGTCGAGGTCAAGTTCGTGAGCGTAGGACAGAAACCCCGTGGCCGCGGCGGCGATCATAAGAGCGATAAATGGCGCGGGGGCTACGTAGCGAAGCCAAGATCCCTGGCTTCCGGCAGCCACGCCGTCGAGTAGCGCGCCCACGAGCAGTGTTACCGTGCAGAATATGACGAAGGTGGGGAGCCCTTCCTTCACATTCGAGGACATGGTTGCGCGGGCAATGCTGATCGTCGGGATCATCAGCAGAACAAGCAGCGGAATCCAGACTGGATCGACAGCAATGGTCCAACCGAGCGCCTCGGAAAGCCACGTCACCACCGGACGCAGCGCGAGATCGGCCACCCCGGCCAGCAAGTGGACCAGCCTATTGTATCCTGCGAGGATCATCTCAAGCGGATCGTAGAGGTCGAGCGGTTGGCGAAAGACGATGCGTTCAACGATCGAGAGGATCGAAAATCCGCCTAGGCCGATGAGCAGAAGCGGAAACCAACCGAGGTCCTTGAGCGCGCGCCATAAGCTTGTGCTCTTCTCATCGACACGCGCCATGACAGTCCTTCTCGTTTCGCCCGCCAAGTGTCTATCAGCGCAATGGCGTCGTCCAGCGCATCTCGCTCAAAGAAGGGTGCGCCTGCTAGCGCGGCGGCTGCCGTTCGTCGCGTTTAGGGTGCGGCGGACGCGTCGCTGGGCTAAGGCCCGGCGCGTGGAGGATCGCCCATGAAAGCGTTTTTGATCGCCGCCGCGGCGGCATTGAGTCTGGCTGCGTGCGGACAAGCCAGCGCGCCCGAGGCGCCGTCAGCGGCGCCGGCTGAGATTGCCGCCGACGCCGCGCACATTGTTGCAGCGCTGAACGACACGCGCCGCCCGCAGGAAGATCGCGACCGCGACGCGGCGCGTCATCCGGCCGAGACGTTGGCGTTCGCGCGCATCGAACCTGGCGACCGCGTCGCTGACATTTTCCCTGGCGGCGGCTACTGGACGCGTCTGTTCGCTGTCGCCGTGGGCGACGAGGGCCGCGTCTATCCGACCATCCGGCCCGATGGCATCGCAGGTGAGTATGAAACGCCAGTGCTGGCGGTGGCGGCGCAATACGCCAACGCCGTGATGGCGCGCTCGCCTTATGACGCGATCACGTATCCCGAGCCGCTCGACGTCGTGTTCACCGCGCAGAACTATCACGACATGGGCCTGACCGCGTATGGCCTTGGCGATCGCGCCGCGATGAACCGCGCCGCTTTCGCCGCGCTGAAACCGGGCGGGCTCTATATCGTCATCGATCACTCGGCGGTCGATGGCGCCGCGGTCGAGACCGACGCCGAAACGGCGTTGCATCGCATCGATCAAGCGACAGTGCGCGCCGAGGTGGAGGCGGCGGGCTTCGTGTTCGACGGTGAGAGCGAAATCCTGCGCAATCCGGCTGATGCGCGCACCACGAACGTGTTCGATCCCGCCATTCGCGGCCACACCGATCAGTTCGTGTTGCGGTTCAGAAAGCCGGAATAACGTTAGTCGTCGTGGCGAGGGCGGGCGCGGCCGGCCTTCACCTCGCCACGGCGTGTCTTGTGTTCCAGCCGCTTCATCTTTTGCGCTTTTGGCACGCGCGTTTTGTGGCGCGGTTTTGGGCGGTGGGTGGCTTGCTCCACCAGCGCTAGAAGGCGCGCCAGCGCTTCGGCGCGGTTGCGGTCTTGCGTGCGGTGCTCGTCGGCGCGGATGACGATTTCGCCGTCGAGCGTGAGCCGCCGCCCGGCAAGCTTCTCCAGCCGCGCGCGGACGTCGTCGGCGAGTTCCGTGTAGCCGCCGAGCTGAAAGCGAAGTTCCACCGCCGTCGACACCTTGTTGACGTTCTGCCCGCCCGGGCCGGCGGCGCGGATGAAGCGCTCCTCTAGATCGCGTTCATCGAGCGCGAGGGTGGGGGTGACCGGAATCATTCAGGCGCCAAGTATCAGGTGTCGGGTGTCGGATTGGTTGATGCGATAAGGCCTGAGGCCTGATACCTGACACTCGCCACGCCTGACACCCGGGAGGACAACATGCGCACGCTTGCAGCGATATTGGGTTTCGCGGTCTCCATCGCCGCCTGCGCGGGCGGCGCGGTGCCAGGGATTATGCTGAGCGCGCCGGCGGACGTGACGGCGACGTCGCCGCATATTGTGGCCGCCGTCGCCGATCCGCGCCGGCCGGAGGCTGATGTCGGGCGGGATGCACTGCGCCATCCGGCCGAGATCATGGCCTTTGCGGGCGTGCAGCCTGGGTGGCGCATCGCTGATGTGGGCCCGGGCGGGGGCTATTATACGCGGCTCTTTTCGGTGGCGGTGGGCGATAGCGGGCGCGTGTTCGCCATCGATCGCCCGAACGCGCCAGACCGGCCGCCGCGTGCGATCCTCGCGGTGGCGCCGGCCTATCCGAACATCACCGTGATCCAGGACGGCTATCAAGGCTGGAATGCGGGCGAGCCGCTCGACGCGGTGTTCGTCTCGCAAATCTACCATGATTGGTTCTACAGCCAGCTCAACATTGATGTGCCGGCGCTCAATCGTCAGATTTTCGACGCGCTGAAGCCGGGCGGCGTTTACGTCATCATCGATCACGCCGCGCCGGCGGGACACACGATCAATCCCGCCGACCCGCAAAACGATCTGCATCGCATCGATCAGGCGCAGGTGGTGCGCGAGGTCACCGCGGCCGGCTTCGTGCTCGAAGCGGAGAGCGAGGTGCTGCGCAATCCGAGCGACAACCGCGCCGTGCGCGTGTTCGAAGGCGACATCCGCGGCCACACGGACCAATTCGTGCTGCGGTTCCGGAAGCCGGGTTGAGTACTGATCTATGAAGGTTGGAGCGCGGGGCTTCCCGGCCCGCGTGGCGCGCACGGAGGCGCGCGCTCCAACTTTCATCGAATGGCGGCGGACGCCGTTGGCTCAGTAGTCGTTCTTCAGGCCGATGACCCGGACGATGTGGTCGGCGCGGTCTTTCGGGATTTCCAGCGCTTCGGAGACGGTGCGCAGAAAGACCCGTTCCTCGGGCTTCACTTCCATGTCGGCGAAGACGATGTCGCAGGCGTGTGCGAACACCGAGTGAGATAGGCCCACGACCGGCTCGACCAGCGGCGGGTTGCCCTTCTCGATCGCGACAAGGCTGCGGCACGCGAGCTTTACATGATCATTGCGCGCGTTCTCGGCGCCGTTGACCAGATGCAAGACCTCCTGGTGCGCCTTGCGCCGTTCCTCGTCCGGCAGCGATTTCAGCGTTTTGACGCGCGATAAGAGCGCGCCCACCTCGGCTGCCTCGGCCTCGTGCTCTTTGTTGTCGGCGAAGACCGCGCCGAGCAGCACGGTGATGAACGCCTTTTCCTTTGCGATCGAACTCGTATGGCGTCCCAGCACCTGCTCGAGCGGGTCGCTTGAGGTTGAAGTCGTCGCGTCGTTTCCCATGGCTGGGCGCTCCTAGTACTCGTTCTTCGCGGCGATGACCTTGACGATGTTGGCCGCCGTTGCCCTGTCGATTTTCAGGTGATCCACCAGATCGACGAGGAATTTCTTTTCGAGGTCGGTGACTTCGAGGTCGGTGTAAACGATGTCGCACGCGTGCGTGAACACGGCGATCGCCAGGCCAGGTTGCGGCGCCACGGTCGGCGGCGTGCCGCGTTCGGCGTTGAGGATGCTGCTGCACGCCAGGCCGACGCGATCGTTTCGGAGGCTGGGATCGTTCATGCACGGAAGCAGGTCGTCCCGGCGCTTGTTGCGCTCTTCTTCCGGCATCGACTTCAGCGTCCGTACGCGATCAATCAGCGCGTTGACTTCCTCGGTTTCCTCTTTGCGCACGCGATTGTCGGCGTGCACCGCGCCCATGATGATGGTCAGAAACGCGAGCTCCTTCGACATCGTGCCGCCATGCCGGCCCAGTGCTTCTTCGAGGAGATCGGCCATCTGAAAATCCTTTCGCTCAGTGCAAATTTTTCGTCGCCATGACGTCGGCGTAGGCGCCGACGTCTTCGTCGCTCAGATAAAGCTGGTGGCCGAGCTGGCGGATGAATGACTTTTCGGAATCCGTGAGCATGCGGTCGGCGAAGAGAATATCGAGCGCATGCATGAACACCGAAGCGCGCTGATCCTTCTTCGCTGTGCGCAAGCTGCGTGTCGCCAGATCGGTGAAGGCGGCGTGCTTCTTGGTTTCGAGGTGCGGCCGGATTTGCTCCTGCATCTTGTTGAGCTTGGCGCGCGGCACGTTTCGCAGGCTTCTGATGCGTTCAGCGAGGACGTGGATCTCGGCCAGTTCGAGCCGGTGCATGTTGCCGTCGGCGGCCGCCGCGGCGAGCAAAATCCCGTAGACCGATTTCTCCCGCGGCATGCGCGGAAACCAGCCGAGCAGGGGGACGAAGAAGCCGCGGCGCCAAAGCTTTTCCTTCTTCGGCGGCGCATCGCTGAAGATGTCGGTGTCTTTGTGTTTCTTCTTCATGGTGTCCGCCCCCGCGTAACCCTCTAACCCGTTACCACGGTTATCTGGGGCTGTTAAGAACATTGCGCTGCGGGCGGGGCCGAAAGCGTGGGGTTTTCGCAACGGGGGCGCGGCGCGTAGAGTGGTTGCATGATCTTGCCGCACAATCCGAACGCCTTCACCCGCTCGCCGCTTGACCGCGCCGGCCATCATCGCGGCGACAGGGCGTGGCTCGCGCAAGCGCTGCAGGCGGGCGACAGCAAGCTCATCCCGTTCCACGAGCATCGGCCGTTCGTGATCGAAGCGGGCGGCGCAGTGTCGCCAGGCTGGCTGGGCGGGCACGCGCTCGCCAGCATTGCCCCGCACGACGCCGAACCGCTCTTCCTTGGCCTCGATGCGGCTGGCGCGGCTTACTTTGCTGTACAAATCCCCGATCCCGCGCCGCTGGGCGAAATGGGGCGGTTCGACGATCTGCGCGCGCTGGGCCCGCGTTTGTCACGTGACGATTTAGCGACGCTGGGGCCGGCGAAGTCAGTGTTCGAATGGCACGCGCGCAATGGCTATTGCGCCAATTGCGGCGCGCCGACGCTGGTCTCCGAGGCTGGCTGGAAGCGCCAATGCCCGACCTGTTCGGCGGAGCATTTCCCGCGCGTCGATCCGGTTTGCATCATGGTTCCGACGTTTGGCGAGAAGGTGCTGCTCGGGCGCCAGCGCGCTTGGCCGCGCGGCATGCACTCGGCGCTCGCGGGCTTCATCGAGCCGGGCGAGGCGATCGAGGAGGCGGTGGCGCGCGAGACGTTCGAGGAAGCAGGCCTGCGCGTGCGCGAGGTGCGCGTGCACTCCACTCAGCCTTGGCCGTTCCCGCATTCATTGATGATCGGCGTCTTGTGCTCGGTGGAGGACGATCGCGAGACGGTCGATACGCTCGAACTGGAAAGTGCGCGCTGGTTCACGCGCGAGGAAGCGCGCCTCTTGATCGCCGGCAAACATCCTGAAGCCTTCGCGCCGCCGCCCTTTGCGATCGCGCATCAGCTGTTGAAGAGCTGGGCGGAAGAGTAATTCGGGATTGGGGGTTCGGGATTGGGGATTGGAAAGATCGCGCACGATCCCAATCCCCAATCCCCAGCACCCAATCCCCATCAATGCAAATCCGAGCAATCCGCGCGATGGGCGCGTTCGACTTGCACTGTCACGTGGGCGATGCCGAATTGCGCTGCGATGCCTTGCGTGAGCGCTGCGAGGAAGGCGTCGTCGCCGCCTTCGGGGCGAACCAGGTGCGCGGTGAGCGCGGGCTTGGTCGCGCCCATCGCCCAGACGTGCAGATCGTGCACTTCAAGCACGCCGGGCTGGTTGGCGAGATAGGCGCGCACGGCGGACACGTCGATGTGCGGCGGCGCGGCGTCGAGCGCCAGATCGAGCGACTCGCGCAAGAGGCCCCACGTGCCCCACACGATGAGCAGAACGACCGCGACAGAGATAGCCGGATCGATCCAGTCGGCGCCGGTGAGCCAGATGGCCAGACCCGCGAGAATGACCGCGGCCGAGACGCCTGCGTCGGCCAGCATATGGAGGAAGGCGCCGCGCACGTTCACGTCGCTCTTGCGTCCGGCCACGAACAACAGCGCGGTCGCGCCATTGATGACGACGCCGGCGGCGGCGACAGCCATGACGAAGAACGGCTGCGTCGGCTCTGGTGCAAACAGGCGCGAGCCCGCTTCCCACAGAATGCCGCCACACGCGACAAAGAGCACGATGGCGTTGGCGAGGGCCGCGAGCACGGTCGCTTTGGAGAAGCCATAGGTGCGCTTGTCGCTGGCGCTGTGCTTGGCCAGCCAAGCGGCGCCGCCGGCGAGCGCCAGCCCCAACACATCGGAGAGATTGTGCGTGGCGTCGGAGAGCAGCGCCGTCGAATTGGCGGCAAAGCCGGCGGCGGCCTCGATCGCGACGAACCCTAAATTAAGCCCGATTGCGATTGTATAACGTTTGTCGCTGGGGGCGGGGTGGTGATGGGCGTGATGATCGTGGCTGTGGTCATGCCCGTGATGCCCATGCATGGCGTTGATGTGGGCGAGAATCGCAGCAGAGGCAAGCCGGCAGGATGAGCATCAGGAGCGCGCATATGCACACGCGAAGGGCCGCCCTTGCGCTTGGCGGCGCGGGGCTTGCGGCGTCGTGCGCGGCTGCGCGCGGTTTCGGCGACGGGCTGATGCGCGATCTTGGCCGCGAGGGGGCGCCTGCGTCGCGCTTGACGTTGCCGCCGGTGCACGTCGCGGCGGAGCGCGTCATCCGCATCGATGTCGGCTTGCGGCCTTTTCGACCAAGCGGTTTTCGCGTCGCGCGCGAGACGCTCGGCGACAAAGTGCTCGTGCACAATTACGGCCACGGCGGCGGCGGCATTACGCTCTCATGGGGCACAGCGAAACTTGCCGTCGATCTAGGCTTCGACGCAGCGAAACCGGAGTGCGCGGTGCTGGGCTGCGGCGCTGTTGGTTTGGCGACGGCGCGGTTGTTGCTGGAGCGCGGCGCGCGCGTGCGCATCTATGCGCGCGAGCTCTCGCCCAACACGACCTCGAACGTCGCCGGCGCGCAATGGTGGCCAGCGTCGGTGTACGATCATGATCGCGTCAGCGCCGCCTATCTCGCGCAACATTTTGAAGCGGCGCGGTTTGCGTTTCGGCGCTTTCAGAGCTTGGTCGGAGAAGACTACGGCGTGGCGTGGGAGACGAATTACAGTCTCTCCAATCGGGCAAACAGCAGCTACCCCGCGGCCGAAGACGATCCGATGCGGGCGCTGGTCGTCAATCAGCGTGACCTTGCGCCGGAGGAGCACAACTTCCCGCGCCCTTACGTGCGCCAATTCGACACCATGATGATCGAGACGCCGCATTATTTGCGCCGCCTGGAGGCAGACGTGCGCATGGCGGGCGGAGAGATAGAAGTGCGCGCGTTCTCAAACATCGCTGAAGTGCGCGCGCTGCCGCAGGCGACCATCTTCAATTGCACCGGCTTGGGCGCTGGGCAGTTGTCCGGCGATGCGGAGATTACGCCGGTGCGCGGCCAACTCGCGATCCTGCTGCCGCAGCCGGAGATCGGCTACAACACCATCGCCCGCGAAGGCTACATGTTCGCGCGCCGCGACGGCGTTGTGCTGGGCGGCACGTTCGAGCGTGGAGAATGGTCGCTCACGCCAGATGATGACGCGATCGCCCGCATCCTGGCCGGGCACAAAAGCATTTTCGAAGCGATGCGCGCTTAGAGCGGCATGAACAGGACGCGCCCGCCAATCTGGTCGGCAAGGCGGCGCGCGCTGCGGCAATCGACATCCTGCAACGGAATGGCTGCGTCCGGCGCCCAGGCGCGGCAATAGCCGGCGCGCGGCAACGCAGCGCTGGGCACGCCGGTGAAGTCGTTGCGGCCTTCATAGGCCGCGCGTTCGATGTAGCTGTCAGCGGCTTTTTCCATCACGCGTCCGCCCCAACGCTGGGCGATCCAGTGCGCATGTTCGCACTCCATCGGCGCGGGTTGGTGCGCCTCGGGGAGGGCGGCGTAGCGGATGCGGCACTGGCCGATGCGGGCGGCGTCATAGGGCGCTGGCGTTTCGTACGTGGCGGCCGCCGCGGCGTTGGCCTCGCGCTGTTGCAGGCCCATGCCCGCAATACCGCTGAGCAGCGCAATTGCGAGCGCTGTGGCGATGCCGGGGGAGAAGACCTTGCTCATGCACTCCAAACTCACCGCGACCGCGCGATGTTTCCTGAACCCAGGATGAATGTGGGGTGCGATTCAGATGCGGGCTGTGACGCCGGCCACGCGCCGGCTCACAATCATGTGAGAGCCGGGCGGTCGGGCCACGTCACAATAGTTTTTCACAGCGGCGCCATGACAAGATGGAACTGACGCTGGGGTTGGTCGTTCAGAACGCGTCCGTGCACCCCAACGCGGCGAATTTTCATTGAAGTTTTCTCTAGACGGAGACGCGTCATGGCGGACGTGCTCTTGGTGTGCGTGCGCGACGACATGGCGCGCGCGGAAGTCCTCGCGGAAATATTTGAGGACGCAGGATTTTCCACGGCCGGCGCGCCGTTCGACGAGGCCGCGCTCGAAGCCTGTGCGGCTAGCGTCGTGGTGGTGTCGGAGGCGGCGCTGGCGTCACCAGGCTTTGTGGCTGTCGCCGAGCGCGCAATCGAAAGCGGCACGGCGCTGATCGCCTGCCTGTGCGACGCGCCGCTCTCGCACATTGGCGATGCGCCGGTGTTCGATCTGTCGCGCTGGCGCGGGGAAGCAACCTCCGGCGTACTCGATCCGCTCTATCGCTCCGTCGACGCGCGGGTGAAGGCCGCCCGTGGCGCGCCGTTGCCGGCGCTGGCGGCGCGGTCGCTGGCGGCGACACGCCGGGTTGCGCTGGTGCGGACAGCCGTCGCGGCGCTGCTCTTGGGCGCCTCGGTGTGGGCGCAGGGCGCAGCGTCAATCGCGCAGCCGGTGATGGCGGCGACGGGGCAAGATCTGGGGCCGTTCGTCAGCGTCGCCGAAGCGGCCGCACTTGATCGCGCGCCCGCCGCCGAGGCCCCCGCGGGCGTGCGGCGCGGCATCGAGCCGCCGGACGCGCCGGCCTCCTGGCGCAGCTGAAAAGAAGAAGGGCGCGGAGGAAGCCCCCGCGCCCTAGCAATTCCAACCCAAATCCAAACTAGCGCGTTACTGGCACGCGAGGCATTCTTCGTAGTCCGTTTTTTCGGCGACCTGCAGCGTCTCGCCTGCGACTTCGGTCTTGCCTTCGTCGCCGGCGAAGCCCGCGCGCTGCACGCTCTTGGAGCGGCAGTAATAGAGGCTCTTCACGCCGCGCTCCCAGGCCATCCAGTGGAGCATGTGCAGGTCCCACTTATCGACGTCGCCGGGGATGAACACGTTCAGTGATTGCGACTGGCAAATCAGCGGCGTGCGATCGGCGGCCAGTTCGATGATCCAGCGTTGATCGATTTCGAACGCGGTCTTGAAGATGCCCTTCTCGTCCTCGCTCAGGCAGTCGAGATGCTGCACCGAGCCTTCGTTCTTCAGGATCGAGGACCACACGCTCTCGGTGTTCTTGCCTTTCTCTTCGAGCAATTGCTCGAGATACGGGTTCTTCACCGCGAACGATCCGGAGAGCGTCTTGTGGGTGTAGATGTTGGCCGGGATCGGCTCGACGCCGGCTGAGGTGCCGCCGCAGATGATCGAGATCGACGCCGTCGGCGCGATGGCGAGCTTGTGCGAGAAGCGCGCCATGACGTTGTTCTCGGCCGCATCCGGGCAGGGGCCGCGCTCTTGCGCCAGCTTCACCGAGGCCGCATCGGCGCCGCGGCGGATGTGTTTGAACAGGCGGTTGTTCCAAACCTTGGCCATGGCCGATTCCATGCTCACGCCCTGCTTTTGCAGGAAGGAGTGGAAGCCCATGAGGCCGAGGCCGACGGAACGCTCGCGATAGGCGGCGTAGATGGCGCGCTCCATTTCAGGCGGCGCGCGCTGGATGAAGTCCTCCAGCACGTTGTCGAGGAAGCGGAAGACGTCTTCCATGAATTGCGGCTCTTTCTCCCATTCCATGAACGTTTCGGCGTTCAGCGAGGAGAGGCAGCAAACGGCGGTGCGTTCCTTCCCATTATGATCCATGCCGGTGTGCAGCATGATTTCCGAGCACAGGTTCGATTGGCGAACCTTGAGGCCGAGCTTCTTTTGGTGGCTCGGCATGGCCTTGTTCACGGTGTCGGAGAAGATGATGTAGGGCTCGCCCGTTTGCAGGCGCAGCTCAAGGATCTTCTGCCACAGCTTGCGCGCGTTCACGTGCTTCAGCGGCTCTTGGTTTTTCGGCGAGCGCAGCGCGAACGGCAGATCGTCACGCACCGCGATCATGAATTCGTCAGTGATGTTGAGGCCGTGATGGAGGTTGAGGCTCTTGCGGTTGAAGTCGCCCGCCGGCTTCCGGATTTCGAGGAATTCCTCGATCTCGGGATGGTGGATGTCGAGATACACCGCCGCTGAACCACGGCGCAGCGAACCTTGGCTGATCGCGAGCGTCAGTGAATCCATGACGCGAATGAACGGAATGATGCCGGACGTCTGTCCGTTCTGGCCGACCTTTTCGCCGATGGAACGAACGCCGCCCCAATAGGTGCCGATGCCGCCGCCATTGGAAGCGAGCCACACGTTCTCGTTCCACGTATCCATAATGCCGTCGAGTGAATCGCCGACAGCGTTGAGGAAGCACGAGATCGGCAGGCCGCGCTCAGCGCCGCCGTTCGACAACACCGGCGTCGCCGGCATGAACCAGAGCTTGGAGATATAGTCGTAGATGCGTTGCGCGTGATCGATGTCGTCGGCGAACGCGGTGGCGACGCGCGCGAACATGTCTTGATAGGACTCGCCCGGCAACAGATAGCGATCGGTGAGCGTGGTCTTGCCGAACTCCGTCAGCAGCGCATCGCGGCTCGGATCCGTAACGACCTTGTCGACGACCTTCAGCGGACGCAGGGGTTTGGGCTTGCCGCGATGGACCTCGCCCATGCGGTGGACCCCCGCTTTTTCCGCTCGTGCCTGCATCTCTTCGCCCCCAAATTTAGTCCGGTGTTAACTCGACTCGGTTCTGGCCGAAACCACATGCCCTTGTGGTGGGTGGCTGAACCGTACCGCTATATATAGTGATGCCATCCGTTAATTCAGGGTCAATGGCGAAGCCCGGTCCAGCTCATTTTTTACATGGAGAATCTGTGAAGATTGGGCCGTGGACGGTGAATCCGCATTAAGCAAGTGGGGCCGCGATTGAGCGCTGCAGGCGCCCGTTTCCGGCGCTTGCGCAGGCCCGAAATCCAGCGTTTTTCAGGCAAATGAGCGAGGCTTCGGGGAGGGCGCAGGCGGCGTTTGCCGCCATGTTGGGCGGTAGCCTGATAGGGCTGGCGCCGATCGCGGTGCGGCTGTCCGATCTGGGGCCGGCGGCGACCAATTTCTGGCGATTCATCTTCGCGCTGCCGATTCTTGCGCTGCTGGCCGCGAAGGGGCCGCGGCCGAGTCGGGGCGATCTGGGCTGGCTGCTCGCGGCGGGCGTGCTGTTTGGCATCGAGCTCAACCTGTGGGCGGTCGCGCTGACCAAGACCACGATCGCTAACGCCACGCTGCTCACCAACATGACGCCGATCTTCGCCGCCGCCTTCGGCTGGTTCGTCTTCAAAGAGCGGCTGGGGCTCGGGGTTTTGGCCGGCGGGCTGACGGCGCTGGCTGGCGCGGTGATGCTGGCCTTGGCGCGGGCGCAGTCAGGCGAGGGGCCGGCGAGCGCGGGCGAAGGCTGGCTCGGGGATTCGCTCGGCCTCGCCGCCGCCGTCGGCTACGCCGGCTATCTCCTGATCGTGCGCGCGCTCGGCCATCGGGTCAGCGTCGGCGCTGTGATGTTCTGGGCCTCGCTGAGCGCTGCAGCGTTCACGCTCGCCATTTGCCTCTTTACCCGTGAGCCGATGCTGCCGCACTCGCTGCAAGGCTGGGCCATTCTTGTCGGGCTGGGCATCGTCGTGCAGGCGGCGGGGCAAGGGCTGATCGCCTATGGCGTGGGCCGGCTGCCGATCGTGGTCTCGACGGTGCTGCTCTGGACGCAGCCGCTGGCGGCGGCTGCGCTTTCGTGGGCGATCTTCGGCGAAGCGCTGGGCGTTTTCGCGCTGGCTGGCGCGGCCCTCATTCTGGCGGGATTGTTCGTCGTTCAGCGCGCGCGGAGCTAGAGTGCGCGCATGACCAAAGTGTTCGCTGCAATTCTCGCCGGGCTGAAGGATGTCGTCTTCGGCCGGCTGACATGGCTGGCGCTGATCAATCTGGTGGTCGCGGCGACCATCGTCGCCAGCGCCGCGACGGCGATCATCCGCACCGTCGTGCCGCTCATTCCCGACGGCGCGGGCTGGCTCGCCAATGTCTCCGTCGCGGGCGAGTTCGCGGCGAGCGTGGCGGTGATCGTGGTCGCTATCGCGCTATCGCCGGCGGTGTCGATGGTCGTGGGCGGCGTGTTGTTCGACTACGCGGCCGAGCGGGTGGAGAAGGCCATCGGCGCACCGCCTGCGCAGCCTGTGCCGCTGCATCAGGGTGTGTTGAACGGCGTGCGCATAGCGCTGCCGGCGCTGGCGCTCAATCTCATCGCCATTCCGTTTTACTTCATACCTGTGATCAACGCGCTGGTGTTCTATTCGCTGAACGGCTTTCTGATGGGGCGCGAATACGCCACCATCACCGCCGCGCGCTATATGAGCTATGCCGACGCCGTGCGGCTGCGGAAGCGCAACGGGCTGGCGGTGTTCCTCGTCGGGCTGGCCTGCTCCTTCATCCCGTTCTTCGCCCCGCTCGTCGGCGCCAGCGCCATGACGCGGTTGGTCCACACGCTTCGGTAGACGCGATTTTGCTTGCGTTGGCTGTTGCTTCGTCTAAACGTAACTATGTGGTTACAAAAGCTCGCCCCCGCACAGACGGCGCATTCGGCGCTATCGCGGACCCGACGCGGCGGGCGATCTTGGATCTGGTGCGGCATCGCGAGCTGAGCGCCGGCGATATCGCGCGGCGCTTCCCGGTGAGCCGTCCGGCGATCGCCAAGCACGTGCGCGTGCTGCGCCAGGCCGGGCTGCTGCGCGAACGCCGCGAGGCGACGCAGCGCTTCTACACGCTCGATCCCGCGGCTCTGCAGAGCGTCGATCAATGGCTGGCGCCGTATCGATTGTTCTGGGCGGCCAAGCTCGTCGATCTCAAACGCATCGTTGAGGAAGAAGCGCGCGCAAAGCCGCGCAAGAAGAAGGGTGAGCCATGAGTGAGTTGAAGCACGCGTTCACGTGGAAGGTGGCGGCGCGTCCCGCGCGCGCGTTTGCCGCGCTCACCGATCCCGCTGAACTCACGCAATGGTTTGCCGAGCATGCGGAGATCGAGCCGCATGTCGGCGGCGCCTACAGCTTTTGGGGCAAGCATTCCTACGATACGCCAACGCGCGCGGCGGCCACGCAGCGCATCACCAGGTTTGCGCCCAGCCAAGCGCTGGCGTTTTCGTGGCGCCTCCACGATCGCGACAGCGTGGTGTCGTTCGCGATCGAGGCCGATCCGGAGAATGGCGAGGCCTGCGTGATCAAGGGCGAACACACATTCGCCGAGGCCCCCGCGATCAATCGCGCCAAGGAGCTGATCGACGATCTTTGGCGCTTCAATTGGGGCAATTTCTCCGCCCATCTGGGCGGCGGGCAAGGCAAGCTCTTGGTCGATTACACCGATGCGGCGCCAAACGTGGCGCTTTCGATCTACATCGATGCGCCGCCGTCAGCGGTGTTCCGCACGCTGATCGATCCGGAGAAGATCCAGCAATGGTTCGGCGTCGCCGCCGCCGTCGATCCGCGCATGGGCGGCGACTGGCATCTCAAAATGGAATTCGAGAAGGACGGCCAAAAGATCACCACGCCGCCATGCAAAATTCTCGACTATGTCGAAAACGAGCGGCTCGCGATTACGTGGCCGGACTGGCGCGGCGACAAGAGCGTGCCCGATCAACGGGTGCTTTGGGTGTTGAAGCCGGAGGGCGCCGGCACGCGTGTCGAGTTCAAGCACGATGGCTTCGTGCGCGCGGTGGACGTGAGCGACTATCCGTTCGGTTGGGGCTGGTTCTTGTCGCGCATCGCGACGGTTGCGGAAGG
>JBFWYC010000038.1:0-40363 GCA_050186805.1 Hyphomonadaceae bacterium
GGCCGGAGTCGATGTTTTCGATCTGTCAGGACGTGGCGACGATCTCACCGTGATCGAAGTGAATTCGAACCCGATGATCGCGACCCTGGAGGATCATGGCCGCTGGGATTTGATCGAGATGATTTGGCGCGCCAACATCGAAGCGGCGCTGCGATGAGGGCGTGGCGCGTGCCGTATCCGAAGTTCGGCGCGGGGCCGGGGCTTGAGCGCGTAGCCGCAGTCGCCGCTCGGCTCGGCGTCGATCCGGCTCAGTTCGGCGGGCGCGGCGCGGTGATTGTCGGATCCAACGGCAAAGGCTCAACCGCGGCGATGACTGCGGCGCTGTTGCAGGCGGACGGGCCTGTGGGGCTTTTCACCTCACCGCACCTGCTCGATCTCAACGAGCGTTTTCGTATCAATGACGATGACATCGGCGACGCGGCGCTCGCCCATCATTGGGAGCGCGTGGATACGGCAGTGCGTGACGCCGGCGTTTCCGATGAACTCGGCGGCTTTGAGTTTCTGTTTCTAATCGCGCTCGATTGGTTCGCTGCGCAGGATTGCCGCCACACCGTGTGGGAAGCTGGCATTGGCGGACGGCTCGATCCGGTGCGCTTGATTGAAGCCCGCGCCTTGGCGCTGACGGCGCTCGATCTCGAGCACACACAGCTCCTGGGTGAGACGCTGCCCGACATCGCGCGCGACAAGCTTGACGCCGCACCCACGGGCGCGCGCGTGTTCGTGAGCGAGAGCTGTGAGCCGGTGCGCGCCGAGATCGAGGCGCATTGTTTGGCGCGTGGCGTGGAAGCCGTCTTCGTCGCCGCCGAGCCGGCGCTGGCGTCGCCGCTTGTGGGCGCACACCAGGGGCGCAACGCGGCGTTGGCTGTGGCGTTGGCGCAACGGCTGGCGCCAGACGTGGATATCAGCGCCGGCTTGGCGCGGACGCGTTGGCCGGGGCGGCTGGAGAGGTTAGGTATCGAACCGCTCGTCGTGATCGATGTCGGGCATACGCCGGACGCGGTGCGCCAAGCTCGCGCCGAATTCGACAAGCTGGCGGCTGGCGCGCCGCGCGTGCTCGTGTGCGGCGTATCGGCGGACAAAGACGCGCGCGTGATCGTTTCGCTTCTGGCCCCGGGGTTTGCCCGGATCATCTGCGTGGCCGCGCGGCACAAGGGTGCGCCGGCCGCCGAAATTGCGTCGCACGCGCAGGCGGCGAACCCCGACGCTGAAATCACGCTTGCAGAGACGGTGGAGGACGCGCGCAGACTCGCCCTATCGAAGGCGTCTGGTGGCGCAATTTACGTCGCCGGGGGATTATTTCTCGCAGCGGAGTTCCGGGCCATCCATTTGGGCCGCGATCCAGCTGGCCTAGCCTTCTTTTAGGCCGCTCCTCGGGGTACAAATGGCCCCGGGGGAGCCATGCCCAGGACGTTGTTCGAACACCTGTCGCCGGACACCGGCCCCAAGCGCATTCTCGCGCTTGATGGCGGAGGCGTGAAGGGCATTTTCACGCTCGGCATGCTGAAGGTGTTGGAAGATGAACTGCGCCGCCGCGCCGGCGGTGCGGCGGGCTTTCGCCTGAGTGACTATTACGATCTCATCGGCGGCACTTCGACGGGCGCGATCATTTCATCGGGGCTGGCTCTGGGGCTGAGCGTCGATGACATGATCGCGCTCTACATGCGTCTGGGGCCGGAGGTGTTTGGACGCAACGCCGGCGATGGCGTGTTCTTGCAGTCGAAGTTTGAATCCAAAAAACTGCGGCGCGCGTTGCAGACGGTGCTTACGACGAAGACATTGGGCACCGAGGACTTGCGCACCGGTTTGGCGATCCACGCCAAGCGCATCGACACCGGCTCTCCCTGGGTGGTGACCAACCACCCGCTCGGCGCATTTTACGATCCGCCCTCGGACAGCAACATCTTCCCGAACAAACGCTACCGGCTTGTCGATCTTGTACTCGCGTCAGCGGCGGCGCCGACCTTTTTCGACGAGGTGGTGATCGACATCGAGTTCGACGAGAAACGTCGACCGATCCAACAGGGCTATTTTGTCGATGGCGCCGTCAGCGCCAACAACAATCCAAGTCTGCAATTGCTCATGCTGGTGCGCGAACCCTCGTACAAGTTTGGCTGGCGCGGCGGTCCGGACCACTTGATGTTGACCTCGTGCGGCACCGGCGCGCGTCGGCCGACGGTGGACGGCAAGGCGTTTCGAGGCTTGCCGCCCGGTCTGCGCGGCGTCCACGCCTTGCGCGCCATGGTCTATGACACGCAGATGCAGGGCGTGATGATGCTGCAGGCGATGTCCGAACCGCGTAAGCCCTGGCGCATAAATTCGGAACTGGGCGATCAACGCGGCGTGTGCATTACGGGCTCTCCGCAGCTGGATTACCAGCGTCTGGATGTGATGCTCGATACGAAGGCGAAGGCGAAGCGCCGCGGCGATCCGGTGCCGCCGATGACGGCGCTTGAGCGCCTGCTCGGGCGCGAGCTCGACGCCGATGTCCTGGAAGCGCTTGACCTCATGGACAACGGCAAGAAGGCCAACATGGAGCTTCTGTTCGAGATCGGCGTCGCCGCCGGAAAGACTTTCGTTGATGCATCTTACCCCGATCCGAAGTTCGATCTGCCGGAGTGGCGCGGGTGAGTGCTCGCCGGTTGATCGTCGCGGTTACCGGACATCGCCTCAATCAACTGCCAGAGCGTGAGCGGCCGCGTATCGCCGCGGAGATCGCTGACTGCATGGGCGCTGCGGAGAATGCCGCGCGGGGCTTCTATGCACCCGATATTCGGTGCGAGTTGCGCTCCGCGATCGCCGAAGGCGCCGACCGCTACGCGGCGGACGCCGCGCTGCAGCGCGGCTGGCGCCTGGTGACACCCCTGCCGTTTTCGGTTGAACGCTATGCGGAAGACTTCGAAGCACAAGCGTCCAAGGACGAGTATCAGCGCCTGCTTAAGGCGTCGCGCCGTGTTGCGCCGGTGCCGGACCAGTTGTTGGCGCGTGTTGGCGGCGGCGACGCCGCGCCGTATGCGGCTGTAGGACACGCTTTGATCGACAAGGCCGATCTGCTGGTGTGCGTCTGGAACGGATTGCCGCCGAGGGGCCCCGGCGGCACCTCCGAGGTCGCTGCGTTGATGTTGGAGCGAGGCGGCTTGGTGCTCTGGATTCCGGCGCAAGGCGGGCCACCTAGGCTTGTGGGGCCCGCGCCCTTGCCGCGCGCCGGCTCATTCCGGCGCAAGCTGCATGAGGCGCTTGCGTTGCGCTATGAACGAACGGCGCGGCCAGCGGAGATGCGCGTAGCATGAAAGATGTGATCGTCGTTGGCGGCGGCGTCATCGGCCTCTTTTGCGCGGTCCGGCTGAGACTTTCCGGCGCGCGCGTAACGGTGCTTGAGGCGGAGGGCGAGCACGCAAGCTATTACGGCCCCGCGGCGTCGGCCGCTGCTGCAGGCATGCTGGCGCCGATCGCGGACGACCTGTCTATGCATGCTGCGGTGGCGCTGGAGTCGTTCGGCCTATGGCGTGAGTTTCAGCGTGGCGCTGAATGGGCCGATGGCGTGCGCTTCGATGGCGGCGTGGTTGTGCGGCGTGACGAGGCCGAAGCGCGCGCGTTCGCGCAGCAGGCCGTGCGGCTAGGGCGCAGGGCCGCGCCGTTGTCAGCGGGCGATTTTCGCAAGCGTACCGGCCTACGGGCCAAGATCGAGCATGCTCTTTTCGTTGAGGATGAAGGCGTGTGCGACCCGTTGCGCGTGCTGAGCGGCTTGGCCATGCAGGCGCACGCCCTTGGCGTCTTGCGTGAGTACCACAGCGACGTGGCCGCCGTGACCCCAACGCGCGCCATCACGCACGATGATCGTGTCTATGAGGGCGACGTCGTTGTGTTGGCGCCGGGCGCGTGGGCGACCGAGAAAATGGCGATCGCCGCGCCAGCGCTCAGGCACGTTCGCCCGGCTAAGGGGCATTTGACCATTGTTGAGTTGGATCGGTCGTTTTCGCCCAACTTGCGTGCGCCCGGATTTTACCTGGCGCAGCGGAAGGATGAAGTGGTGCTTGGCGCCACGATGGAGTTCGACCGCTTCGATCGCCGCGTGGAGCCGGCGAAGGTGCAAGACCTCATCTCCGCCGCCGAAGCTTTGCTGCCGGGCGAGGTCAGAAAGGGCGAGCGCGCCTGGGCCGGCATTCGGCCGATGTCGCCGGACGGCTGGCCGTTGATCGGCCCGACAGGAGACGGCGTCTTGGCCGCCATTGGACACGGTCGCGAAGGTTGGCTCTTGGCGCCGGTGACCGCCGAGATCATTAGAGCGTATGTTTTTGGCGCAGAGATCCCGCCCCGGTGGGCGGCGCTCTCGCCCGCGAGATTTGACGCCCAATGACCTTCGCCCTCGACCTCACTGAAGAACAGGCCGCTATCAAGAGCGCCATCGAGGATATTTGCGCCAAGTACGACGACCATTACTGGCTGAAGACCGACGAGAGCGGCAAATTCCCAGAGGCGTTCGTCGCCGACATTGCCGAAGGCGGCTGGCTTGGCGTGGCGATGCCGGAGCGGTTCGGGGGCGCTGGTCTGGGTCTGCAGGAAGCCGCGCTTATGATGCAAGCGGTGGCGCAGTCGGGCGCCGGCTTCTCAGGCGCGAGCGCTATCCACCTCAACATTTTTGGCCTCATGCCGATCGTGAAGTTTGGCACGGAAGAGCAGCAAGCGCGTTTCTTGCCGCCGGCGATCGACGGCACGGACAAGGCGTGTTTCGCGGTGACTGAGCCCAACTCTGGCCTGGACACCGCGAGCCTGGAGACACGGGCCGAGCGCACGAACAGCGGATACCGCATCACTGGCCGCAAGATTTGGACAACCAACGCCCAGCGCGCCAACAAGATTCTGATCATCGCGCGGACGACGCCGAAAGATCAGGTCAAACGGCCGACCGAGGGCTTGTCGCTCTTCTACGCCGACTTCGATCGCAAACACATCGAGGCGCAACCGATCCCGAAAATGGGACGCAAGGCGGTGGAGTGCAACACGCTGTTCATTGAGGACTTGGAGGTCTCCAACGCTGAGCTGATCGGCGAGGAGGGCGCGGGCTTCAAGATTTTGCTCTCCGGCCTCAATCCGGAGCGCGTGCTGTTTGCGGCGGAGGCCGTGGGTCTCGGACGCGCGGCTTTGCGGCGGGCCGCGCAGTACGCCAAGGAGCGTGTCGTCTTTGGACGCCCGATCGGACAGAACCAGGGCGTTGCGCATCCATTGGCGAAATGCTGGGCCGAATTGGAGGCCGCCAACCTGCTCGCGTTCAAGGCGGCTGCACTCTACGACGCTGGCAAGGATTGCGGCGCCGAGGCGAACGCCGCGAAATATCTCGGCGCGGAAGCGGGATTTAGCGCGTGCGAGGCCGCGGTGCTGGCGCACGGCGGCATGGGCTATGCCAAGGAATATTTCGTCGAGCGCTATTTTCGCGAAGCGATGATCGCCCGGATTGCGCCTGTGTCGCGCGAGATGATTTTGAACTTCATTTCGGAGCGCGTGCTGGGCCTGCCCAAGAGTTACTGAGCAGCGCCGGCGGCTCATACTGCACAGAATGAGTAACGGCGAAATCTTGTGGGCTTTGTGACAAGCGGTGCTACCTAGTGCTGCTTGCAGGTTTGGGAGCGTTCAGTGGACGGCGATCGCCGCAACAGCGACGAGAGCTTTGCGTCAGTGGCGGAGCACGCGCCGGTGATGCTCTGGCGCGGCGATGCGAACGGCAAGTGCATCTATCTGAACCGCGCCCAGCGCGCGTTTTGGGGCGTGCCGGACGATGGCGTGGACCAATTCTCCTGGGCCACGACGTTGCTCGCCGAGGACAGCGACAAGGTATTCGGGCCGTTCGCCGAAGGCATGGCCGCGCAGCGCCCTTTTCGGTGTGAGGCGCGTTACCGGCGCGCCGATGGCGCCATCCGCATTTTGGAAACCCATGCCGAGCCGCGATTTGCGTCAGACGGGACGTTTACCGGCATGGTCGGCGTCAATGTCGATGTGACTGACCAGCGTGCAGCGCAGGCCGAGCTGGAGCAGAGCGAGACGCGGTTGCGCACGCTGGCCGACAATCTCCCGTTCGGGATGGTCTATCAGATTATCAGGGGCGCGGATGGTTCGCGGCGCTTCTCGTTTGTGTCGAGCCAATGCAAGCTGCTGAACGGCGTCGATGCCGAGGCCGCCATGGCGGATGCGTCTCTTCTCTACGGTCAGATCGCGCCGGAGTTTCGCGAAGCGTTCGCCGCCGCCGAGGCCGAGGCGTCCGACGCGCTGCAGCCGTTCGAATTTGAGACCAAGATCAGACGCGCCGACGGCGTCGAGCGCTGGTTCAAAATGGCGTCGGCGCCGCGCCGCTTGGCGAACGGCGACACGGTGTGGGACGGTGTGCAAGTCGATATTCACGACATCAAGGTTGCCGAGGAACGTCGCCTTTTGCTGATGAAGGAGATGAGTCACCGCATTAAGAACAATTTGTCGACGGTGCTCTCAATCGCTGCCCAAACCGGACGTTCGGCGTCGTCCTACGCGCAGTTCAGCGCTTCGTTTCAAGCGCGGCTTCAGGCGCTCGCGAAGAGTCACGATCTGCTGATGCGAGACGCGCGCGACGCGGCGCACTTGCGCGAAATTCTGGAAGCTGAGCTGCTGCCGTATCGGGCCGACACCGCGCGCGCTCTTTCGCTCACCGGCGAGCCTGTATTGCTGATGGGGCGCACCGCGATCAGCGTTGCGTTGGTCATCCATGAACTGGCGACCAATGCGGCGAAGTATGGGGCCTATACATGTGACGGCGCCATCGAGGCCGCTTGGACGGTGGATCACAACGCGCCCGGTAGGCCGGTGCGGCTGACGTGGCGGGAGCGCGGCGGGCCGCCGGCGGCGGCGCCTGCGAAATTCGGCTTCGGCTCTCGCCTGATCGAAAGCTTGCTCCGCGGTCAGCTGGGCGGCGATGTCGTCACCCGCTTCACGGCGTCTGGCTTCGAGGCGGACTTGAGTTTCTTGAGCGCAACCGAGTAGGCGCTGCGCGATGAGTGCGCTAGACGTTGGGCATCGGGGAGAGGCTCATGCGACTGGCTGCTGCGGCATCGGCCGTACATAAATGGCTGGCGCTCGTTATTGGCGTACAGATCCTGTTCTGGGTAGCCTCTGGCCTCTTCTTCGCAATTTATCCCATCGAACGCGTCCGCAGCGAGCACAGGATCGCGGAATCGGCTGCAGCGCCGCTGGCGCGCATCCCTGCCGATATCGCGCCCTTGTTGTCGGCGACGCCAACTCGTTTGAGCTACGAGCGGGACGCCACTGGTCGTGAAGTCGCGGTGGCCGAGTTTGATGGCGCGCCGCCTGCGCTCATTGAGCTGGAGAGCATGCGCGTGCTTTCGCCGTTGGATGAGCGCGCGGCGATGGATATCGCGCGTGCGCACGTCGCCGGCGCTCCGGTCGTGCGTGAGGTGCAACTGATCGAGCGTGAAAGCCCGCAATATCGTGGAGCGCTGCCAGCTTGGCGCGTTGCTTTCGACGATGGCGAAGGCCTTGCGGTTTATGTTGCCGCCAACACTGGGCGCGTGACTGCCCGGCGTTCGGATTTGTGGCGCGTCTACGACGCACTATGGGCGCTGCACATCATGGATTGGCGCGACCACGAGAACTTTAACACCGGCCTGCTGATCTTCACGTCGTTCATGGCGCTGATCGTGATCGCCGCTGGTTTCATTCTATTTCCGTATCGGCTTCGTTTCGGGCGCAGGTCATTTACCGCTGATTCATAAAATCAGCTGACGCACGAAGCATGAGCGATCCTATCGCGCCAGCCGGACCAGATGCCGTGCGCGCCGCGATCCGCCGCGCGGCGGACGCCACTGGAGTCGATTTTTCCCTTCTTGTGGAAACCGCTCGCCGCGAAAGCGCGCTCAACCCCAATGCGCGCGCCGGCACGTCGAGCGCGACGGGTCTGTTCCAATTTATCGACAGCACCTGGCTCGACATGGTGCGTCGTCATGGCGCTTCGCACGGCATGGGCGCGCAGGCGGCGGCGTTGCAACGTGGCGCGGACGCTCAGACGCGACGAGAAATTCTGGCGCTGCGCAACGATCCTGAGTTGTCGGCGCGCATGGCGGCCGAACTTGCGCGTGAGAATGCGCAGACGTTGCAGACAAGATTGGGTCGAGCGCCGAGCGCCGGTGAACTTTATGCGGCCCACGTGATGGGGCCTGCCGGTGCGGTGCGGCTGATCGCAGCGGCCCAGCAAGGCGCGCCGAGCGCCGCGGCGATCTTCCCGCGCGAGGCGTCGGCTAATCGCGGCCTCTTCTATGTCAGCGGAGAGCCGCGTTCGGCGCAGGGTCTGCTGCAGCGTTTGTCCCTGGACGCTGACGCGACGATGAGCGCCAGTTCCGGCGCAGGGCCAGAGCGTTTGGAGCGCAGTGAAGACGGCGAAGCGATGTCGCCGGCGCTGGCGCAAGCTCTGTTTGCGTATGCGCTGTTGCCGCTCATCGGCGCCGGTGACGACGAGCCGGCGCGCGATCCGCTGCGCGCGCTCGCCGCCTATAGGCGCACGGCGACCTAGGCGGCGGCCCCGCTCGCATAAAGTGCGTCGATCTCAGCGTCGGAATAGCCTGCGCCGGCCAGTACGGCGCGCGTGTGTTCGCCGATGCGCGGCGCTGGGCCTTTGGGGTTGGTGTTCGCGCCGGGGAAGTGAACGGGACCTGCCGGCGCCGGCATGTGACCGCCGTCAGGCGTCGGCGTTTGCACAACGCAGCCTGCGGCGATCGCTTGACGATCGGCGATCGCTTCAGCGGCGGTCAGCACCGGTGACCAAACAATGGCTTCGCCGTCGAGTGCGGTGGCGACCTCCTCGAACGTGAGCGCCGCGAATGCGGCGTCGAGGAGATCGACCAATTCGGCGCCATGTTCGCGCCGCGCCTTGGCGTTGGTGAAGCGTGGGTCGGCTATGGCGTCGTGGAGACGCAACGCCCGCGCCAGTTTTGGCCAATCGCCTTCGCCTTGCCGTGCAAGCAGACTGATCCAACGTTCGTCCGCCGTTTTGAAGTAGTTGATCAACGGCAGCGCTGCGGCCTTGCGCGAGCGGTTCGAGGCCGTGCGGCCGCGCAAGTGCTGAATGGCGAGATCGCTCGATCCGACATAGTGCGCCGTGCGCAGCAGCGAAGCGTCGATCAGCCGGCCTTTGCCTGTGCGCTGACGTTCGTAGAGCGCAGCCATGACACCCGACACAAGCGCAAGCGAGGCCACGTGATCGCCAAAGGCCGTGCGCAGCGGCACCGGATCGCCGCCTTTAATGCGAAACAATGCAGCAAGACCAGAGCGGGCCCAAAATGCCGCTGAATCCATGCCCGGGCGATCGGCGTCGGGGCCTTCAAGGCCGTAGCCTGTCAGCGTTGCGTAGATGAGCGCGGGGCAACGGCGCAGAACGGTCTCATGATCCAGCCCGGCCCGCTTCAAGCCTCCAGGGCGAACGTTGGTGAGAAAAATGTCGGCGCCGTCGATCAGCCGCAACAAAGCCGCGCGCCCGGCGTCTTGAGAGGTATCGAGCACGATCCCGCGCTTGCCGCGATTGTCCATGTCGAACACAGGATTGCGCGTTTCTTCGACGCCGACAGAGGCGAAGAAGAGGCGGATAGGATCGCCGCCAGGCGGCTCAACCTTAATGACGTCGGCGCCCCAGTCCGCCATGATGCCGCCGGCGCCAGGGGCCGCGACATAGGTGGCGTATTCGACGACTTTGAGGCCCTCAAGCATAACAGCCGTTTCCTTTACGCAACGTCTGACAGCAAGGATTCGTTAAGGGGCGGCCGCGACGCTGTGGCTACGCGCTGCGGCGGGAGTCGCACGGCGCGCAACGCAATGTTGTCGAAGGCCCCATGACGATCGTCACCATGCGCGCCAGTCTTACCGATAGCGATATCCGGACGCTCATCAAGGGGCCGACGGAAGAGGATCGCGCGCAAGCTGCGCACAAGATTTGCCGCTGCATCGACGAGGTGGAGCTTTCCGCCGAGGAACGCGAGCACGCGGCAAGTATTCTCGTGATCATGGCGCAGGATGCGGCGGTGCTGGTGCGCCGCGCACTGAGCGTGGCGCTCAAGAACTCGCCGAAACTGCCGCGCGACATCGCCAACGCGCTGGCGCGCGACGTGGATACGATCGCGCTGCCGGTGATCTTGAATTCACCGATGCTGACGGACGCTGATCTGGTTGAGATCGTGCGCGCGTCGCCTCCGGCCAAGCAAGTGGCGGTGGCCAGCCGCGAGCATCTTTCAACGGAGGTGACAGGCGCGATCGCTCAGTTCGGCGTGGGCGAGGCCGTGGAGCGCGCACTGGCCAACGACAACGCCATCTTCGACGAGAACGGGCTTGAGATTTCGCTCGACCGCTTCGCGGGCGTGTCGACGATCATGGCCAATATGGTCCATCGCAACGCGCTGCCGGTGAACATCACCGAAAAGCTCGTCACCATGGTGTCGGGCGAATTGTTCGATCATCTCGTCAACAATCACGAACTGCCGCCGCAAATCGCGATCGACTTGGCGATGGGCGCGCGCGAGCGGGCGACGATCGACATCGTCGAGCAAGCGGCCCGGCAAAAGGATCTCGACAGCTTCGTCCAGCAACTCAACCTGAATGGCAGGCTGAATCCGTCCCTGCTTATGCGCGGGCTATGTCTGGGCCATCTCGACTTTGTCGAGCACGCAATGGCTGAGCTCGCCGGCATTTCGCATCAACGCATGTGGCTGCTGATGCATGATAGCGGACCGCTTGGGCTCAAGGCGGCGTTCGATCGCGCGGGCCTGCCGCCACGGCTCTTCCCGTCATTCCGAGCGGCCGTTGAGGTGTTTCATAGCATCGAGCGCGAAGGCGGCGCGCGGGATCGCATCACGTTCCGCAAGCGCATGCTTGAGCGCACGCTGACGCTTTTCCAATCCGTACCGAAGGACGATCTCGACTATTTGCTGGAAAAACTCGACGCGTCTGGCTTGCAGTCACAGCGCGCGGCCGCGCTTTAGTTCAGCGCAATCCAGCTTCCGCGAACGGACCGCCGCCACGATCGAAACCCGCGATGGCGAGCATGCGAGCTTGCGCCACGCTTGCCACGCTTTCAGCCGTGATGACGAGGCCGGCGGCCTTTGCCGCGAGCAGACGGCGTCCGAGCGGCGAGCGGTCGCCGTCTTCCATGGCCAAGAACGGGTCGGGCGTGGACGGCGCGTCCAGCACCAGTTCGCTGTAGAGCGAGCGCGCGCGCACGCCGAACGGCAGCGGGCAGGCGGGATCGGCGCGCAGCACGACATTCCAGCCGCGGGCGCGCAACTGCTCCGCCAGCGCCGGTCCAGCGTTGACGATTTCACGCTCGTGCAATTCGAAGGCGAGGCTGCGTCGCGTGGCGCCCGCTTCAATCGCGGCTTCACTGAGCAAGTCCGCTTCGAGCGTGGCCTGGATGTCGGCCGGAAGGGCCAGCGTAAGCGGCGCGTGGGCATTGCGCTCAAGCCAGGCCATGCGCGCGCCGCGAAGCACGCGCGCCAGGTTTGAGAAGGCAAACGCTTCCTCCGGCGCGCCACGAGGGCGTACGACGCCGCCGGCCAGAGCGCCGACACGGAGATCAACGCGTGCGCCGATGGCGAAGGCCACCGGCTCGGGCGCCGAGCGCGGACGGAAGGGAATGACGTTCATGCGCGTAACTTAAGGGCCGCGCTTATCGCACAAGCGCGGTTAAGAAACGGGCGGTCAGCCAGGGTGAACGAGGCGTTAGCCTCAGCGCGGCGCCACGCCCAGGCGCGCCACCTGGGCCTCAAGCGCACCCAACAAAGCGCGTCCGATGGGGTGCGCCTCGTCCTTAATGTGGTCGCGGGCAATGGCGCGAAGGGCGTCCACGTGCGCACAAACCAAGGTGGGGTCTTGGCGCGCGACCGCCTTGCCAGCCGGCGTTTCGATCAGGCGGCAAAGCGACGCCGCGATCTGCGTCGCGAGCGGATAGCCGTAAGTCGTGCCCATGCCCTTAACGTCGTGGGCGACGGACATAAGGCCGTCGAGGCTTGTGTCGGACCAAGCCTGCGTCTCGGCCGTGCGGCGAGCGCCTTGCAGTCGCTCGACGTCGGCGCCTAGCCACTGCTCCATGGACTCACCCATGAGCTCAAGCGCCTTGTCGGCTCTGGCGATAGCGCTCTCGTCGAAGAGAGGCTTTCTGAGATCGAGCGTCCTGAGCCCGGTGGCGCGGGCGTCGATGATCTGGGCGGCCGGCTTCGTCATGCGGGCCGAAGCATCGCCGCCGGCTATGAACAGAGCGTTGACGGATCAGACGTTGAATTGCTCGCGCAGGATGCGCTCGTCGAGAGCGTGCCCGGGATCGAACAGCAGCGTAAGGCTGGCGCCGCTGTCCTCCCTGACGTCCACCGCGAGAATATCGCGCGTCTCCAGATTGTCAGCCGAGGCGCTGACGGGCCGGCGCTCAGGCTCAAGCACCTCGATGCGAACCTTGGCGCCGTGCGGCAGCAGCGCCCCGCGCCAGCGTCGCGGCCGAAAGGCGCTGATTGGGGTCAACGCCAGCAGCCGGGAGTTTATCGGAAGGATCGGGCCGTGGGCGGAGAAGTTGTACGCCGTGGATCCTGCCGGCGTGGCGACCATGACGCCGTCGCACAACAGTTCCGCCATACGCACCGCGCCATCGACGCTAATCCGCAGTTTCGCGGTTTGCGCGGTCTGGCGCAGCAGCGAAACCTCATTGAAGGCGCGCTCCTCCGAAATGCCGGCGGCGGTTTCGCATTTCGCCACCAGCGGTCGGATTCGGATCGGCTCGGCCTTGGCGACGCGCTCGGGCAGCGTGTCTTCGGCGAACTCATTCATCAGAAAGCCAACGGTGCCGCGATGCATGCCGTAAACGGGCTTTTTGTCCTTTAGGCGCTTGCGCAAGGTGTCCAGCATGTGGCCGTCGCCGCCGAGCGCGACGATCACGTCGGCGTCGGCCTCCCCCGCCTCGCCATAGACGTGCCGAAGCCGGCGCAGGGCTTCTTGCGCTTCGGGTCGAGCGCTGGCGGTGAAGGCTAGTTTCATGCGTGCGACGGTCTTTGCTTATCGGGCGCGCGGGCCTACACTTTCTTAACACGGACAAACAGGGAGCGCGAACTCATGGCCGATGACGCAGGCACGTCGCTTAAGGGCAGGGTAAGTGCGGAGGAATGGCAGGCGCGCGTCGATTGTGCGGCGCTCTACCGGCTGGTGGCGCTGCACGGCTGGGACGACATGATTTTCACGCATATTTCTATGCGCGTGCCCGGGCCGGAACACCATTTCCTGATCAACCCGTATGGGATGTTCTTCGACGAGATCACCGCCTCGTCGCTGGTGAAAGTCGATCTCGACGGCAACATCGTTGCGCCGACCCCGTATTACATCAATCCGGCGGGCTTCACGATCCACTCGGCGATCCATGCGGCGCGCGAGGACGCGCAGTGCGTGATCCACCTGCACACGGATGCTGGCGTCGGCGTATCGGCGCAAAAGGACGGCTTGCTGCCGATCTCCCAGAACGCGCTGCTGGTGATGCCGAGCCTCGCCTATCACGGCTACGAAGGCGTCGCGCTCAATCTGGATGAGCGCGAAAGGCTGGTCGCAGACATGGGCGATAAAAAGCTGATGCTTCTGCGCAATCACGGAACGCTGTCGGTCGGCCTGAACGCGGCGGACGCTTTTGTCGGCATCTTCTTCCTGGAGCGTGCGTGCGCCCAGCAGGTCAATGCGCTCAGCGGGGGGCGTGAATGCGTACTGATTGCGCCGGAGGCCGCGCAGGAAGAGACGCGCGGTCAAAGCATGGGCCTGGCCATGGTTTCGGGCCTCGCGTGGCCCGGACTGAAGCGCAAGCTGGATCGCCAACTGCCGGGCTACGATTCCTAACGTTTATCGCAGCGATGAGCCCTGCGCCGGCCTCGGCCGGCGCTTGGGTTGTCTCCGAGGGCGGGCAAGAGATTTGGGGAAGCGCGGTCGGCGAGCGCGACGACCTGACTTTCTTTGAAAGCTCTGCCTACCTCGAACTGCCGCTGAATGACGACGCCTCGTTCGTCGCCACCCCCTGGGCCGAGCAGAATTACGACACGGCGGACGGCTGGAAGGCCGAGGCAACTGTGGGTGTGAAGCACGCGATTTTCAGGGACGACGAGGCGGCGATGGCCGTCCAAGCGGGCGCGCTTTGGATTTCGCACCCCTCCGACCCCGATTGCGGCGAAGGTGGCGCAGAGGTGCGCTGGCTGGCGGGACGCGCGCTGGGCGAGCGCGGATTTGTGAATTTGGAGGTGGCGACGCGCGCGCTGAACGGCGGGTGCGAGAGTGAGCGCGCCGACCTCACCCTCGGCTACCGCCCCTCCGCGGAGTGGCTGGGTATGGCCCAAATCTACCTCGATGCGCCTCGGGAGGACGAGGACGTCGTCCGGGCGCAGATTTCCCTGGTGCGCTTCTGGGAGGGGGGCAACGGCGTTCAGTTCGGGTTGCGGACCCGCATAGACGGTGGGCCCGCCGAGGCCGCTTTTGTGCTAAATCTATGGGGCCGGCCGGGCGATTGATCGCACCCGGCTAGACAAGACTTGCGGTCCGACACAAATCCGCAAAACTTTATGTTGTAAGGTCTGCTACATGCAGGGGTTATTCAAGCGCTATGGCTTTGCGGCCGTGATCGCCGTGGGCTTGGCGATGATGACGCTCATCGTGGCGGGCAAAACGCTCTTCTCGGCGTTTGACGGCGAAGGCGCGAAGGCGGCGCCGACCGCTGGCGGACGCGGCGGTGGCGCAGCGGTTATGGCTGTGGCCGCAGAGGCGCACACCTTTACCGACGGACTGCAGGCGATCGGCACCGCGCAAGCGCGCGAGAGCATTGTTCTGACCCCTAAAGTCGCTGACACGATCCGGGCCTTGCGCTTCGACAGCGGCGACCGGGTGCGGGCCGGCCAAGTGTTGGTCGAAATGTCGAGCGTGGAGCAGGCCGCCGACCTGGCGGAAGCGCGCGCTTCGCATGACGCCGCGCAAGAAGAGCTGCGACGCTACCAAGAACTCTACAACCGAGGCTTCGCCTCTCAGGCGCGCCTGGACACGGTGGAAGCGGCGGCTGAAGCGGCGCAAGCGCGCCTCAATGCCGGCAACTCGCGCATCGCCGACCGCACGATCCGCGCGCCCTTCGCCGGTGTCGTGGGGCTTCGAACCGCAAGTCCGGGCCAGTATGTACGGCCGGGAGATGAAATCGGCACGCTCGACGACGTGTCTGAGATCAAGCTCGATTTTGACGTTCCCGAAACCCAGATTGCGCGCATCCGCGACGGCGTTGAAATCGTCGCGCGAACCGCGGCCTATCCGGATCGGACGTTTGCTGGGCGGATATCCAACGTCGATAGCCGCATCGATCCGACAACCCGAACGGTGCGCGTGCGCGCCATGCTGCCCAATAGCGACGAGGTGCTGCGGCCGGGCATGCTGATGACGGTGGAGGTGCGATCCAACTCGCGTGAGGCGCTCGCCATTCCTGAGATCGCGATCTTGGATCAGGCCGATGGCGCCTACGTGTACCGCATCGCCGCTGGCGCAGGCGGGGCGCAAGTGGTGGAGCGCGTCGAAATCCGCGCCGGCCAGCGCTCTGGCGGCATGGCGGAGGTTCTGGAGGGGTTGGCGTCGGGCGATCGCGTCATAACCGAAGGCCTGCAAAGCGTTCGGCCGGGCCAGCCGGTACAAGTGGCCGGAGAGTCCCAACCGCCGGCGAATGGCGCGGCGCTGCCCCTCCGCCCGCGCGGTTAAGGGCATGACCCTCTCCGATCTTTCCGTTCGCCGGCCGGTTCTGGCGACCGTTCTGTCGCTGATCATCATTGCCTTTGGCGCGATTGCCTTCACGACGCTGCCGCTGCGCGAACTGCCGGACGTCGATCGCCCGATCGTGTCCGTCAACACGATCTATCCAGGCGCGTCTGCTCAAGTCGTCGAAAACCAGATTACGCGGATCATCGAGGATCAGCTTTCGGGCATCGACGGCATCGACACGATCAACGCCGTCAGCCGCGACGGAAGGTCCTCCATCAATATCGAGTTCACGCTCGACCGCGATCTGGAAGACGCCACTAACGACGTGCGCAACGCTGTCAGCCGCGCGCGCGGGCAGTTGCCGCTCGACATCAATGAACCTGTGATCCGCAAGGCCGACGCTGACGCGGACGCGATCATCTGGTTCAGCCTTGAATCGACGACGCTCGATCCGCTTGAACTCAACGACTACGCCGAGCGTTACGTCGTTGATCGTCTTGCCGTGCTGAACGGCGTCGCCAGCGTGCAGGTCGGCGGCGGCTTCCGGCGCGCGCTGCGCATTTGGTTGGATACGAACGCGCTGGCGGCGCGTGGCCTCACCGTCCAGGACGTCGAAAACGCGCTGCGCTCACAAAACGTCGAGCTGCCGGCTGGGTATGTGCAAAGCCAGGAGCGCGACTATCAGGTCCGCGTCGCGCGCGCATTCGAGACACCTGAACAATTCCGGCGGCTCCCTTTGCGTGGCTCAACTGCCGATGGCGAGACGGTGGTCCGCCTGGGCGATGTGGCGCGAGTGGAGATTGCGCCGGAAGAAACGCGCCGGTTGTTTCTGGGCAATGGCGTCGAGCAGGTCGGCCTCGGGATTGTGCGCCAATCCCGCTCCAATGCGCTTGAGGTCGGGCGGGTCGTCAAAGAAGAGATCGAGCGTATTACGCCGACCCTGCCCGAGGGCACGCGGTTCGTTCTGAGCTACGACGCGACCTTGTTCATCGACCGCGCCATTCAGCGCGTAGGGCAAGCGCTGCTGGAATCGACCGCATTGGTCGTGCTGGTGATCTTCCTCTTTCTGGGCTCGTGGCGCGCCGCTTTTATTCCGGCAGCGGTAATTCCCGTCTGTTTGATCGGCGCATTCTTGGTGATGTCCGTATTCGGCTTCTCCATCAATTTGCTGACATTGCTGGCGCTGGTGCTGGCAATTGGCCTCGTGGTGGATGACTCGATTGTCGTCCTGGAAAACGTCCAGCGTCGCGTCGATACGTATGGCGAGCCGCCTCTTGTCGCCGCCGAACGCGGCACGCGGCAGGTGTTCTTCGCAATTGTCGCGACGTCGGCGGTGCTGGTCGCGGTGTTCGCGCCGTTGCTCTTCGTTGGCGGCTATGTCGGACGCTTGTTTGTTGAGCTTGCGGTGACGATCGCCGGCGTCGTCGTGATTTCAGCGTTCGCGGCGCTTTCGCTGTCGCCAATGATGTGTTCGAAGCTGGTGAAGCCAGTCAAGTCGAGCACGCGGCTCACCCGCTTTGTCGATGGCGTGCTTGATCGCTTGCGCGCTTCCTACCGGGCGTCGCTGGAAGCGGCGATGGGCGCCAAGCAGCTGGTGTTTGCGATGTTCGCCGGCGTTCTTTTGATCGGCGGCTTTATCTTCTCGCAGCTTTCCTCGGAACTCACGCCGCCTGAGGATCGCGGCAACATGATCATCTCGGTGCAGGCGCCGGAGGGCTCGGGTTTCGAATACACGAGCCGCGTTATGCAGCAGGTTCAGGACGTGCTGATGACCTACGTCGAGAATGGCGAAGCGCAGCGTGTCATGGTTGTGGCGCCGGGCTTCGGCGACGCTGGCACCAATCGGTTTTCCAGCGGTATTGCGCGGGTGTTCTTGGCCAATTGGGAAGATCGCCATCGCACCGGCGCCGAGATCGAGACAGAGATGAACCAGCGTTTGGGTGAAATTCCGGGCGCGACCATCCGCGCGCGCATGCAGAACCCGTTTCAAGGCGGCGGTGGTGGCGGCTCGGACGGCGCTTCGGTCGTGCTGCTTGGCTCTACCTACGAGCAACTCGCCGCCGTGGCGACGCGCATGATGGATCGCATGCGCGAAAGCCCCAACTTCCAGCGTCCGCGCATGAACTACGAACCCACGTCGCCTCGCGTGTTGGTGGAGATCGATCGCGAGCGCGCCGCCGCCCTTGGTGTTTCGGTGCAGACAATTGGGCGCACGCTCGAGGCGACCATGGGCTCCCGGCGGGTGAACACGATCACCGATCGTGGCGAGGAATATTACGTCTATCTGCAAGCCGAACGGGACGAGCGTTCAAATATTGCCGACCTGGCCAACAAATTCGTGCGCTCGGATCGCACCGGCGAGCTGGTTCCGCTATCGACGCTGGTGACAATGCGCACCATGGGCGACAGCGCCGAGCGTCGGCGTATGAACCGCCAGGCCTCGGTGACGGTCAGCGCGTCTATCGGTGGCGACTACGCCATTGGCGACGCGCTGGAGGAGTTGGAGGCCATCGCGCGCGAGGAGATTGGCGACGAGGCCATCACCATCGATTACACCGGCGCCGCCCGGCAATTCAAACAATCAACCGGCGCCATCGCCTTCGCTTTCGGCTTCGCGCTGCTCATCGTGTTCTTGGTGCTGGCGGCTCAGTTCGAGAGCTTCGTGCACCCCATGGTGATCATGCTTTCAGTGCCGCTGGCGGTGACGGGGGGGCTGTTCGGGCTCTTCCTCACGGACAACACTTTGAACATCTACAGCCAGATTGGCTTGATTATCCTCATCGCATTGGCTGCGAAAAACGGCATCCTCATTGTCGAGTTCGCCAACCAGTTACGCGATGAAGGCAAGTCCATACGCGACGCCATTATCGAAGCGTCGGACCTCCGCATTCGCCCCGTGCTGATGACGTCGGTCGCGACGATCGTGGGCGCAATCCCGTTGATCGCAGGTCACGGCGCTGGCGCGGAAAGCCGGATGACGATCGGCATTGTGATCTTCTTCGGCCTGCTGATCGGCACGATGCTGACGTTGTTCGTGGTGCCGGTGTTTTACGACCTGCTTGCGCGCTTCACCAAGTCGCCGGAGGCGACGGCAAAAGAGATCGAAGCGTTCGAACATGGCCAGGCGATCGCCCGCCCGGCCGAGTAATCAATTCGCCGGCGCAGGCGTCGAGTCGATCATCAAATAGGCGATCAGATCGCGGCGCTGTGTTTCATCACGCACGCCTGCAAACGCCATACGATTGCCGGGCAGGAAGGTTTGCGGGTTCTGCAGCCAGTGATCGAGCTGCGCTGCGTCCCACACGAAGTTCGCTTCCTGCACTGCGGGCGAATAGTTGAAGCCAGCCGCGGTACCGATCTCTCGGCCAAACACGCCATGCAAATTCGGGCCGACGCGGTTTGGTCCGCCCGCATTGATGGTGTGACAAGAGCGGCATTGTGCGAACACGCGACGGCCGGCCTCGTAGTCAGCGGCGTTATAAGGTGCGGGCAAAGCGGCAAGCGCAGCTTGCACTTGTTCCGGCGTAAGAGCTGCCGCCGGCGCGGGAGCGGGCGCGGTTTGCGTTGTGTCCGCCGGCGCGGTGGTTTGTGCGGGTCCGCAGGCGGCGAGGGCGGCCAAGCTTGCCGCGAGGAACGCATAGCGCATTTCGATCTCCTGTTCGGCCGGAACTTTGCTGGCGCATGAACGCGAAGCAAGCGCGACTTGGCGACGCGCGCCACATTTCCTCTCAACCGATTTCGTAAAGCCGTGCCGCCAGAGGGACTCGAACCCCCGACCCCCTGATTACAAATCAGGTGCTCTACCAGCTGAGCTATGGCGGCGCAGGCGCCTTTTGGCATTTTGTGCGCCGCCGCGAAAGCGGGTCGACGCGAGGGGCGTGTTTGGCTTGAAGGGCGCGGGGCGGGCTGTAGGGTATGCGCCGCGCTGGAGGGGACCGATGAACATTTTTGAATCGCTGTTTCGCCTGATCTTCGGCCGCCGTGGAACCGGCTCGTCCCCGCGCACCCCGCCGCCGCCACCACCGCCACCGCCGCCGCCGCGTACGCCGCCCGCGCCGCCTCCTGCCGCACCGCCCGCACCGCCTCCGCCTGCGGCTCCACCGCCGCCGCAATCACCGCCGCCGGCCGCGCCTCCGCCACCTCCTGCGCCGCCAGCGCCCATACCGCCGCCTGCGCCGCCGTCACCGCCGACGGGAAGCGATTTCCTCTCAACTCTGCGCGTGCAGGATCGCGCGCCGCTCACGCGCGCCGACTTCGAAGCGGTTGCGGCGACGCTGAATTGCGAGTGGGAGGCTGTCGCCGCTGTTGCGCAGGTTGAGTCCGGCCCGCTTGGCGGCTTCGGCGAGGATGGCCGACCGGTGATCCTGTTCGAGCGCCACTTGTTTTCGCGGAAAACGAGTTCAGGCTTCGACACCTCTAACCCGCGCGTGTCGAACCGCACGCCAGGCGGCTATCCGCGCTCACAAGCCGATCGCTGGTCGCAGCTTGAGGAGGCGTATGCTCTCGATCCCGAAGCAGCGCTGCAAAGCGCAAGCTACGGGCGCTTCCAGGTGCTTGGACAGAACTATTCAAACCTCGGTATGGCCAACGCGCATGAGTACGTCGCCAAGCTCGCGAAATCGGAACGCGATCAGCTCGACGCATTCGTCGGCTTCGTGCGCGCAAACGGTCTGGCCGATGAATTACAGCGTAAGGACTGGGCGGGCTTCGCCAGCCGCTACAACGGCCCAGGCTACGCCGCCAATCAGTACGACGTGAAAATGGCCGACGCGTACGCACGGCTGAAGGCAAACCCGATCGCCTAGCGCCTTGCTGCAAGTTGGGAAGCGTCTTAGGTAGCGGGCCTCATGGCCCGCTACCTCATCACGTCCGCGCTTCCCTACATCAACGGCATCAAGCATTTGGGCAATCTTGCCGGCTCGATGTTGCCGGCGGACGTGCATGCGCGCTTTCGCCGGCTGCAGGGGCACGAAGTGCTGTTCATCTGCGCCACGGACGAGCACGGCACGCCGGCTGAACTCGCCGCCGCCGAGGCGGGTCAGGACGTCCGCGCCTATTGCGATGCGCAGTACGCGATCCAGAAGGACGCCTGCGACGGCTTCAAGCTGTCGTTCGACCATTTCGGGCGTTCGTCCAACCCGCCGAACCACCAACTGACTCAGCATTTCTGCGAAGCGCTTGAGAAGAATGGGCTGATCGAAGAGCGGGTGTCGAAGCAGATTTATTCGATCGACGATAAGCGCTTCCTGCCGGATCGCTATGTCGAGGGCACCTGCCCGAACTGCGGCTTCGAGCGCGCGCGCGGCGATCAGTGCGACAATTGCGGGACCTTGCTTGATCCCATTGAACTCAAGAATCCGCGCTCCAAGATCTCCGGCTCAACCAATGTCGAACCACGCGATACGGCGCATCTTTTTTTGCTGCAGCCCAAGATGCAGGATCGCGTGCGGGCCTGGGTCGACAAGAGCACGGAATGGCCGCCGCTCGCCCGCTCTATCGCGTACAAATGGTTGGACGAAGGCCTGATCGATCGTTCGATCACGCGCGACCTCGCTTGGGGCATCAAGGTCACCAAGGATGGCGCGCCGCGTCCCGGTTTTGAAGGCAAAGTCTTCTACGTCTGGTTTGACGCGCCGATCGAATACATCGGTTCGACGGTCGAATGGGCGCAGGCCACCGGAAACGATTGGGAGCGCTGGTGGCGCACGGACAAGGGCGCGGACGACGTCACCTATGTCGAGTTCATGGGCAAGGATAACGTCGCCTTCCACACCGTGAGCTTTCCCGTGACCATCATGGGCTCTGGCGAGCCATGGAAGCTGGTTGACCGGTTGAAGGCGTTCAATTGGGTCACGTGGTACGGCGGCAAGTTCTCCACGTCGGAAAAGCGCGGCATCTTCATGGATCAGGCGCTCGATATTTTGCCGAGCGATTATTGGCGCTGGTATTTGATGGCGAATGCGCCGGAAAGCTCCGACGCAGCGTTTACGCTCGAACAATTCCAGCAGACCATCAACGCGGACCTCGCCAACGTCTTCGGCAATTTCGTCAATCGGATTACGCGTTTTGCCGCGTCGAAATTCGACTCTGAGGTGCCGGATGGCGGCGCGCCGGGGCCAAACGAGGAGAAGCTCGCCAACGAGTTCGCTGAGCGCTTAAGCGCGCTGACGCAATTCCACGACCAGATGGAAATGCGAAAGGCGGCGGCCGAGCTGCGTGCTATCTGGGTGGCTGGAAATGAGTATCTGCAAGTCGCTGCGCCGTGGACCGCGCTGAAAACGGATCGCGATGCGGCCGCGGTCGGCGTGCGAACTGGCCTCAACGCGTGCGCACTTTTTGCGATCCTGGCGCAGCCCTTCATCCCTGACGCCGCCAAGGCGGTGCTCGACGCCATAGGCGTGCCGGAGAAAAACCGCATGTGGCCGCTGCCGGGAGATCGCGGCGTCTGGGACGCGTTGCCGCGCGGGCTCAAGATCAATCCTCCAGATGTGCTGTTCAAGAAGATCGAAGATGAACACGTTGCTGATCTAACCGCGCGCTTCGGCGGCGGTGGCGCAGCGTGATTGTCCGTCAGCTTACCGCTGACGACCTCGCTGCCTATCGGGCGCTGCATCGCTTTGCCTTGACGGAGTCGCCGCTCGCCTTCGTCGAAACGCCACGGAACGACGAGGCGCGGGCCGACAGCGTCGTGCGTGACATGCTGGAACGCGGCGAGGGCTGGGGCGTGTTCGACGCGGGGCGGCTAGTCGGCAAGCTCGTCATTGATGCGTTGCCCTATGACTGCCTGGCGCACACGCGCTGGCTGCACGCCGTCTATGTGCATCCCGATGGACGCGGCAAGGGCGCCGGCGACGCGCTCCTGGGAGCGGCCATAGCTCACGAGCGCGAACGCGGCGCCTCGCGCGTGGCGCTCTGGGTCAACGACCGCAACGCCGCGGCGCGCCGCCTCTATGAGCGGAGCGGATTTGTTGAGACTGGACGGGTTCCACAGGGGGTTAAGGTCGGCGCCGAGTACGCCGACGACGTGTTGATGACGCTGGCGCTCGCCAGCCTCTAGACCGTGTCTGGACAGGCCCCGTCGTTCGCTTTTATGACTCGGGGCAGCGGCAGGAACCGGGGAAACGCCGGCCGCGGCGCGGAGGGGCGACCATGGAATATGTGAACCAGGCGGTTGACTGGCTCCGCGAGGGCTTCGCCAACACCAACAATCCGAAGGGACTGCTGATCGCATTGGCGGCCGTGGTGTTCATGGGCGCGTGGCGGCAATGGATCCCGATCGCGATCTTCGCCACCGTCATTCATATCGCCGTCGGGACGCTGGCGCCTGTGCTTGCAGGGAGCGGCGGCAGTGTCGCGCTTCCGCCCTTGATGGACAGCGCATTCTGGACGCAAGCGTTTGTCCTGTTCCTCGGCTACCTCATCATCATTGGCGTGTTCTACTTCCTGAAGAGTCTGGTCTTCAGGAGGAGCGCTGCCGCGCACTAACGCTTCGCGCGCGCCGCCTCGTAGAGTGCAATGGCGGCCGCTGCCGAGACGTTGAGGCTCTCCATCGCGGGCGCGATCGGGATGCGCGCGCGCTTCTCGCACGCTTCGGCCACGCCTGGGCGAACGCCTTTGCCTTCCGCGCCGAGCACAAGTGCGACCGGACGATTATCGGTGAGGGCGCTCGCGAGATCCTCGCTCGCCTCTCCCTCCAGCGTCACCGTGAGATAGCCGTACGACCTCAGCGTCTCGACCGCGCGACCGAGATTGACCGCCCGCACATGCGGCACGAGTTCGATCGCTCCGGTCGCCGCCTTCGCGAGCACGCCGGTGAGCGGCGGGGATTTGCGATCCTGCAACACCACCGCGCGCGCGCCGAACGCCGCGGCGGAACGAAACGCCGCGCCAACGTTCTGTGGGTCGGTCACGCCATCGAGGATCAATACGCTGCGGCCATCCGGAGGTGTGCAGGCGGCCTCCAGCTCACGCGGCTCCAGCGGGAACGCCCGCACCGCCAAACCCTGATGCACGGCGCCCGGAGGCAGCATGCCGTCGATGGCGTCGGGCTCCAGAATGTGCGGCTGGACGGCTTGCGGCAGGCGGGAAGCGGCGTTGCGCGTCGCCACCACCCGCTCGATGCGGCGAGCCGGATTGGCAAGCGCGGCAAGGCTGGCGTGAACGCCCCAAATCCAGGACGGACCGCCGGTTTCCTCCTCAAACTGCCGGCGCGGCAGTCTGTCCGGGGGAATGCCGTGTGACGGCTTGAGCGGTGGAGGGTGCTTAGCTATAGGAGCGCTCCGCTTGGGTGTCGGGTTTCAGGTATCAGGTGTCAGAGACGCCCGACACCTGCAAGCCGGCGCCTGACACCTGAGGAAGGGTGGCCGAGTGGTTAATGGCAGCAGACTGTAAATCTGCCCGCGCGAGCGTACGCTGGTTCGAATCCAGCCCCTTCCACCATCCCCTCCGTAGGGGACTGAAAATACACAAGTTAGGGAATCGCGATTCCGAAGGTTAGGGAATCTCTGTTCTCGGTGCGGACCGCGCGGCGGGCTTTTCGGACGTTCGTAACAGTCGGCGCAAATGGCAAGTTTTGGCCCACAACGGACGCTAGGCCCACTCGACGGTGGGAGCGTTGGCGGCGACACTACGAAGCATGAGAAGCAAGTGGTTTCGGCGTGTGGCCATTGGCGTGTGCGCCATTTTCCTGCTCGGCACCCTGGCGGCCAATTTGCTTGCCCTTCGTGCAGGTTCGCCATGGGTAGGTCGCAACTACTGGCACCAACCGATCGATACGTGGGGCCAGCTAATCGTGCTGGTGTTTTTGATTGGCTTCGGTGGCTTTTGGCTCGCTCGCAATCGTGACTGGTGGCTCTAACCGAATGTCGCCTGTCGGCGAGTTTTTGCCGCTCGACCGTCAACCGCCCTGTGTCTTGTTTACGGCATCCCGCGCTAACCGCTCTTGCTCGGCGGCCTTCGTGTAGCGCGCCACTTCCTTGAGCGTCGTGTGACCGGTGATCGCCATGATTTGGTGAGCCGTGCAGCCAGCTTCCGCCAGCCGCCGGGCCGCCGCCTTCCGCAGCCCGTGAGCGCTCAGGCCCGCGCCCTTCAACTCGGGCACGGCGTCCACCACGTCCCGAAACCAATTGCCGAAGCCGGCGGCGGAGAATGGTCGCCCGAACGCCGTGCATATGAACGTCAGTTGGTCACGGGCCGCGCTGGCGTCGATTTCGGCCACAAGGTGCGTGTGCATGGGGATAACTAGCGACACGCCGGTTTTCGATTGGGTCACGCGTAGGGCGTCGCCGCTTCGGTGCTGGCGACCCATTCGCACCATGTCGCCGCGTCGCTGTCCCGTATAGAGCAAGAGCGCCAGCGCGAGCCGTTCTCGTGTCCCGGTCGGCCAACGTTGCTCGAACGCTGCAATGTCTTCCTCGGACCACGTCTCGAACCCGTCCGATTTAGCGCGTATCGGTTTGACACCCGCCGCAGCGTTCGACTTCACCCAATTGTCTGCAACGGCGAAGTCTAACAATAGGCGGAGCATCCGCAGTAGGTTGTTGGCCGCATGCGGGCCGCTCGATTGCAGCTTCGCCGCGACGATAGCTTGCACGTGCTGCGGTTGGAGCATCGCAACGCGCTTCGTGCCGTGCTTGCGGCCTTTGCCGTCGTCAGTGTCGCGGAAGTTGTCGAGAATGTTTCGATACGTCGCGCGCGTGGTTTGTCGCAGGCCGAGAAACGCGGTGCATCGCGCGTAGTAGGCAGCGCAGAGCGCATCCACCGACCCACTCGCCGGGGGCAATGCCTTGAGCGGTTGCGGACTCTCGGTGCGAGCGCAAGCGACCGCGTAAGCGTCCATGAAATCGGGCTCACCGGGCCGACCTGGAAGCGCGATGCGCGGCATGTGGCGAGAACGACGAAAGTAGTACCGGCGTCGCCCGTGGCGGTCGCGGTAGGTATCGACATAGCGCAATTCGAGCTTGGCCACGGTCAATCCCATTCATTGGACTCCGTATCAAGCTCACCGCCTCCGATGGCGTCAAACGCGCTATCCAATTGCGTGCGGTCGTACACGCATCGGGCGCCAAGCCGCTTCGGCTTAGGCATGGTCCCTTCGGCCACCAATCGGTCAAACAGGCTCGGGCTCACACCCACGTATGCGGCGGCTTCGGCCCGTGACAGGCCGCGCGGCGCAATACGGGGTTCGGCCCGCTCGGTCATGTCTTCGCTTGGGTGCGTTTGCCCGTATTGCCACCACCGACGGCCACGACGTCGGGCGCGTGATAGTTACACAGTGTGCACATTCGGTGGCCGTTGTGCTCTGACTCAAACGCCGTGCCGCATTTTATGCAATTGCGCTCGCGGGCTTGTCCCTCGCTGGGCAAGCCGCGCTCAATCAGATCGCCCGCCCAACCCCGCCAATTGCGCGGCAAGCCGTTGACCAGATCGGAGCGCAATTGGGGACCGAGAGTCGAGCGCGTCACGGTGACGTTGACGACGTAACCGAGCGCGGCCCAATAAGACACGATCATCTGCGCGAGTTGGTGCGGGCGGTTGCGGTCAAAGCGGTCGTCGGGTTCGTCGGTGGTCACAGTGCTCCCCAAAAATGAAATGCGCGGGTTGCATCGGTGCGGAAACATGGAAACCGCTGGGCCGCATCGATGCCGTTTTCGTCCGTCCCGCGCGCCGTGACGTGTTAACCCCGGCGGCTATCTCAGTTCATCGGCGCGGCTCGCCGCTCGCGCTCGAATTCAAGTTGCGAATGAATGGCCGCCTGTGTGCACCACATGGCGCTTAAGTCGCGGAGCGTTTGCGGAAGACCACGCTGCATCCGCACCGTCGCCAATTCGGCTTGACGTTCCAGCGTCGCGACGTCGAGCGCCATGGTGCGAAGGATCGCTGCTTCTCGCTCGGCGTCGGTCGTGCCGAGCGCCAGCATTGCCGCCGTCAGACGCAACAGCGAGTTGTGCGCGAACTCCGTAGCGAACGCCAAGTCATCGGCTCCAATCTCGCCGAAACGGGCGAAGTCGTTTCCGATGGCTTGAAACACCGCGCCGTAACGCTCGGCCTGCGCGGCTGCGCCGTCTATGACGTCGTTGAAGCCGGTCATGGTTTCACCGATGCGATTGGCTCGGCGGGCGTGGGCGACGTGCCCCGTAACGGCGCGTAATCATCCGTCGCGTCCATCGGTGGCAAATTCTCGAACTGACGGATTTCCCGCGCCGACAGGGCGCCGATTTCACGCCCCGTCTTGTACGTGGACCACCGCGCGGCGGCGTCGCCGCGAAGCAAGCCGCTAAGGTCGTGCTCGATTATGTAGAGGCGTCGGCCTTCGGCGCTCAGCAAGCAACGTGCAAGAGCTTGCTCCACGCGCTGCGCCAGTGGCGCGAGTGCGTTGGTCACCAAGTCTTGCGCGGCCTGTTGAGCCGATCCGTACGACACGCTTTGCGAGATACCCACACTCGCGGGCGGCACGCCGAATATGCGGGCGGTATCCTCATTCGAGAGCTTGCGGCTTTCGAGGGCTTCCGCGTCCGCGCTGCTGAACATTGTGGGCACGAACTTGATGCCCGGATCAAGCACGGTGAGCCCGCCCGCGTTTCGCGAACCCGCGCCTTGATCCGTGATGTCATCGCGCAAGCTGCGTCGCCCGCGTTGGTCGGTCATGGCGGGCTGTATTACAAAGCCGCGCTGTTGCATGCCGTTCGCGGCCAGTGTCGCGGCGGCGTCGTTTAGAGACAGGCCGAGCCCGAGAGCACCGCGCGCGATGGCGATGGGCGAGCGGCCAAGCAGGCCGTCTTCGGAGCTTGCCCGGATATGAAGAGCTTCTTCCTGTAGAAGCACAACCGGCGCGCGATCCGTGGTGTACCGATATCGCAGCCGGCCCGTTTCGAGGCGTTCGACAGTCACGCGGGGCGCTTGGAGGGGCCACAGGGCGGTGACCTGTCCCGCGCCGTCCCGTTCAATGCGGGCGTAGGCGTTGCCTTGCGTATCGAGCGACCGCACGAAAAATTCGCGGGCTTCAAACGCGGTTTGAAGAGGGTTGGCAAGGTCGCCGAGCACGTCGGCCAATGGGTGATCCGTCACGCGCTCGCGATCACCGTTCGGCAAGCGCCGGTACAGCTTGAGCGGCACGCTAGCGAGCAACTCGGAGCGAAGCGACACACACCGGGCCGCAACGGCCAGATTGCTCAAGACGGATTGCGCCGAGACAACACCGCCCAAAGGAGCCGGTCGGCCCCAATTGCCCGGGGCTAGCGCGTCGTGATCGCGCGCGCGTCGTTCCAAGCCGAAGGCCGCTAGTAGGTGGTCAACGCGGTTCAATTTCCGCCCTCCAATTCGAGCAATCGGAGGCGACGCGCCAACGGCGTGTCACTGACGACGCCGCGCGCGCGGGCGCTCACTGTGGTTTGGGGGTACGCGGGCCATGCCGACACCACCGAGATTTCACGAAGCGCCACCGCGTGGAGCGTGCGAAGCGAGCCGGCCCACGCGTCTTTGATTGTGCGAAAGCCGAACGAAGCGCCACCGAGCGAGCCCGCTTCGGCTAGGGCCAACATATCGTCGGCCAGCGACGTCTTGGGCAGTTGAATGCGGAAGTGCAGCCCCTTGCTGTCTTCGCTCAGGGTTAGCGAGCGATTGCGCGTACGACCGAGCAATTGCGTCGGCGCGTGATCCACAAGCGCGAGCTTGTCTGTTGCGTCGGCCAATGTCGCGGCGAACGCGCCGGGGCTGATAATCTCGTCAAAATCCGCGATCTTGGCGCGGACGCCGAAGACCGCCGCGTATCCCTCAAGGGTTCGACCCTTGGCGCGCACTTCCAATTCGGCGGCGCGACGTTCAATTTCGGTTTGCATGTTTTGATCCCGATGAGCGGGCCGCTACCTGACTAGGTGCAAGCAGCGGCCCGCGTTGGCGCCGGGGGAAAGGACAAGACCCGGCGCGCCAACTCTTAGGAAGCGGTCGGAATGTCCGTCGCGGCGGTGAAGCTTTGGATATGCCGAACGGCAACGTCCGCAGTGAGGAAGGCGCGCACCTGAGTGTTGCCCTTCGCGTACGCCGTCGTCTCATAGGGATTGGCGAGAATATCGACGCCGCTCCAATACCCGATCAACAGCGAGGCCCAGTCGCCGAAGATCGCCACGCCCGGATCAGGTGAGCCGATCGGACCAATCGACGTCGTGGAAGCGGCGGCGTAGCCCGCGAGATTGTCGGGGCCGTCCATGAGGAAGCCGGCGCCGGCGTCGTACTCAACGGGCGAACCGAAGCTGACTTTCGGTGTCGCGCGGAGCGTTTGCACGGCGCGCGGATTGAGCGCCCATCCCAAGCGACCGGTTGCGGCGTTCGCCATTTCGATATTGGCGATCATGCCGAGCACTTCGGCCCACGTGGGTGTACCGAGCGTGCCCAGCGCGGACGCGTCGGTCAGGCGATCAATAATGCCGCTCGGCTGATTTGATTCACCGCCGACCAACGCCGCCGCGTCGAGAGCAACGGCGAGAGCCGCCGCGAAGTCGCCGCGAATGAGCGTTTCGATATCGGGCGATGATTGAAGCAGCATGTTGCGCGAGTACTCGGTTAGCGAGCCCACATGCTTCGGCGTCATCGTCACGGCGTCAAAATCACCGTCCACAGCATTGAGCGCGGCGTTTTCCGCAACCCATTGGCCCGAACGATTGGCCGCGTTTTTCGGAATGCTGACGTTGCCGGTGAGGCCGCTCAACACCGTGGCGCCGAGACGCGCGGTCACCAAGTTGGCGCGCAACGCATCAATGTATTGGTCCGGGCGATGCTCGGTTGGCACAATGCCGGCGCCAGTGGTGGACGAAACAATGACGCGTTGTTCGTCGCGGCGCGGGACAAGGAACACGTTTGCGGGCGCCGTGAGTTGGCCTTGGTGCGTGCGGCCCGAGCGGCGTTGCAACTCTTGGCTGACTTCGATTTCGCGGCCCGCGTCAACCGTGAGCCCCGACGCATGGGCGATAGCGGCCCGAAGCGAATAGGCGCCGCACGCGCGGTCGAAGTCTGGCGTGCCGTTGTCGTTGATCGGTTGGCCCGGCGCGGCGCGTTCCAGCGTGTCGAGCGAGCGAGCGCGCCGGATCGGGCCGTCATCAAGTGCGCGGACTTCGGTTTCCAGGGTGTCGAACTCGGCGCGTTCGGCGTCGGTCAGTTCGCGGGCCGCGTCGTTCGCGGCGGTTTGAAGTGTGCGCATACGGCCAACTTTGGCCGCGCGCTTTTCGAGTAGTTCATGCAGTTTCATTTGGCTTTCACCTAGTTGGGCCGGCGAAATGCCGGGGTGAGAACCAAGCCGCTTGTTTAAAGTCGGGGGCCGCAAGCGCCCCTCAGAGGAAAAATTACGGGCTGGCCATCAACCTTAATCTTGCCCGAATTGCCCCATTTCGCCCCATTTCGTTCTACGGACGTTCCGCATGCGGGATTTTTTGACCAAGAGGGCGGTTCCCGGCGCAACAGTCATACACAAAATCGACCCATATCGGCACGGAATTGCCCGTCTTGGGCCTAGGCAGGGTAAACCGTGCCGTAATCGGCCTAGGATGCCCGTACAGGGGCGGCAACGTGCCGGGGGCAGTGGGGGTAGGCCAGTGCAGACGCGGCTGTACGACCGTCCTAGGACTCTCTAGGTGGTACATGCTGGCGGGGGCCTGACCGGAGTTGTCGGGTGTACTGCGAACTATTCCAAGACGAAGACGGATTGTGGCGTTGGCGTTTACACGGGCGCGGCTTTCCGCGCGCGCTCAATGGGTGGCGATGGGCCGAGAGCGTCATTGCTGTCTCGGGTGAGGGCTACACTCAGCGTCTAGGCGCGCAACGGGCATGGGAGCGCGCCAAGTTCGCGTTTGCCAACGCCGCCAGCGTGTCTGCCTCACACCCCCCCGTGTGAGAGATATGCACCCCGTGCGCGGGGCTCCCAGCCCGCGTATGGGTGGGGGGGTTATTAGGGGGGGTGTGTGTGGAGGGTGGTGGAGGGTGGTGGAGGGTGGTGGAAAGGTGGTGTGGTCAGTCCTGCGCCGGCCTCCACGGCATCGGCCCGCCGACGTCCAGGATCACCAAGCGCGTACTCTCGCGCCCATTGGACCCCTTGCTCGGTTCCTGCCCGATCCGTTGCGCGTCGAACAATCGATGCTTGGCCGCGTCGAGTTTGGCTTTCGTGACGCCAGCCGCGACCGCCTCAGCCTCTTTCGCGAACGTGCTAGGGGCCATGTGCGCGCTAATCCGTCGCCCCGTGCCGTGGTACTTGTGCAGCAATGCGAGGAAGAGCGCGTCCACGTCGGCTTCCGAAAGCTCCGCGCTGCCTGACTCAGGGACGAACGCGCCTTCCTTCCAGCGCATCAAGATCGCGCCGGCGCCTTCCGCCGCGTAGTTGCCTTTCTTGTTTTCGAGTAAGCGGACGTCGCCGTCGGCCTTGTACTTACCGTCTTTGATCCGGCTAAACGTCAGATGCGACCGCACCGCAGCCGGCCAACCGGTAGAGCCTGACGAACCGCGCCCGTCGGCTTCCGCGCTCACGCTCGGGTGAGCCGTCACGACATGAGTGGCGTCAATGCGCAAGCGCGCGATCATGTTGACGAATTGCTTGGCTTCGGCGCGGCGGTTTTCATCGCCCGCGAACGTGTCCGCCAACGTATCGACAACCACCAAATCGGGCCGAAAGTCGCCCACGACCGCCTTGAGCGCTTCGTAAGTTCCGGTCGGCGTCAACGTGCCGTTGCTATTCGGCGTCGCCAGCACCGCGTCTGCTTCCGCGCCTCGCATCGGGATAATCAGCAACCGCTCGCCGCAATCGCTCCAATCAATGCCGAGCATCTTCAACACTGACGCGCCGCGCCGGTTCAATTCATCGACGCCGTCTTCGCATGTGAAGAACACCGCGCGACCGTGTGGGACTTCGCGGTCAACCCATTTCCGGCCCGACGCGATGCAAATTGCGAGTTGGAAGAGAAGCAAGCTCTTCCCGGTCGCGCCCTTGCCGTAAACTAGTGTCGGTTCGCCTTCGGGAATGACGTCTTGCACGATCCAGCGACGCGCTTTGACGGGTAGCGCGGCCATGTCGGCGGGCCGCATGACGGGCAATACGATGGGCGCGAGCGGTGGCGTTGGGGTGCTCATCGGTTGGCCCGTTGGCGTCACGGATGCGCCATTCGGCAACTGCGCCGGGGTCGCGAATATCCGCGCCGCTTCGGCCAATCGCTTCTTAGCCGCCGAACGCACGAGCCTCGGAACGTCCGCGCGCCGTTTCGCCCATTCAACCGGTCGCGCCTCTCTCGCGTCGCTTTGGTCGAATAGCTCATACAGTTGTTCTTCGGTGTAACCGCGCGCCGCCAGATCGCGCGATGACTCATGCAACGCTTCGCCGGCCAGCAAGCTCTCCACAAGCGTTTCGGTAGAAACGTGCTCGCCGCCTTGGACTCCGGCCCGTTGGCTCGAGGGCCGGCCAATACTGGGCGCGTCTGACAGTTCGTCTATGTAACTAGGCATCGATATTCCACACCGCGCACGCGGCCAATCAGAAACGCTTGCGAGTCGTTCCATGACTCGCCGGTCAGAATGCCGCCGAGCACGCCATTGAGGCGGTCCAACAGCGACGCGCGAGCCGTCAACGGCATTTCGTGAGACAACGGCACAAGCACGCGCCAGCGATGGCCCAACTGCTTTCCGTCGTCGCTTAGTTGTCGGTGTCGTGACGATGTGTAGAAGCATGCGCGCAAATTGCCCGCCCGAGCGCGGGAGGCGGCTTCGTCAATGCTGACGTCGCCCGCGTCGTAATCGCCCTCAAGCCCGGTGATCGCCTGAATATTCTTCGCGTATCGCAGACAGCCGTTTTCGTTCGGCGTCGGGCCGTAAACCGCTAGGCTGATCCATGGGCAGGCCGCTTTGCTATCGAACTCAGGCGCGTTGGCGATGCTGTGGCAGATCGCTTCCCAAGGTAGGTCGTGGTCTTGCTTGGTCTTCGCCCACATATCCGCGAATGTCGTGAAGCGCATTAGGGCGAGGGCCACGGAAAGGGGCGCGCCGCCTTTTGCGCGTTCTCGCGCTCGATGTCGTCAAGCATTTCGTCCAAAGCGTGCGCAGCGAATAACAGCGCGCGCCGCATCGCGCGAATCTCGGCGTCGCCGCAAAGGCGCACGGTGACTTCGTTGACGTACTTGAAGCGGCGACGGTCAACAGCCGCGTCAATGCCGGTCGAACCTAAATCTTGAAACGTGATACTCGCATACCCGCCGTGTGAGCGGTTGCCGCCTTGTTCGCCGTTGGTGCAGACGTGCACTTGAAAAACGCACAGGTCGCCGAACTCGGCGGATTTGACGCGGACGCTCATGGCTTGCCCCCGCGCTTCGCCAGCATTTGCTCGGCGGCCTCACGACACGACCGCGCCCATTGAATCGTGTCGTCCAGGTCCGTCGTGTTGAGCGTTTCGACTTCGCGCGCGGACTTGATTATGGCGCGCAACTCGGCGTCGGTAAGCCGGTCGAGTTGCTTAGGCGTCGGTGGCGCGTTGAGATAGGGCGAGAGGGGATTTGACTTAGACATAACGCCGACGCGCTAGTTTAAAGTCCGCGCCGTCAATTAGGCGGGTCGCCCCGACCGGTTCTTCGCGCCGTCGTACAGATCGGCCCGGCCTGCTTTCTCTAGCTCGGCCTTGATGTAGCGACACGCGTATTGGACGGTCACGGGTTCGCCCTGAGCGTTCGTCGGCATGACTTGCAACGCCGCTTCCCCGACGGATCGAACTGCGCCAGCTTCCACCAAGTCGGCGAACGCAGCCGCGTATGGATACATGGCCCGGTTGATGCCGTGCGATGCGCGGGTGAACTTCACGCCGACGTAGGCGCCGGTGCGCGCGAAGTCGATTTCCGCAAAGTCGTTTGGAACGTTGTCTAGAGCTTCGTTCCGATGCCGGCGCCGACCGAGACGCAGCGTACCTTTGAGTATGCGCCGCAGAGGGCCGAACTTGACGCCCACGGACACCACAGGCGCAACGAAGCGCGCCCACGCGCCCTCAATCTCACGGTCGCGCCGATTGGCCGCCATGAGCGCGAGTTGGCGCCGCCGCTGTTTGTGTGGTCGGGACATCGGCGTCAGGTTAAAGCAAGTCCTAGGCCGAAATTGGGAACGCCGGGCCCTTCGACCCGGCGCCCGTACTCTCAGATTTCAGGAAGCCACATGTGCCCGTAGGCGCAGCGGGCAGCTTCATCGAAGTTGTCGTGAAGCCACTTTTCCGGCGGCTCGCCGTCCCCGTCCCATCGCTCTTCCAACTGTTGAGTGACGGCGTCATAGAGCGCTGACGTGTCTAGCCAGACTTCAAATGTGCCTGCCTTGAAAATGTCGGGCAGGTCGCTTTCTCGGCTACGGACATACTCGTTTACTGTCATGTGGTGTCTCCACCATCACCGCAAAATCGCGGTGACGACGACCCCGCAAGTTTAAAGTCTGACCGATCAACCGCCGTTGACGGGGTAGGGAAACTGCCGCTAAAGCCCTCAAACGCATAGGGGACGGGGTAGGGAATCTCAGGGGCTAAGTCTCTGACGTGTCTCACTTGTGGTTTTCCAGCCCCTTCCACCAGCCTTCGCTACGCGCCGCGTAGGAAGGCTGCCTCGTCGAAGCCCGAACGGCGAAGACGGGGCGTGTCGGCCGCGCGTAGCTTCGGCTAGGCAAGCCTGCACAACATGAGAGCGGTTGCGGGTATAGCTCAATGGTAGAGCCGCAGCCTTCCAAGCTGAAGACGAGGGTTCGATTCCCTCTACCCGCTCCAACCCACCCACAAGCTGCAATCGTGCTGGCGCTTTGCTTGGGTCGGCGCCATGTTCGCGGCGTTGCGGTTAGGGGGATGCTGATGCGGCGTCTGGTTTTCGTTGTTTTTGCTGCACTTGCGGTGAGTTTTGCGGCGCCGGCGCGTGCGCAGGACATGCGGGTGTTATCGGATTGGGCCGAAGCGGATTTGCGGCCGATGCTGCAACGCCTGAACGCCACCATAGCTGACAGCGGCGTCGATGAGGACGGCCTGCCGTGGTATGAAGTGGTGTCGGCGGAAGGCTTTCGCTTCTTCGTCGATGGCACCGTCTGTGACAACGGCCGCTGCCGCGGCGCGCGCATCGTCGGCTACTACTCGATGCCATCGGGGGTCAGCGCGCGCGATCTGATGAACCGTCTCGATTTCGCCGTCGTCTCGCTGGGCGCAACCGAGGACAACCGCTTACGCGTCCTGCGTTACATGATCCTCGATCACGGCATCACGGCCGCGAACTTCCAGGAAAACATCGACGTCTACTTGCAGGTCGCGAGCGCCATTGGCGAGCAGATCGGCTCACAATAAAGCAGCGGCGCCTGGGGTGGCGGCAGGGACTGTCTTCTCCACTGCCCGCGCCGAAGATTGCTTCGGCGTAAATGTTCCAAGCGCTCAAGGCGCGCAATAGTGGCGTCATCGTCATCCGGACGGGGACGCGACGATGAACCTGCGGCGAGAGCACTTTCTAAGTTCGTTGGTGGCCGGCTTTTGCGTGGCGGCTTGCACGGTTGAGCCGTTGCCGGATCGCGACGAGTTCATGCGTATTCCGCGCGAAATTCGCGCCGGCGCGGCCGACATGGTCATTGAGCGCGTTGCGCCCAATGTTTCGCCCGCTGAGGTCGCGACCGCGGTGCAACGTATGGTGGCTGACGCGCCGCTTTGCTTCGCATGGCCGGGCGTTTGGCTCGACGGTTCGGAGCGCCGGCGCAGCGTCTTTCTGGTTCGCTACGATCTGATGCGCCGGGACTGGGGTGCCGAAGCGGCCAATACCAGCGCCGCCCGCATGCAGGAGTTCGTCGATATGGGCTATCTCGTCGCCCGCGAGATGGGCGACGGCGCCGTCCAATACGCGCTGACAAACGAGGGCTTCGCGCGCCTGCAAGGTTCGCCGTACGGCGGCGAGCGGCCGTCCTTTTGTGCACCGTCACAGCGGCGCGTTGTCGAGGTCACCAACATCGAGCCCGGCCAGTTTACTTGCGGCAGTCTCCGCGTGCGGTTCACGCACGTCGCCGACGATTGGCCAAGCTGGGCCAGGACGCCGTCGCTGCGTGAGCGCGCGGCGCAAGCGTGGGCGCCGATCGGACACGTGGAAAGCGGAACCGTTACGCTCGGACGGCAGTGGTTTCGTCAGGGGCAGACCCCGCCTGGCAGAGTGAACGGCGAACTGCGTTCACTCTGCTATGACGCCACGCGCCAGCGTGTCACCGGCGATGACCTCACTTTGGCGGCGGACGCTCAGTAGCTGGCGCGAAGGCCGAGCGTGACGCTGCGCGGCGCGCCGGCAAAGGCCGCCGGCTGTTCGTAGCTCTCATCTGTGACGTTATCGACGCGCGCGAAAATCTGCGCGCGCTCATCGATATCGAAGGTTGCGAACACGGCGCCCAGGTTGAAACCATCGATTTCCTCTGCCCCGCTGCGGAAAGTGCCGTTGTCGTTGTAAGTGACGTCGATGCGGTCGCCGACATAGGTCCAGGCGGCGCCAAGGCTGAGGCGATCGTTCGGCCTGAGCCGAAGCTCGGCGCCCCATGCGTGCTCGGGCCGGCGCGCGAGTTGCGCGCCAGTTTGCCCGTTGCGCGCGTCCGTCCACATGTATGACACGCGTAGCGACGACCAATTCGTCGGCGCCGCCTCCGCGTAGACCTCCGCGCCGTCGATTTCCGCTTCGCCCAGATTGACGTTCATGGATTGGAGAAAATCGTACTCGATCAGATTGTCGATGCGCGACTGGTAGTAGGACGCGCCGACACGCAGCGTCTCGGCGACATCCCAATCGCCGCCGATTTCCCACGACGCGGACTCCTCGGGATCGAGATCGGGATTGCCGACATTGAAAAAACTCGTCTCGAACCGCTCGCTGAGTGAGGGCGCTTTGAACGCCGTGCCGTAAGATGCGAACGCGCGCACGTCGCCGAACGTAACGACAGCGCCGAGCGAATATGTCGTCTGCGCGCCGAAATTTTCGTAATCGTCGACACGCACCGAACCGGTGGCGACAACATGGCGGGCGACGTTGAACTGGCTCAGCACATAGCCCGCGAATTGATCTTCGCCCACGACCAGCGGATTGGAGAATTGCGGCCGTGTGTCGATCTCGTTCCGCTCGAACGCGAGGCCGCCCACGAGGAGCATGCCGTCGCGTGCAAAAGTGGCGCTGGCGTCCGCGAAGTCGCGCGTGGATTCGGCGGCGCTGGTTTCAAATCCACCGTCTGTTTCACTGCGGTCGCTCAGCACTTGACCACCGCTGAGGCGCAGCGTGACACCGCCGATCTCGCCATCCGCGCCGATGCGCCACACCGTTTGCGTGGCTTCATTTTCGAGGTCGGGGTCATCGGCGCGCAGGTCGAAGCCGACGCCGCCAGAGAACGTGTCGAATTCGGTCTCAGACTCGCGAACGCGCAGCAATGCATCGACCGATAGCGCGGACAGTTCGTAACGCGCGCTCGCCGTGAACGTGGAGATCGCCGCCGCATCGGCGTCTCCGGTGTGGGTGATCATCCGCTCGGGGATGAGGTCGTATCCATCGGTTTCGAGCTTTTCAGCGCTCACGCCGTAGTCAAAGCCGCCGTTTGAGCCCACGGCGCCTGCCAGCACGCGGCGGCTCTCGTATGAGCCGCCGGCCAGTTCAAGAAAGGGTGCGAACGCGGTGGCGCCGCCGCGACGCGGCAACATGTTAATAACGCCGCCCACCGCGTCAGACCCGTAGATGGCCGAGGCGGGGCCGCGGAGAATTTCGACTCTCTCGATCCCGCCCAGCGTATCGAGGCCGAAGTCGTATTGCGCATTGGGCGTGCTGGCGTCGTTCAGGCGGATGCCGTCGAACAGCGACAGCGCGTGCTTGGAATTGGCGCCGCGCAGGAAGAGTGAAGTCTGTTGGCCGGCGCCCCCGGATTGGACCGCTTCAACACCAAGCGCTTCGGGCAGGGAAACCAACCCGCCTGTTTCGATGTCGGCGCGATCGATGACCTCGGTTCTCGCTGGCAAGCGTTCGGCGGTTGAGGCTGCGCGGGTCGCGGTGACGACGATCTCTGGATCCTCGGCGTGCGCGACAGGCGCTGCGAGGGCCGTGGCGGTGAAGAGTGCGACTTTCAGTACGCGGCGCATAGGAGCGTCCCCATTTTGCAACGCACCGCCAACCCCACCGGCGCGCCAAGGCAGCGACAAGCGGGGCTCAAAGAACGAATCCTTTGCGCGGGGCCGCCCGCGTCGCTGCTGCGGAGACTTCCGGTTCGTTCGGCTGGACCCGGCCGGCGAACGAGCGACATGCGGCGGCAGGTCTCCTGGCTCACGGCTCGATCGCGTTCCCGCCGCCTTCCCAGCCCGGTTGCAGGCCAGTGGCGTTTGGCGGAGCGCTCGCCGCTTACAGTTGCGGGCACAGCCGCGGATTTGGGAGACGTCCCCCCGCACCGCGTTCCCTTTTCGCGTCCTTTCGGACGACCGTCGCGGAAACACCATTAAAGCGCTTGGAACAGCGCGCCAAGGCTTTGCGGGGCTTGACGTGCGCGCGGGCGCGGCTAAAGACGCGCACCTTATGCGCGCTTTGGCCTGGCCCTAGCGCCGACCAGCATTTTGGACGCCGGAGAGACAGGACCTCACAATGGCCAAGGAAAAGTTTGAGCGGACGAAGCCGCACTGCAACATCGGTACGATTGGCCACGTCGATCACGGCAAGACGACGCTCACGGCGGCCATCACCATGACGCTGGCGAAGAAGGGCCAAGCCAAGGCCATGTCGTACGCCGACATTGACGCCGCGCCGGAAGAGAAGGCCCGCGGCATTACGATCAACACGGCGCACGTCGAGTACGAAACCAGCGCTCGCCACTACGCCCACGTCGATTGCCCCGGCCACGCCGACTACGTGAAAAACATGATCACGGGCGCTGCCCAGATGGACGGCGCGATCCTGGTTGTGTCGGCGGCCGACGGCCCGATGCCGCAAACGCGTGAGCACATCCTGCTCGCCCGTCAGGTCGGCGTGCCGGCGCTGGTCGTGTTCATGAACAAGGTCGACATGGTCGACGACAAGGAACTCCTCGACCTCGTCGAAATGGAAGTCCGTGAGCTTCTGTCCTCGTACAGCTTCCCGGGCGACGACGTTCCGATCGTGAAGGGCTCGGCCCTCGCCGCGGTTGAGGGCCGCGACGCCACCATCGGCGAAGATGCGATCATGGAACTCATGACCGCCGTCGACACCTACATCCCGCAGCCGGAGCGCCCGGTCGACCAGCCGTTCCTGATGCCGGTCGAAGACGTGTTCTCGATCTCGGGCCGTGGCACGGTTGTGACCGGCCGCGTCGAAAAGGGCATCGTGAAGGTGGGCGATGAAATCGAAATCATCGGTATCCGTCCGACCGTGAAGTCGACCTGCACCGGCGTCGAAATGTTCCGCAAGCTGCTCGACCAGGGCCAGGCCGGCGACAACATCGGCGCGCTGCTGCGCGGCATCGACCGTGAAGGCGTTGAGCGTGGCCAGGTCCTGGCCAAGCCGGGCTCGATCACGCCGCACAAGAAGTTCGAGTCGGAAGTCTACATTCTGACCAAGGAAGAAGGCGGCCGTCACACGCCGTTCTTCACCAACTATCGTCCGCAATTCTATTTCCGCACCACCGACGTGACTGGCATTGTGCAATTGCCGGAAGGCGTCGAAATGGTGATGCCGGGCGACAACATTAAAATGGTCGTCGAGCTGATCAGCCCGATCGCCATGGACCAGGGTCTCCGCTTCGCCATCCGCGAAGGCGGCCGCACCGTCGGTTCTGGCGTCGTGGCCAAGATCATCGAGTAAGCTTCGCTGCACCCGCGAACGAAAGGGCCGCCCCGATGGGCGGCCCTTTTTTGCATCCAGCGGCGCCGATTGCGGCATCCATGACTTGAGGCTCGCGTGGGAGCGTGCGCCGCAGGGAGGAAAGCCATGCGCATTTTGATCGCCGCCGCGCTTGCGGTCTGCCTGAGCGGCGCGGCATGGGCGGGGGAGAAGCACACGCCGGACGCCGAATGTGGCGCGTTCGCCGAACGCGTCGACGCCGACGCCATCCGCCGCGATGTAGAGGCCGCCATCGATCAGGCCTTCGCCGCCTCTGCAGGCCCCTCAATCGATGACGAGATAACGGTCCATCTGGAAACCGCGCTGGAAGAGGCTTTGGCGGAAGAGTTTGCCGAGCTGGACGCGCGCCTGGCCGCCGAAGAGGCGGCTCGAAATGCTGAAATCGATGCACTGATCGAGGCCAGGCTCGCAGAGGTCGAAGTCGCGATCGAGCGCGCCGCGGCGCGCCTCGCCGCCGCCGAGGAGGCTTCGCTGTCCGCGCCAAAGCGTTGGCGACCGCGCTATTGAGTGCATCCGGCAAGCCGGATCGGCGCATCCATGCTGTGAGAGGGCGCCAGAGCCGGCGCGAGGGAGAATTTGATGGAACGCTTCGTGTTCGTCGCGGCGATCGCCATTGCCATTCTGTTTGGCCTTGGTGCGATGTTCGGCGGCCCTCACTTCAACTTTGACGTCGACATTGACGGCGATGGGCGCACCTCGCCGGTCGTGGCGCTGAGCGCCGGGAGCGCGGCGGCCCAGGCTTACGAGGGCAGCGATTTGCGCCTGCGCGGGGT
>JBFWYC010000039.1:0-38014 GCA_050186805.1 Hyphomonadaceae bacterium
AAGCAGCCGCTCTGCTTGTTTATCGGGCAAGTAAGGGACGGGGGCGCGCGAGAGCGCGCTAGGGATCGTATTCATGACTGACGCAACCGCCGGCGCTGCGCCGCAGGCCGACGACGAGAAGACCTTCATGGGCCACCCGCGTGGCCTGGTCACCTTGTTCTTCACCGAAATGTGGGAGCGCTTTTCCTTCTACGGGATGCGCGCGCTGCTGGTGATCTATCTCACCCAGCACTTCCTGTTTTCGGATGAAAAGGCGCAAGGCCTCTACGGCGCTTACGCAGCGCTTGTGTATCTGATCCCTGTCATCGGCGGCGTTATCGCCGATCGCTATCTCGGCTCACGCAAAGCGGTGACGATCGGCGCGGTGTTCCTGGTGCTCGGCCACTTCGGCATGGCGTTCGAGGGCCGCGGCTCGGTGCAGGAGCTGACCTTCCAGGGGCAGACCTACGACATCGTGGCGGAAGGCCGCGGCGAAAATCGCGAACTGTTTCTGATATCGGGCGAGCAGCGCTACGCGGTTTCGTTCGCTGCCGAGGGCATGACCGTCGATGGCGCAACGAATGGCGTGCCGGCGTTTGTCGCCACCGACGATTACTCGCTCAGCACGCGTCCGGACGTCATGTCGCTCGGCGGCATGAGCATTCCCTACGAACAGATCCTTTATCTCTCGCTGGCGCTCATCATCATCGGCGTCGGCTTTCTCAAGGCCAACATCTCGACCACGGTCGGGGCGCTTTATCCGCCCGGCGATCCGCGTCGCGACGGCGGCTTCACCATCTTTTACATGGGCATCAATCTCGGCGCCTTCCTGGCGACGCTGGCGTGCGGCTATCTCGGCCAGACCTATGGCTGGAAGTACGGTTTCGGCCTGGCTGGCATCGGCATGACCTTCGGCCTGATCCAGTATTTGATGGGTCAAAAGTGGCTGAAAGGTAAGGCGGAGCCGCCTAAGCCAATCTCGGCGGGCTTCGAGGGCCTGTTCTGGATTTTGGGCCTCGTCGCGGTCATTCCGGCGTGGCTGCTGGTGCAGCAAACGCAAATGATGGAAGAGGCGCTGCCGATCCTGGTGCCGCTCCTGTTCGTGGCGGTGCTCGCCTTCGCGCTGGTCGGCTTCAAAGGCGTTGAGCGCACCAAGATGATCGCAGCACTCGTGCTCGTCTTCTTCAGCGTCGTCTTCTGGATGCTGTTCGAGCAGGCGGGCTCGTCGCTCTCGCTGTTCGCCGAGCGCACCACCGATCTCACGGTCGTGCCGGGCGTGACCATGACGGCGGCGCAGACGCAAAGCTTCAACGCCGGCTTCATCGTGCTGTTGGCGCTGCCGTTTAGCGCCATGTGGATATGGCTGGCCAAGCGCAATCTTGAGCCGTCGACGCCGGTGAAGTTCGCGCTCGGCCTGATCCAGGTTGGTCTTGGCTTCTTCGTGCTCGTGCTCGGCGCGCAATTCGCCGGCGACGATTACAAGGTGCCGTTGATCTTCCTGGCGCTGCTCTACCTTTTGCACACGACCGGTGAGTTGTTCTTGTCGCCGGTTGGTCTGTCGATGATCACCAAGCTCTCGGCGGCGCGCGTCGTTGGTTTGATGATGGGCGTGTGGTTCTTGTCGTCATCGCTCGCACACATTCTCGCGGCGATCATCGCGCAACGCACTTCGTCTGAAACGGTCGCGGGCCAAGTCGTCGATCTCGGCGGACAGCTCGACACCTACGTGCGTGAGTTCACGCAAGTGGGCGTTTACGGCATCATTGCAGGTGTCGTGCTGCTGGCCATCTCGCCGTTCCTCAAGAAGTGGATGGGCGACGTCCGGTAACCGGGCTCAATCAACAAAACTGAATAAAAACAATAACTCACCGGCTCGAAAGAGCCGGTGAGGCGTTGTCGGCGGAAAGTTTGCCCCCGACGGCGTCAAGGCGTTGCGCCAGATTTTTTTTCCGGCTGTCATGGCGACAGACGGGGCGGGGACGCGTCCGTCTCCGGGCTGCCCCAATTCGCCGCAAAAGGGAACGGCTCCGGCCTCGATCCGCCATTACAAGTGATTCCCGGCCGTTCTCCGCAGCGGCCGCGAGTGAGGTGCCGACATGACCCGCCCGCGTACGACCCGCTCCAAGAAGAAGCCTGAGGCTTCGGGGCAGGGATTGCGCCCGGAGGTCATGGACCTGCTTTTGGGCTGGAAATCCGACCACGACGCCCGCGATCCGATCGGTTTTGGCGCCCCGCGCGTCAGTCAGGCCGCGCCGACCGGCGAATTGCCGATCGTCTATGGCGAGGATCGCCACCTGGTCACCATAGCCCCCACCGGCGCCGGCAAAGGCCGGGGCGTGATCATCCCGAACTTGCTGCGCTTCGAAGGCTCGGTGATCGTCATCGACCCGAAGGGCGAGACCTGGCACGTCACTCACCGCCGCCGCAAAGAGATGGGCCAGGAGGTCCGTCTGCTCGATCCGTTCGGCGCGGTGTCCAAGCGCACCGACAGCCTGAACCCGTTCGACCTGTTCAACCGCCCCGGCGCGCTGCTCGACGCCGACGCCGAAATGCTGGCCTCGCTGCTGGCCGGCGATGTCGGCTTCCACAAGGAGCCCTTCTGGGACAATTGGGGCCGTTCGCTGATGTCGGGCGTGATCGCGGCGGTGGCCGAGACCGCGCCGAAAGCCGAGCGCCATTTCGGCCGCGTGCGCGAAATCCTGATGAGCGACGACGCCGTCTACAATCTCGCCGCGCTGATCGAAAACCACGAGCAGCTGAACCGGCTGTCGAAGCAGAACATCTCGTCGTTCCTGCCGATCACCGAACAGACGCGCTCCGGCATCCTCTCGACCGCCCAGTCCTATTTGAAGGTGGTGAACTCGGACTCAGCGCTGCGCTCGTTGTCGAAATCCACCATCAACCTCGACGCCGTGCGCCGCGGCGACCCGATGACGATCTATATCGTCATCCCGCCCGACAAGCTCGAAAGCCATGGCGCGCTACTGCGTTTGTGGGTCGGCGCGCTGATGCTGACGGTGATGGGGCGCAAGCGCCGCCCGAAGCGTTCGACGCTGTTCCTGCTCGACGAATGCGCCCAGCTCGGCGAGTTCGGCCCGCTGCGCCAATCGATGACGCTGTTGCGCGGCTACGGCCTGCAGGTGTGGCCGTTCTTCCAGGATCTGTCGCAATTGCAGCGGCTCTACCCGAAAGACTGGCGCACCATCTTCAACAATGCCGGCGTGTTTCAACTGTTCGGCGTGGCCAATCATTTGATGGCTAAGGAAAGCGCCGAACTGATCGGCGACATCAACGCCGATGTGTTGCGCGCGATGTCGAAGGATCGCCAGATTATCGCCGTTTCGAACGAAAAGGCGCAGTCGGCGCGGCTGCCGGACTATCTGATGGACGCGCCGTTCGCCGGCCAGTTCGATCCGAATCCGATGTTCGAGACGGACGATAGCGCCGCCAAGCGCCGTCCGCCGCGCGCGCGCTGAACTAGTTTTGCGCGACGTAGTCGAACAAGGCTGACCACGTCGCCGCGGGCGGCGGCGCCGGCGGCGCATAAACCCACACGAACAGCGTGTCCTCCGGCGCGTCCGGCTCGCCGAGTGCGGCGCTGCCGGTGCGCGCCATGATCTCGCGCAATGTCGATGCGCCCGGATCGGGCAGGGCGGCGAAGAACACCAGGTCCGCGTTCGGCCGGCCGACGGTGCCGGCATAATATTGCGCCGGAAAGCGCGAGAAGCGCACATAGAGCGCGCCTTGGGAAAGCGCGGTCGCCTGCGCCCGCCACTGCGCGGCGTGATCGGCGGGTGCGGCGGTTGCGAAAAATTCCGCCGCCGAGCGATCGACCCACGCCGCCGCATCCGTCGCGCTCAGGCGCCACGTCCACACATTCTCGACCTCGCGCGGGCACACCGCCGTATCGATCACGTCGGCGCACATGTTCGGGACAAAATACTCAAGCTGCCGCGCAGCCTCGTAACCGCCACCGGCGCCGCGCGGCGCCGAATAGCCGGTGCCGAGAAAGTCAGCGCTATCGATGCCGAACTCGTCCCACAACAGATCGCGCGTGCGCTCGTGCGAAAGCAGCGCTTCGCCCATGTTCATGTCGCGGAAAAAGCGCGCCGCGTTGCTGTCGTCGGCGGCGGGCGGGGCTGCGTGGCGCGCCAGCGCGCTCTTCAGGCACGTCGCGCCATCGATCGTCTCGCCGCACGCCGCCACGCGCGCATCGATGCTTTGCCCCCACGCGCTCCACGCATCGCTTTCGCCTTGCAGCAGCGCTTCGCGCGGCGACGCCCAGAGCGCCCAACCCGCCAGCATCAGCCCAAGAACGCCGATGCCGACAAACACGCCGCGCCGCTTCAGCGCATCTTCCCAGGAGAGCGCCACCACCGTGACAACGATCAGCAGCAGCAGAAGCAGCGCAACAGTCAGCAGCATCAATGGGAATCCGTCCGTACGCGCGCCGCCGGCACTGAAGCGGGGCTAGTCTTGTCCGAGCTCGTTGAGCAACTCACCCCAGGAGGGGCGGCGGGCCGCTTCCCGGATGCGCTCATCGACGCGGACGTCGCGCAGGTAAAAGAACAGATTCCGCCATGTCGCAAGCCGATAATCGTCGCGCGAGGTCGGCACGTAAATCCAGACGAAGGCGCGGTTATCGGGCGCGCCCGCGCGCAGGTTCATCGGGTCGTCGGCGCCCGAGCGGGTGAACGCTTCACGGATCGGCAGGTCGATGGCGTCGGCCAGGCTGGAGAAGAACACTTCACGCGCCTCGGGGCGTCCCAACGTTCCGACATAGTAGCTCTCCGGAAACACGTGGTAGCGCACCAGGATCGGCGTCGGCTCTTCCAGATCGCCGCCCGCCTGCAGGCGGCGCATGAGCGCTTGATATTCCGGCGTGTCGCCGCCTTCATCGGGCAAGCGGCGGATCGCCGGATCGGGATCGGCGAGAATTTGGCGCAGCGTGTAGTTGCCGGTCTGCTCCATGCTGGAGAAGCGCCACCCCCACGCATTCTGCATGCGTGTGTCGCACGGGCTGCCGGGAATGTTGGTGACGACGCAGCCATTTGACGCCCAGTATTCACGCATTGTCGCTTCGCCGTAGCGGCTCAAACGATCGTCGCCGGTGATCGGCAGCGAGCGGCCAATGCCGAGAAACTCGTTCGTGTCGACGCCGAACACACGATAGAGCGTCTCGGCGATTGAGGCCTCGTCATCGGCAGCGGTGAGCAGGCGTTCGCCCAGCGACGCGTCCTGCGCCAGCCAGCCGATCTGCGTCGCTTGGCCGGGCGAGGGCGTGGAGTGTTGCACCGCCAGCGCCAGGCACTCGAACTGCAGCACCGAGCGTTCGTCGCGCTGATGCGCCAGCGGATTGGCGCGATCGAGGCGGTTCTCCACGATCTCGGCGCGCGTCTCGTCCGGCAGCGCCATCACTTCGGCGACGCAGTGCTGATAGAACGGCACGATCTCACTCGCAGCGCGCGCCGCGAACGTCTTGCGCTCGTATTGTGAGTGCAGCGAGAAAAACGCGAACACCATCGTCGCCGCGGCGCCGAGCAGCAGAAACGCGCTTTTCAGGTTCTCGAAGAAGCCACGTTTTTCGGTGCGTCCGAGATCGAAGAAAATCTCGAGCATGAAGAAGAGCAGCGACGCGCCGGCGCCGATAAAGACGCCTTGCTGGCTCAGAACGTCAAGCAAACCGCGTGCGGTATCTTCCATGATCTGGACCCCCGCGTGAGGCCCGGTCTGGGCAGGCTCTCACGATCCCAACCTAGGTCAAGCGTAGCACGGTAGCAGCGTGTGACGAGGGGCAAATTGGCGACACGTCCGCGAAAACCGCGACGTTTGTACGACAGTCGCGCGCTATTCGGCCGCCAGCGCCTGCGCGCGCCCGAGATCGACGGAGACAAGTTGCGACAAGCCTTGCTCGGGCATCGTCACGCCGAACAGGCGGTCCATCCGCGCCATGGTGACAGGGTTGTGGGTGATGACGATGAAGCGCGTTGTCGTCAGCCGCTTCATTTCTTCGAGCAGCCGGCAGAAGCGATCGACATTGGCGTCGTCGAGCGGCGCGTCGACTTCGTCGAGCACGCACAGAGGCGCGGGATTCGCCAGGAACACAGCGAAGATCAGCGCCGTCGCCGTCAGCGCCTGTTCGCCTCCGGAAAGCAGCGAGAGATTGGTGAGCCGCTTGCCGGGCGGCTGGGCGAAAATTTCCAGGCCCGCCTCCAGCGGGTCTTCGCTTTCGGTGAGCCTCAGCGCCGCTTGCCCGCCTTCGAACAGGGTGGCGAACAATTGCGCGAAATGCGCGTCGACTTCCTCGAACGCGCGCATCAGCCGGGCGCGGCCTTCATTGTTCAACGTCGTGATCGCGCGCCGCAGCTTGGCGATGCCTTGCGCCAAGTCTTCTTTCTCACGCGTCAGCGTTTCGATGCGCGCCTGCGCTTCGGCGAGTTCCTCCTCGGCGCGGAGGTTCACAGGTCCCGCCGCGTCCCGCTCGGCCTTGAGCCGCTCGAAGCGCCGCTCGACCTCATTGAGCGGGGCGCTGCTCAGCGGCCCCGACATCAAAGAGCCGGCGAGCCCCGCCAGATCGTCGGGCGCAGCGCCCGTCTGCTCCTGCGCATGGGTGACGATGTCGGTGACGCGTGCGATCGCCGCTTGCGCGTGGGCCTCGGCGCTGGCGCGGCGTTCACGCGCTTCGGCGTGCGCGTTGCCTGCTGCGCGCGCGGCCTCGCCAGCGGCGCGGGCGCCAGCTTCAGCTTCAGCCACACGATCGCCAGCGACGGCGCGGCGCGCTTCGGCGGCGCCGGCTTGATCCATCAATTCCTCAAGCTTCGCGCGCGCCGCTTCCGGCGCCGCTTTCGCGGCGTCGCCCCGGCGTTCGATGTCGTCGAGCTCCGCCGCCAGCGTTTGCAAGCGTGTTTCGGCTTCCGCGATGCGGGCGCGCCATTGTTTGCTCTCGGCGCCGATCGCTTGTCGGCGCCCATCACGTTGTGCACGGTCACGCACCAGGCTCTGCACCGCCGCGCTCGCTTCCGCCGCCGCCAGGCGCATCGCTTCAACCGTCGCGCGCGCTTCCGCGAGCGCCCCAGCATCGCCTGCCTCGGGTGCACCCGCAGCCGAACTATCTGCGCTGTCGAGCGCCGCGCGCGCGTCGGCCGCTTCCGCCGTGAGCGCCGCGATCTGTGCGTCGAGATCGGCGCGGCGTTCGCTGGCGCGTGCGATCTCCGCGGCCAAGCGCTCGGCTTCGCGCGTCGCATTGGCCTCCGCTGCAAGCCGCTTCGGCAATTCGACGCGCAGCGCGCGCGCTTGCGTGTCGGCGTCCGCCCGCTTTGCCTTTGCCGCCTCCCACGCCGTCTTGGCGTGCGCCAGCTTCTGCTCGGCCGCTTCCAATTCGCGCCGCGCCGCATTGAGGCGGTTTTTGTGCTCAAGCCGCGCTGCCGCCGGCTGAGGCGCGTCGGCGCGGCGCACAAAGCCGTCCCAGCGCCAAAGATCGCCTTCCTTGGACACCAGGCGCATGCCGGGCGTGAGCTGCTTGGCGAGGGCAGGGCCATCCTTCGCCGCAACAACCCCGACCAGCGCGAGCCGCGCCGCCAGCGCCGCCGGCGCCTTCACGTATTCGGCAAGCGGCGCTGCGCCGTTCGGGAGCTTCACCTCCGGCGCGTCCGCGCCGGCCCAGCGCGCCGGCGCCTTCGCGTCCGTCGATGCATCGAGATCGTCGCCAAGTGCGGCCGCCAAGGCGCGCTCGTAGCCGCGCTCGACGTCGATTGCCGTCAGCACTGGTTTGAACGCGTCGTTCGTGGTTGGCGTCAGCTTTTCCAACGCGCGGATTTCAGCATCGAGGTGGCGCGCCGCGCTTTCCGCGCCGCGATAGGGCGCCAGCGCGGCGTCCTCCTCGGCCTCCGCTTGTTTCAACGCTGCTTCGGCGCGCTCCGAAGCCGTTCGCGCCTGTGCGGCGGCCTCGTGGGCCGCGTCGTGTGCGCTCTGCGCCGCCTTCAAGCGCGCTTCGATGTCCGCCGTGACCGGCAGTGCTTTAATCTGCGCATCGAATCCGCGCCGGCGCTCCTCGGCGCGCTCAACGCGCACACGCGCGGCTTTCGCGGCATCCGCCAGGGCTTGCGCGCGCGCGCGCTTGGCGGCTGCGTCTGCAGCGAGCGTTTCCAGCTTGGCCTCTGCTTCGCTGCGCTTGGCCGCCGCCGTCTGCTCTGCCGCTTGCGCCTGCTTAAGCGCTGCTTGCGCCTTATCGCCATCGGCGGGGCCGAGCGCGGCCAATTCTTCGTCGAGACGGGTCAGCGCTGCTTGCGCGTCGGTATTCAAAGCCGCCAGCCGTGTGGCTTCGTCGCGCGCGCGCTGCGCATCGGCGTTGCAGCGCTCAATGACCGCTTGCGCCTCCGTCAGGTCGCGTTCGAGGCCAACGCGGACGCCTTCCAGCCGGCGCAACACCGCCGCCGCGATGGTCTCTTCCTCGCGCAGCGGGCCGAGCGCTTCTTGCGCGTCATTTGCCGCGCGCTCCGCTGCGCTCGCGTCGGCGGCGGCTTGCGCCACCGCGCGTTCGGCCTCGCGCAAATGCGCTTGCGCTTCCGCTTCCCGCTCGCGCGCCTCGCTCCAGCGCCGATGCAGCAGCAGCGCCTCGGTTTCGCGCAGCGTCTGCGCGAGGCCACGATAGCGTTCGGCTTGCCGCGCCTGCTTGCGCAAGCTCTGCGCCTGACCCTCGATTTCGGCCAGGATTTCGTCGAGCCGCGCGAGATTGCTTTCAGCCGCGCGCAGTTTGAGATCCGCTTCGTGGCGTCGTGCATGTAAGCCGGCGATGCCGGCGGCGTCTTCCAGGATGCGCCGCCGGTTTTGCGGCTTGGCCGAGATCAATTCGCTGATCTGGCCTTGCCGCACCAAGGCCGGCGAGTTGGCGCCGGTCGCCGCGTCAGCGAACAGGAGCTGCACGTCCTTGGCGCGCACTTCCTTGCCATTGATGCGATAGGTGGAGCCGAGCCCACGGCGGATGCGGCGCGACACCTCCAGCACGTCCTCAGTGTGAAACGGCGCCGGCGCGCGCCCGCGCGCATCGGTGAGCACCACCGTGACTTCGGCGTGTTCGCGCGCGGGGCGCCCCGCGCTGCCGGCGAAGATCACATCGTCCATGTCGGCGGCGCGCATGGATTTGGCGCTGGTGGCGCCCATCACCCAGCGCACCGCTTCCAGCAAGTTCGACTTGCCGCACCCGTTCGGGCCGACAACGCCGGTCAGCCCGGTTTCGATCGGCGCGCGCGCCGGATCGACGAAGCTCTTGAAGCCAGTGAGACGCAGCTCGGTGATGTTCACGGGATCGGCCGCGCCTCGTCAGCTTACGCCGCTGCGGCGATCGCCGCATCGAGCAGACGGGAGATACCTTCGTACGTCATGACGCTCGGGTCCTCGACCTTCTCGCCGTTGATGAAGAAGGTTGGCGTTCCGGTGACGGAACTGCCCGCTGCGCGCGAAATCCGGTCGGCGCGTTCGCCGCCTGTGGGGTCGGCGATGCAGGCCAAGACTTGCTCCTGGCTCAAGCCCGCCGCGTCGCCAATCTCGATGAACTTGGCGCGCACGCCTTCGATCGAGCCAGCCGCGAAAATCGCCGGCTGTTGGTGCATCAAAACGCCGACGCGGTTGAAGTATTGCTCCGGGCTCGCATTGCCGCAGCGCGCCACCTGGAAGCCCGCTAGTGCGATCACCGGGATGATCTCGGGCTGCGCCGGCGACAGGATTTCGCGGAAGACGAAGCGCACTTTGCCGGTGTCGATGTAATTGGCCTTCAGCTGTTCCCAGACTGCGGCGTGGAATTGCGCGCAGTGGCCGCACATGACCGAGCCGTACTCGATCAGCGTCACCGGCGCGTCGGTATCGCCCAACACCATGTCGTCCGGGCTGATCGAACCCGCGCCGCCGCCGCCGCCGCCACACGCCGCGACGCTCACGGCCGCCAGAGCCGCCCCGCCCAGCAGCAGATTCCGACGCCCAATCACCAACATGCAAAGCCTCCAGATTTCCCGGGAGGCATAGAGTTTTTTCAGCCCAGAGGAAACATCAACCCTGCTTGACCGCGCGCCCAAGCCGCATCAGGGCCGATTTCAGGCCATCGTCGCCGACAGGGTCCAGCGCCTGCTTCAGGGCCGCTTCCTCGGCGGTCGTGAGCGCCCGCTTCAGCGGGCGAACGTTGGGATTTTTCTGGGCGGCCGCGGTGCGCTGCTCGATCCGCACCGATTTGACCTTGGCGCCCGCCACCTTCAGCCGCTCGATCAGGAGCGGCGCTTGCTGCTGCAGGAACGGGGCAAGCGCGCCCGGCGCTTTCAGCGTCAGCACCCCGGCCGCCAGTTTTTCCGGCGTCGCCCGGGCAAAGCTCTCGCCGGCGACCTCCGCCCAGCGGCGCTTCAATTCATTGAGCCCCATGCCCGTTTCGCGCATGAGCGGCCTGAGCAGGGCGCTGACGGCCTTGGTCGCGGGCGGGGGCGGGGCGATGCCCATGCGGCCGCGCTTGCCCGTAAGAGCACTAGCCGCACGCGCCTCGGCGCGGTCAGCGGCCTCGGCTGGCGCAAAGGCGCCATCGGCGGGACGGAAGCGGTCGCGCAGTGACATGGACCGTGCAGCGAATCGAAAAGCCATGAAGAAAGGGTAAAGACGCCTCATGCCCGCGCTTGCCCGAACCCAACCTCGGCCTGTGGAAAAGCCCGCTGCGACTCGGGATAACCTCAGGAAATCATTGCTTTCCTGGTACGATCATGCCGGCCGCGAGCTGCCCTGGCGGGTCCGCGGCGGGCGGCCCGATCCTTACCGGGTCTGGCTCTCCGAGATCATGCTGCAGCAAACGACCGTGGCCGCCGTCGCCCCATATTTCACGCGATTCCTGGCGCTTTGGCCCAATGTTGGCGCGCTTGCCGCGGCCCCGCGCGACGAGCTGCTCGCCGCCTGGGCGGGGCTTGGCTATTACTCGCGCGCCCGCAATCTGCACGCCGCCGCCCAACGGCTGGCGACAGAGGGGTTTCCCGACAGCGAGGAGGGTTGGCGCACGCTTCCGGGCGTCGGCCCCTACACAGCCGCCGCCATCGCCGCCATCGCTCACGGCCGCGCCGCCAATGTCGTCGATGGCAATGTCGAGCGCGTCGTGGCCCGCCTTCACGCCGTTGAGGCGCCCTTGCCAGCGGCGAAACCCGAGCTGCGCGCGCTGGCGGCAGACCTGGTGACGGCGGATCGGCCCGGCGACTGGGCCCAGGCGCTGATGGATCTGGGCGCGCTCGTCTGCACGCCGAAATCGCCCAAGTGCGCGGTCTGCCCGGTCAGTGCGTTCTGCGCCGCCTTTGCCACCGGTTCGCCGCAGACCTTTCCGCGCCGCGCCGCCAAGGCGGAGCGCCCGCGCCGCTACGGTGCGGTTTTTCGGATCGAACACCAAGGCCAGTTCTGGCTCGTCCGCCGTCCCGACAAAGGCCTGCTCGGCGGCATGGCCGCACTGCCGACGACGGATTGGCGCGGCGAGCCGTGGCGACGCGTTGAGGCGGTGAAGCAAGCGCCCGTCGCGGCGGATTGGGAAAAGATCGGCGCGGTCGAACACGTTTTCACGCACTTCGCGCTCACGCTCGATGTATATTCGGCCCACGCCGCGCCGCCGAACGACGGTTGGTGGGGCGACGCAAGCGCATTGCCCACAGTATTCAAGAAGGCAGCGAATTTGACTCGGTCCGCGACGAAACGCCGGAGCAGCAAGCCATGACAGACTCTTTCGCAGGCGGATGCTCATGCGGCGCAGTGCGCTTCAAGCTCGCCTCACGCCCGATGTTCACCCATTGCTGTCATTGCCTCGATTGCCAGAAGCAAACTGGCGGTGCGTTCGCCATCAACGCTCTGATCGAAACCGCGCGCATCGAGATGCTGAGTGGTGAGCCCGCCATCATCGATATGCCGAGCCCGAGCGGGCGCGGGCATGCCATTCATCGTTGTCCGACCTGCGAAGTCGCACTGTGGAGCGATTATGGCCGCCGGCCTTATCTGCGCTTCGTCCGCGTCGCCACGCTCGACCAGCCGCACGCAATTGCGCCGGACGTGCACATTTTCACGCGCAGCAAAGTCCCGTGGGTGCGCCTGCCCGAAGGCGCACGCGCCTTCGAGGTTTTCTACGACATGAAAGCCGAATGGCCGCCCGAGAGCCTCGCGCGCCGCGAAGCGGCGAGCCGAGGCTAGCCGCGCGAAGCCACGGCCCATCTATCCAACACTTTCCCTGGCCAAGCCTCTGAAAACGGGCGTATTCGCGAAAATCTATCCGACAGGGGCGGGGCTCGCCTTAGGCTGGCGCCAACCGATGACCCAGCCGCCCAATTCCTCGCCCGATCGCGCCGCGCCCATTGCCTTGTGGCGCATTGTCGAAGCCTTCCTGCGCGTCGTGTTCAGTGTCTGCGGCAACCCCGAAGAGGTGGCCCGCCGGATCACGCTCACCGCCAAGGCGCGCGCTATCATGCTGCCTTGGCTCAATGCGGCCGAAGCGCTGATGCGGCAGATTTTGTTGGTGGAAGCCGCCGCGCTCGCCGGTTCGGGTGACACACACGCACGCCGCGGAATGCGCCAGGTTCGCGCCGCGTCGGCGCTTGCGTGTGTGTCACCGCCTGCATCCGAACCAGCGCCGCTCGATGACGATCCTGCAAATTGGCGCGTGAGTTTCAAAGCGCTGCCGCCGACTGGGCGTCAGAACGCCAGCGCGCGGGCGTCAGCGCCGCGGCGCGCGCGGCGCGATACGCGCTTTCACTCCGCTCGCCCGATCGCGGTGCGGCTGGAAGCGCTGCTGCGCGTGTTCAACGCGCCGATGCCTTACGCGAGGCGTTTGGCCAAGCGGCTGCGATTGGCGCCGCGCCTGTTGGCGGCGTTTCTCGTCACCGCGATGCCGAGCCTGATCTCGCATCAGGATTTCTACGCCGTCTCGGACGCCGCTGACGCTGCACGCGCGGCGTTCAACACAAGCTGAAGGAGGCCGCCCGGTTGCGCGGGCGACCTCCCGGGCCTTCGTTCCGGCGCCGAAGTGGGGAGCGCCGAAACGTCAGCCCAATACCGGCGCTAATGTTCGATTCTGCTCGCCAGCCTCACGCCCAGCTTACGAAAGATGACAAGCCGCGCGCGTGTTGTACGCGATCAATTGGCGCGCGCTTCTTGGATCAATGACTTGAGCTTGTCGCGCGCAACCAATTTGATGCCGGCGCGGCCCATCGAAATCCAACCTTCGTCGACCCATTCGTGCAGCTTGCGATTGACCTTCTCGCGGCTGGCGCCGATGCGGCGCGCGATCTCGGTTTGGGTCAGCGTCACCGATGTGCTGTCGCCGGCCTCTTCCAGCAAGCGCAGGGCGAGGCGCCCGCCAAGATCGAGCGTGTGCGCGTCCTCCAAGGCGGCGTCGGCGTGGCGCAAGCGGCGCGACAGCTCCGCGATCAGTTTCAACAGCGCCCGCGGTTCGGACTCGAGCGCCGAGATCGCCTGGTCGCGGCCGATGCGCAGAAAGCGCGAGCGGCGAATGGCGCAAATGTCGGCCGAGCGCACGCCGCCATCGAGCACCGCCATCTCGCCGATCAGCGCGAACGGCTTCAGCGCCGCGATGCGCACATCCTTGCCGGCCTCGGTCGAAGTGCGCACTTCGACTTCGCCCTCGACCAGCACGTAGAGCGCGTCGCCCTTGTCGCCCTTGGCGAAGAGCAGCTTGCCCGGCTCGACCGTGCAGGGGACGCCTTGCTTGGCCAAGCGCGCACGCGTGGCGTCGCTCAGCGCCGCCATCAATTCGGCCTTCGCCAGCGCCTGTTCGACGTTCAGGAGGTCCTGTTTTTCCGCCATGGCCGGAAGATCGCCGCGCGGACGCGTCGCGTCAATCGCTGACGCGCGCGCTTTACGCGGCGATCGTTCCGCGCCGGCGGATCACGAAGCCGGCGTGCCGCTTCCCATCTGCACGAAGCCGCGCTCGACGAAGCTTGCGCAGGCTTCGGTGCGCTGTTCGCGCAGCGACCGAACACCGCGCTCGGATTCGCCCAGCGAGCGTGCAGTGACGCGTACCCGGCGCGCATTTTCTTCTGCGTCGGAGACGACGACGCGGCTGCGATAGCCTTCGCTCATTGCTGTGCGCAGCGCCGAGAAATTGGCCGGATCGTCGCTCAGCTGCGGCAGATCGGCGTAGGCCAGGCAGCGCGCCGCCGAAATATAACGCGCGTCGCTCATTCGTTCTTGCGCCGTCGCCGTCATTGGCATCAGCACCGCCAAGGACGCGATCATGGTCAGCATGCGTTTCATCTTCTGCTCCCGTATTCGCACTTCGAACCCGCGAACACAGAGATGCGCGATGAAATTGTGTCGGATGTGACGAGACGCATGAATTGCGATGGACATGCGTGCACGCACGACAAGCGTCGCGGTGTTACACGCCGTTCAGATCGGTGCTGTTGAGATCGGCGCGAAGCGTGCGCAATTCTTACGCGCTCGGCGCCATCGCCATCTGGCGGCGAATTTCGCGGCGGAAGAGATCAATCGATTTCGGGCCGTCGCGCGTCTCGAGACTCCAGAACGTCCAGCCGTTGCAAGCGGGGGCGTCCGCCGCGAGCGCGCCGATGCGATGGATGGAGCCTGTCGCTTCGCCCAGAACCAAACTGCCGTCGGCGCGCACGCGCGCGCGCTTGCCGTTCGGCGCGACAAGCCAGGCGCCTGGATGAATAAACCCGGCCTCAATAACTTGTCCGAACGGCACCCGCGGCTCTTCCTTCTTGGACTTGGTGACGGCCAAATCTTCTATCGCGGCGGGTTTCACTTTCTTTAAGCGAGCGCGCGCGCCTTCGGCATATTCGGCCTCGCGCTCGATGCCGACATAGTGCCGCCCCAGCCGTTTGGCCGCCGCACCCGTCGTGCCGGTGCCGAAGAAGGGGTCGAGGATCACTTCGCCGGGCTTGGTCGTCGCCAAGACGACGCGATGCAGCAGCGCCTCCGGTTTTTGCGTCGAATGCAGCTTTCGGCCTTCACGGTTCTTCAACCGCTCTTGGCCGGTGCAGATCGGCAGCGTCCAGTCCGAGCGCATCTGCAACTCGTCATTGAGCATTTTCAGCGCGTCATAGTGGAAAGTGTATTTGGACTCTTTCGAGCGCGCCGCCCAGACCAGCGTCTCGTGCGCATTGGTGAAGCGCGTGCCCTTGAAGTTCGGCATCGGATTGGTCTTGCGCCAGACGATGTCGTTCAGAATCCAGAAGCCGAGATCCTGCATCGCAGCGCCGAGGCGGAAGACGTTGTGATACGAGCCGATCACCCAGATCGCGCCATTCGGCTTCAGCACGCGGCGCGCTTCGCTGAGCCAGGCGCGGGTAAAGGCGTCGTAGGCGGCGAAGTCCGCGAACTTGTCCCACTCGTCGTCGACGCCATCGACGTTCGACTGATCAGGGCGCGTCAGCGCGCCGCCGAGTTGCATGAAATAGGGCGGATCGGCGAACACCAGATCAACGCTGCCGTCAGCGAGCTTGCGCATCTCTTCGATGCAGTCGCCTTCGACGATCCGGTCCTTGAAGTGGCGCGCCATTTGTCCCCCGAGCGGACGCGCTCAAAGAGCCATCCGAGAGCCGGGAATCTCGCTTGACGGACTCCGCGAATCAAGAGTCCGCCGCCGTTAACCATAAATATATTCAGCCGGCGGGGCTGATCCCTGCCGCCTTGCGCTGCCGGAAGCGATAGGTGAGCGAGGCGGTGTAGGTGATGAAGAAGATGTAGAGGAAAACCTCTTCCAGTTCGCTCGACCGATAGCCGTTGGTGAGCGCCTGCGCCGAGAATGAAAACCAGTGCGTGGCGTCGTTCAAATCGTCGATGCGCTCAGGCAGCGATCCGATCTGGGAAAAAATCACCGGCGCCAGCGACGCCAAGGTCGGCGCCAGCCACCACGGATTGTCGAACAGTCCGCGGCCGTTGCGAAAGTGCTTCACCAGCGGATGCACGATCGTGCCGAGGATCATGCCGAACAGCAGCAAGGCGCGCGGCTTCTGATCGAGCCAGCCGCCTTCGGTGTTGTGGAAATTGGTCTCGCCCTGATCGTTGATGTGCTCGAAAATGCCGGTGGTGGCCCAGCCGAAATAGTGCTGGCCCCAGCTGATTTCTTCGCCCAGCAGATAAAACGTGCCGAGCGCGATGAAGATCGCCCAGCCGCGCAAGAGCGGCGTATCCGCGATCACGGCGAGCCGGATCATAAGCGCCAACGAAATCAGCAGCGTCAGGTTTTGCACGTTTTCCATGACGCCGAGCTCGCCGCCGGCGAGTTCGATATTGGTCATGATCACCGCCAACATCACGACAAGGATCACGGCGCAGGCGATCCAAACGAAGGTGGCGGAAATGTCCTTGAGCGGCGGCGCCGCGCTGTCCCCAGTCATGGCCGGACCATAATCGGCGCGCCGATCAAGTAAACTGCAGGCGCCTCAGGCGGCGAGCCCGGCCGCCAGCCGCACCGGCTTGAAGCTGCGGCGATGAATGGCGCAGGGGCCAAGTTCGGCCAGCGCCCTTTGATGCTCGGGCGTGCCATAGCCCTTGTGCTTGGAGAACGCATAGCCCGGATATTGCGCGCACAGGTCGACCATCAGCCGGTCGCGCTCGACCTTGGCGATGATCGACGCAGCCGAAATCGAGGCGACATAGGCGTCGCCGTCGATGATCATTTCAATCGGGCAGGGCAGATCGGGCGCCTGATTGCCATCGATCAGCGCGGCCGCCGGACGCTCCGACAGGTCGTCGAAAGCGCGCCGCATGGCCAGATAAGTGGCCTGCAGAATGTTGATGCTGTCGATTTCCTCGGGATGGGACAGGCCCACGCCGACTATGGCGCAGGCGCGGATCGCGGCAGCCAAATCTTCGCGCGCTTCCGCACTCAGTTGTTTGGAATCGGCCAGCCCCTTCGGGCGGCCTTTGGCCGGCAGGATGACGGCTGCGGCCACTACTGGCCCTGCCCAGGGCCCGCGCCCCGCCTCGTCGATCCCGCAAATGCCCATGGATCCGAGACTGACGCGGATTCCCCGCCAAGAGCAATTTTGGCGCGCACGCAGCTAGCCGAACCGGCCTAGGCCATCGGCATAATCCCTTTATCCGACATGCACTTAAGCGCCGATGTTGGTAATGTCCCAAGCGGCGGAGGGCGCATCGGCATGGACGGACACTTGGATCGCTGGCTCGGCCGCTTAGCGGTGGGCTTCTACGTGCTGGCCGCCGTCCTGGTCGTCATCTTCATGCTCTGGCCGTCCCTGATTTTCGGCCCGTCTTTCTGAGCCTTAGCGCGCACTCTGTCGCGCATGCCTAGCATTTTGACAATGACGCTTGACTTCGCGCGCCCTTCTATGTCAATGATGCTTTCCATACAGGAAAGATCGCTTGACCTTGGAGGGTGTCATGAAGCGCAACAGTACCGGATGGGTCGTCGCCATCATCGTCGCGGTGGTGACCGCGGTTTCGGTCGCGGCTGACGCGCGCGGGGCGCGGCTCAATTTGGCGCTCGAATTGGGGCCGGGCGTGCTCGAACTCAGCGCGACGACGCCGATCGGGCGCTTGGCGGTCAGACTCTAGGAGCGAACCCATGGTGTGCGAACCCACCAGCGAGGCGACAAAATCAGCCAGCCGCCGCTACCGGCGCGAGATGGCGATCGCGGCGATCATCTATGTGAGTTTCGTTTTCGCGGCGGCTTTGGCGATCCGCAATTTCGACTTGCCGCACTGGGCGGTGATCGTGCTGTCCTTGCTGCCGACGGCGCCGGCGCTGCTGATGCTGCGGGCCTATCTCACATACGTCAGCGCGCTCGATGAGTTTCAGCGCAGCTTGCACGTGCGGGCGCTGATCGTCGCCACCGCGCTCGTGGTGTTCGGCAGCTTTGCGTATGGCTTCCTCGAAGAGTGGGCGGCGTTTCCGCACTTGCCGCTGCTTTGGGTGTTTCCGGTTTTCAGCGTGACGTTCGGGCTTGCCCACATCGTCATCCGGCGCCGCTACAAATGAGAAATCGCCTCAAGGTTCTGCGCGCCGAGCGCAATTGGAGCCAGGCGGATCTGGCCGAAAAGCTCGACGTGTCGCGCCAGAGCGTGAATGCGATCGAGACCGGCAAATACGATCCCTCACTGCCGCTCGCCTTTAAAATCGCGGCCGTCTTCGGCCTTTCGATCGAACAAATTTTCAGCGCCGACGATGCGGCGCAAGCCGCTGAATAGGAGCCGTTCCGATGTCGCAAACCGCCCAACGTCCCCGCTTGTCCGCGCGCGAACGCCGCAAAGAACTCTTCATGACGCTGACCGCGGTGTTCTTGCTGGGTTACATCATCTCGCTCACCGCCGACTTGCTGCTGCCGGTCAGTCTGGTCTGGCTCACCTTGGCGCTGGTGGTTGTCGCTCTCGCGGCCGCCTTCGGCTGGGCGCGTTACTTGGACGAGGCGAAGCTGAACGCTCACTATATCGCCTGGTACTGGGGCGGTTCGGTTGGGTTGTCGGCCTCGATGCTGGCGTTCGTCGCGCTGTTGCCGGCCTTGCTCACGCCCGGCGCGGCGGAATCCCTGTTTCCGGCCAAGCTAGCGCCGATCGCCGCCAATCTGAGCTTCGGGGCGGGCTTCATGCTGGGCATCGTGCCCGCGACCATGGGCTATTTGGTGTGGTGGCTGCTGCTCTCGGCGCGCCGCGGGTGAGCCAGCCTTGAAAGCAGGGGCGGGCGCCGTTACGCGTCCGCCCATGGTCGCCACCAAAGCCCCGCGCTGTTTCCAGGATGTGATCCTGACGCTCCAGACTTACTGGGCCGAGCAGGGTTGCGCGATCCTGCAGCCGTATGACGAGCAAGTCGGCGCGGGCACGCTGCACCCAGCCACCACTTTGCGCGCGCTGGGCCCGAAGCCGTGGCGCGCCGCCTATGTTCAACCCTCGCGCCGCCCCAAGGACGGCCGCTACGGCGAGAACCCAAACCGGTTGCAGCACTATTATCAGTACCAGGTCATCCTGAAGCCAAACCCGCCGAACCTGCAGGATCTCTACCTGCAATCGCTGGCGCGCATCGGCATCGATTCGCTGCTGCACGACATTCGCTTCGTCGAAGACGATTGGGAAAACCCGACTGTCGGCGCCTGGGGCTTGGGCTGGGAAGTGTGGTGCGACGGCATGGAGGTGAGCCAGTACACCTACTTCCAACAAGTCGGCGGTCTCGACGTGCGCCCGGTCAGCGGCGAACTCACCTACGGGCTAGAGCGCTTGGCGATGTACGTCTTCGGCGTCGACCGCGTGTTCGATCTGCCGTTCAACGATCCCGATAGCGCCACGCCGCTCAGCTATGGCGACATCTTCCTTGAAAACGAAAAGCAGCAGAGCCGCTTCAATTTCGAACTCAGCGACGCTGAGCAGAATCTGCGCTGGTTCGGCGATGCGGAAGCGACGGCCAAACGCCTGCTCGAAGCCGGCGCCGTGCTGCCCGCGTTCGACTACACGCTCAAGGCCAGCCATCTCTTCAATCTGCTCGACGCCCGCGGCGTCGTTAGCCCCACCGAACGCCAAAGCTTCATCGCCCGCGTGCGCGATCTCGCCAAAGGCTGCGCCAGCGCTTGGGAAAAGATGGAGACGGCGTCGTGAGACACGTACTTATTGCAGTAGCGCTGAGCTTCGCGCTCACGTCGCCGGCTGTTGCGCAAAAACAGGACAACCCGCCGGTCGTCGAAGATCAGGTCATGGGTTATCACGACAGTGACGAGCGCATGAACCGGGCCATCGAACAGGCTCGGGCTTTATTGCCGCTGTTCGTCGAGGAATTCCGCTCCGCCAACACGCAAGCGCGCGGGGCCTTCACTGTGAAAGCAGGGCTAACGACGTCTGATGGCGGGCGCGAGCATATTTGGGTTGCGGATCTTAGCCTCGAAGGCGATCGCTTCATCGGCAACTTGATCAACGAGCCGTACGATTTGCCTGGCCTCAGTTTGGGTTCTCGCGTTGAAGTGCCTCTCGACATCATTAGCGATTGGACAATAGCCACGCCCGATGGCGTCTATGGCGGTTTCACCACGCGTGTGATGATCGACGATATGCCGCCTGATCAGGCGCAGCGCTATCGCGAAGGCTTGCAAATGACGGCCTCGCCCACGCCGCCTGGCTGGATTCAGTAATGCCCCAACTCCTGCTCGAACTGTTCTCCGAAGAAATTCCCGCGCGTATGCAGAAGCGTGCGGAAGAGGATTTGGCGCGGGCTTTTGGTGAGAAGCTGAAGGCCGCCGGGCTTGAGGCGAAGCGCATCAACACGTTTTCATCGCCGCGCCGTCTGGGGCTTGTGATCGACGATCTGCCGGCGAAAGCGGCGGATGTGAACGAGGAGAAGAAAGGCCCGCGCGTCGGCAGCCCGGATCAGGCGATCCAGGGCTTTCTGAAGAGCGCAGGCCTCTCGTCCATCGATCAGGCGCAAGTGGTTGAGGACAAGAAGGGCGCGTTTTACGTGGCGCGCATCGAGCGCGCCGGGCGCGCGACGGCGGCGATCGTGCAGGAGATCACGCCCGAGATCGTGCGCGCGTTTCCGTGGCCGAAATCGATGCGTTCGCAATCGAGCGATCTGCAATGGGTGCGTCCGCTGCACAATGTGCTGTGCCTGTTCGACGGCGCGCCGGTGAAGATCGAGATCGAAGGCGTCGGCTCGAAGCCGGAAACGTTCGGCCATCGCTTTCATGCGCCGGGCGCGATCAAGCCGAAAGACTTTGCCGATTACGCTGCTAAGCTGCGTGACGCGAAAGTCTTGATCGACCGCGAGGAGCGCAAGGCGATCATTTTGGAGCAAGCGAAGAAGCTCTGCGCCGCGAAAGGCTTGGAGCTGGTCGAGGATATCGGCTTGCTGGAGGAGGTGGCCGGGCTGGTCGAGTGGCCGGTGACGCTCTTGGGCGACATGGACCCGGCCTTCCTCGATCTGCCGGGCGAGGTGATCCGTCTCTCCATGCGCACGCACCAGAAATATTTCGCCGTGCGCGATCCGAAAACGAAAGCGCTCGCGCCGCACTTCATCACCGTGGCGAATGTCGACGCCAAGGACGGCGGCAAGGCCATCGCCGCCGGCAACGCACGCGTGCTCTCGGCGCGGTTGAGCGATGCTCAGTTCTTCTGGAAGGTCGATACCGCCACGCCGCTCTTCACTGAAGAGCGCAAAGAGAAGCTCAAGAAAATCGTCTTCCACCAAAAACTCGGCAGCGTGTGGGACAAAGTCGAGCGCGTGAAGGCGCTGGCGGTTGAGCTGTGCGCCGTGACGGGCGCTGATCCGAAGCTCGTCGCCGAAGCCGCTAGCCTCTGCAAAATGGATTTGGTGACGGAAACGGTTGGCGAGTTTCCGGAACTGCAAGGGCAGGTGGGAAGACAGCTCTACCGAGCCTCCTCCTCGATGGAGGAGGCGCCGCGAAGCGGCGGAGGAGGTGCGCGCGCCGCTGGTGACAAGCGAGCCTCCGGAGGCTCATCCGCAAAAACCGAGGGCGCACCTCCTCAGTCAGCTCTCCGCGCTGACAGCTCCTCCATCGAGGAGGAGCGAGAGTCCGTCGCCGCCGCCATCGAAGATCACTACCGCCCGCTCGGCCCGAACGACCGCGTGCCGAGCGATCCGGTCGCGGTGACGGTCGCGCTGGCGGACAAGCTGGATACGCTGGTTGGTTTTTGGGCGATCGATGAGAAGCCGACTGGATCGAGCGACCCATTCGGACTGCGTCGAGCGGCGTTGGGAATCGTGCGAATAGTGACAACGCAGAACGTTCGCACGTCCAAACAGCAACAGTCAGCGAGCGGAATTGTATTTTCCGATTTGATCGAGACGTTCCTGTGGCCGCAATACTGGCGAAATGTCGCCGACTATAACGGCGACGACGCCGAACTCGTCGCGGCGCGGGCGAAGGCCAAGGGCGCACCGGTAGAAGACTCGCCAGGTTGGAGGCGTGGTTGGACGGTCACGGAGGATCTCCTCGCCTTCCTAGCCGATCGCCTCAAAGTTCAGCTCCGCGACCAAGGCAAGCGCCATGATCTCGTCGATGCGGTCTTCGCACTCGGTGACGACGATCTCGTCCGCATTGTTGCGCGTGTCGAAGCGCTTGACGCGTTCCTGAAAACCGAGGACGGCGCGAACTTGCTTGCGGGCTACAAGCGGGCGGCGAACATTCTCGCGGCGGAAGAGAAGAAGGGAAAGTGGAGCGCCGAGGAGGCTGCGGGCCACGTCGATGCTTCGAAGCTCACCGAGCCCGCCGAGAAGGCGCTCGCGGACGCGCTCGATGCGGCGCTTCCCGCTGCGCGGGCAGCGGTAGAAAAAGAAGACTTCGCCGCCGCCATGAAGGCGCTCGCAGGCCTTCGCGCGCCGGTGGACGCCTTCTTCGAGGGCGTTCTGGTCAACGCCGAAGACGCCATGCTGCGCCGCAATAGACTTTTGCTCCTGTCGCGGTTACGTGAGGCGCTGTCTGCGGTCGCGGATTTCTCCAAGATCGAAGGCTAGTTGCACCCAGCCTCCTCCTCGAGGGAGGAGGCGCCGCGAAGCGGCGGAGGAGGTGCGCGCGCTGCTGCCGAAGACGAAGCCTCCAAAGGCTCCTCTTCGAGGGTTGCGGGCCTCACCCTCTCAGTCACCGCTGCGCGGCGACAGCTCTCCCATCGAGGGAGAGCGGGCGCGTCATCGTTGAGAGTTTCACGAATGTCGGCAAAGCAATGGGTGTACGGGTTTGGCGGCGGCGAGAGCGGGGGCGATGCGTCGCTCAAGGCGCTGCTTGGCGGCAAGGGCGCGAACTTGGCCGAGATGGCGCGGCTGAAGCTGCCGGTGCCGCCGGGCTTCACCATCACCACCGAAGTCTGCAACGCCTTCTACGCCAACAACCGGCAATATCCGGCTGAACTGCGTGGCCAAGTCGAAGCCGCGCTGATCATGCTCGAAACCAAAACCGGCAAGGGCTTCGGCGATCCGTCCAATCCGCTGCTCGTCTCTGTGCGTTCCGGCGCGCGCGCTTCGATGCCGGGCATGATGGACACGGTGCTCAATCTCGGCCTCAATGACGAGACGGTCGAAGGCTTGGCGCTGCTCTCGGGCGACGCGCGCTTTGCCTACGACAGCTATCGCCGCTTCATTCAAATGTATTCCGACGTCGTGCTCGAATTGGAGCACGGCGTGTTCGAGGAAATCCTCGGCACGCATAAGGATATGAACGAATATCGCTCCGACACCGAGTTGAGCGCCGACGACTGGAAGCAGGTGGTGGCGCAATACAAGCGCGCCGTGCAGCGCGAATTGGGCAAGCCGTTTCCGAGCGATCCGAAGGAGCAGCTCTGGGGCGCCATTGGCGCTGTGTTCCAAAGTTGGATGAACGATCGCGCGATCTTCTATCGCAAGCACAACAACATTCCCGAAAACTGGGGCACGGCGGTCAACGTGCAGGCCATGGTGTTCGGCAATATGGGCGACACCTCGGCCACCGGCGTTGCGTTCACCCGCGATCCGTCGACCGGCGATAAGAAATTCTACGGCGAATTTCTGATCAACGCGCAGGGCGAAGATGTCGTCGCCGGCATCCGCACGCCGAAAGCGCTGACCAAAGCGGCGCGGCTTGAAATGCGCGAGGGCGGTGAATCGCTCGAAGAAGCGATGCCGGAAGTCTATGCCGAATTGGTGCGCGTCTATCAGCAGCTGGAAGCGCACTATCGCGACATGCAGGATCTCGAGTTTACCGTCGAACGCGGCAAGCTCTTCATGCTGCAGACACGCAATGGCAAACGCACAGCGAAAGCGGCGCTGAAGATCGCCGTCGATATGGCCAGCGAGGGCCTCATCACGCAGGACGAGGCGGTGTTGCGTGTCGATGCGGCGGCGCTCGATCAATTGCTGCACCCAACCATCGCCGCCGGCTACAAGCGCGACATCATCTGCAAAGGCTTGCCGGCTTCGCCCGGCGCGGCTGTCGGCGTCGTCGTGTTCGATTCCGATGAAGCCGAGCAGCGCGCCGCCGCCGGCGACGCCGTCATTCTGGTGCGCGACGAGACGAGCCCGGAAGATATTCACGGCATGCACGCCTCGAAAGCGATCGTCACCGCGCGCGGGGGCATGACCAGCCACGCCGCGGTGGTGGCGCGCGGCATGGGCCGGCCGTGCGTTTCCGGCGCCGGCGACATTCGCATCGATATGAAGCTCGGCGAATTCCGCGCCGCTGGCCGTGTCGTGAAGAAGGGCGATGTCATCACCGTCGATGGCTCGTCCGGCGAAGTGCTGTTGGGCGCGGCCGACATGGTGCAGCCCGAACTCACCGGCGATTTCGGCACGCTGATGGGCTGGGCCGACCAGGCGCGGCGGATGAAAGTGCGCGCCAATGCGGAAACCCCGCTCGACGCAGCGCAGGCGGTGAAGTTCGGCGCCGAAGGCATTGGCCTGTGCCGTACCGAACATATGTTCTTCGACGCCGAGCGCATCGCCGCTGTGCGCGAGATGATCCTGGCGGAGAAGCAACCTGCGCGGATCGCCGCGCTCGACAAACTCTTCCCGCATCAGCGCAAGGACTTCCTGGAAATCTTCCAGGCCATGGGCGCGCGCCCGGTGACGATCCGCTTCCTCGATCCGCCGCTGCACGAATTCCTGCCGCACACCGAGGAAGACTGCGCCGATGTCGCCAAGGCGACGGGGCTCGACGCCAAGGCGCTGCTGGCGCGCTCCAAGGAGCTGGCCGAGAACAATCCGATGCTCGGCTTCCGCGGCTGCCGCTTGGCCATCGTCTACCCGGAAATCTACGACATGCAGGCGCGCGCCGTGTTCGAAGCCGCGTGCGACGTGGCTGAGGCGGGGGACGCCCCGGTTCCGGAAATCATGATCCCGTTCGTGATCGCCAAGAAGGAGTTCGAAATCCTCAAGGCGCGGGTCGACGCCGTGGCCGAAGAAGTCTTCGCCAAGCGCGGGCGCCGGATCGACTATCTGGTCGGCACCATGATCGAGCTGCCGCGGGCGGCCTTAAAGGCCGGCGAAATCGCCGAGGCGGCGCAATTCTTCTCCTTCGGTACCAATGACCTGACCCAGACCACAATGGGTCTTTCCCGCGACGACGCGGGCAAGTTCCTCGGAACCTATGTCGAGCGTGCGGTGTTGGGTGCTGACCCGTTCGTCTCCGTCGATATCGACGGGGTTGGGGAATTGGTGGCTTTGGCCTGCGAACGAGGCCGAGCCGTCCGCCAGGACCTAAAACTTGGGGTGTGTGGGGAACATGGCGGCGACCCAGCCTCGGTGGCGTTCTTTGAGCGCGCCGGGCTCGATTACGTGTCTTGCTCGCCGTATCGCGTCCCTATCGCGCGCCTTGCCGCGGCCCAGGCCGCTCTCGCTCGCAAAGCCTGACGTCGAGGCGGATTTCGCTTCGCAGGCGAAATTTTCACTACGGAAAAGTGTGATCCCAGCCGCGACCGGTGGTCACGGCCAAACTCGCCCCTTTGGTGAACCGGCACGGTCCTCGCAAGACTTTGGACGGTTTGAGCTTTCTCGGCGTGACCCAGAGGCCGCACTTGGCCCTGGAACGCCGCCAAATAGAGGCGGAGGCGCGACTATGAAGAAAAAGTCAATCGCCCCTCGGGCGCGCGCCGTGTATCCCGCCCAAGCCTTCAGGCAGATTATTGGCAAAACGAAACGTCCTGGAGTGCTGCGGAATACTTGGCGTCTCAGTGTGCCAAAACTGGACGTCTTTAAGCGGGGCTTAATGCATTTGTCGTTGTTCTGGCGTCGACTGGCTGTCTTTGCGGGCGAGATTCGGACCCAAGTGATGGTTGAGATCGAACGTAACCCTCTGGCGGTCCGCCAGGGCGCAGCGACGATTATGTGCCTCGCGGCGGCTGCCGTCGCGATGCCCGTGATTTCGTATCGCGCCGCCGAACAGCGCGACGGTGCTGAATGGGCCGCTACATCCACCGCCTTCCAAGCCCAGTTCGAAGAGCGCGTGCTCGCCGAACCAAGCGCGCGAGTAGAATTAACGTCGCTGCGCGCCGGTGACGGTTTGCGCGCACGCGGCAGCGGCATGCTGTTCGAAAGCGCTGATGCGCGCGCCATGATGGTGCAAGCAGTGCTGCGCGGGCCGAGCGCGCCTGCGGCGCAGCAAACGCCGGCGCCGTCCGCCGAAGCGCAAATCGATCCGCGCCAGCAGCGCTGCTTGGCGCAAGCGGTTTACTACGAAGCGCGCGGTGAGACGCAGCGCGGCCAAGTCGCTGTAGCGGAAGTTATCATGAACCGGGTGCGCTCGCGGGCGTATCCGAACTCGGTCTGCGGCGTCGTCTATCAGGGCTCCGAGCGCTCGACCGGCTGTCAGTTCACCTTCACCTGCGATGGTTCGCTGCGTCATCCGCCGCGTGGCCGCGCTTGGGATCGCGCCCAGCGCGTGGCGACGGCGGTGATGGCCGGCTACACCCGCCCGGTCACCCAGCACGCCACCCACTATCACACGACTGGCGTGAACCCGATCTGGAATTCGGGCCTGGTGGAAACCACCCAAATCGGCGTCCACATCTTCTACCGCATCCCGACCGCGTCTGAGCGGCCGGTCTATCAAGCCGCGCTGGCGCGCCGCCGCGCCTCGGCCGGCCCGTCGCGCTCCTTTGACCTGATCCCGGAAGCGGATGAAGCGGTGCTGGACGAGCCGGTGGCTGAGGATGCCGCCGTCCCGGCCCCGGAAGCCGTGGATGCGCCGGTCGAAACCGCGCCGACCGACACGAGCGCCGACGCCTCGCACTCGGTGGGCATGCCGGAAGTGGCGACCTGATCGGTCGACCGGCGGCTTAGTCGTCGCCCATCATCTCTTGCAGGCGCTTGCGCATCGCGTTCGGGAAGAAGCGCGCGGCGAAACGTGCGCGTTCGGCCTCCTTGCCGACCATGTAGTGCACCTCCTTGCCGTGCGCGGCGTCCCACGCGCGCTCGGCCGCCATGCGCACCGGATAGATCGGCGTCTTGTTTTCCATCAGCTGATCCTTGAGCGAGCGATTGGTCTGCTCGCCGGCGACAGCGTTGAGGATCGGCGTGTCCATGAACCAGGGCATCAAGCTGACAACGCGCACGCCGAAGCGTGAGAACTCGACATCGAGCGCTTCGGTCAAGCCGCGCACGCCGAACTTGGTCGCCGCATAAACCGCCATTTTCGGCGCGCCGAACACGCCGGCGACGGAAGCCGTGTTGACGATGCGCGCGCCTGGCGTTTCGCGCAGCATCGGCAGACACGCGGTTACGCCATTGATGACGCCTTTGAGATTCACGTCGAGCACGAGGTCGATGTCTTCATGCGTCATCTCATCGATCCAGCCGCCGCGCCCGACGCCTGCATTGTTGAACAGCACATGCATGCGCCGGCCGGTGGCTTGCCCGAACGTCTCGACGGCGCGCGTCCAGCCGGCGCGATCGCGCACGTCGAACGTCATCGAAATGCGCTGACCTTGGGGCAGCAACGCGGCGGTTTCTTCGAGCCCGCGCGGATCGACGTCGAACAAGCCGACAAACCAGCCGCGTTCAGCGAACAGTTGCGCCGTTGCGCGCCCGATGCCGGAGCCGGCGCCGGTGACGAAAATGGTTTTCTGCTGGTCTGCCATGAGCGGCACTCGTCCGCCTGAAACGCGCGTCCGTCAAGCGCGCCGCAGCGTGCGGCGAACACTGGCGGGCGGAGCGCCGTAGAGGCGGATGAAGGCGCGGCGCATGCGCTCGGGATCGCCGAAACCGGTTTGCTGCGCTGCATCCTGAATGCCAACGCCGCGCTCGAGCAAATTGCGCGCGGATTCGGTGCGTAAACGCTCAACCGCCTTCGCTGGCGTGACGCCGGTTTCCGTTGCGTAGGCGCGCGCGAAATTGCGCGGGCTCATGGCCGCTTGCGCGGCGAGGCGCTCAACCGAAAGGTCCGTGCTTAGGTTGGCCTGCATCCACGCATTCAGCTTGGCGAAGCGCGGCGCCCCGGCGTCGAGATCGAGCAGGGCGGAGTGTTGCGCCTGACCGCCGGGGCGCTTGGCGTACACCACCAACTCGCGGGCGACATTGGCGGCGACCTCCTCGCCGAGATCTTCCCCAATCATGGCGAGCGCGAGATCGATGCCGGCGGTGACGCCCGCCGATGTCCAGATGGCGCCGTCCTTGATGTGAATGCAGTCGGCTTCGACGCGAACGTTCGGGAACAGCTGCGCGAATTGCGCGGCGCGCCGCCAGTGCGTGGTTGCGCGTTTGCCGTCGAGCAGTCCCGCTTGCGCCAGCAGGAATGCGCCGGAGCAGACGCTGGCGACGCGGCGCGCGCGCTTCGGCGCCGTGGCGATGACGCCGATGAGCGCGACATCGCGCATCGCCGCCGCCGTGCCGCCGCCGCCGACGATGATGAAGGTGTCAGCCCTGCTGAGTGTGGTCAGCGCCTCGCTGGGCATGGCGATGCCGGCCGACGAGGGCGTGAGGCCGCCGCCAACGCTCAGGGTGCGCACCTTGTAGGCGCCGGGGCGAAAGCGGGAAGCGATCTCGAAGGCGCCGATGGGGCCGGCGGCGTCGATGATCTGAAAACCGGGAAACAGCACGATCGCGACGTCGCGCGGCTTTGGCGGAAAACGAGGGGTCTTTGACATTTCAGCCAGAGCCTGCCGGCGCCATAAGGGCGCTGTCAACCGGAGCGTCGCGCATGGCCCAGCCTTTCCGCATCGTGTTCATCCTCTATCCGCGGCTCACGCAGCTTGATTTCACCGGCCCTTACGAAGTGCTGGCGCGCATGCCGGGGGCGGAGACGATCATCGCGTCGAAGGATGGCGGCGTGCTGCGCACCGAGATGGGGCTTACCTTCGCCGACCTTGCCAAGCTCAGCGACATCGACAGCGCCGACATGATCATGATCCCCGGCGGGCCAGGCCAAACCGAAGCCATGCTCGATCCCGATTTCATGGCGCAGGTGAAGCGCCTCGGTGAAAGCGCGACCTATGTGACGTCCGTCTGCACCGGCTCGCTCGTGCTGGCGGCGGCGGGGTTGTTGAAGGGCAAGCGCGCTGGGTCGCACTGGGCCTATCGCGATTTGCTGCCGGCGTTCGGCGTCATCGCCGATGACGCGCGCGTCGTGCGCGATGGCAACGCCATCACTGGCGGCGGCGTGACGGCGGGCGTCGACATTGCGTTGACCATCGTCGCCGATCTGGCGGGCGACGACGCCGCCAAGATGATCCAACTCGCCATCGAGTATGCGCCGGCGCCGCCGTTCAACTCAGGCCGCCCGGAGATCGCGGAGGAAAAAACCGTGGCGGCGGTGAAGCACATGTTCGCGGCATTCGCGGAGCAGCGCCGCAAGGCTATCGAGCAAGTCACGGGCGCGCCCTGATGTTGGAGCTTCGTCCAAACTGCGAGCAGTGCGATTGCGATTTGCCGCCCGACAGCGCCGAAGCGCGCATTTGCAGCTTCGAGTGCACATTCTGCGCGGCGTGCGCGGAAGGCGTTCTCGGTGGCGCATGCCCGAATTGCGGCGGCGGCTTGGTCGCGCGCCCGGTCCGACCGGCGGCGGCGCTGGCGAAATATCCTGCCTCGCTCAAGCGCGTGGTGCGCACGCAGAGCTAGGCGCCGTGGCGGCAGTTTCGCTACGCCTCCGCGCGACGGAGGTCGCCGCCCATGCCTGCATCGGAACTCAAGCTGCCCGCCGACATAGCTCAAACGCTGGTGTCGCCGGCCGCGTACGCAAGCGAGGCGCTGTTTGACGCCTATCGCTGGATGCGCGCCAATAATCCGCTAGGCGTGGCCGAACCGGAGGCGTTCGATCCGTTCTGGGTGGTGACCAAGCACGCCGACATTCTGGAGATCAGCCGAAACAACGCGCTGTTCCCAAGTGCGGTGCGCGCCACGACGCTGACCAACCAAGCCGGCGACGCGCGCGCCCACGCCATCACAGGCACGCCACACCTGGTGAAGTCGCTCGTGCAGATGGATGAGCCCGAGCACATGAAATACCGGCTGCTGACGCAAGCCTGGTTCATGCCGCAGAACGTCAAGAAGCGGGAAGACGAGATCCGGGCGTTGGCGCGCGAAGCGGTCGCGCATTTCGTGGCGCTGCCGGGCGAGTGCGATTTCGTGAAGGACGTGGCGCTGCACTATCCGCTGAAAGTGGTGATGAACATTCTCGGCGTGCCGAGCGAAGATTTCCCGCGCATGCTGCGCCTGACGCAGGAATTGTTCGGCGCGCAGGACCCAGACACGCAACGCTTTCAGCAGGCATTGAGCAATGAGCAATTCGCGCAATTGCTGCTCGCCGTGGTGCAAGATTTCAGCACGTATTTCGAGGCGATCAGCGCCGACCGCCGGGCCCATCCGCGCGACGATCTGGCGACATTGATCGCCAACGCCGAGATCGACGGCCAGCCGATGCCGGCGTTCGAGGCCACCGGCTATTACACCATCATCGCCACTGCCGGCCACGATACGACGTCGTCCTCGACAGCCGGCGCCATGTGGGCGCTGGCGGCCGTGCCCGGCTTGCTCGATCGCGTGCGCGGCGATCTTTCGCTCGTGCCGGCGCTGATCGAGGAGGCGATCCGTTGGACGACGCCGGTGAAGACTTTCATGCGCTCGGCGGCGGCGGATACTGAGTTGCGCGGGCGCAGGATCGCCAAGGGCGATTGGCTGATGCTGTGCTACGCCTCGGGCAATCGCGACGAGGACATTTTTCCGCACCCCGACACCTTCGACATCGATCGCACGCCGAACCGCCAATTGGCTTTCGGCACTGGCGCGCATGTGTGTCTCGGGCAGCATCTGGCGCGGCTGGAGATGCGCATTCTGCTTGAAGAGCTGTTGCCGCGTGTGAAGAGCATCCGTCTCGCTGGCGAGCCGCGTCTCACGGAAAGCTGGTTCGTCAGTGGCCTGAAGGCGTTGCCGATTGCGTTCGAGCTGGCGTGAACGCGGCGCGACGCCCGCAAGCGCCGCGCCGCCAAGGCTTAGTCGGTATCCGCGTCCTTCTGCTCGGCCGCGGTGAAGTCGCCGGCGTTGAGATCGCCGGTGCGCACGTAGCGCTCCTGTGACGCCGCCGCGTGGCTCATCGCCTGACGAAGCTTGCCCTTCTTGAGGCGCATGTACTTGTCGGGATGAATGCCGATGGCGCCGGCCTCGGCGAACGCGTCAACGTCGGCGCCGAGGAAGGTGACGAGCCAGCCCTTGTTGGTCTGGCGGTCCTCCAACAGCGCCCGGATGCTGGCTTTCGTGTGCTCCTTGCTGGCGTTCTCCAGGCCGTCCGTCAGGATCACCAAGCTGACCTTTTCGCCATCGCGCAACTGGACTTTGTCGGTTTCGGCAACGGCATGGCCGATGGCGTCGAGCAGCGGCGTGCTGGCGCGTGGGATGAAGGTCAGCCGGCTGAGCTCCAGGAAATCCTTCGCCGGCGTAACGTGCTGGACGAGATCGATGCTGGTGGAATCGAAGGTCGTCAGCGAGAGTCGGGCGTCGACAGTGTCGGATCGGCGCAAGCCCATAACGTACTCGTTGAACGCATCGATTGTGGTGTCGCGGCAATTCTCCATGGAGCCAGAACGATCGAGAAGGATGTGTGCGTACAACGGTGACTTGCTCATGCATGCCCTTTCACAACACGCACGCATCATGCGTGCGGGGCGCTGGAACTGGTGAGCGCGTCAAAGCACGGCAAGTGGGTAACGGAAAAGAAATCCGTAGTTCGGCGTACGGATTTATTTCTTGATCAATTGATCAAGCGGATTTTCGGCGCCGGCTTGTTGAGTCGTACAACATTGTTGCGCGCCGCCTGGGCGATCTCGACGAAGCGCCGAGAGACGGGATGATCCGGCTTTGTCGCCACCAAGGGCGCGCCCGCATCGCAGCTTTCGCGCAGACCCACATCGATCGGGATTTCGCCAAGGAACGGCACGCCTGCGGCGTCCGCGGTGCGGCGCGCGCCGCCTTCGCCGAAAATGTGCGCGCGTTTGCCGTCAGCGGTTTCGAAATAGGCCATGTTCTCGATGATGCCGAGAATGGGCGCGTGCGTTTTCTCGAACATTGCCAGCCCGCGGCGCACGTCCGCGAGCGCCATTTCTTGCGGCGTGGAGACGATCACCGCGCCCGCCAGCGGCACGCGTTGAACAAGAGTCAGTTGCACGTCGCCGGTTCCGGGCGGCAGGTCGAGCAGCAGCACGTCGAGATCGCCCCACGCGACTTCGTCGATCATTTGCCGGACGGCGCTGGTCGCCATCGCGCCGCGCCAGATCATCGGCGAGTCCGGATCGACGAGATAGCCAAGCGACATCGTCTGCAGGCCGAAGGCGGGCAGCGGCTCGAGGATTTTACCCTCGAGCATGCGGGGCTTTTGGCCAGTGACGCCGAGCAGGGTGGGCGCGGAAGGGCCGTAAACGTCGAGATCGAGCAGGCCCGTCTTCGACCCCAAAGAGGCGAAGGCGCAGGCAAGATTGAGCGCTACGGTGGATTTGCCGACGCCGCCTTTCGCGCTGGCGACCGCGATGATCTGTTTCACGCGGCCGACGCCGCCGGCTGCCGCAGGCTTGGCTTCGTGCGCCGTCAACACGGCGGTAACGCTCGCCACGCCGGCTACGGCGCGCACCTCGGCCTCGGCGCGATCGCGCAGCGCGACATAATGTTCCGCCACGCCCGCCGGCGCCTCGATCGTGAACGAGACCTTGCCGGCCTCGCGCACGTCGAGCCCCGAAATGCGCCCGGACGTGAACAAACCCTTTCCCGTAATGGGGTCGCGGATCGCATCGAGCCGCTGCTCGACGATTTCCCGCTGCACCGCCAACCGGTTGTTCATGCTTGATCCTTTAGCACTATGCCCACATATCTGCGCGCACGGGGGCAGTACAAGTTCCCGGCTCGGCCGCCAAGAACATGGCGCGCGCGACATCCAGACACCGGCGGGGACAGAATTTCCGATGCCTTGGAATGATCAGCAAAGCGGCGGTCCGACTGGCGGCGGCCAAGGGCCTTGGGGCGGCGGTCCGCGCCGGCCATGGAACCAGCCTCCACGTCCTCCCCAGCAACCCCAAGGGCCAGATCTCGAAGATTGGCTGCGCCAGATGCGCGAGCGCTTTTCGGGTGGCGGGCGCGGCGGCGGCGGTCGCAGCGGCGGTCGCGGACCCATCTCGCTGCCGGTGATCGTCGGCATCGTTATCGTCGGCTGGCTGATGACGGGCATCTACACGGTCGATGAAGGCGAGCAGGCGGTGATCTCGCGCGTCGGCGATTTCAATCGCACAACAGGCCCCGGCATTCACTGGCATCTGCCAGCGCCGATCGAAGCGCGGCGCGTGGAGAATGTGACCGGTCAGCGCACAGCTGAAATCGGATTCGTCACAACGCAGCGCGATCAGATATCAGACAATGCCGACGAAAGCCTGATGATCACAGGCGATCGCAACATCGTCGAAATCCACTTCCGCATCTATTACAACATCAAGGACGTCTACGCCTTCGTGTACAATGTGCGCGAGCCGGATGCGGCTGTGCGCGCGGTGGCGGAGAGCGCGATGCGCGAAGTCATCGGCCGGCGCAATCTCGAGCCGATCATTACGACCGAGCGCGGCGCCGTTGAGCTCGCCGCGGAGCAGCTGATGCAGCAAGTGCTCGACGAGTATGAGTCCGGCGTCCAGGTGCTGCAGGTGGAATTGCTGCGCGCCGCTGCGCCGCAGGCGGTGATTGAAGCGTTCAACGATGTCGTCAACGCCGGCCAGGATGCCGAGACCGCCGTCAACAACGCCAATCGTGAAACCGCGCGCATCGTCAACGAAGCGCAAGCCTATCGCGAGCGGGTTGTGCGTGAGGCGACGGGCGAGGCGGAACGCTTCACCGCCGTTTACGACGAATATCGCCAGGCGCCACAAGTCACGCGCGACCGCATCTATCTGGAAACGATGGAACGCGTGTATCGCAATGGCAATCTGGTCATCCTCGATCAGCGCGGCGGCGCGGTGCCGTACCTGCCGCTCGACGGCATGTTGCGCCGCAACGCTCCGGCCGCGACGCAAGGCGGAGGAACCAACTGATGCCGCGCTCTCTGCCCCTTATCCTCGGCATCGTGTTCGCCGCGCTCGTTGTGGTGCTGAACACTGCTTTCATCGTGCGCCAGGATCAGCAAGCCATCGTGCTGCGCTTCGGCGAGTACGTGCGTGTGATCAACCAGCCGGGCGTCGATCAGCCAGGGCTATTCTTCAAGATACCGTTCATCGACACGGTCGTTATTTACGACAAGCGCAATATTGGCCTCACTTTGGAGGGCCAGCCGATCGTTGCTTCGGATCAGGAGCGCCTGGTCGTTGATGCGGTGGTGCGCTGGCGCATTGTCGATCCGCGCCGCTTCTACCAGAGCGCGCTCACCGAAGACGGCGGCGCCGCGCGGCTCGAAACATTCGCGGAATCGGCCATGCGCCGGGCGCTTGGCGGCGCGACCTCCAATGAGATCATCTCAGGTCGGCGCGCCGAACTGATGCAGACCATCGAGGCTGACTTGAACGCCTCCGCCGCAAGCGAGCTTGGCGTCAATGTCGTCGATGTCCGCATTCGCCAGGCCGACCTGCCGCCGGAAAACCGCGACCGTGTCTATGACCGGATGCGCTCCGAGCGTGCGCAGGTCGCCGGCCGGCTGCGCGCCGAAGGTGAACGCGACGCGGCGATCATCCGCGCCACGGCGCAGGAGGAGTCCGAGCGCTTGCGTGGTCAAGGCGACGCCGAACGCGCCCGCATCTTTGCCCGCGCCTATGGCCGCGACCCCGAATTTGCCGCCTTCTACCGCTCCATGCGCGCCTATGAGACCGCACTTGAGCAGGGCACGCCGATTGTGGTGCCGCCGGATAGCGACTTCTTCCGCTATATGCAGCGGCGCAACGGCGGCCGTTAAGCGACGAAATCGGCGCCGGGAGCGATTGCGCCCGGCGTCGGTCTTGCTAGCTTGGCGCTATCCCATGCGCGCTCTTCTTTCCGCCGTCGCACTGATCGTGCTTGCCGCCGCGCCCGCCGTGGCGCAGTCGCGTTTGCCTGTGCAAGGTTTCGCCGATCTGGCGGAGCGGTTGTCGCCCGCCGTTGTGAACGTGGCCACCTCGCAGCGCGTCGAAGGGCTGGAGGACTTGGCGAACTTTCCGCCGGGCGCGCCCGAGCGCTCGACCGAGGATGACGACGCGGCGCAAATTTCGTCACTGGGCTCTGGCTTCATCATTTCGCCGGACGGCGTCATCGTCACCAACAATCACGTGATAGCGGACGCGGACGCGATCGAGGTGATCCTGCAGAACGGCCAGCGCTATGAGGCGGTTGTCGTCGGGCGTGATCCGGCGACCGACATCGCGGTGCTGCGCGTCAACGCCCGCACGCCGCTGCCATATGTGAACATGGGCGATAGCGATGGCGCGCGGGTCGGCGACATCGTGCTCGCCATCGGCAATCCGTTCGGGCTCGGCGGTTCGCTCAGCGTGGGCGTCGTCTCGGCGCGCAATCGCAACATCGACGCTGGCCGCTATGACGACTTCATTCAAACCGACGCCGCCATCAATCGCGGCAATTCCGGGGGCCCGCTATTCAACACCGATGGCGAAGTGATCGGCGTCAACACCGCGATCCTCTCGCCCACGGGCGCATCCGTGGGCATTGGCTTTGCGACCCCCACCTCGATTGTGCGCCCGGTTGTCGATCAACTCGTGCGCTATGGCGAAACGCGGCGGGGCTGGCTCGGCGTGCGCTTGGCGAACGTGACGCGCGCGGCGGCCGAGCGCGTCGGATATGCGGGCGAATCCGGCGCTATTGTTACGCGCACGACGCCCGGCGGGCCGGCGGCGACAGCGGGTTTGCGCCCGGGCGACGTCGTCGTGCGCTTCAATGGCCGCGACGTCAGCGACAGCCGCGCGCTGACGCGCATGGTCGGCGAATCCGAAGTTGGCGCCAGCGTGCCGATGGAAGTGGTTCGCGACGGCCGCCGAATGACTCTGACCGCGCGCATCGAGCGCCTGCAGGAACCCGATAGCGGCGGCCGCGTGGCGCGCAGCGAAGGCGGCGACGTCGATCGCCGCTTCGACGGCGGACCTCGCGGCGGGCGCATTTTCGGCGTCGCCTTCAGCGAACTCGACGCCAGCCTGCGCGAGGAATTTCAAATCGAGCCGGACGTGCGCGGCCTGGTCGTGCTTGCCGCCGATGTCGATGGCGCCAACGAAAACGTGCTTCGCCCGGGCGACGTCATCGAAGCGATGGCGTTCGAGCAGGTGGAAACCATGGCCGCGCTGCGCGCCATCGCCGGCCGCGCAGCCGATGGCGAACACTCGGTCGTCGTGCGGGTCAATCGCGACGGCGGCATTACCTTCAGGCGCTTGCGCGCGCGCAGCTAGACCGCAAGCAGCGCTCGCACCTCATCGAGTGAAGCGAGCACGTGCGCTTTGCCGAGTGTCTCCGCGTTCGGCGCGAGCAAATCGGGGATCATCACCGTCATGCAGCCTGCCGCGTGCGCGGCGGTGACGCCGGCGTAAGAATCCTCAAGCGCCAGCACGTCGCGCGGATCGTGGCCCAAGAGGCGCGCGGCGGTGAGGTAGGGTTCGGGGTGCGGCTTGCCCTCGATGCAATCCTGGCGCGTCACCACCGCACGAAAGCGCGTGCTCAACGCGTGCGCGGCGAAGTGGCGATCGACCCAGGGCCTGCGCGACGAGGTGGCCAGGCCGTAGGGCAACGCCAGCGCGTCGAGCGCATCCATCAGCGCCAACGCGCCAGGTTTGAGCGGCGCGACACGCTCGCCGACGAACCCACGCGTCGTTTCGATGAAGAGCTCCAGTGGAAACTCGTCGCCATAAAGCAGCTTCAGTTGCGCGTCGTTAGCCTCGCGGTGCATGCCGACGAGGGAGAGAAACTGCGCATCGCTCATGGCGTAGCCAAGTTGATCGCAGGCGTAGAAATGCGCCTCGCGCACCAGCGCCTCGGAATCGATCAAGGTGCCGTCGAGATCGAACACGACCGCCTTCGGCCGCCGCGGCAAGCTCATGCGACGAACTCGCTGCGGCGATAGCCTTGGAAGAAGAGCGCCGCTTCCAGGCTCATATAGTCGATGCGCGCGTGCGCTTCGGCGGCGACCAGGGGCTTGGCGCGATAGGCGATGCCGAGGCCGGACGCCTTGATCATGTCAAGATCGTTGGCGCCATCGCCGATCGCCAGCGCCTCCTCGGCCCCGAGGCCAAGCGCTGCGGCCTCGCTTTGCAGCGCTTCCAGCTTGGCGGCGCGGCCGATGATCGGCATCCGCACCTCGCCGGTGAGCGCTGCGCCATCGTCCAGCAGCACATTGGCGCGGTTGGCGTGAAATCCCGCAGCCTGCGCGACGCGCGTGGTGAAAAACGTGAAGCCGCCGCTGACCAGCACGCAGCGCGCGCCGTGCTTTGCCATCGTGCGCACCATCGTCTCCGCGCCCGGATTGAGCCGCACGCGTTCGTCATAGGTGCGCTGCAGGGCATCCAGCGCGAGGCCTTTTAGCTTCGACACGCGTTCGATCAGCGCCGGTTCGAACTCCAGTTCGCCGCGCATGGCGCGCTCGGTGATTGCGGCGATCTCGGCTTTGATGCCGGCGAAGTCGGCCAGCTCGTCGAGGCATTCGACATTGATGATGGTGGAATCCATGTCGGCGACGAGGAGTTTCTTGCGCCGCCCTGCGACCGGCACGAGCGCCCAGTCCACCGGCAATTCGGCCACGGCGGCGGCGGCCTCCTGGCGCAAGTCGCCATCGACGCGCTCATAGATCCATTGCGCGCTCTCCCAGCCACTCAACACATCCGGCGGCGGCAGCTTGCGCGACAGCGCCACCCGCCCAAGCATCAGCAGCGCCTCTCGATAGGCGGGCTTGTCCTCAGGCGAGGCGACGAAAACCAGGGCGTGTTGCATTCGGGATTAGAGGCTCGGGGTTCGGGATTGGGGGCTCGGGGTTCGGGAGGGCGAGGCATGCATATGCCGCATCAAGCTCCATTGAAGAAGCGCCGAGATGAGAGAACATTGCGCCGCCGCGAGCCAATCCCGAACCCCGAACCCCGAGCCCCCAATCCCGAACCCCGAAATGCGTGCGCTTCTCATCATGGGTCCTACCGCCAGCGGCAAATCCGCCCTGGCGCTGGCGTTGGC
>JBFWYC010000040.1:0-35181 GCA_050186805.1 Hyphomonadaceae bacterium
ACGTGTCGCCGGCGCGACGCGGCAGCTCCGCCGTGCAAGGATCGGCATGTGCGATGCTTGGCGCCAAGACCATAAGGCCGAGCGTGGCGATCGCGGCAAGCAGCTTCATGATCGATCATTCTCCACGCGATGGAGTATTTCTCGATTCCAATTTCAACGCGAATATGCGATGACGTGATCGAGCGTGTTTTGAGTGTGCTGAGAGTGATGATCACGAGTGGGGTAAGTCCAACGGATCCCCAGTGCGCCACCCTCTCAGTGCGCGCGGACACAAATACGCAAGTAGTTCAACGGCGAACGCGCATCACGGGATTGGTGCACAATCATCCGAGCGGCGACCCCAAACCATCCGCTGCCGATCTCGCCATCACGCGCGAGATCGTGGCCGCGGCCGAGGCGATCGCGGTGAAGGTGCACGATCACCTCGTCATCGGCCGCAGTGGCGTTGAAAGCTTCAAAAGCTTGGGCCTCCTTTAGTTAGGGCGACGCGGCGTGTGACGCCAATATTCTCAAGAAACGCCTCGTCATGGCTCACCACGAGCAAAGCCCCACCATAGGCGCGCAGCCCTGCCTCGACCGCCTCAATCGAGTCGATATCCAGGTGATTGGTCGGCTCATCCAGAATGAGCAGCGTCGGCGGCGCGACACCGAGCACGCAGGCCAGGCCAGCACGCAACATTTGCCCGCCGCTGAGCGTGCCCGCTATTTGCAATGCCGCCTCAGCGCGAAACATGAAGCGCGCCAACGCCGCGCGGCAGGCGTTCTCATCGGCGCCGGGATTAAGACGTAGGAAGTTGTCTCGAATCGAGTGCGCGGGATCGATGATGCTCACGCGCTGATCCAGCACCGCCATGTCCGTTATCGCGCGCACGCTGCCGGACCACGGCGGCAAGGCGCCAGAAATCAACGCCAGCAGCGTCGTCTTCCCCGACCCGTTTGGGCCGGTGATCGCCACACGTTCGGGGCCAGTCACGAGCATGCTAAAATCGCGGATGACCGGCACACCCTGCTCGTACCCCGCCGTCACAGCCTCGACGCGGAGCACAACTTTGCCTGCGGCCAACCCGGTCGAGGCGATTGAGACCGAGAGCGGTTGAAGCACCTCGATGCGTTCGCGCGCCTCAGCGGCGGCCTGCGCGGCGTTCGCGCGCTGGCGATCCGCCAGCTTGCCGAGCGCTGCGCTGCTGTTCTCTGCCTGGCGCTTGCGCGCGCCGATGAGGATTTTTGGCATGTCGCCACGCGCGGCTTTGCGCCGGCCCACTTTGTCACGCCGCACCTGCCGCTCGACCGCCGCCTGCGCACTTTCCTCGACATCGGCGACCCGCTGGTCCGCGTCCGCCAGATCGCGTTTGGCGGCGGCGAGTTCCATCGTCTTGCGGGCGCGATATGCACTCCAATTTCCGCCATAGCGTGAGGCGCCGAGCGTGGTGACCTCCACGATCGCATCCATCGTCTCCAACAACTCTCGATCGTGGCTGACCACGATGGCGCCTGAGCGCCAGGCCGCAAGAAGATCAACGACCGCGCGCCGCCCTTCTAGGTCGAGATCATTCGTGGGCTCGTCCAGAAGCAGAAAGTCAGGCTCGCCGAACACGAGTGCAGCTAGGCGCGCCCGCGTGCGCTGCCCACCTGAAAGCGATGCGAGCGGCGCCTCTGGAAGCGCGTTTAGGCCGACCCGCGCCATTGCCTCGGCCATGCGCGCGTGCAGCGTCCAGTCGGCCACCGCCAAATCGCCCAGGTCGGCGGCGCCGGACTCAGCACGCTTCAACAGCGTGAGTGCGTCGCGCGCGGCGAAGAGGTCGGCGACCGTCTCGTGCGCGGCAACTTGCACGCTCTGACGCAGCACGGCGATCCTGCCACTGACCGACACGTTGCCGGATTGGGCGGCCAACTCCCCGGCGATGATTTTCAAGAGCGTGGTCTTGCCCACACCGTTGCGGCCTACGAGCCCCGCGCGTTCAGATCCAAAGCTCAGATCGAGATCCGAGAACAACGGACGCCCTTCAGGCGTCGACCACGACAGACCGGAAATCACAATGGACGCAGACACTGGACACACTTCTCCCCGAGGAACAAAGCACCTAATCTTTGTTTTCGGGGCTGATCACATCGTTGGCGTGGGTCCTGGCGTACCACGACACCTAGGTCACGCCGCCCGCCAGTTCAACCGGCGACGATTGGCGCTTGCAGCGCCGGGACGCCACACCATACACTCCTGCATGGATGACCGCGAACACGCGGCGCCGCGGGAGGAACCATGACGACGGAAGCGGCATCGCCGGCCTTTCAGGGCTTCGGCAACAAGGGATATCGCGCCTATGTGCTCGGCGCGCTGCTGATCGTCTACACCTTCAATTTTATCGACCGCGTCGTCATCGGCATCATCCAGGAGCCGATTAAGCAGGAGTTCGGGCTGACCGATTTCCAACTCGGCCTGCTCGGCGGGCCCGCGTTCGCAATTCTCTACACGCTGCTGGGCATTCCCATCGCCCGCTTCGCTGAACGACACAATCGGATGACGATTTTGTCCGTCTGCCTGGCCGTTTGGAGCCTGATGACGGCGGCGTGCGGCTTCGCAGTGAACTACATGACGCTGTTCGCCGCGCGCGTCGGCGTGTCGATTGGCGAAGCCGGCTGCACGCCGCCGGCCAATTCAGTGATCTCCGATTATTTCCCGCCGGAGCGCCGCGCGACCGCGCTCTCGATCTACGCCTTGGGCATTCCCATCGGTTCGATGATCGCAGCGGTCGGCGGCGGCTGGATCGCCACCGAAGTCGGTTGGCGTGAAGCCTTCATCTGGCTCGGCGTGCCGGGCGTGGTGCTGGCGCTGATCGTGAAGCTGACCGTAAAGGAGCCTCCGCGCGCCGTCTCCACCGCGGAGACACCGAGCTTCTTCGCAGCGCTAGGCGCGCTCTCGAAGAAGCCCACATTCTGGCATGTCGCGTTCGGTTCGGCGCTAGCGAGCTTTGTCGGCTACGGCGTTGGCCAATATCTGACAAGCTTCATGATCCGCACGCACGGCTTCACTCTGTTTGAAGGCGCGACGCTCGTCGGCGTTGTACTCGGTCTCTGCGCGGCCATCGGCACGTTCACGTCGGGGTTTCTTGCCGATCGCATTTCCAAGCGCCATCCCAACGCGCTCGCGTGGCTGCCGGCGCTTGGCTTTTGCATCGCCACACCGCTCTACATTCTGGCTTTCATTCTCCCGAGCATCTGGCTCGCCATGCCGGCGCTCATGGTCGGCGCGGTCACCCATTATTTCTATCTCGGCCCGATGTACGCCATGACCCAGGGCGTGGTGGCACCGCGCATGCGTGCAACGGCGGTGGCGGTCCTGCTCTTCATCGTCAACCTGATCGGCTACGGCATGGGCCCGCCCGTCATAGGCGCGCTGAGCGACGTGCTCGCCAACGGCCAACTGGCGCAGGTGGGCTTATCGACGGAATTGTGCGCGACGCGCAGCGGCGATGCGCAATGCGCCTCCAGCGTGGAAACAGGTCTGCGCTGGGCGATGATGATCGGGGTGCTTGGCTATCTCTGGGCGGCGCTGCATTTCCTTCTGTCGGCGCGCAGCCTGAAGCGTGACTGGGTGGCGTGATCGCCAGGGCGGCGCTAAAAGCCGCCCATGATTCCGCGTTACGCCCGCCCCGAAATGACCGCGATTTGGGAGCCTGAGAGCCGCTACGGCATCTGGCTTGAGATCGAAACCCTCGCCATGGAAGCGATGGCGGAGTTCGGCACGATCCCGAAAAGCGCGGCCGAAGAGTACCGCGCCAAGGGCAAGTTCGACGTCGCCCGCATCGACGAAATCGAGCGCGAGGTGAAGCATGACGTGATCGCGTTTCTGACCAGCGTCGCCGAACACGTCGGCCCCGAGAGCCGTTTCGCGCACCAAGGCATGACGTCGAGCGATGTGCTCGATACCTGTCTTGCCGTCCAACTCGCGCGCGCATCGGACTTACTGATTGCCGGCTGCGAACGCGTCATGGCGGCGCTGAAGAAGCGCGCGCTAGAGCACAAATTCACGCCCACGATCGGCCGCAGTCACGGCATCCACGCCGAGCCCACGACCTTTGGGCTGAAGCTCGCGGGCCACTACGCCGAGTTCGCACGCAATCTTGAGCGCTTGCACATGGCGCGCTTCGAAATCGCCACCTGCGCCATCTCCGGCGCCGTTGGCACTTTTGCGCAAATCGATCCGCGGGTTGAGGAATACGTCGCCAAGAAACTTGGCCTCATCCCGGAGCCGGTCTCCACCCAGGTCATCCCGCGCGACCGTCATGCAGCGTTCTTCGCGACGCTTGGCGTTGTCGCATCTGGCATCGAGCGGCTTGCCACCGAGGTGCGCCACCTGCAGCGCACGGAAGTGCTTGAAGCGGAGGAATTCTTCGAGCCCGGCCAAAAAGGCTCGTCGGCGATGCCGCATAAGCGCAATCCGGTGCTCACCGAAAATCTCTGCGGCCTCGCGCGTCTAGTGCGCAGCGCGGTGACGCCGGCGATGGAGAATGTCGCGCTCTGGCATGAGCGGGATATTTCGCACTCGTCCGTGGAGCGCGGCATTGGGCCGGATGCGACCATCCACCTTGATTTCGCGCTGCACCGCATGGCGATGGTGATCGAAAAGCTGGTTGTCTATCCCGAAAACATGGCGCGCAATTTGGCCATGCTCGGCGGTTTGCACAATTCCCAGCGCGTGATGCTGGCGCTGACGCAAGCGGGCGTGACACGCGAAGACGCCTATCGGCTGGTGCAGCGCAACGCGATGGCCGTCTGGCAATCGCCGCCGCCTCGCCCGGCCACAGCGCTGATCGATCGGTTGAAGGCCGACAAAGACGTCACCAGCAGACTGGACGCCAAAACACTGGACGGCTGTTTCGACGACGCCCACCACTTCGCGCGCGTTGACGCAATCTTCCAGCGCGTATTCGGTTAGCCGCGCGCTTCGGCGACTTTCTCTGTCACCACGTTCGCGAGCGCTTCCATTTCGCGTTCGGTCGTCGCCAACCGATCCGACTGGCGACGCACCCGCGCCTCAACGCGCTCGCCGCCGCGGCGCTCGGCACGTTCTATCTCGTGCTGCACCTGATCGCGCAGCATGACGAAGCGCGCCGCCGTCCGCTGCAGTCGAACCAGTTCCGGACAGGCCACCCGCGCCGCCACGCGCAGATCGCTGACTGCCGGCCAATTGGCGAAACTCATCTGCGCCTCCGGCAGGCGCGCGGGCCCGCGCAAATCGGACACGTGCACAAACCCTGATGCGACCGCGATCAGCACGCTGACTTCGACGCTCGTGAGCGTGTCGACCTCGCTCCCCTCTCGCGGCGCCGTCGGCCAGATTTCGCCCGCTTCCGCCATGGCCGCGCCGTACGCGCGCACTGCGCCACGCAAAAGCGCGCGTCCCTGAGCGCTGCACATGTCGGCCGGCGCCTCGCCAGCCGCGAAGCGCTCAAGGAGTTCGGAAGCCTCGGTTGCGGGCATTGTCGGCGGCAGCGGCGCGCACGCGCTCACGGCCAGCCCGAGGGCCATCATCAAACCAGTTCGCATTGATCGTCCCACGCCTTACCCGGCGCCAGTCTGCGTCGGGGTCGTGCAGGAAGAGTTCATCAGCGCCGTAAACGCGGCTTAACCGCAGCCTTACGTCCCGGCTTGCACCGAGGCGCGCGCCTCCGCCAAGGCCTCGTCCATTTTGGCTCGGATTTGATGGTCCGAGAGCTGGACGGCGTGGAGGTCGAGGTCGGCCCGGATTTTCCGGAACAGGTCCTCCGCCCCCGCTTCTTCGAGATCGGCGATGACCACGGACTTGGCGTAACCCTCGGCTTCCTCGCCAGCCAGCCCCATGTGGCCGGCCGCCCAAAGCCCGACCAGTTTGGCGCGGCGTGCTTGCGCCTTGAATTCAAGCTCTTGATCTAACTCGAATTTCTTCTCTTGGGCGCGCTTGCGATCGTCGAACTGGCTCATACAGGGGGCCTCTTTGTTGGTCTCGCCATGAATAGTGACGCGGCGGCGACCGATCAACCGCGACGGAAAGCAGCCCCGCCGGTAAGCGCCAATTGTGGCGCTACCTCATCTCCCCTAAGTTCAAGCAGCGTCTGGCGGCGATTCCGCTGGCGTTTATGAGCCATAGGCGCTCGGTTGAGCGCCGCCCGAGGAGGGCGCCGATGTCCCGTCGCAAGAAAATCTACGAAGGCAAAGCCAAGATTCTGTACGAAGGCCCGGAGCCCGGCACCCTGATCCAGTACTTCAAGGACGATGCGACCGCCTTCAACGCGCAGAAGAAGGCGATCCTCGAAGGCAAGGGTGTAATCAACAACCAGATCTCCGGGTTCATCATGCAGAACCTGAACGCGATCGGAGTGCCCACCCACTACATCAAGACCATGAACATGCGCGAACAGCTCGTGCGTGAAGTGGAGATCATCCCGCTCGAAGTCGTGTGCCGAAACGTTGCTGCGGGCTCGCTGTCGCAGCGCCTCGGCATCGAAGAAGGCACGCCGCTGCCGCGCTCGATCATCGAATTCTACTACAAGAAAGATGAGCTCGGCGATCCGATGGTGGCCGAGGAGCACATCACGGCGTTCAACTGGGCATCGACCCAGGACATCGACGACATCATGGCCCTGACGCTGCGCGTGAACGACTATTTGTTCGGCATGTTCGGCGCCGTCGGCATCAAGCTCGTCGATTTTAAGCTGGAGTTCGGACGTCTCTACGAAGGCGACATGGTGCGCACCGTCATTGCCGACGAAATCAGTCCCGACAGCGCACGATTGTGGGACGTGCAGACCAACGAAAAGATGGACAAGGATCGCTTCCGTCGCGACCTCGGCAACGTCACCGAGGCGTACGTGGAAGTGGCGCGCCGGCTGGGGATCGTGAAAGCCGCCGCGGCAGGCGGCGAAAGCGTGCACTAGGGTGCGGTTCGGCGTTTGAGCGCCACCTTCCCGGAGGGGGACGAATGAGAGCGATTGTCACTGTTGGGCTGAAGCCAGGCGTGTTGGACGTGCAGGGAAAAGCCGTCGCAGGCGCGCTCAAGGAACTTGGCTTCGGCGAAGTGCAAGATGCACGCGTCGGCAAACGCATTGAGATCCAGTTAGACGGCGATCTCGATCCTGAAACCGCCGAAGCGCAAGTGCGCGAGATGTGCGAAAAGCTCCTCGCAAACACAGTCATCGAAAGCTACCGCGTCGAGATCGCGCGCTAGAGGCCGATTCATGTCTCGCATCGTGGCGATAGGCCTGGCGGCGGTGGCGCTTCTCTCCATCCCGCTGGTGCTGGAATTCGCCACCGGCCGCGAACAGCTCGACGCCGCAGGCATCGCCATCGAGTTCTCCGAAATGCTGGTTTTCGCGGCGACAATCGTCGCCGTCGCCTTGCTGACGCAGGAAGTGCGCGACATGCGCCGCGATCAGGACAGCCTTGTCCGCGATCTTTCGGAAGCCCGCGCCGAGAACGCCAAGTGGAGAGAGGACGCCAAGACTCAGCTCGATGGCGTTCGCCACGCTATCGACGCCCAATTCACCGCCTGGAACTTCACGCCTGCTGAGAAGGACATCGCCGGCCTTTTGCTCAAGGGCTGCTCACACAAGGAAATCGCGGAGCTTCGCGGCTCGAACGCGACGACGGTTCGCCAGCAAGCGCAAGCGATCTATCGCAAATCCGGACTTGAGGGGCGCTCCGAGTTCGCCGCCTACTTCCTCGACGCCATCTTGCAGTAGAGTTCGCCGGCTGCTCAGCTCATTGGCCACTGCGTCATCGCGCCGAGCATCAAACCAGCCCACATCGCTGCCATCGAATACGCCAGCGAAACGCGGGTTGGTTGACGCGCTGAGAGACCATATCCGCCACCCAGGACAGCGCCAGCCAGCCCAATAAGCCCCCCGCTCTGGATTGCACCAACGCACATCGCAAGGGTGGCCAAGTGCACGGCGAAATCGGTCGCCCCGACGCCGCCATCGGCTCTGAACAGTTGATCTGATCGCATGCGCGAAGAAGACCGCGGCGTTTGGCGCAGTCCACTGAACATCGGTTCGAAAACGCCGGATGGCGGCCATCGCACACTAGTAGGATAAAGCGAAGGGCGTCCGACTTTGTGAGCGCTCGCGCCGCAGATTGGCGGACACACACTCCGCCCGACGATCGCGCTTTTCGCCTTGGTCCGCGGCCTCACTTGGAAACCCAAGCATGAAAATATGCCGGCAAATTCGCTTTCAATTTCGTTCTTTGCGGGAATTTCTTGCGATTCTAGGCGCTTTAGATAACATCCGCCGTGAGGTTTTCGTGAACTAACGGGCCTCACCGCCCGTAGAACGCTCAAATCTCGGACTTCCGCGCGGCTCAGCGCTGAACGTTTTGCGCGTCGGGTGCGCGGTTCGTTGCCTTGGGGGCGAATCATGACGACTCTTCGCGCGCTACTGCTTGCCGTCGGCGGACTCGTTTTTCTCTTCGCGACGGCAACAGCAACAGCCGACACCGATATCCCGACCGGCGGACGGCCAAGCCCATTGTTTGGCGCGCGCCCCTTCAGTCAGCCTGTGCCGCGCTTCGAGGAATTCGGCACACAGGCGATCCCAACCGCGCCTTGTGTCAATTGCCAACCGCCTGCGCAGCCAGCCAACTGCACGTCGTCACCGACTGGGGCTCAAATCGACGACTTCATCAGCCAACAGGGCCTGCGCTACCTGCCGACCGTGCAGGCCTATACTGGCGCGCCGAACCCATGGGCTTATCGCATTGGACTTTGCATCGAGCCGCTGCGCACCAGCGTCGCCGAGGGGCGTCCGCCCGGTGAGTTCTTCGCCCATCAGCGGGAGGCGGAATTCCGGCCGGAGGTGTATTTTCAATCCGTGCAAGCGATGGCGCGCGTCAATGGCGGCGTCCGCGATCGCTGGCAGCGCCATCGCTATCTCCTGGGTGAGTTCGGCCCGGGCGGCCTTTATCACGGCCGCGGCACTTCGCTTGGGACAGAAATCCGTTTCCACCCGAACATGCCGGTTCAGCGCCCGACGTCCGTGTGGACGTTCGACGGCACCTTACCGCCCAAGCTCTTGCAGGCTCGCTACGGCGAAGGCGTACTCTTCCGCCACTACAATGGGCTGCCGATCAACTTCACCGCCAATGGCGGCTTCGGCGCCAACACCATCACCACTCACCTGCACAACGGCCACCAGCCGGCCGAAAGCGACGGCTACACGCAGGCGTTTTTCTTCCCCGGCCAATATTACGACTACGTCTGGCCGATGCTCGTCGCCGGCTATGACAGCATCAACACCGACGCCGTCGATATTCGCATGAGCCGCCCCAACGACGACGACACAAATCGCAATCTGCGCGGCGACTATCGCGAAATCATGAGCACGCTCTGGTTCCACGATCACATGATCGATCACACCGCCGAGAACGTCTACAAAGGCAACGCGGCGATGCTGAACGTCTATAGCGGCGTCGATCGCGGTCGCGAGGGCTTCCAGTGCAACTACACGAATCCCGAGTTCGACAACCTCTGCTTCCCAAGCGGCACGGCTCTCTCTTGGGGCAATCGCGATTACGACGTGAACTTGCTCATCGCCGATAAGGCGTGGGATCGAAATGGTCAGCTCTGGTACAACATCTTCGATCGCGACGGCTTTCTCGGCGACCGCGTGACGGTGAACTGGGCCTGGAATCCGTACATGGATGTCCGCGCGCGGCGGTACCGCTTTCGCCTGCTCAACGGCGCGGTGGCGCGCATCTTCAAGATCGCGGTCGTCACCTCCACCGGCCAGATGGTTCCGTTCCATATGATCGGCAACGACGGCAACATCATGGAGCATGCGGTTGCGTTCCCGAACTCGGAATCGCAGGCGCTGCCGGAGATGAGCATCGGCGAGCGCTTTGAGATCATCATTGATTTCTCGCGCTACGCGCCGGGCACGCGCATCTATTTCGTGAATGTGCTCGCCCACGACGATGGCCGGGGGCCGGATCGGGAAATTCCAATTCGCGACGTTCTACGCGGGGAAAACCGCGACGACCCCGCGGTCGGTCGCTTCATGGAGTTTCGCATCACCGCTTATGGCGGCGTCGACCGCTCGATGGATCCGGCCCAATACGTTGAGGGGCAGCGTGTGATGTTGCCGCTGCCGGAAGTGCCTGCCAACATCCGACAAATCGCGCGTCGTCGAGAACTGCATTTTGGCCGTTCGGGCGGCACCGACGATCAACCCTGGACAACGCGCGTCGACGGCGGCGACGGCGTCCGCATGGACCCGCGCCAGAACGCAATCACGGTCGATACGCCCGGCTGGGAAATCTGGACGCTCAGCACCGGCGGCGGCTGGAGCCATCCAGTGCATATCCATTTCGAAGAAGGCCGCATCCTGACGCGCGACGGACGCCCGCCGCCATCATGGGAACGCTTCGCTCGCAAGGACATGTACCTCATCGGCGACGGACCTGACTCAAGCCGCGAGATGGAAGTGCTGATCCGCTTCCGCGAGTTCGTTGGCACGTACGTTGAACACTGTCACAACACCACACATGAGGATCATGCGATGATGTTGCGCTTTGACGCGCGCGTCCCTGGCCAAGTCGTGCCGCTGCCTACGCCCAATCCGACATGGGAAGGCGTCTGGTACGAACCGTCTGTAGATTTGCCTTCCGCACGCGTGCGCACAGCAAGTGCTTCGAATCGCGGCCCTGGCCGTTAGCCTGCGTGCAGTGTGTCGCCGAAACACGCAGCACGCGCCGCGCCAAATGGCAGATTCAATTTTATTCCATCACGCTTCGATAAATTCTTGCATCTCCGTTAAGATTGGCGCACGCTTCTCAGTGAGGCAGACGTGAATTTCGCGCGCCTCATAAAAACTCATATTCGCAATTTGCGACCAGTCCGCGCTCGCCGCTGACGGTGAGGGAGCCGTTTGGGGCAAGCGCCAGCATTGGGGGCGCCACGTGCCAACTATCCATTTTTCGTTCGCCGCAGCAGCGGCGGCGATCGTATTTTTATTTTCCGCGCCGACATTCGCGAACACCGACATTCCAACAGGTGGCCGCGCGAGCCCGCTTTTCGGCGCCCGACCATTCACGCAGCCACTCATTTTGTTTGAAGAGTTTGGCACCCAACAGATTCCCACGGCCCCGTGCGAGAATTGCCATACGCTTGCGCAGCCAACGACATGCAACGCCTCGCCTGCAGGCGCGCAGATCGACGATTTTCTGCGGCAACCGGGCTTGGTGTACGCACCGACGATTCAATCAAACACTGATGCACCCAATCCTTGGGCCTACCGAATTGGTTTGTGCATTCAGCCGCTGCGCGTCAGTGCTGCTGAAGGCCGCCCTCCTGGTGAATTCTTCTCCCACCAGCGCGCCGCAGAATTCACACCGGAGGTGTTTGCGCGCTCGGTTCAAACTGGCGCCCGCACGAACACCGGCGTACGTGACGCCTGGCAACGCCACGGCTACTCACGCGGCGAATTCGGCCCCGGCGGTTTGTATCACGGACGCGGCACCAATGCGGGCGTCGAGGTTCGGTTTCACCCGAATATGCCACGCCAGAATCCCAACAGCATCTGGACCTTCGACGGCACTCTGCCGCCGAAGCTGCTGATGGCGCGCTACGGCGAGCCGGTCCTGTTTCGTCACTATAACGGCCTGCCGATCAACTTCGGCGCAAACGGCGGGTTTGGCGCGAACACCATCACAACGCACCTCCACAACGGCCATCAACCAGCTGAAAGCGACGGCAATCCGGCGACATTCTTCTTTCCGGGTCAGTATTACGACTACGTCTGGGCCAACGTCGTCGCGGGCTACGACAGCATCAATCTAGATCGCAGCGAGCGGCGCATGGGCCGCATCTACGATGACGACACCCAAGCGAATATCGCCGGAGACTGGCGCGAGATCATGAGTACGCTCTGGTTTCACGACCACATGCTCGATCACACCGCCGAGAACGTCTACAAGGGCAACGCGGCGATGATGAACCTCTACAGTGGCGTCGATCGCGGACGCGAGGGCTTTCAATGCAATTACGACAATCCGGACAACGACAATCTCTGCTTTCCAAGCGGCACTGCGCTGCCTTGGGGCAATCGTGATTACGATGTGAACCTGCTGGTTGCGGACAAGGCTTGGGATCGCAACGGCCAGCTTTGGTACAATATCTTCGATCGCGACGGCTTCTTGGGCGATCGAATGACGGTCAATTGGGTTTGGAACCCCTACATGGAGGTTCGCGCGCGGCGTTATCGCTTTCGCATTCTGAACGGCGCAGTCGCGCGCTATTTTAAAATCGCCGTTGTCACGTCAACGGGCGAAATGGTGCCTTTCCATATGATCGCCAACGACGGCAACATCATGGAGCACGCGGTTCGCTTCCCTAACTCGGAGTCGCAAGCCCTGCCGGAGATGGGCATAGGCGAGCGATTTGAGATCGTCATTGACTTCTCACGTTACGCTCCCGGCACGCGCATCTACTTCGTGAATGTGCTCGCACACGACGATGGGCGCGGCCCGGACCGCGAAATCTCAATTCGCGATGTTCTGCGCGGTGAGAATCGCGATGATCCGGCCGTCGGGCGTTTCCTTGAGTTTCGCGTGGTTCCGTATAGCGGCGTAGATCGCTCGATGGACCCTGCCGATTACGAAGAGGGTGGGCTCACCATGATCCCATTGCCGGAAGTCCCGGACAACGTGCGCGACACGGCCCGCCGCCGGCATTTCGACTTCGGACGCTCGGGCGGCAGCGACGATCAACCGTGGACCATCAAGGTGGATGGCGGGCAAGGATTGGGAATGGATCAGCACCGCGTTTCGGTGGCGGTCGATGCTCCAACCTGGGAGATCTGGACCTTCGATACCGGCGGCGGCTGGTCACATCCGGTGCACGTCCATTTTGAAGAAGGCCGAGTTCTCACACGCGATGGGCACCCGCCGCCGGTTTGGGAACGCGGAGCGCGCAAGGACATCTACCTTATCGGCGATGGGCCGGACTCAAGCCGCGAAATGGAAGTGCTCATTCGATTCCGCGAATTTGTGGGCACCTATGTCGAGCACTGCCACAACACCACGCACGAGGATCACGCGATGATGCTTCGCTTCGACTCTCGCAATCCGGGGCAAATCGTCTACCTGCCGACACCGGTCCCTACTTGGGAAGGCGTCTATTACGAGCCGTCGGTTACGCTAGCGCAGAACGGTGAAGACGATGATCGGCGCCGTGAGGATTCAGTGACGAGCGACGACGACCGTGCAGACCGAGATCGGCGTCGCAGACGCGGTGGCCGAGGCCGCGACTAAGCGGCTAGACACGGCGGCTGCACCCCGCGCAGCCGCCGTGTCCGCATCTTACTCCGCCGCAGCTTCAGTGCTGAGTGGGCGTTGCGCCACTTCAGCCAGGTTGACGCCAGTTTCCTGATGTCCGCCGAAGGCCGTGCCCGTCTGCATGTCGCGCAAGCGCGTCGCATACGTCGTGTAGATGTCCGCCGGCAGACCAACATAGCCGACCTGCGTCGATAGGCGCGCGGCGTTCTCGACATAGTATTGCGCGAAGCGCTGCACTTGCGGGCGCCGCAGCGCTTCACCGCTGAAATAGAGGAAGATCGGACGCGACAGCGGATACGAGCCGTTGCCGATCGTCTCCGCGCTTGGCGCGATGCCATCGATCGCCAGCGCGTTCAAGCGTTGCCGGTTCTGCTCATAATAGGCGTAGCCGAAATAGCCGACGCCGCCCGCATTGCCGACAACCCCTTGCACGATCACGTTGTCATCCTCACTCGGCGTATAGTCAGTGCGAGACGATCCTTCCGTGCCGACGACGGCGTTGGTGAAGTAGTCAAACGTGCCCGAGGCGGTGCCAGGGCCAAACAGCTGCAGCGTCGTGTTCGGGTACGACGGATTGACTTGGCGCCAATTGGTGATGGCGCCCTCCGCCGCCGGCTCCCACATCCGTCGCAGGTCGGCAGTCGTGATCGCACGAACCGGATTTTGCGTGTTCACCACGACGCTGATGCCATCAAACGCGATCGGCACTTCAACGTAGGTCACGCCCGCGGCGGCGCAGGCCGTCATTTCTTCCGCCGAGATCGGGCGCGAGGCGCCCTGCACTTGCGTCTCGCCGCGGCAGAATTTGCGGAAACCGCCGCCGGTGCCGCTTTCGCCTACTGTCACACGCGGCGCGCCAGTGGTCGATTGCGTGAACGCCTCGGCAGCCGCTTCCGACAGCGGGAACACCGTGGACGAACCATCGACCTGAATCGTCTCGTTCGTGGTCCCGCCTTGCGGCTGGCCATCACCACCACCGCATGCCGCGAGCGCAAGGGCCAACACTGCGACAGCCGCTGTTGCGTGGATATTCATGGGTCTGTCCCTCAAAGCTTCGGGCTTTCGCCCAGTCAAAGGTCGGCCCGCCCGGGCCATCGAATGTGCAGCACGCCCCATCTGGCGCAATTTTGTGACAGTGATGTTGGCCTACTCGCCGCCACCGCCATCGCCGCCGCCGTTGCTGTCATTGGACACATCATCGGTGCGCTTACCGCCATTGCCGCCAACCAGGAATGACTCAGCGCCGTCATCGTTCGCGCCACGAGTAGGCGGCTGGTTCACGCGCCACAGAATCCAGGTGAGCACGGCCGTCGCCAAGATTGAGGCAAGCCCTGCGATCACAACTACCGTCGGCATAGGCGCCTCTTACCACGGCTCGCACGCTTGTGAGCAAGCTCGTTCTTGGCGCGACCGCCACCGCTAAGCTACGGCTGACGCATGAGGTTTTTTGCCCTGGCAGTAGTTGCGGCGTTGACGTTAGCGGGCCCCGCCCGCGCCCAATTGGCTCAGGCCACTTTGGAGGAGGTCGATACCCACACAACAGGCTCGGTCTTCCCTGGTCCCCGGGAAGGCGAAACGCGCAACGTGTGGGTCTGGCGCCCCACCAACGCCCCGGCGACGCCGCTGCCCGTGCTTTATATGGCCGATGGCCTGGATGGCGTGTATGTCGCGGTGGCACACCTCCAACTGCTGGCCGACGCCGGCGCCATTTCACCGTTCATGGTCGTATCCATCGACCCACGTCCGCGCCCGGAGCAGCGCGCCGCCGAGTACGTGCGCTCTTATCCGGGCGGTGGCGATACCTATCCCGTGCACGAACGCTGGTTTCTGGAGCAGGTGATCCCGTGGGCCGAACGCACTCAGCGCGCCTCGCCCGATCGCAGCCAGCGCTTCATCGGCGGCTTTTCGAATGGCGCCGACTGGGCGCTCTCCATGGCCAACGACCACCCCGATGTCTTCGCCGGCGCGCTACTGCATTCACCGTTTGGCGGCAGCGCTGATTGGGTCGGCGATCGAGCTGGCGACATGCGCTGGGTCATAACCGGCGGCATGCGAGAGACCGCCGGTTCGACCCAACGTGGCGGCGCGCTTCCGCGGGAAATCGTAACGGCCCTGGAACGGCGCTCCGCGCAGGTGCGCGTCTGCATTGGCCCTTGGAACCACTCCGGCCGCCCATGGCGGGAGCTCTCGCCGGGCTCGCTGGTCTGGCTGATGGGCCTCGGCGACCCGGCCGCTACGGCAATGCCCCGCGAACAGAGCTTTTGCCGCAACCCCGTTGCGCCCTAAAGCGCGCGCCAGCGCCTTTAAATCGGCCGCGACGCAGCTTATTGAAGCCCTATGAAATCAGCGGTGATTGTCTTTCCGGGGTCCAATTGCGACCGCGACGCGGCGCGGGCCCTGGAGCGCTTGACGGGTAAACCCGCTCATATGGTCTGGCACAAGGACACCGCGCTCCCCGAAGGCCTCGACCTTGTGGTTCTGCCTGGCGGATTTTCCTACGGCGACTATTTGCGTTCCGGCGCCATGGCCGCGAAGAGCCCCATTGTCCGCGAGGTCATCACCCACGCTGAGCGCGGCGGCCTGGTGCTGGGCATCTGCAACGGCTTCCAGGTGCTCACCGAAACGCGCCTGTTGCCGGGTGCGCTGGCCCGCAACGCGGGACTGAAGTTCGCGTGCAAGGAAGTTCCGCTGGCCATCGCCAACGGCAACACAGCCTTCACCCGCGCCTATCGCGAGCAGCGCGAGACCGAAATCCCGATCGCCCACGGCGACGGCCGCTTCGTCGCCGATGACGATACATTGAACCGCATCGAGGGCGATGGTCGCGTTGTCTTCCGCTATCTAGACAACCCCAACGGGTCGGCGCGCGATATCGCCGGCCTCGTCAACGAGCGCGGCAATGTGATGGGGATGATGCCTCACCCCGAACGCGCCAGCGATCCGGTGCTTGGCCGCACGGGCGGCGCTGCGGTGTTTCAGAGCCTGATGGAAGCGGCATGAGCGGCAAAAAACCGGCTCCCGCCGCGTCCGGCTTCGACGCGGAAGTCGATAGCGCGCGCAAGCGCCTAGAGGCGGCGATGAACGAAGACACCGGCTTCGACGATCTGGCCGCCCTGCAGGCGCTGGCGCCGATCCTTGAAGCCAAGATTGCGTCGCGTCGTCTCGCCTTTGCACTTGCCGACGAGGAGGACGAGGAAGAGACGCAAATCGCGGTCATCCACGTACAAACCGATGAAGAGCTAGGCTTCATCTTCGCCGAAGACGGCGAGTACGTTTTCGAGAGCAACCTCGAAGCCTATTTCGACGATTTCGTCGATGACGATCCCGAGCGCTTCGTGGAGCGCCTCTACGAAACACTCCGCGCCGACCTGCCGAAATACGAGGTCGAGAACAAGGGCTAGCCTTGGACGTGGCGGACCTGGCTCCGTCCGTGACATCATGCCGAGACAATGCGGGTCGATTTCTTCATCGTCGGGGCCATGAAGGCGGGGTCTTCATCGCTGCGGGCGAGCTTAGCGAGCCATCCGGATGTCGCGATGCCAGCTCGCGAGATCCACTATTTCAGCGACCCGCATTTTGCCCACGGCGCTAATTGGTATGCGCGCCACTTCGATGGCCTAGGCGCAGCGGCGGCGATGGGCGAGAAATCGGCGGACTATTATTCGAGCGCCGCGGCGCCGGCGCGGATCGCGGCGTTCAACCCCCAAGCAAAAATGATCCTCATCCTGCGCGATCCTTTGGCGCGCGCGATCTCGCAATATCGTCATTCTCAGCGCCGCTCCGATGGCGCTGCGCCAAGGCTCGATGAAGAAATGGACCGCCGGCTGGGCGCGACTACTACCCGAACGGATACGTTTACCGCTCGCAGTACGAGAAACACATCGCCCGCTTGCTCGACGCGTTTCCCCGCGAACAGGTGCTTATTCTCGTCTTGGAGGAGGTCGACGCGTCGCCGCAAACCCATTTGCATGACGCGCAGACGTTCCTGGGCCTGCGGCCCATGCCCCTGCCGTGGGAACGCCGCAACGCCACAGCGGACGCCGCGCGCGCCGCCTACCCCGTTGAACCCGCCACCATAGACCGTTTGCGCACGTTGCTCGCGCCGACGATCGACGCGACCGAACACCTAATCGGCCGCGCCTTGCCCGCCTGGCGCGTCTAGTTGCCGCCGTTTTGCGGTTGCTGCTCCTGGCCGGTGACCGAGCCGATGGCTCCCTGACCCGCGCGGATCAAGTTGCCGAACGGGTTGTTGCCGCCTTGGCCTTCCGCCGGCTGCGGCTGCAGGTCGCGCGCGGTGCGCGCGCACTCATCCTTCACCGATTGCACCGTGTTTGCGGCGGCGCACTCCGCAGCAACCCGCTGTACGGCATCGTGCTCCTGGAAGCTCGCATAGAACTGCATGCGTGGGATGTAGTAGCGATCGGCGCCAAAGCGCGCTGTGCCCGCCGCTAGCGCGGCCTCAGCCCGCGGACGCTGCTCAGCCTCACGCCACATCGACGCAACCTGCGTGAAATCGTCGGGCGTCGCGTACCGCGAAGCCAGCACGGCATCCAGGTGACGGGCGGCGCGCGGGATGTTGTTGCGGCGCAATTGGCAATTGCCGCCAACGAACAGCGCTTGCACTGAGGTCGGTCCAGCCGCGAGAGCCTGATCGGCTGCCGCGCATCCGCCGTCGGTGTTGTTTTCGGCGAACAGCCGGTTGGCTTCGCGCGCATATTCCGGCGCCTGCAGTTCGCTGGTGGAGAACGAGGCCAACGCCGTGCCGGTGTCTTCCAGGAACGGATTGTTCTCCGCCAACAACGCGCGATCACGATCGGCGTTGCCGGCGCTGCGGAACTCGATCATCGGGTTGATCCAGTTGATCCGGCGCTCAGGCTCGTCATGGAAGTGACGCAGCTGATTGGTCCGCCATTGCTGGAAGGCTTGCACGCCGGCGTTGACGCCAACAGCCGTCATCATCTGCCGGAAACTGCCGCCCTGATTTTGCTGATTGAGGGAAAGCGCCAGCGCGCCCGCGGCTTGGCCAGGGACCTGCTGCAGGATTTGCGAGAAACTGTTGGTCGTCGCGTCATCCGCTGCAAACAGCGAGTTGAGCAACTCGCCGACATAGGCGGTGCTGAAGCCGGCCTCCGCCATCAGTTCAACGGCGAGACGATCAGCGTCGCGTTCCTGCTGGCGACCCCAAGCAGGATTGACGATAGACGAGTTGAACGTGCGCAACAGGGTCAGGCCCGCCATCACGGTCAAATAGTCGTCGGAAGCGCCCTGAGCGTCGGTGTTGACGGTATAGCCGCCCTGCGCGTTGCGCGTGGCGGTGCTGTTGGACAACATCACCACCAGCGCGCCGACCGATGACGCCGTGCGCAGCGCTCGGCGCGTGCGCGAAACCTGCGTGGTGCGGTTATAGTGGCATAGCAGGACATGCGAGTATTCGTGCGCCAGGATGAAGGCATATTCGCTGGTGAGCCGATCGGGCGTGATTCCCTCGCGGCTCTGCAGCGCGTCCATCAGGCCGGCCGTGATCAGAATTTGGCCAGCGCTGGACTGGCGCGCGTCGATATCCATCGTGTCTTGGACGTGGACAGTCGGCGTCACGCCTGCGGGCGGCGGACGCACGGAAACAAGACGATCCAAGATGCGGCTGAGCGTAGCATCGGTGCGCTGCGAGCCGGTCACGGAGCCGCCGAAGCGCGCGGCGTCAGGCGCTCCGGCGAGCGTGTCGATCAGGTCGTAAGTCTCGAGACCCTCTTCGGTCACTTCGCCAGGAGGCGCGCTGCAGCGTTGGGTGATTTCTTCGCCGTCGAGAGTTGCGAGCAAGGAGGTCGGCGCTTCGTCACGCCCGCCAAAGGGCAACCGCAACTGCGCGTGCGCATCCATGCTCGTCGCCGCCAATACCAGCGCCAACGCGCTGCTCACCGCCCAACGCATGTTATCCCCTTCAAATTGTGTCGTTCAAATCAATCGGAGCGGCAGGCCGCTCCGCCCAATCCGCTCGACGACGCATTACGCGCCGCTTGGCTCTGATATTCAGCCGACGAGCATGGCGGCAATTCTACCGCCCCGGAATTGACGTTCATCGCCGTGCGGCGAACGAGCCGGCGTTGGCCGCCGACTTCGATCATCAAATAGTCCGCCATCTGCGAGCAAGCGCGACCGGACGTGATCGCACTCAGTTCATCGCGGGAGGCAAAGCCCACCGGATTGAGCGTCAAGTCGTACAACTCGACACGCGGCTGACGCGCCCCGCTCACTTCCACCGTCTCGCAGCGCGCTTGTGCCTGCGCCTGCGGCGCGTCGATGGACGAAACCGCGACAATGGCGGCGAAAACAGCAAAAACAGCAATAAAGCGCATGACGCGCACCCTCACCTTTGTGTGAGATTATCCGATCCCGACGGCGCCTGCGCAAGGCGATTTTCGTGACGTTCCAAATAACTGAACACCACTGCCACCAAAAGGATCACGCCGACGACGTTGAGCGGCGGCCAATGCAGCGCATATTCGATCCCCGCCGCCCCAAACACGAACACCACCGCGAGCACGACGCCGCCCACCCAAAGCCAGCGTCGGCGCGCGCGGCGCTCTGCATCGGAGCCGCCTGGGAGACGCTTCTGCAGCTCCCGCACCAGTAACAAGACCATGCAGAAAAGCGCGATACTGAGCAGGATTTCGACCACGTCCGCATAGTCGAGGTCGAGGAAGCCGTCCGGCGGCGGGCGATGATAGTTCGGCCCGTACTCGATGAGGTTGTCGACCGCCATGGCGTGCACGTAAACGCCCGGGACGACGCCAATTCCAGGGATCGCCTGTAAGTCGGCCGATTGCCGATGCGAGGCGCCGACGAGCACGACGCGACCGCGCACCAAATGCTCGACCGCGTCCATGTTGTTGCCAACTAGAAGCGTCGCGGCGTTAAACGTGTCGGTGTAGATACACCTAGCTTCCGCGGTGTCGCCGCCCTGCTGCGAGTTGAAGAACTCGCGTCCCAAGGCGCCGACCGATTCGCGGAACGACACGCTCGCGCGCGTGCCAAAGCTGGTATCGCGCATGACGCACTCATGCGCGAGCGCGGCTTGCGGATCGGCGCTCAGCTCCGCCGGCCGCGTCGATGCCCCAAAGCCCCACGTCAAGGACATGCGGCGCGGGCGCTGGTCATCCGCGACCTGCGGCGGCGTCCAATTGGGTGCGCACTCGCCCTCATGGCGGGCGCACCATGCATTGTAGAGCGCGACCGCCGCCATCGGAACGTGGCGACGGTCCTGCATCGGATAATTGAGCCACGTGTCTTCATGCCAAGCGACGCCAACCGAACGCAGCTCGCGCAGCGGTGCGAAGGTCGAGCCCTGGCCAACTTCGCCGATCATGATCTCAGGCCCGCCGTTCGCGGCGTTGAGCTTCACACGGTCGGCGAAGCGTCGGATCGCCCCTTCGGGATCTTGGCCGTGCGGACGCAGATAGGAAAAATCGAAGAAGATCGCCGCCGGTTCATAGGCTGCGAGCGCGCTGACGATATCGCCCTGCACGTCATAGGGGAGCGGCGTCGGCCAGTTCATATATTCGAGGCTCGCGTCGTCGATCAGGACGACAGTGACGGCCTGCTGACCCGGGCGACCCTCGCCGCCGTAAAACGGGGCGGTCACGGTGCCAATAATGCGCGCGGCCTGCTCGTCGGCCTGCTGGTCGAGCCCGAAGCTGTCGAAGACATCCACCGCCAGCACGCAGGCAGCCGCGAGTATCGCGGGCCACTGGCGGAAAATCTCCATGAACCGCGGCAGCAACGGCGTCGGCATCAGCATCCCCCCGGTCATATGACACCGCACTAACCCTCGTTGCAATCCAGGAATAAGGGAGGCGCTTGACCCGACGGGCGCAGCCAGCCAACCACCTACCCATGCGTGTCATCACCAAGACCGCCGATCTGGAGGCGCTGCGCCAGGAATTGGCCGCCCAGCCCTTCGTTGCGGTCGATACCGAATTTATGCGGGAAACGACCTACTGGCCGAAGCTGTGCCTGATCCAGGCGGCGGCGCCAGGGGTCGAGGCGGTTATCGACCCGCTTGCCAGCGGCCTTGAACTCAAGCCGTTTCTCGATCTGCTGGCCGACCGCAACGTCCTCAAGGTCTTCCACGCCGCGCGTCAGGACCTGGAAATCTTCCTCAATCTTGGCGGCGCCTTGCCGGCCCCAGTGTTCGACACGCAGATCGCTGCGATGGCGTGCGGCTATGGCGACACCATCGCCTATGACGCCTTGGTGCAGCAGGTGCTCAAACGACGGCTCGACAAGTCTTCGCGCTTCACTGATTGGAGCCGGCGGCCGCTCTCAGATTCGCAGCTTGCCTACGCGCTCGCTGACGTCACCCACCTGAGCGAACTCTACCCGCGCATCCACGACAAGCTCGCGAAGGACAATCGCCTGTCGTGGCTCGACGAGGAACACGGCAATCTGCTCGATCCGGAAATCTACGACGTCACGCCGGAAAAATCCTGGCAGCGGCTGAAACTGCGCAAGACGACTGCGGACTATGTTCTGGGGCTGCAGGTCGCCGCCGCTTGGCGCGAGCGCCAAGCCCAAACACGCGACGTGCCGCGCGGCCGCATCGTGAAGGACGAAGCGCTCTACGAGATCGCCGAGCACCGTCCGAAAACCGCGGCTGATTTCGACCGCATGCGGGCCGTGCCACGCGGCTTCGGCAATTCGCGCGCCGCGCAAGAACTGATCGCGGACCTCAACCGCGCCTTCGCCGATCCCAACCGGCCGGTCTACAAACATGAACGCCCGCCGCCGCTTCCGTCCAGCGTTGGCCCGACCGTGGAATTGCTGAAGGTGCTGCTGCGCTTCGAGGCGGAGCGCCATCAAGTTGCGCCACGCCTCATCGCATCGGCCGCCGACGTAGAGGCGATCGCCGCCAGTGACGAAGCGGATGTCGCCGCATTGCGCGGCTGGCGGCGCGACGTGTTCGGCGAACGAGCGCTGGCCCTGAAGCACGGCAAGCTGGCGTTGAAGCTAAAAAACGGCAAAGTCGCGGTGGAAGACACGCCGTGACCGGCGGGCAAGAGCCGGGTCAAACGGCGCCGTCTCCGGGCGCCGAAAATCCGGTCACGCTAAGGGAGCTTGCCGCTGGGGTTCGCGACGACCTGCTGCAATGGGACCGCGGAATACTCGGCGTCTTCGTCGCCATGACGGTGCGCCCCGCGCACGCGCCACGCGCATTCATTTTCGATCGCGATCCGCGTTACGCCAAGCCATGGCGCTATTTGCTTTTCGGCGTACTGACAAATGTCGCCGCGACCTGGTTCATCTTCGATGCGTTGGGCGCTCGTGCGCGCCTCAATCTCGCCCCCCAAGGCGCTCAGGAATCGCTTCTTCTCGACAACGCTGCGATCCTCACGCTCGTCACGCTGCCGCTGATGGCAATCGCGGTACGGCTCTGGTTCATCGGCCTGAAGGTCCGCTATCTCGACGCACTCATCGTATTGTTCTACGTCCAGGGCCATATCAACATTTGGGGCGTCGTCGCGCTCGCCGCGTTTGCCGCCACCGGGCAGCAAATTTGGATCACGGTGGCGACCATGGCGCTACTGGCCTATTTCGTATGGGCGCTCGCCAGTTTCGCGCGCGGCCCCTGGTGGCGTCGGCTGCTTGCTGCAGCGCTTTCCCTGATTTCGGGTCAGTTGATCAATGCGGGCGTGGTCTTCGCGGCCTTGCGTATCGCTCAGTAACCGGATGGACGCTCGTCCAGAAGCGAGCGTCCATCCGAGACTTACCGATTAAAACGCGTAGCGGCCCACGAGTTGGAACACGGGACCAGCGGACTCTGTCTCAAGCTCGTACTCGTCGTAGTCGCGATCGATCTGATCGGCGGCGTTGTCGAACTTGTCGAACGCTTCGTCCTTCGACTCGTCAAGCAGGTTGGAGCCCGTCAGACGGATGGTGAAGTTGCTGCCGAAGCGATGCTCGATGAATACCTCCAAGTCCGGGCCGTATGAGGTGGTCACCTCTTCCGACACGACGCGGCTGAAGGCGTCTCCTTGGCTGCGATAAGTGGCGCCGAAGGACGTATTCAAGCTCGGCAAGTCCTGGATGAAGCCGACATTGAAGATCGACTCGGCCTGGCTATTGAAACGGCGCGAACCAAATTCGTCATCGACCTCGCTGTCGAGCCACGAATAGTTCACGAACACGCCGGTGTCTTCGAGACCGAATGCCGACAGAGAGGTCGAAAGATCGAACTCGACGCCCCACACCGCGCCATCGCCGGTGTTGCGGGCCGAATAGACGAACGAGTCCGGATCGAACACCGCAACAGCACCCGGATCGCCCGCGAGCACGTCATCGCAGGTGAAGCCGGTGTCGTCCTCGAAGTCATCGCAATAGGTCGCCGAGGGTGCGCCCGTGTTGAACACTTCGATCAGATCCTGGACGTCCCGATAGAAGAAGTTGATGCCGACCACGCCGGTTTGACCAAGCCGGCGTTCGTAGCCGGCATCGATGCCCCACGCCGTTTCCGGGTCGAGCCCGGGATTGCCGACAAAGTCGTTGTCGCCGAGTTCTTCTTCCAACGTCGCCGGCGACAAGAAGGTGAAGCTCGGATTGCGCGAGGTACGCGCGATCGAGACCAGCACGCGGTCATTGTCCGTCAGATTCCAGCTGATATGCGCTGACGGCAGGAGGATCTCGTAGGAGTTCTCGACGCTCGAGCCGACCGTGCGATCCTCAATGGTCAGTTCAGTGGTCTCGTAGCGCAGGCCAGCTTCCCAATCGATCGCGCCGACGTCGCCCGACACCATCACGTAAGGGTCGATCCGGCGCCGTTCGATCGTGTTGTCGCCGCCATCAACCGGCTCGAGATCGGCCAAATCCACCAAAGAGCCATTGCCCGGCAGCGGATCGGGGAACGGCGCGGTGTCGAGATCAGCGTCCGCAGCCAGAACAAGGTTTTCACGCTCCTTGTTCTCATAGTGAATGCCGAATTCTAGCGTCAGGCCGGCAATCAGCTCGCGCTCGTGTTCGAGCTTTAACTTCCATTCCTCGTCGGTGAGGTCGGAAAACTCCAATTCGCTTTCAAATTCCTCTATCGTTGGGAAGCCGTCGAAGCTGACTTCGTCTTCAAATTCGAACGCCTCGTTGGTGAAACGGGCGAAGCCGGCGCGGACGCGGGTTTCGCCGCCGAGCATACTGAAGGCATAGCGGCCGTTCAGCGAGAAGCTGTCTTGCTCGATATCTACGTCGTTGTTGTTGAGCGTCAGAATTTCCGCGTCGTCGACGATGCCTTCATTGTACTCAATCGAGTCTTCGTTCTGATAGCGGTCGGTGTGAACGAAGAAGCCGTCCAGCCCCAGTTCACCGCCGAACGCGTCGATTTCGTAGCTGAAATTGGCGGAATAGTCCGTGCCGTCACGAACGTCCGTTTGGATCTCAGAGTCGTTCAACGGCGCGCCTGGTTCGTCATAGCGCAGGCTGAGCTTGTCCTTCGGGTTGTGGCGATCCTGCATGTTGGCGCCAATCAGCAAGCGCCCACCCAAAAATTCACCGCCCCAGACGCCGCCCAACGTCTCGCCCCATTGTTCATCGTTGGCCCAGTACAGCGCGCCAGCGCGGATGTAGCCGCCGTCGAGCGAATAGGAATCACGCAGGACGATGTTGATCGCGCCAGCGACCGCGTCGCCGGAACGATTGGCGGACTGGCTGCGTACGATCTCAACGCGCTCGATCAGTTCGGCTGGAATGCGATCGACGAAGAACGCGCCATCGGCGCCGTTGCCGAAAGCGCCGGAACTATCGCCAGAGCCGGGCACTTGCTCGCCATTGATTAGAATTTGCGTATAGGCCGGATCGAGGCCACGCAGCCGCACGCCATCGCTCTCCAGCACGTCCGAAAGAAACGCGACGCTTGGCACCCGCTTCAGCGCATCGCCCACGGTAAGCGGCTCGAAACGCTGGAAGTAGTCCGTGCCGTACTCGAGCACCGGGGCGGCGCCTTCCACACGGTTGCGATAGCCGATGCTGCCCAACACGACGATGTCTTCGCTCGCAACCACGTCACGATCGTCGGCGGCGTCCTGCGCCTGCGCTTCACCCTGGCCCATCGCCAGCGCCGCGCTCGCGACCCCAGCAAACAACGCCCACGTCCACCGTCTACCCATCGGAGAATCCCCGCTCATTGCGATGGGCGGGGCCTTAGGGGCGCTCTGTGACAGTTCAGATTCGGATCTGTGATGGACGTGTTAAATCTGCTGCGCGCGCGAAGGTTAGCGGCGTTCTGCGACCGCTTCGGCACAGAGGGCGCGGAAATCGTACTCAACCTGATCGGCGCAATCCGGCCACTTGTCCGTGTCGATCCAATACTGCGCCAACCCCAAGCGCGCAGCTAGACGGGGAAAACGTTGGCTCGCCCACAATGGCGCGCCGCCTGCGTTGACGAACAATTGCAAAGACGCCTGCGCCCGCGCCATGCCGAATGCTTCGTGCATGTCCGGCTTGAGCGGTCGGCCGCGCGCAAGCGCGCTCTCGATCACATCGAAAGTGTGGTCTGCGCAACCGTAGCCCGCCGCCACCAGACACGTTGAGAGCGGCAGAGGGCCGTCACCGTTCGCCAGCGACGACAACAACATGTCACACGCGCCGCGCTGCTGCTCCGGCGGCAGGCGCAACAGGGTCACATAGCTGCGCAACACAGCGATGTCGCGCTCACCCACGCCGCGCTTGGGCGGCGCGCCCTTCGCCATCAGCGCGGCCGCCTCATCGGGCCGGCGCGCCACACACAAGGTGACCCACATCATGTACCAGGTGAACGGCGAATCCGGCCAACGCGCCCACGCCGCGCTGACGATCTCAAGCGCGGTATCGATGTCACCGCGTGCTGTCATCAAGCTCGCGCGCAAGCCCTCCACCGCGGGCCCCAACGGATCGAGACGGCTGGCAATTTCAAGCGCTTTGGCGGCTTCCCCAATGCGTCCGACGCCATAAAGCCAAGCCGCGCGCGCCACATGCAGCGAGGGATCGTTCGGCGTGCGCTTCAGCGCCTCGTTTACGAGGCGAATCTTCTCGGCATAGTCGCCGAATGCTGGCTTCAGCAGCGACAGCGCCGCGAACGCTTGCGCGCAATCTGGATCGATCTCCAGCGCCCGCTCCGCCGCCTGGACAGCTGCGTTGTGGGCCGGCTGGCCGATCAAGTCGCGGTCGCGCGGCAACAGAAACGCACGCACGCTGGCGAGCGCCGCCCATCCCGGCGCGAACTCCGGCGCAAGGTTCACGCACCGCTCCAGCAAGATCTCGGCATGCTCCTCCTCGATATCGCTGAGCATCAGCCAAATCTGGCGCGCGCGCAGATATAGCTCGTAGGCGGCCGGGTCGATCGGATGAGACGCGCGCTCGCTCTGGGTCAGCGTTTGCTTCAATGAATGCGCCACTTTGAGGGCGATATCGTCCTCCAACGCGAACGCGTCGGCCTTTTCGCCATCATAGCGCTCGCTCCACAGCACTACCCCTGACGTGGCATCCGTCATTTGCACGGCGACGCGCAACTTGGGCCCATAGCAGCGAACGGACCCGTCCAGCACATGCGTCGCATGCAGCGCTTGCGCCGCTTCGGTTTTCCGGGCGCCGCGGAACTGAAACGCGGATGTGCGCCCGATGACCTTGATATTCGATTGCCGCATGAGCGTGACGATGATTTCGTCAGCCACGCCTTCAGCAAAATAATCCATGCCGGCGTCGTCACTGTCATTGTCGAATGCGAGCACGGCCAGGACGGGCTCGGGCTTTCTCCCGCGCGAGCGCGGCGCCGCGACCGCTTCAAGCGTGTAAAGCTCGACCGTCTCGCTCATCTTGTCTAGCTGCACGGCGCCCGCTGCATGGAGACGCTGCGCAAGTTTTCCACGGACCGCGCGGCGCACATCCATCGACACCAGCACCGCGCCCGGCTGCGCCAGCTGCTGCAAGCGCGCCGCGACATTGACGCAATGGCCAAGCAGATCCCCGGTATGCGTCGGCATCACGTCGCCGACATGCACGCCCACGCGCACGCTCTTGCGATCAAGCGCGCCCCACAAATGCTCAGCCGCGCTCAAGGCGCCGGCGGCGCTCGCGAACTCCAGCATGAAGCCATCGCCGGCGGTGTTGAAAATGCGCCCGCCTTGGCGCGGGGCGACATCGTCCAGCACAAGACGCAGCCGCGACACCAGGGCGGCGGCGCCCATCTCGTCCGTTTCGCTCATGGCCGAGTAGCCGACGATGTCGATCGACATGATCGCCGCCAGCTTCCTTGGGCCTGGTTCTTCGGTCACTTTGGTCCCCGTAAGACGGGAACGCTCTTAGCACATTTCGGCGGGCGAAGGGCGTAAGAACGGCTCTCCACAAGCGCGAGTGCGGTCAGGCCTCTGACTTCGGGATATCCTGGAAGTAGGGTTCCACCTTGCCGCTGTACTTGATGGTCAACTGCTTGCCGCGGCGATCCAGCGTCTTGCCCACCGCCAAGCGCACCCAACCCTCGCTGACGCAATATTCCTCGACATTGGTCTTCTCATTGCCGTTGAACCGGACCCCGACGCCGCGTTCCAGCACGGCGGCGTCGTGATGCGGGCTTTCGGGATCAATCGCGAGCCGATCGGGAGGCGTGTTGGTCATATGATTCTTGTCTCCGCAGTGAGGCCCAGCGCTTGCGCGGCGAAATCCAATCGCCGCTGCGCCGTCTCTGTCATTAGGTGTGCCGCCTTCTTCTTCACACGAAGCACCAGCTTGCCGTCAACTGCGGCAACATCAAACTGGGTCAACAGTCCCTCGTTGCGGCCCGAAAGGTCCGCGCCCAGCCGCAGCGCCGCGCCCAGCGCGCCGGCCGCCGCGCGTTCGCCATCGCTTAGCAGCCGCATATAGGCTTCGGCGTGATGCGGCGCGGCCTTGGTGTAACGGTGATGGATAGCCGCCGCCAAAAACGCGCGCTCCGCGTGACTGATAGCCGCTAACGGCGCGCGCAGAACGAGGTCGAACATCACTTCGACGCGTTGGTCGGGATGGAGCGGTCCGCCGACATCCGCCAAGCGCGCAGCAGCGCCGCGCAGCACGCGCTCGCGCTTTTCCGGGAACACGAACGCCTGCCCCTCGAACATGGGCGCGATCCAAGTTTCGAGCGCCGCGCCAAACGCCTGCGCCCGCGACCATCGCCCAGCCAGCGCCTCGGACGCAGCGATGAGCGGATGCGTGGCAAGCGCCGCTTGGCTCATCCGCTCGATTAGCACGCCTTCCCGCAAGCCGAACGCCGACAGCACAACGCGATCAAAATGCCCCGCCATCATCACGCGCTCGAGCACCACCGCAGCGTACGGCAGCGTATCGGCGCGCTTGGCGGCGGCCTCTTCCAAGCGCTCCAGCGAGCGCTTGCTTTGCTTGCGCACAAGATCGACGACCTTGAGCACTTCGTTGCGGCTCATCTCGTGATGATGCAGCACGCCGAGCGGGTGGTTCGAAAGCGCAATATCGATCCGCCCGATCGCGCGCCACGCCCCGCCAACCGCGTAAAAATTGCCGCCGCGCTTCTTCAGCATGCGCGCGCCGTCGAGCACCTTTTCGACGTGTTCACTGACCTTGCTATAGTCGAACCCGTCGTCGCGGAAGAGCGTGAGCGGGCCCAGCGCAAAGGTTGCGCCGCGCCCCACGCCCTTTGGGCCGATCTCGATCAATTCGAGGCTGGCCCCTCCGAGGTCGCCGACAATGCCCACCGCATCGGGCGCGCCTGCGCTCACGCCGAGCGCCGAGAGCTGGGCCTCTTCAGCGCCGTCGAGAATGCGCAGCTTGATGCCGGTTTCGTCTTCGACGCGCTTGGCGAACGCGCGCCCGTCCTTGGCGTCGCGCACGGCGGCGGTGCCGACGGCGAAGACATGACTGACGCCTTGCGCCTCAAGCAGCGTTGCGAAGCGGCGTAGCGCGCGCAGCGCCTGATCGAGGCCATCCTTGGCGAGTTCGCCCGTGCGCGCCAGATCGCGGCCAAGGCCGGCCATCACCTTTTCATTGAGCGTCGGCGTCATCGCCCGCCCATCGATGCGGTAGACGACCAAGCGCACCGAGTTGGAGCCAACGTCTATAACGGCGGCGTCGCCGATCGCGGGCAAAGTCCGCCCGCTCACGGCTTAGGCTCCGGACTAGTAGCCGCGCGCGCCGATGTGATCGAAGGCAACGGGCGCGTCGCCCTTGATGGCGCGGCCGCGGCCCGAAAGGCTCGGGTTGCGCATAAAGTAGAGGTGCGCCGAGAAGGGATTTTCGAGCTTCGAGACATCAACCCGCTTAAACACCCCATCCTGGTCCATGTACCAGGATTGCGCCTCGTCGTTGAGGTTCGCGACCATGATCTGGTCGAGTACTTGCTGGTGAACGGTGGGATTTTCAACCGGACACATGACCTCGACCCGGCGCTCCAGGTTTCGGGGCATCCAATCGGCGGATGAGAGGAACACCTTGGCCTTGGCATTCGGCAATTTCGCTCCATTGCCGAAACAGACGACCCGGGCGTGTTCCAGGAACCGGCCCACGATCGACTTGACGCGGATGTTCTCGCTCATGCCTGGCACGCCAGGGCGCAGGCAGCAGATGCCGCGCACGATGAGATCGATTTTCACGCCCTCATTTGATGCGCGATAGAGCGCGTCGATGATCTCGGGATGCACCAGCGCGTTAAGCTTGGCCCAGATGGCGCCTTCACGGCCGGCGCGAACGTGCTCGATCTCCTGCTCAATGAGTTGCAGTAGCGTCGATTTCACAGTGATCGGCGACATCGCGATCTTCTCAAGCTCCGCCGGGCGGGCGTAGCCGGTGACGAAGTTGAACAGCCGGTTGGCGTCACGGCCGAGCGCGGGGTCGCAGGTGAAGAGCGACAGGTCGGTATATACCCGCGCCGTGATCGGGTGATAATTGCCCGTGCCGAAGTGCGCATAGGTGCGCAATCCCTCAGCCTCGCGGCGAACCACGAGGCTGACCTTGGCGTGGGTTTTGTAGTCGATGAACCCGTACACCACGGAAGCGCCGGCGCGTTCGAGCGTCTGCGCCAGCTTCAGGTTCGCCTCTTCGTCGAACCGCGCCTTGATCTCGATAACAGCGGTGACGTTCTTGCCTGCCTCAGCCGCCGCGACCAACGCCGCGACAATCGGAGAGTCCTTCGACGTCCGGTACAGCGTCTGCTTGATGGCGACGACGGCGGGATCGGCGGCCGCTTGGCGAACGAACTGCACCACCGAGTCGAACGACTCAAACGGATGGTGGACGAGAATGTCCTTGGCGCGGATGGCCGCGAAGCTGTCGCCGCCAAAATCCTTGATCCGCTCCGGAAAGCGCGGCTCGTAGCGCGGAAACTTGATGTCGGGGCGCTCTTCATTGACCAGCGCCGAAAGCGCTGTCAGCCCCAGCATCCCATCAACAATGATCACGTCGCGCGGATCGGCTTCGATTTCACGGATGATAAAGGAGCGCAAATCCTCCGGCATCGACGCCTCGATCTTGAGGCGCACGATATCGCCGAGGCGGCGCTCTTTGAGGCGCGCTTCGAACTCGCGCACCAAATCTTCCGCCTCTTCCTGAATCTCGATATCGCTGTCTCGCACCACCCGGAAAACGCCCTTGGCGTCCACCGTGTAACCGGGGAACAGCTCCTTCAAGAACAGCATGATGGTGTTTTCGAGCGTCACGAACCGGCGTTCCGGACGCTGGCCGGGCGCGGCGTCATTCTGCGGACGCGCCAGCGTCACATCGATAAACCGCGCAACTTGGCTCGGCACCGGGATCAGCGCGTTGAGCAGGCGGCCGTCGCTTTTGCGCTTGAGCTTGAGGGCAATGGCGAAGCCGAGATTGGGAATAAACGGAAACGGGTGCGCCGGATCGACCGCGAGCGGCGTCAGCAGGGGAAACACTTCCGCCATGAACAGCGGCTTCAGCCAAGCGAGGTCTTCCTCACTCAGTTCTTCCGGATCGAGCACACTGATGCCGGCCTTGCGCAGGTCGGTACGCAGCGTGCGCCAACGCTCCTGCTGACGCGCGATCAGTTCGCCGGCTGAGGCGTGCACGCGCGTGAGCTGTTCGGCAGGGGTCAAGCCATCGAGGCTGAGGATCGATACGCCCGCCTTCACCTGCTCATGCAGGCCGGCGACGCGGACCATATAGAACTCGTCCAGGTTGGACGCTGAAATTGAAAGGAAGCGCAACTGCTCAAGCAGCGGGTGATTGATGTTCTCGCTTTCCTCCAGCACGCGCGTGTTGAACGCGAGCCACGAAAGCTCCCGATTGATGAAGCGTTGCGGATCGTTGAGCGTCGGCGGCGTCTTCTTCGCCGGCTCGCGCTTCTTCGTGCGCGCCTTCGTCATCTGTTAACCGTCTCCACCACCCCAGGCGGCCTGCATCTTTTGCAGTGCGCGCTTTGCGCCCGCGAGCGACACGGGCTTGGCCCCGCGCACGAGATCCGCATCCAGCGCCGCCGCCCAGGCCCGGGCGGCCGCGAAGGTGCGCGGAAGCCGCACCACGAGGTATCTGGCCGCATCATCGCTCAATTGGATGAATTGTTCGCGACAAACGCGGCGCAAAACGACCTCCATCAGGGCCGCATCCGGCTCGCCGAGGCGCGCCACGGGCAACGCGGCCAGCCGTGACCTGAGGTCAGGCAGCTCCGCCGCCCAGGCCGAAGGCGGCGCAGTCGCCGCCAGTAGCACTGCGCCCCCGCGACTCCGGGCGAGGTCCAGCACACGCCAGAGGCCCGCCTCGTTACGGGCGCCGTCGGCATCGTCGATCACCAGCCGCCCCCCCGCGTCGCGGAATGTTTCGGCCGCTTCGTCTGGGTCGGCCGCGGGAGAAAGCTGGCGGGCGGAGGCTTCGAGCGCCCACGCCAGCGCCAAATGAGTTTTGCCCGATCCAGGCGGGCCGACCAGAGCCAGCGCGCCGCCGGGCCAGCTTGGCCACGCGGTCAGCAGCCGCGCGGCGTCGCGGTTGGCGTCCGACACGACCAGCGTGTCGGGCGAACGCTCACCCATGCGGAATTCGAACAGCCGGGGCTGTTCGCTCATCGGCTGACGCGCAGTGTTGGCCCCTGCGCGGTGTCCTGCAGCGTAACGCCTCGGCGCGCGAGTTCGGCAGCCAGCTGCTCCCGCTCCCCCACGAACGAGAAGGACACCAACGCGCCGTCGCGCCCCACAGCCTCAATGCGGATTTCGGAGATGAGCGTTGATGCGGCGCCCTCAAGCGCCTGCTTGATCGCTTCCCATTGACGCTGATCGGTATAGAGCGCCGACGCTGAGATGCGCCCGCGCTGCCCGCCGCCAACAGCCGCACGCGCTTTCCAATCGTTTTGCAGCAACTGACTGGCTTGATCGGCCAGCGAGGCCAGGGCCGCCCGCATGGAGGCGGCGTCATCGCCATTGATCCGCGCTGTAACCTCGCCGCGGTCCCGGCGGCCAGCCGCGTCCACCTCGACCAAGCTGGCGGTGGCCGTTGCGCCCTGTACGCGCAAGCTGGCGTAGAGCACGGACGCCGCCGCGGCCTGCTGCGCGAACGGCGCAGCCAGCGTCCAGTCTGGGGCGCCCTGCAGCGCATCGGGCGCGACCGCCACCGGCGCCAACTCGTGCTGATAGCCACCTTGCGTCCACACCTGCCGCCAAAGGCCGAGGGTCTCCGGCGCGAGGTCCGCAGCGCCAACCGGGGCCGCCAAAATAGGCGCCGTCCGCATGTCGATTACGGCCAAACTGTACTGGCGCAGCAAACTGCGCACGCCGTTGGGATCGAAGCGCACGGTGAGACGGCCGATATACCGCGTGGCGGACCGGCGCTCTTCCTCCACGTCCACGCTCAGAACCAAGCGTTCGAGCGTTGTCTGGTCCACCTGGGGAACGCCCCGAACGGCAAGTTCCGACGGCGCTGTCAGCCGGCGCACGAGGCGCTCGAAGCCGAGCTGCTGAGCGGCCGTGAAGCCCGCTTGCTGCGCGGCCGCAGCGTTGGCGGCGGTTTCGTCCACATGAACGCCGGCCACGGCGTAGACATTGTCGCGCCCTTGGGCGCTTGCTAGGCCCGGCGCGAACGCGCACAAGGCCGCCAGAAACACGGCGGCAAAGGCGGCCAAAGGCGTGGCTTTCATGCGGAACCCTCGCTGCGCAATCCGGGAATGGGCGACCCTACCTGGCGCGGAATCGCCTATCAATGCGGCGGCATTTGGATACATGACTTGACCCAACCCTCAGGAACAAACGGCCTGACGTATCGCGACGCCGGCGTCGATATCGACGAGGGCGAACGCCTCGTCGACCTCATCAAGCCGGCGGCGAAATCCACAGCCCGCCCCGGCGCTGAGGCCGCTCTGGGCGGATTCGCGGCGGCGTTCGACCCGAAAGCCGCCGGCTTCAAGGACCCGATCTTCCTGGCCACCACAGATGGCGTTGGCACCAAGCTCAAAATCGCCATCGAAAGCGGCCGCCACGACACGGTGGGGATCGATCTGGTCGCGATGTGCGTCAACGATCTCTCGGCTCAGGGGGCCGAGCCGCTGATGTTCCTCGACTATTACGCCACCGGCAAACTCAACGCCGACGAAGCGGCGCTCGTCGTGAAAGGCATCGCCGAAGGCTGCCGCCAAGCCGGCGCGGCGCTCGCAGGCGGGGAAACGGCCGAGATGCCGGGCATGTATGGAAAGGGCGATTACGACCTCGCCGGCTTCTCCATCGGCGCCGCCGAGCGCGGCGCGCTGCTGCCGCGCGTCGATCAGATGCAAGCCGGCGACGTCATTGTCGGCATCGCATCCAGCGGCCCGCACTCCAACGGCTATTCTCTGGTGCGCAAGGTCGTGGAGCGGTCCGGCCTCGCTTGGGATGCGCCCGCGCCATTCGCGGCTGGCAAGTCGCTGGCGGAAGCGTTGCTCACGCCCACCCGTATTTACGCGCGCGCTCTCAAACCAGTGTTCGACGCCAAGCTCGCGAAAGGCGCGGCCCACATCACGGGCGGAGGCTTGATCGAAAACACGCCGCGCGCGCTGCCGGATCACCTCGAAGCGGATTTCGACTGGAATGCATGGAAGCGCCCCGCCGTATTCGAGTGGCTGCAAGCAACCGGCGGCGTGCCGGAAGAAGATATGCGGCGCACCTTCAATCTGGGCGTCGGCATGATCCTGGTGGTTGAGCCGGCAAAGGCGGATGACGTCATCGCTCAGCTGAACAACGGCGGCGAAAACGCCTTCAAGATTGGCGTGCTCAAAGCGGCATGATGAAACGCGTCGCCGTTCTGATTTCAGGGCGCGGCAGCAATCTGCAGGCGCTGCTCGACGCGGACCAAGACGCCTACGAAATTGTCCTTGTCGTCTCCAACGTTCCCGGCGTCGCTGGCCTCGATCGTGCACGCTCAGCCGGGGTCGAAGCCATCGCGCTCGATCACAGGCCTTACGGTAAAAACCGTGAGGCCTTCGAACGCGATCTCGATGCGCTTCTGGTTCAGCGCAATATCGAGATCGTCGCTCTCGCCGGCTTCATGCGGGTTTTGACACCGTTCTTCGTGCGCGCGTGGGCTGGGCGGCTGCTCAACATCCACCCCTCGCTGCTGCCGAAGTTTCCAGGTGTAAATACCCACGAGCGCGCACTGGCGGCGGGCGAACGCGAGCACGGCTGCACCGTCCATCTCGTGGTCGAAGAAGTGGACGCGGGAGAAATCCTGGGCCAAGCCGCGATGCCGATCGCACCGGGCGACACGCCGGAAACGCTGGCGCAACGCATTCTCGCACTCGAACACGATCTCTACCCGCGCGCACTGGCCGCTCTTGCCCGAACGTTCAACTAAGGCGTCCCATTCCGGCGAGACGCCACGTTTGGGCGATCTATATTGGAGCCGAGGAGACTGCCCTTGGCGGAACGTGACTATGTGCTCGGCACG
>JBFWYC010000041.1:0-35008 GCA_050186805.1 Hyphomonadaceae bacterium
TCGTTGCGCTACGAGAAGGCGAACAACCAGTTTCTGCGCGCGGCAGTGCTGAAAAACGCCGTGATGCTGCCGGCGGCGGAGGACTGGGAAGTGTTCGCCGACATCCGCAAGCGCAAGGATAATTTTAAAGGCTGAAGGCGGCAGTCAGCTGACTATTCTTCGGGGCCTTGCACTGCACCCGACACAACATTGCGGATGGTGTTGGACGATGGCCGGCCCGCATAGCCCATTTGCGGCGCTACTTCGATCAACAACACATCGCCGCGCAGCTCCGCCGTTGGGCGCTCGCCAACCGTGATGATGACGCGCCGCACGGTCGTCATGGGCGCCGCAGCCAACCCCTCAGCGGCGCGTTCGGCGGCATCCATCACCAATCCGGCCGTCGGCGCGGACATGCGCGCAGGCACGGTGAACAACACCGTCTGGCCGACGCGACGGCGCGATTGCGCTTGCAACTGGCGGAAGCGGTCCTGCATCTCCGCAAATGCGATGGCTTCCGGCGTCAGCGGATCGACGCGGCCTTCTTCGGAGGCCGGCGAGCCAGTGCGCATGGTGCGCGTGTAAACGATGATGCCGTCGTGCGGCATGACGCGCAGCTGCACCGCGCCATTCTCGGTTTGGTAAATCTCGCCGCCGCCCGCCGCCATGCTGGGGCGCAGGACATGCACTTCCGGGTCGCCCTCGAATTGTAGAAGTGCGGCCCGGCCGCCAGAGCGGTCGAACACGAAGCGCACCCGCCCATCCGGCGTCGAGTAGCGGGTCGCGCCCGAGGCCACGTAAAGCGGTTGCGGCGCGGCTTGCGGCTGCTGACGGCGTTGCTGCTGATCTTGGGCGTGCGCCAGACTGGAGGTCCCAGCGAGAGCCAGCGCGGCGGCAAACACCGCTGCGCCGCGTCCAGACAGACTCGGCCCTTTTGACTGGCTCATGGGCGGAGACAAGAGCGCCCCGACCTGGGCGCTTTTTTGGCGCTGTTGCAGTGGCTGGGCGCCAGTGTTGCGGCGGCGCCGCACTCTTTAGCCGCCTTTACGCCGGTCAGCGCCACTTTCAGGCTTTGGCGCGCGATCCGGGTCAGGCTTGGGCGCGTCGCTCGCGGGCGCCGACCCCAATTTCTCCATCGCAACGATTGACGGCTGCCTGCGCACGATTCGCATCGCGCGCGGTTCGGCGGCGACCGCCGCGGCCGTGCTGACGATCGGTGCGGCGCGCGGCGTATTGGCCGGCAGCTCCGGCGGCAACCGTAGCACCACCCGCTCGCCCGAGCGCGGCGGCTCCACCATCGACAGATCGCCCGCCACACCTGCCGCAAAGGACAGGGTGCTGAGCGCTACGGCGACTGCGAGAACACGTATGGGAGTCGAGATAACCACGGCCGGCGACCATTAACCGAGTCGCGCGCCGGCGTCACGCTTTGCGCGCGACGCTGGTTCTCGCTGCAAAATCAACGCTTAGCGAAGGGATTCTTCGTCCAGGTTGAGTTCATCGACGGTAATGCGCTCGGCATTGGGCCGCGCCCGGCGCAGATCGTCGAAGAAAAACTGCGCGTCGCCTACGACCACGACGTCGGCCCGATCGGGGTCGAAGTAGCGCGCCGCGGCCGCTCGCGCCTGCTCCGGCGTGACGCCGGTGACGTCGGCCACGTAGGTCCCGAGGCGTTCCGGCGGCAGGCCATAGAGCGCCAGCGTCGATATCTGGCCGGCGAGGCCAGCCGTCGTCTCCACGCTGCGGCCGAACGAGCCAATTAACACCGCCTTGCGCGCCGTGAGTTCGGCCTCGGGCGCTGCGGTGTCGCCGATACGGTCGATCTCGGCGCGCATCAGCTCATACACCTGCACCGCCGCATCGTTGCGCGTCTGCGCCGACGCGACGATCGGCCCAGGCGCCATTCGGGCCGAGAGGCTCGACCCTGCGCCGTAGGAAAGGCCGCGGCGAATGCGGATTTCCGTGTTGAGCCGCGCCGAGTAGCCGCCGCCAAGGACGTTGTTGGCGACGAGGAGCGGGAAATAATCAGCGTCGGTGCGCGCGACCCCGCGCAGCCCCATGACTACCGCCGCCTGCCCAGTCTGCGGCAGATCGACGACGACCGTACGCACGCCAGCGGCGTGAGCCGACGCGTCCGGCCGCGCCGGCAGCGCTTCGGCAGGGCGAGCCCAATCGCCGAAATAACGCTCGGCCAACGCGAAGCCCACTTCCGCCGACACATCACCGGCGATCACCAACACCGCATTGTCCGGGCGCCAGTAGCGGCCGTGGAACGCCGCCATCTCTTCGCGCGTGATGGCCGTGATGCTGCGCTCGGACGCGACCGCGCCATACGGCGTTTCGCCATAGATGGCGCGCGTCATCGCGAAGTTGGCGATCGAGCCAGGCTGGCTCAGCGCCACTTGCAAACCGTCAAGCGTTTGCTGACGCGCACGCTCCAACTCTTCCTGCGCGAACGCCGGATTGCGCGCGACGTCGGCGAATACGGTGAATGCTTCGGCCGTACGGTCTGAGCGCGTTTGCAGCGACACGGCGGAGGAATCCACGCCGCCGCCGGAGCTGATGCTGGCGCCAAGCGATTCAATTTCGCGCGCGATCTCGGTGGCGCCACGGGTGGTGGTGCCGCGCGTCAGCAGATCGGCAGTCATGCCAGCAAGCCCGGCGCGATCGGCCGGATCGGCGCTCCCGCCAGAGGCGACGCGCAGATCGGCGCTGATCAAGGGCAGCGCGCGGTTCGGCGCGACGATGACGCGCAGACCGTTGGCGAGCGTACGCTGTGACGTGGCCGGTATGCGCGCATCGATCGGCGCTCCCGCCGCGGGCGGCTGTTCGCGCTCGCCTTCGGCGGCGAGCGTGAAGGTTGGAATTTCCGATTGCGGGATGGAGAGCGAGCGTGCCTGGATCGTCGGCGACGTGGTGATCGTGTCACCCGTCGCGCCTTCGGCTTCCGGCAGGTAGCGCACAACCACGCGGCGCTGATCGTTCAGGATCGTACGCGCCACGCGCTGCACATCTTCAGCGGTCGTCGCTTGCACTGCCGCCAACAGGCGGTCGGCGTAGGCAGCGTCGCCATAGCGGATGACCGCGTCGGCCAGCTCGAAGGCGCGGCCATAAGCGGTTTCGCGGTTCGAGATGGTGGCCGTTACGATTTCGTTCTTGGCTTCGTCGAGTTCGGCCTGCGTCACCAATTCATCGCGCACACGCGCGATTTGCGCCGATAGCGCTGCGACGCCGGCGTCCGCCGTTTGCCCTTCCGACAGGATTGCAAACAGGCCGTAGGCGCCCGGGTCCTGCGTGGCTTCGAGATTTGTGAACACTTGCGCAGCGATCTGCTGGTCGTACACGAGCGATTGATACAGCCGCGAGGAATCGCCGTTCGACATGATCGCGTCGAGCACAAACAGCGCCGGCAGATCGGGGCTCGTCGCCGCCGGCTGCGGATAGGAAATCATCACCGCCGGCAATGGCACGTTGGGGGCATAGACTGTGTATTCGCGCGGCGCAGTGCGCACAGGCTCGGTCGGATAGTCGCGCGGGGTCGGGCGATCCGGGCGCGCGATGTCGGCGAAATATTCGTCGACCCAAGCGTCGAGCTGGGCCTGATTGAAATTGCCGGCGACGACCAGCACCGCATTGTCCGGGCGATAGTAAGTCGCGTGGAAGGCGCGCACGTCCTCGACCGTTGCGGCGTCGAGGTCCTCGATCGAACCGATGCCCGGGCGCCCGTACGGGTGCACGGTGTAATTGGTCTGGTTGAGATAGAGGTAGAACAACCGGCCGTAAGGCGAAGCGAGCACACGCTGGCGCAGCTCCTCCTTCACCACATCGCGTTCGGATTCGAAGCTCTCTTCATTGACGACGAGCGAGCCCATGCGGTCGGCCTCGGCCCACAGCACGCGCTCGAGGTGATTGGCGGGCACGACTTCGTAATAGTTGGTGAAATCGTCATAGGTGGAGGCGTTGTTGAAGCCGCCGACGTCTTCGGTCAGGCGGTCGAAGAACTGCTCCGGCATGTTGCGCGTCGACTTGAACATGATGTGTTCGAAGAGGTGCGCGAAGCCAGACCGGCCTTCGGGATCGTCCACGGAGCCGACATCGTACCAGACCTGCACCGACACGTTTGCGGTGTTGGCGTCCGGCATCGAATACACGCGCAAGCCGTTCGGCAGCGTGCGCATGGTGTAGGCGAGCGGCGCGACTTCGAGCGCGCCGGCTTGTTCCGTCTGCGGCGCGGAACCGGTAGCGCAGGCGACAAGCGCGAACGCGGCCGCGATCAGCGTGACGATACGTTTCATGGAATATCCCCTAATCGGGGCCTTCTAGCAGCGCCGCCAAGGCGGGCGCCACCCCGGATGCGACGATCTCCGTCCTACGCCGGACGAATGGAACTCGCCGCCGGTCGACTACGCGCTTGCCTTCAGCTGCGGATCGTATGCCAGGATCGGGGATAGCCAGCGTTCGGCGGTCGTCACGTCCCACGCCTTGCGACGCGCATAATCCTCGACCTGATCGCGGTCGATGCGGCCGACGCCGAAATACTCCGCCTGCGGGTGTGCGAAATAGAGCCCGCTTACGGAAGACGGCGGCGTCATCGCCATGCTTTCGGTGAGATCGATGCCAGCTTGCCTGGGCGCGCCGAGCAAATCGAAAATGGTGCGCTTCTCGGTGTGGTCGGGCTGCGCCGGATAGCCGGGCGCGGGTCGAATGCCGCGATATTTCTCGGCGATGAGATCATCGACGCCCAGCGCTTCCCCTGGTGCGTAACCCCACATCTCGCGCCGCACTTTCGCGTGCATGCATTCGGCAAACGCTTCCGCCAAACGATCGCACAAGGCTTGCGCCATGATCGCGGAGTAATCGTCATTCGCGCGTTTGAAGCGAATGGCGACGTCCTCTTCGCCAATGCCAGCTGTGACGGCGAAGGCGCCGACATAATCTTCGCCCTGCGGCGCAACGAAATCCGAAAGCGCGTAGTTGGTCTTGCCCTCGCCCTTATCCATCTGCTGGCGCAACGTGTGCAGACGCGCACGTTCGGCGCTGCGTGTTTCGTCTTGCCAGAGCACGATATCGTCGCCCGCGGCGTTGGCAGGCCAAAAGCCAATCACGCCGGAGGCCGTCACCCAATTCTCCGCCACCAATTGGTCGAGCATGGCGCGCGCGTCACGATACAAATTGCGTGCAGCTTCGCCGACAATGGCGTCCTCCAGGATCGCCGGATAACGTCCGACCAAATCCCAGGACGCAAAAAACGGCGTCCAGTCGATAAAGGGTACAAGTTCAGCCAGCGAAAAGTTCTGGAACGCGCGCACGCCGAGGAAGCTTGGCTTCACTGGCGCGAACTCCAGCTTCGGCGCACGCTGGCGCGCTTTCGCGATCGGCAAGCGCGGACGTTTGTCTTGGCCGGCGAAATAGCTTTCGCGCGCGGCGGCATACTCGGCCTTAGTCTCAGCCACCAGCGCGTTGCGCTCTTTGCCCAATAGCTTCTGCACCACAGGCACCGCGCGCGAGGCGTCGGTGACGTAGATCGTTGGCCCCGAATAGGCGGGCGCGATTTTCACCGCGGTATGGGTGCGCGAAGTGGTGGCGCCGCCGATCAGCAGCGGCAGCTGCAGCCCGAGCCGCTCCATCTCACTGGCGACAAACACCATTTCGTCCAGGCTCGGCGTGATCAGGCCGGACAGGCCAATAGCGTCGGCGCCAATCTCGATGGCGCGGGCGAGAATTTTCTCACAAGGCGCCATGACGCCAAGGTCGTCAATCTCGTAGCCGTTACATTGCAGCACGACGCCAACGATGTTCTTGCCGATATCGTGGACGTCGCCCTTCACCGTCGCCATTACGATCTTGCCGTTGGATTTTCCAGCCAGACCGCTCGCCTCTTTCTCCGCTTCCATGAACGGCAGAAGATAAGCCACCGCCTGCTTCATCACGCGCGCGGATTTGACCACCTGCGGCAAGAACATTTTTCCCGCGCCGAAGAGATCGCCGACGACGGACATGCCATCCATCAGCGGCCCCTCGATCACGTGCAGCGGGCGTTCGACCTGCAAGCGGGCCTCTTCGGTGTCCTCGACAATAAATTCATTGATGCCATGCACGAGCGCGTGCGCCAGGCGTTCGCGCACCGGCTTCTGGCGCCAGGACAGATCGCGCTCTTCGCTCTTTTTCTTGCCGCCGGCCTTCGCGGCCTCGGCAATCTCCAAGAGCCGTTCGGTCGCGTCGGCGCGGCGATTGAGCAGGACATCCTCGACCCGTTCGCGCAGTTCGGGCTCGACATCATCGTAGAGGGTTAGCGAACCGGCGTTGACAATGCCCATGTCCATGCCGGCGCGGATGGCGTGATACAAAAACACCGCGTGCATTGCTTCGCGCACGGGCTCATTGCCGCGGAATGAGAACGAGACGTTGGACACCCCGCCCGAGACGTGCGCCTGCGGCAGTTCCGACCGGATGTACGCTGTCGCTTCGAAAAAGGCCTTAGCGTAGTCGGCGTGCTCATCGATGCCGGTCGCCACCGCGAAAATGTTCGGATCGAAGATGATATCTTCCGGGGGGAAGCCGGCGTCCACAAGCGTTTTGTAAGCGCGCGCGCAAATCTCCATCTTGCGCTGTGCGGTGTCGGCTTGGCCTTGCTCGTCGAACGCCATCACGACGGCGGCCGCGCCATAGCGGCGCACGCGCCGGGCATGGTGCAGGAACGCCGCCTCGCCTTCCTTCAGCGAAATCGAATTTACGATCGACTTGCCCTGCGCGCACTTCAGGCCCGCCTCGATCACTTCCCACTTGGATGAGTCTATCATCAGGGGGATTTTGGCGATGTCGGGCTCCGACGCGATCAGATTGAGGAAGCGCCTCATCGCCGCCGGCCCATCGATCAGGGCCGCGTCAACGTTCACATCCAAAACGTTGGCGCCGGACTCCACCTGCTGGCGCGCCACCGCCAACGCACCAGAATAGTCGTCCGCCTCGATCAGCTTTCGAAACTTCGCCGAGCCGGTGACGTTCGTGCGCTCACCGACAATGACGAAATTGGCGAAGGGATTGGTCGAGCTCACGATAGCGCCTTCGAATTTTCAAGCCGCCGCATTGAATGGCTCCAGCCCGGCCAGTTTCAGCCGCGCATCGTGCGGGGCAGCAGCCCGCGGCGTCACACCCTCAACAGCGTGGCGCATGTGCTCGATGTGCTCCGGCGTCGTGCCGCAGCAGCCGCCAGCAATGTTCAGAAGCCCCGCGCGCGCCCACTCGGCGTAGTGCGCCTCCATAGAATGCGGCGTCTCGTCATAGCCACCCATCGCGTTCGGCAAACCGGCGTTCGGATAAGCGCTCACTGCGCACTCGGCGACGCGCGCGAGATCAGCCAGGAACGCGCGCATTTCCGCCGGCCCGAGCGCGCAATTGAGGCCGACAGCCCACGGATCGGCGTGCCGCACAGAGGTGTAGAACGCCTCCACCGTCTGCCCGGACAACGTGCGTCCCGAGCGATCGGTGATCGTGCCGCTGATCCACAACGGCAGCTCGACGCCCGTCTTGTCGAAGGCCTCCCACGCGCCCCACAGCGCCGACTTGGCGTTCAGCGTATCGGTGATGGTCTCGATTAACAGAATGTCGGCGCCGCCTTCGATTAGCCCCAGCGCCTGCTCTTCGTAGCCCTTCGCCATGGTGTCGAAATCGCTGTCGCGGCGGCCGGGATCGCCGACCTCGGGCGACATCGAAAGGAGCTTCGTCGTCGGCCCCATCGCGCCGGCGACCGCGCGGGGGCGGCCATCGGCAGCCTCGAACGCGTCGCACGCCGCGCGCGCCAACCGCGCCGCTTCCACGTTGATTTCATACACCACGTCTTCCAGCGCGTACTCGGCCTGGCTGATGCGCGTGGCGTTGAACGTGTTGGAGCTGACAATGTCGGCGCCGGCGGCCAAGTACGCGTCGTGTACTTTCGCGATAATTTCCGGCTGCGTCAGCACCAAGAGATCGTTATCGCCCTTCAGCGACATGGGGTGCTCAACGAAGCGGGTGCCGTGGAAATCGTTGGTGGTCAGGCCGAAGCCCTGCAAGTACGCGCCCATTGACCCGTCGAGTATGAGAATGCGCTTCGCCAACTCGGCATTGAGCGCGGCTATGCGTTGAGCGCGGTTCATACTGGCGCCTCCTGCGCGCGCACGCCCAAGATGCGGCAGATCGCGAGCGTCAGGTCGGCGCGGTTGAGCGTGTAGAAGTGAAAATCCTCCACGCCCTCCGCCGCAAGCTGCGCGCACAATTGCGCCGTCGTCGCCGCAGTGACGAGTCGGCGCGTTTCGGGATCGTCATCAAGACCTTCGAACAGACGTGTCAACCATGCCGGCAAGGTCGCGCCGCAGCCATCGGCCATCTTCTTGAGGCCCTTCACATTCGTCACCGGCATGATGCCCGGCAACACCGGGGCGGTGACGCCAGCACTCGCCAGGCGATCGCGGAAGCGAAGGAACACCTCTGCGTCGAAGAAGAATTGCGAAATGCCGCGCGTGGCGCCGACAGCCAGCTTGCGTTTGAAATTTTCGATATCCTGCGCCCAGGTGAGGCTGGCGGGGTGTTTCTCCGGATGCACGGCCACAGAAATGTCGAAGCCGCCGATGCGCGCGGCGCCCTCGACGAGATCGACCGCACTGGCATAGCCTTGCGGATGTGGCTCGTAAGCCGTGGCAACGCCTGCCGGCGGATCGCCGCGCAGCGCCACCACATGGCGCACGCCCGCACGCCAATAGTCACGCAGCACGTCATCAATCTCCGCTCTTGCAGCGCCGACGCAGGTCAGGTGCGCAGCCGGCTTAAGCGTCGTTTCCTCGACAATGCGCGCCACCGTGCGGTGCGTGCGGTCGCGAGTTGAACCGCCGGCGCCGTATGTCACCGACACAAAACTAGGATTGAGCGGCTCAAGTTTGCGGATCGAGTCCCAAAGCTGGGTTTCGAGCGCTTCCGTCTTCGGCGGAAAGAACTCGAACGATACGCGCGGACGCCCAACCCGCTCGGCGGCTTCAGCGATCAGATTGTGGGCGTGGACGCTCATGCCTTGTCTCCGGCCCAGACTTTTACAGTCAGCGCTTCGCGCACGTTCGGCGCGAGCGTGGTTGTCTTGAGATTGACGATGCCGGCGCCGGCGCACCACTCGCCGATTTCAGCGTTCGCGAAACCAAGCCGGCGATGCGCATGCTCTTCGCGGAGAAACTCCAGATCGTGCGGTGCAAAATCAACAATGAGTAAGCGTCCGCCGCGCCGCAACAACCGCGCGGCTTCGACAACGGCGCGCTCTGGGTCGGAGAGAAAGTGCAGCACCTGGTGAATGGTCACGAGATCGGCCGCTCCCGCATCCATGGGCGGCGCGTACGCATCGCCAAAGCGCACCACCGCTTTGGCCTGCAGATCGTCAAGCGTCGCGCGCGCAATGGCGAGCATCTGGCGCGAGGTATCGAAGCCTTCGGCGCGGCGCACGCGATCGGCAAAAAGCTGGATCATGCGCCCCTGGCCGACGCCCACGTCGATCATCAAATCGAATGGACCAGCGCCGGCCGCGGCGAGGATGGCGCTCTCTATGTCTGCTTCGGGCAAATGCAACGCGCGCAAGCGATCCCAATCCGCTGCGTTGCGCTCAAAGTACGAACTCGCTGCCTCCTCGCGGGCGGTGCGAATGGCGCCCAGCCGCTCGCTGTCGCGCGCCAAAAGCGGATCGCTCGGATCGAGCATGGCGAGCGCGGCCTCAGCAAACTGGCGCTCGGTCGTGGCGGCGCGTGGCAGGCGATAGAACACCCACGCCCCTTCCGGGGCGCGCTCAACTAGGCCGGCCTCCGTCAACAGCTTCATGTGCCGGCTGACGCGCGGTTGGCTTTGCCCCAACGCCTGGGCCAATTCGCCCACCGCCAACTCGCCCTCCGACAGCAGCGCCAGCACGCGCAGCCGCGTTTGCTCCCCAGCCGCACGTAGCGCGCTGACGACGCGGTCGGCATCACGGCGCTCCGGCACGCTGAGGCTTGGAGATATAAACATATCTTTATATGACCTGGTCGAAGGTCAATGTGCAAGCCTTGGCTCTGCTTCGTCGCCCAACAAAGCACGCGACTGTGGCGCCGCTGCCGCGAAGATACGCTAATACGCGTGAAATCAGTGAGTTGGCTTGAGTCCGCCGAACCAGGAGCGCATGTGCGAGAACGAGCGGTGAAGTTGATTAACCCTGTTTCGCCATTATGTGCGCCGCAGGTTTTCTGGATGATTTCGATGCGGGGCGCTCTTTCAGCGATGACGTTTGCGGCGTGCCTGGCCACGCCTGCCGTCGCGCAAGCCCAAACACAGGTTCCAGACCCCTGGGAGGGGTTCAACCGCGACATGTTTGCGGTGCACGAGGCCGTCGATCAGGCCGTCCTCGAGCCCGTCGCGCGCGGCTATCGGGCGATCACGCCCGAGCCGGTGCGTGAAGGCGTGCGCAACTTCCTGCGCAATCTGCGCGCACCGGTCATTCTGGCGAATGACGTGTTGCAAGGCGAAGTTGATCGCGCCGGCACCACGGCCGCGCGCTTTGCCGTCAACACGACGATCGGCATCGGCGGCGTGTTCGATCCCGCCAGCGACATGGGGCTTGAGCGTCACGACGAAGACTTCGGACAGACGCTCGCCGTGTGGGGCGTCGAGTCCGGCCCGTACCTTTTCGTGCCACTGCTTGGACCAACCACCGTGCGCGACGGCGTCGGCCGCATCGCTGACAACGCTTTCGATCCGCTCACGTACGCTCAGGGCGAGGACGCCGACACAGTCCGCATCGCGCGCGGCCTGCTGACGGCCGTGTCGGTAAGGGAGTCGCTGCTCGAAACCGTCGACGACCTACGTGCGAATTCTCTGGACCCGTATGTGTCGCTGCGCAGTTCGTATTCATTGTTACGCGAAAGTGCGATCCAAAATGGCCGCGTCAGCACCGACGATTTGCCGGATTTTGATGACATCCCGGAAAGCTCCGAACCGGCTGTTGAGGATAACGCGCAACACTCAGGTTCAATCCCGCCCACCGACGAAGAATTGGGCTTGGCGGATGTGACTGCGGCTCCCACGTCAGAGCCGCTGCAGGAGAATTGAAGTGACCTCCCCCACCATGTCCCGTGCTGCGTTTCTCGCCTCGTTGGCGGGGGCAGCCTTGTTCGCAGCCGCGCCGGACGCGCACGCAGCGCGCAACGAAGCCGCGGAGCAATACGTCCAGCGCAACGCCGCCGCCGCACTGGCGACGCTCGGCGACCGCTCGCTATCGGCGACGCAGCGTCAACAGACGTTTACCCGTTTGATGGCTGAGTTCTCCGACATGCCGCGCATCGCGGTGTGGGTGCTCGGCCGCTATAGCGCGCAACTGCGCAGCGACACGACGCTGCGCACGGAATGGACGCGCGCATTCCAGGATTACGCGATCGCGACGTATGAGACGCGTCTTGCGTCGCTGAGCGGCGGCGCCATTCGCGTTACCGGCTCCGATGAAGTGGTGGCCGGCCGCACAGTGGACGTGCGCAGCGAAATCACGCCGCCCGGCGAGCGCCGCGGCCGCGAAGTGATCTGGCGGCTCAATCGCGCCGGCGACGCGTGGAAGGTGTGGGACATCAATGTACGCGTCGACAACGGCGACCGCATCTGGCTGGGCCAGCACCAACAGCTCGAATTCCTCGGCGTGCTCAACCAGAACCAAGGCGACATTCGCGCGCTGATGGGCAGCGTGCGCACGATGACCGCCTCAATGCGTCAACGCATCGTCGCCCGCACCTGATCAGCGCAAATCGGCGGCGACAGCGTCGCTGACGGCGTCGAATCCCTCCGCCGCGAGAAGGCCGTCGAGTTCGTCGGCTATACGCGCGGCCAGGCTCGGCCCCTGGTACACCAGCGACGAATAGAGTTGCACCGCGCTCGCACCCGCCTTGATCTTGGCAAGGGCCGTCAGTCCGCTGGCGACGCCGCCTACGCCGATCAGCGGCACCCGTCCACCCAAGGCGCGCGCAAATTCTCGCAGGATTTGCGTAGAGATATGAAATAGCGGCTGGCCTGAAAGCCCGCCTGCCTCCTCGCGATTGTCTGAGGTGAGATGCCGCGGGCGCTGCAGCGTCGTGTTTGAGACGATGAGCGCATCGAGTTGGTGAGCGAGCGCGAGTTCAGCGATATCGCGAATTGCCGTGTCGTCGAGATCTGGCGCGACTTTCAGGAACAACGGCCGGCGCCCATGCGCGGCTTCGAGCGGCGCACGCGCTTCACACAAGCGGCCGAGCAAATCTTCGAGCGCGCCGCGCTCCTGCAGGCCGCGCAGGCCCGGCGTGTTGGGCGAGGAAATGTTTGCTGTGACGTAGGCGGCGTCGCGCCAAACCCTGCCCATGCCGAGCAGGTAGTCGGCGGCGCGATCGGCGCTATCTTTGTTTGCGCCGACATTGGCGCCGACGATGCCGCCGCGCTTGGCTCGCGCCGAGAGCCGGCTGGAGAAGGCGTCGAGCCCTTCATTGTTGAAGCCAAGGCGATTGATCACGGCCGCGTCTTCCGTCAGCCGAAAAATACGCGGGCGCGGATTGCCCTCCTGCGGGTGCGGCGTAACGGTGCCGCATTCGACGAAGCCGAAGCCAGCAGCCAACAAAGCATCAGGGACTTCACAATTCTTGTCGAAACCGGCGGCCATGCCGATCGGGTTGGCGAGGTCGAGGCCGGCCAGACTGGTTCGCAGCCGTTGAAACTTGTTGGCGCGCGCACGCGGTCCAAGCCCCAGCCGCAGGCCCAGGAGCGCGGCTTTGTGCGCGGTTTCTGCATCGAGCAACCGCAAGGCGCTCGTGGCAAGATCGTGGACGACGGTCACGGGGCGTTGCGGTGCGCCGATTCTGCGTACGCTGTCGCCGGGCGCCACCTCTACGTGCAGACGCAACGCCGCCACAACCAGGACTTATTTCCTATATATGGGTTGATAGTCCTGCCTGCCGCTTCTATAACCTCATTCCCATGCAGCATGCGCAGATCTGGCGCGCAATCGATGCGCTGGCGGCCAAGCGCGGACTCTCCGCTTCCGGCCTCGCGCGCGCGGCGGGCCTCGACCCAACCACCTTCAACAAGTCCAAGCGGCAAGCTCCGGACGGCAAGCCGCGCTGGCCATCGACGGAAAGCGTGAGCCGCGCACTTGCAGCCGCCGAAACCGGCTGGGACGAATTCGCCGCCCTGCTCGCGGGCCGCCCAGGCGGCGCTGGCCGCGCAATCCCGATTGTCGGTATGGCGCGCGCGGGCGCCGACGGGTTCTTTGCCGAAAACGGTTTTCCAGTTGGCGCGGACGAGACCGTGCGCTTCCCCGATTTGGGCGACGAACCGGTCTATGCGCTCGAGATCGCGGGCGACTCGATGGAGCCGAGCTACCGCGCCGGCGACGTCGTGGTTGTACAACCCGGCGCGGCGGTGCGGCGCGGCGACCGTGTCGTGGTGCGCACGCGCGCTGGCGAGGTGATGGCCAAAGTGCTGGGCCGGCGCAATGAGCAGACGGTCGAGTTGGTCTCGCTCAATCCCGCGCATCCCGCGCGCACGCTGGCCGCAGCGGACGTGGACTGGATCGCGCGCATCGTCTGGGCGAGCCAGTAAGGCGTGACGCCTGTGGGTAATCGTGCCAAGGTTTCGCACATAAGGGAGGGGATTTCCGATGCGCATTGTTCACGCCATTTCCGCGGCCTTTGTTTTGGTGCTCGTGGCTTGCGGGCAAGCGGCGGCGCCGACCGACGCTGAGGCGCAACCCACCGGCCAAGCCGCCGCCCCTGCCGCTGGCGCGGAAATCACCGACGCCGACAAAGCCGCGATCCTGCGCGCAATCGGCCTCGCCGCCGCCAATGCGCAAGGCGATGTGATGAATGAGTGCGGCGAACTCTCCACGCCGCAATATGTCATCGCGCCACTTGGCGGCGGCGCTGGCAACGGCATCCTGTTCGCCATGGGCGGCGGGCCGACGACGGCGTCCTGCTATGGCGACGGCCACTTGTTGTACCTGTTCGTGCGCGATGGCGCTGGCCTGCGCCAAGTCTATGACGCGCGCGGGCGTGTGTTCGTGCTGATGACCAGCACCACCAACGGCGTGCGCGACATCGTCGATGGCGGCCCCGGCTTCTCGTTCCCGCTGTGGACGTGGAACGGAACGACATACGAATACAACGACCGCACCGTGGCTGACTCCGCCTTGGGCGACGCGACGTTCTTGCCTTAAGGGGACTCGCCTTCGTCAGGATTGATTCCCTGTCGAACAGCCACAGGACAGATAGTTAGCGTTGACCACGCCCAGCCGAGAGCCCCCTCGGATTGGGCGACGCATAGAGTCTCGCCGTGTAGTTCTAAAAATCCGGGCCATCCCAAAAAGAAGGTCTGACGAGCTCTCGACGCCGTGGAAACGGTCAATCGGGGTGGTCCCTGTCGGTACCCGCCCACTGATTCACTTACGACGTATGCCAGCTCAAATCGGCGCTCCTGCCCACTTGGCGCCGTGTTCGCAACGTCGAGAAAAAAAGCCCAAAATACGAAGCTCACGCCCAAAGTAGTGAGCACCGCCCACTCACGGTCGATGTAGCGACGCAATGAAAGCGTGAGCGCGGCCGTCCCCATAAACGCGCACGCTGTTGAGTAAGCGAGCCACTGCCCCCACTCCAGGGGATGAACCAACACCAATCGATAAATCGCGAACAACGCGGGAAAGATGATGAAGAAGCCGTATTGCGGGTGAACGACAGGCCAATACTCGAGATCGCGCGCCGCGATCAGCGTTGCGCCCAGCACCGAAGACGCCACAAACGCAACGAACCACCAATATCCCAACCAAGTGGAAGCAATGGCGATTGCGAGATAGCTAAAGGTACCCGCGATGCCCCAGAATGACATTAATCGTCCTTATCGCGCGGCGGTTTCCAAGCGGCGATCAAGCTTGGGCCGGCCGCGCGCAGCACTTCGCCGCGAATATCGAATGCGGCGAAAGCGGCCGTGGGAAAATGGCCGCTGAACTCGCGCGCGAGTTTTGACCCGTCGTGCGCCTGGTGCACCAGCATCGACACCAGTTCGCCGATGCCGGGATTGTGGCCGACGATGACGACGCTCTCAGCATCGCTGGCGGAGAACGCGTCCCAAATGCCCTCGAGCGCTGCGTGGTAGAGCGCATCCTCGAAACGGCTTTCGAGCCCGAATGTGGCTAGGCCGTGCTCCGCCGTTTGCCGCGTGCGCTCGGAGGTGGAGACGAGCGCCAGCGTTGGCTTGAGCCCTGCCTCCGCCATTGCGGCGCCGGCGGCGGCCGCTTCGCGGCGCCCTCGCCCGGTAAGGCCGCGCGCTTCGTCAGTGTCGGCCTCGTGGGCGCGGACGGCTTTGGCGTGGCGGAGTAAAATCAAAGTGCGCATCGACTCTCGACTGTGCCGCGCCGGCAGAAAAGCGCAACGCCCTGCATCCGATCCGGACGCGGGCGGCAGCTACGGCGCGAAACAAGGAGATCGAGATGAAAGTGCGCTGGATAATACTGGCGGTCGCCGGAGCCGTCGTCATCGCCGCGTGGAGCGCCATGGCGGTCGGCTATTTCTACCGGCCGAGTTTGCCGGTTTGGGCGGCCATCGTGACGGCGGCGGCGCTCAGCCTTGAGGGATTTCTGTGGGTGGCGGCGGGCGTCTTCGGCTGGGGATTTCTGGCCAAGCGCCGCGCCTCGCTGGCGCGGCTGCGCGATCGTCTCTTCGGCCGCCGCGGCGAACCGCCGACCGCGTGAGATTTGGCATCGGCGACTTGGGCGGTTTAAGCAGAACCCCCATCTGGATTCGCTCATGTCTGATCTCGCCACACTCGCATCCGCCGCCAAGGCTTGGCCATTCGAACAAGCGCGCCTTGTGGTAGAGCGGCTGAAGAAACAGCCGAAGGACGTGGTTGTGTTCGAGACTGGCTACGGCCCCTCGGGCTTGCCGCACATCGGCACATTCGGCGAAGTGGCGCGCACCAGTATGGTGCGCCACGCCTTTCGCTGCATTACCGGCGACAAGATCAAGACACGGCTCGTCGCGTTCAGCGATGACATGGACGGCTTTCGCAAGGTGCCGCCTAACCTGCCGAACCAGGAGATGTTGCGCCAGCATCTGCACTTGCCGCTGACGCAAGTGCCGGACCCGTTCGGCTGCTGCCAAAGCTTCGCGCACCACAATAACGGCCAGTTGCGCGCCTTCCTCGACAGCTTCGGCTTCGAGTACGAGTTCATGTCCTCCACGGAGCAGTACAAGTCCGGCAGGTTCGACAAGACTCTGCTCACCATGCTCGATCGCTACGACCAAGTCATGGCGATCATGCTGCCGACGCTCGGCGAAGAGCGGCGCGCCACATATTCGCCGTTCCTGCCGATCAGCCCGAAGAGCGGCCGCGTGTTGCAGGTCCCCACGCTGGCGCGTAATTTCGAGCGCGGCACGATCACGTTTGAAGATGAGGATGGCACGCGCACCGAGGTTCCGGTCACCGGCGGCCATGTGAAGATTCAGTGGAAGCCGGACTGGGCGCTGCGGTGGACCGCGCTTGGCGTCGACTACGAAATGTCGGGCAAGGATTTGATCGACAGCGTGCAGCAGAGCTCAAAGATCTGCCGCGCGCTCGGCGGCTTGCCGCCGGACGGCTTCAACTACGAACTCTTCCTAGACGATCAGGGACAAAAAATTTCGAAGACCAAGGGCAACGGCCTGACCATAGATGAATGGCTGACTTACGCCGCCCCGGAGAGCCTCTCGCTCTACATGTTTCAAAAGCCGAAAACGGCCAAGAAACTCTATTTCGACGTCATCCCGAAGGCAGTGGACGAGTATCTCTCGTTCGTCGACGCCTATCCGAAGCAGAACGAGGCCGAGCGGCTGGAAAATCCGGTCTGGCACATTCACGCGGGCAACCCGCCTGCCAATGTGTCGCCGATCTCGTTTGCGCTGCTGATGAACCTGGTCTCCGCCGCCAATGCAGAAACGAAGGATCAGCTTTGGGCTTTCATCCGCAAATACGCGCCCGGCGCTACGCCGCAGACGCATCCGTTCCTCGATAAGCTCACCGGCTATGCACTCGCCTACTTCAACGATTTCGTGAAGCCGACGAAGCAATTCCGCGCCGCAACCGACAAGGAGCGCGCGGCCTTTGATGACTTGATCCGACGGCTGGATGCTTTGCCCGCCGACACCACGGATGGCGAAACGATCCAGAACGAGGTCTACGCTGTCGGCAAGGAGCACGGTTTCGAACCACTGCGCGATTGGTTCAAAGCGCTCTATGAAGTGCTGTTCGGCGTCGAAAGCGGCCCGCGCTTTGGCCAATTCGCCGCGATCTTCGGCGTGCGCGAGACTGCGGCGCTGCTGCGCAAAGGCTTGGCCGGCGAGTTGCTGAAGGCGGCGTAGGCCCACGCGCCGCATTGACTTGCCGCGTTCGAACCTGTCGATTGAACCCCACGCTCACAATACGCCAATCGGCGACCGCCGCGACGCGACGGCCGTCATCCATCTTTTGCGGAGTTTCAGCGACAGCGCATGGAAAGCCACGGCCTGATTTCAACTTTCGTGGCGGCGCTCGCGCTCGCCTTCTTTTTCGGGTTCTTGGCTCAACGTCTGCGCCTCTCTCCGCTTGTGGGCTATCTGGTCGCCGGCGTCGCGGCTGGACCGTTCACGCCAGGCTTCGTCGGCGACACACATGTGGCGATGCAGTTTGCCGAAATCGGCGTGATCTTGCTGATGTTCGGCGTCGGGCTGAAATTCTCGCTCGCAGATTTGTGGGCGGTGAAGGGCGTCGCGCTGCCCGGCGCGCTGGTGCAAATGAGTGCGGCCACGCTGCTTGGCTACGGCGTGGGTTCGCTCATGGGCATGAGTGCGGCGGAAGCGATCATGCTTGGCTTCTCGCTTTCGGTGGCAAGCACGGTGGTGCTGCTGCGCGCACTTGAGGACCGCAAGCTTTTGAAGACGGAAAACGGCCGCATCTGTGTTGGCTGGCTGGTGGTGGAGGACATCGCCATCGTTTTGGGCATCGTGCTGCTGCCCTCGCTCGCGGCGCTTGGCAATGGCGGCGGCGGCTCGCTGGGCGCAACGGCGATGGCGCTGGCCATCACAGTGGGCAAGATCGCCGTCTTCGTGGCGCTCATGCTGTTCGTTGGAACGCGACTGTTCCCGTGGCTGATCGTGCAAGTGGCGCACGTAAAATCACGGGAACTGCTTTCGCTGGCCACCCTGACGCTTGCGCTTGGCGTCGCCTGGGCAGCCTACGAGTTGTTCGACGCCTCGTTCGCGCTCGGCGCCTTCCTGGCCGGCGTCGTCCTCAACGGCAGCAAGTTTACCCACCGGATCGCGGAGGACTCGCAGCCTCTGCGCGATACGTTCGCGGTGTTGTTCTTTGTCTCTGTCGGCATGCTGTTCGACCCGATGACCCTGGTGGAAGAACCGATCGGCGTGATCGCCGTCGTCGGCATCATCATCATCGGCAAAAGTCTTGCGGCGTTGGCGATCACCACACTCTACAGGCTCCCTCTGCGCACTGGGCTGATGATTGCCGCTTCGCTGGCGCAGATCGGCGAATTTTCATTCGTGCTCGCCGGCATAGGCGTCAGCCTCAATATGCTGTCGAGCGAGACCTACAATTTAATCCTGGCCAGCGCGCTCATTTCGATCGCGCTCAACCCGGTTCTGTTCATGCTCGCGGAACGCATCTCCGACAGAAGAGAGCCGCCGGCGCCCGCGATCGCGCAATCCTGATCGCGGCGTCGGCGAACCGTCACACAGAACCTACGCGCGCGCGAAGCTTGAAGGATTAGCGACGCCGCATTTCGCGTGCTGCACGAAGCGACACATTCGGCGCGCCTGGCCGCGTTTTTTGCGACATCGCTGTCACACAACGGGCTTCGGCGTCACAAAAACCGAATTGGCGCCGCGCTCAGCGCGATACGCGGCCAAGATCGCCTCGGAACTGCGATCAATGTCCGCTTCCGTCGTACCCTCGCCGATCACCGATATCCGCACGATCTCACATTCGGCCCAATGGGCGCCGCCGATGAAACATTCGCCGCCAGCCTGTACCCTCGCGATGGTCCGGCAGGTGATGTCGTCGGCGCGCGCCGGATCGAGATCGACGGCCAGGCGAACGGCGACTTGGTTGAGCACGACATCGTTGAGAATGTCCACGGACGGCTCCGCCGCCAGCCGCTCCGCCATTCGCCGCGCCAAGGCGCAGTGACGGCTCACCATGTCGGCTATGCCGGCGCGGCCAAGCGAACGGATCATCGCCCACGTTGCGAAGCCGCGCGCGCGACGCGACAGCTCCGGCGTGTAGTCGGCCGGATGGCGTGCATCCCCCTCTGGCAGATAGCTCGCGGCGATCAACATGGCGCGGCGATGCGCTTCGCGATCGCGCACGATGGCGTACCCGCTATCGTGCGGTGTCTGCAGCCATTTATGGCCGTCCGTACCCCAAGAGTCCGCGAGATCGACACCGACAGCGAGGTGGGCGCGATCGGGGGCCGTGCGCGCCCATAGCCCGAATGCGCCATCGACGTGCAACCAACCGCCCTTCTCACGCACCAGCGGCGCGATTTCAGTGAACGGGTCGAAAGCGCCGGAATTGATGTGGCCCGCCTGGGCGATGGCGATGATCGGGCCACCCAACTTGCGGATCGCCCGCGCAAAGGCATCGGGCTTCATGCGCCCTTGTGCGTCGATCTCCACGCTGACAACGCGTTTCGTACCGAGCCCCAGATATCGCAAAGCGGAGAAGACCGTGGAGTGGGCCTCTTCGCCGAGCACCACGTGAACGGGCGGCGCGCCGAAAAGACCCTGTTCTTCGCCGTCCCATCCAACGCGACGCAACACTTCGCTGCGCGCGGCGGCAAGGCAGGTGAAGTTCGCCATCGTAGCGCCGGTGACGTAGCCGATAGAGCTCTCGCGCGGCAGGTCGAGCACATCGAGCAACCAGCGTCCGGCGACCTCCTCGATCACCGACGAAGACGGCGTCGCAAAACCGTTGCCGGTGTTTTGCCCCCAAGCGCTCGCGAGCCAATCGGCGGCCATGCCGGCAGGCGCGGTCGCGCCGATTACCCATCCGAAAAAGCGCGGCGCAGTCATCGCAGCGAGACCAGGCTCAACAAGATCGATCAACTCCGAGATGAGCTGAGCAGTCGGCGCTCCGTGTTCGGGGGTCGGCGCATCGAGCCGCGTGCGCATCTCGTCGTACGAAGCGGCAGGCGCATGGGATCGCGCGCCAACACCATTGCGATAGGCGGCGGCGTAGCGCGCGATTTCGGTCAGCACGGCTTCGAGCTTTTCCTCGCGCACGCGGCTCTCCATCTCGGCTCCGCTATATCAGACGCGCCGCGTTATCGGTCGGGCGAAAAGCGCGGCAGCAATTCTCCTTATGGTTGCATTCACACAACCGCGCGACGGTTGTAGCCGGGATTTTTCTCAATCTCATGTTGAGCCCCATGGGCATGGATGGGGGCGAGCCTAGGCTTGAGGGACTGCGCAGGGCGTCGGTCAGCCCCGACGCCGTACAACTCGACGCCGCCCGCTTCGGCTTTGATCGCGCTTTTCCGCAGCGCTCCGCGCGCCGGACGTTCTTCGTCACCCAGATACTCGCCTTTGCTCTGCTCGCCGGAGCAATCGCCTGGGCGTTTGAGGCTGCGCCCTCACTCACGTTCGGCGCGCTTCACATTGGTGCGCTGGTCTTGTTCGCCTTAGCCATCCTCTGGCGGCTCTTGGCGGCCGCGAACCTCTCTCCGCTCTTGTCGCCACTGGCCGCAGACGCGCGGCTGCCGACGTACACTCTGCTTTGCCCACTCTATCGGGAGGCCAACGTCGTTCCCGACTTGGTGGCGGCGCTCGCAGCGATCGACTACCCCGGACTTATGCCTCAGAGTGGTGTCGCATATGACACGCCTTAGCGCTACCTCCGGGGGATGGAAAAATCCCGAACGGTTCAAACCCTCCAAAACAAGCTGCGCCAGATCGAGGACACGATAGCCAGCTATGAGAAGCAGATCGAACAAGCCCGCGCCGATCTCGCGCATGTGATCGCGGTAATCCGCGTATTCCAAGCGACAGATGATCCGGCTGAGATGCCCGCCTATGCGGACCTGCATCGCGTGTTCAAGCGAACGCAGCAGATTGAGCTATGCCGCCAGGCGCTGGCGCAGAGAGGGCCGCAGACCACAGCGCAGCTCGCCGCCTATGTGATGGAGGCGCGCGGCTTAGACCCCGCCGATCAGGTGATGCGCCGCGCCGTGATGCAGCGGCTCGTCAACGCGCTGGTGATGCAGATGAAGCGCGGCAAGCTGCGCGACGCCGGCCGCGTAAAGACGAGCAACCAGCGGATTTGGGCGCTGGTTTGAACGCCGCTCAGGCGAAACGTGGTGCGACTATGCAGACACTGGCTGAAACCAGTGTCTGCTTTAGGCGTTGCGTCTATTGATCGTTATATGGAGGATTGAGTCCTTGCCGCAGGTCGGTCTCAATATTCAATCGCGTGGCATAGCTACCCGCGACGTGGATAGTGCAGATGTGCGTAGCGCCAGCCCATGTCACGTCGTCAAATTTGTGATGGCTCCTCAAGTCGCGATCGATGCGGTCGCAGAAGGCGTCGCACTCACCGACGTAGAGCGCGTCCCAGTAACCGTTCGGCGCTTTCTTGCAGAAGATGTAGACACCAGGAAGGTCTAGGTAGTTCGTGCCAATTGGATGGCAGTGAAACGAATACTTAGTACCGCTCTTGCCGGTCCAAGTGATTTTCGGAAGGTCTGTCGACATATCGGGTTTCTTTCTCTCAGTTGTGACAACAAGCACCACTGAGAAAGCTTGACCCGGGAGTCCGTGAGTGAGACTCTTGCTCCTGTCAGAGAGGGGTGGCCAACTTAATGGTGCACTCTAACAAGGCCCGTACCGCTCACGCGTTGCGGGCCTTGTGCATATGATACCCGCCGCGTCCCGCCGGAGTCGAATCCGCTGATTTTACTCGGTCTTTTGGTACGCTGGCGCGCGAATCATTCACGTTTCGAAATCACGCTTTGTGACGCTGCGTGTATCCAGTGAAATCCACGCTCGGCTTCGCAGCGAGCGCCAGCGCCAGAATGCGCTTCGCCTGATCGCCGTTGCTCATGCGGCGGTTATCTTCGCGCCACGTCCATTCCTGCGCGAAGCGAAGCAAATACGGGCCGGCAACGTGATGGTGATGGCCGATCTCGCCACGGCGCATGCGGCTGAATGCTGACTCAGCCCAGTTCGTGCAGCTTTCCGGCGTGGAATAGGCCTCTTGGTGGTTGATACGGTGAACTTGATAGCGCTCGTGCAGCGGGTTCCAGCTTGAGGCTTCGTCCGCGTGCAAGATCGTCTCGCGCTTCACGCGCTGCTTGATGAAGCCGATCGCCTGCGCCTCGGTTTTGAACACGCCGGGAAGCGTGTTGCCGCCGCGCTCGCGCACTATCACAACCCACTTGCGCTTGCCGGTCTGGTTTTCTGCCAAGCGGCGGTCGCGGCGGTTCTCGCGGCGATTGGCTGGCCGCACATGGCCTCCGAAAACGGCGCCGTCCGTTTCGGCCACGAGCCCAACGCCGCCGATCTCGCGGCCCTTCATTTCGGAAGCCATGCTTTCGCGAAGCTTGTGCGCCAAAACGAAACTGGTGCGGTAGGTCGAGCCCAGATCGCGCGAGAGCGCGAGCATGCTCTTGCCCTTCACCTCGTTGCAGAAGATCACAATGGCCAACAAGTATTGCTTGAAGCTCATCTTGCGCGACGCGAACAGCGTGTCGCTGGTGATCGAGAAATTCTTGTCGCAATGCTTGCAGCGGAACATGAGCAAGCCGGTCGGCCGGCGCGTCTCGTAGGCGTCCAGACCGCCGCAGCGCGGGCACACAGGCGCGCCCTTGGTTTCAGGCCAGCGAAGCGCCCGGAACGCCGACTCCGCGTCGGCGTCGCTCATGGCGCAGACCTGAGCGATGCTCAGGGTCTTCGCTTTGCGCTGGAGGAGGAAATGTTGCGCCATCTGGGGTGTCATATACGACACTCCCTGGACAAAGTCAACGGATGGTGTCAAAAAAGACACCCATGGGATACGCTAAAAATGAGGCGGAGATCGCCGAGCGCGTGCGGCTGTTCATAAAGGCGGAACTGGAACGCTTGGAGTGGACGCACGCCGACTTGGCCAAGGAGCTAAAGAAGCACGGCCACCCGAACGAGAGTGCGGAATCGATCAAGCAGAAGTTGAAACGCGGCACATTTCCAGCGACGTTCTTGCTCGCAACGCTGGCGGCGCTGGGGCTGGAGAATGTCGCTCTCGAAGATATCTAGCTGGCGCTGGGTCGCTGCCGCTTTGGCTGGCGCGATGGTGGCGGGGTTGTTGTCGTTCGGGGCAGTGCAAGCGGCGCTAGAACAAAGTCCCATATGTCGCCAAGACCCCAAGCAATACGAGGCCAAGGCCGACCCGCTTTCGCCTGCTGAATCCAACGAGCCCGCACCCCACGAAACAGACAGCGAGTCCTCCGAAAAAGAGCCACACTTCTGCTACGCGGGGCACACAGCCGAAGAATGGATTGGCATTCTCACGGCAGGATTGGCGGGATTCACGTGGCTCTTGGCTATGGCCACCGCCGCTCTGTGGCTTGATACCAGATCTACCGGTGACAAGCAGTTGCGCGCCGCTCTCGCGAATTTGAAGCTTGCCAGGAAGCAACTGACGAGCGCCACCAAAGCGCATGAGCGCGAGTTGCGCGCCTACGTCAACATTGACGATGTTCGCATCTACTTCGACCCGGGACACAAAAGATGGGAAAGTCGTGTTACCTTCCGCAATTACGGGAATACGCCAGCGCACGACGTAAGAATCTTCGGCGTTCTGGAGCTTACGGAATGGCCCATCATCGAATCTGCTCTCAAGCAGATCAACAAGGATGACCCTGACGCCTCTCGTTTCGTTCTCGGTCCCGACGCTTGCCGGACAAAGACGGACGAACCCTACAAAGCAACCCCTCTCGATTTCGGCATTGAATCGATCCGTCACGCCACCTGGGAAAAACCAGTCAGCAAGGCGCTCGTGGCGCACGGAAAGATTTTCTATTTCGACGTGTTCGGCGCCGAAGAACGGGTGACTGAGTATCGATACTACACCGGCGGGAACGAGCGCCCCACCAACGAAGTAGTCTCCCCGGTGTTCCCAGGGCAAACCACCGGGCCTTGGACTTTCACCTATCGAATGGTGGCCCACTCCAAGGGCAATCAGGCCACATAGCCCTCGCAGCGCCCCGATTATTACTCCCACAGTGTTCTCCTACACCGAGGGACTTAAGCATCTTGGTGTCATATGCGACACCACTCTGAGGCATAAGTCCGGACTACCCGGCAGAGGCTCTCGACATCAAGCTTCTGATCGAGGCCGATGATGTCGACACTCTGGCCGCAGCGCTTGCGGTCGCGCGCGCCGAGCATATCGAGATCGTCACCATCCCAGCCTGCGCGCCACGCACAAAGCCGAAAGCCCTGAATGTCGGCTTGGCGCGTGCGCGCGGGGAATACATCGTGGTCTATGACGCCGAGGATCGGCCCCATCCGCAGCAATTGCGCGCCGCCATCGCAACGTTCGAGGACGGTGGCGACCGGCTTGCATGCGTTCAGGCGCCGCTCGCGATCGACAACGCGGAGCAAAGCTGGATCGCGCGTCAGTTTGCGGCGGAGTACGCTATTCAGTTCAGGGAATTGTTGCCGCTACTGGCCCGTCTCGGCCTGCCTTTGCCGCTCGGCGGCACGAGCAACCATTTCCGCACCGACATCCTCCGTCAGCTCGGCGGCTGGGATCCGTATAATGTCAGAGAAAAATGCTGCGCTTTTGCTGCATAAAATCAGCATTTTACGTGTGCAGCGATTTGCACATCCCGTTCCGCTCTCATTTCTGTGGGTAACTGCAAAAAGTGCGCGATAGGGCGTCATAGGGAAGCGCTGATCAGCGCCGCGCATCGAGCATTCGGCCCTCAGCGGAGTTACGCACGGTACGTTCGAGCGTGAATTGATCAAGGGCGCGCATCGTGTAACGCACCGAGCGGCCAAGCTTCACGAACACTGGACCTCTGCCGAGACGCCGCCAGGCTTCCAGAGTTTTGACGCTCACGCAAAGCACTTGCGCCGCCTCCTCCACTGTCAGCCGCCGATCTTCCTGGCCGATGATTGTCGTCGACCGCCTCAACGCTGCTTTCTCCGGCCTCGGGCGCGGCTTACGGACAACCGCTGACGGCTTTGGCAGTTCGCGTTGTGGCGGCTCTTCTGGCATCGTTCGCGCGAGCGGCGGCGCTTCCGTGAACAGAAACGAGAGTTGATTGGCGGATCCGTGACGCGCTGACTTGCGAGCAAGCTTCATAACTATCGACCGCGCTGTGATGAGCCATTCTGCGCGCGATCATTGCGCTTGCGAAGCTGATTAGTCGCTGAGTTGAGAACAGCGATTGATTGTCGGCGCACGACGCCAAGGATCGGAGGCAACATCGTCCAACACGCAAGCCTGTTTCAGATTTCCCGAAGGCGCATGCCGTTGCTTGATGTGCCCGCACCGGCGTTGCCGTGTGTTGCCTCGCGTTGCTCGCAAAAATCTCGGCAATTCCCGCGTCGCGAGAAAAGACAGTTCAGCGATCCAAGCCGAGAGACGGCGTCGCTTTGACTTTGCCGTTCGTGATTGAGAGCGAATAAGCCTTCCCTTGCTTCAGCGAGAGCGAGCGCGTTACGCGCAACAACGCCACGCCATCGTTTCGCTCAAGCATGGCGAACCTGCCTTGGTGAAGCTGTACGAACCCTCGCACGCGCCACCCGCGCTCTAATCCGTCGGCGATGTTGATCGCTCGCTTGCCAGTGGTCCGCGTCAGAGCGTCTTCGGCGCGCGAAAGCTCCGAAGTGCGCAACCGGTCCAATGCGCCCTGATTGAACTCGAAGCGACCAGTGAGGTCGCGGCCACCGTTCTCCTCTCGTTGATGCCAACCGATCCGCTCGGTGATGGCATTCCGGACCTCTCGGGTGTTCGGCAGACGGTGCGCCGCGCCGGCGAGCTGACGGACGATTTCACGATCAAGCTCAGTCTCGGCGGGCGCCTCGATTTGCGTGGCGAGCGGCATTTCGGATAGCCGGTCGATCCTCACTCGCGTTCCCGCGCCCTCATGGGCTTTCGGTTCGATCGCGACGATCGCCCCTGGCTGCAGACCCGCTCCCTCGCGCTCGCGCACGTTGGCGAGCACAGGGCGCTTCATGCCGTCGAGGACGATCACGTAGCCCTTGCCGGTCTCCCCGCGTCTGCCTGCTTCCAACACCGGGCCGACCACACGTCCCATCGTGCGATCATAGAGCTTGAGCCGGCCTTGGCCCGGCTCAAGCTCGCGCCCGAGGCGCCGGCGCAGATCGATGCCCTTGCCGATCTCCTCAAGCCGCGCCGCCCAATCTTGATCGAGGCGGAAGCGATCGCGCTTCTCCTCTTTTCCGAGCCCCATTCGCGCCAGCTCTCGTACGCGGTTTCGCAGCGCCGCCCGAAGCGTGGGCTCAAGCCCGCGTCCCACCGCCTGAATGCGATACGCCTTGCCCGGTTTCAGTTCAGCGGCCAGCAATTGATCAAGCCGTGTTGTGCGTTCCGCGCGCGTCTCGCGCTCAAGCGCCAGGCGTTCGTCGTCGCGCCCGCGATCGCCCAGCATCTGAGTGGCCACCTCGCGAGCCGCATGCCGCAAGCCCCAGGTAGCGTAATCGCGTGGGATGATGAGATCTGGTCCGTCGCGCCGGCGGCCGCGCAGGATAACATGCACATGAGGATTGTCGGTGTTGTGGTGATCGACCGCCACCCACTCCAAGGGCGCGCCGAGATCGCGCTCCATCTGCGCCATCGTCGCGCGCGTGAAGTCTTTCAGATCCTCAATGCGAGACCCGCTCTCAGGCGCCAGCATCAAACGCATGTGGCGCTTGTCCTCATCCGCCCATTGGGTCAGCCGAGGCCCCGCCTCCACGCGATCCTGTTCGTGGTCGTAAAACTGACCTGGCTCTCCCTCCGGCCCGGCGCCGTCGCGTTCAAGATATTTGCCATGCGCGATGAGCTTGCTTGCCCCGCTCCCGCCGTGGCCTTGGTAGAACACCGTCACCACAACCCGCTGGCGTCCGTCCTGCGCGAATGCCGCATTCGCACCTTTTGCGCGAGAGCGTCCTCCGGGCCGGCGTCCGGAAAGCAGCTTGGATAGTTGCCCGCCGAGCGCGCCGCTACGCGCCCGACCACTTAGAGCGCGCGTCTTACGCATCTTGCCGACGAGACCATCCTCGTCACGAAAGACCGCCATGTCACGCACGGCGGCGATGTTGTGCACGACCTCGCTCGGGCGCACGAGAGCAGAGGTCTTGAGGCGCTCGGAGAGTGATGCTTTGGCCATTGCCGCGTCGCGCCACGTTGAAATTGCAGCGATGCCGCTGCTTTCACCGCGCGATGGTCAACCCTGCCGCACGAATACGCCAGGATTCACAAGTCTCAGAAGAAAACCTGCGGCGCTCTTAATCTTGCTCTCCACCGCAACCCTTCGTCTTCGCCCTTCTTCTTCCCCGGCCCGTCTTCGCATGCACTGAAGTGCCGCAATGTTGCCGCGCGTTGCACAGCGATTCCTGCTGTTGGAAAAAACTCAGAGCGGACGCCAAACGCCTTCGATCAAATCGTCGTGGATCGGTCCCCAATAGCGCCCGTCAAACGAGTCCGCGCTATCGCCAAGCAGGAGAATTTCGGAAGACGCAAGTGTGCGGCATCCAACCCATGCCTGAGGTGCGCCAACACGATTCTGAACAACGGCGACTTCGACGCCATCGACGCTGATTGTGAACCCATCGCTACACACGTGCTGACCTGCAACTGCCACGAGGCGTTTTATGAATCGATCGCCCTCTTCGTTATAGTGGTGAGCGGCGGCTTCCATGGGGGCAACGTCGCGGGCGCGCACGGTCACAAACATCCCGCGGGCAGGATCGTTAGACTCTCTAACGTAGAAGCCGATCGGCACTGACGGGCTGTGGTTGAAGAGGACGACGTCCTGGTTTTCTCTGCTTGCAACGAAGAGCGCCGCCATCGCCATCACGGCGCCGCCGAGCCAAAATTTCGAACCTGTCGAGCGCATCTCAGAAATGAAACGCAACTCTCGGCCGTCCTCACCTCAATTCATCCAGGGCGGGTGGGCGGGTCTTGCGATAGGGATGGAAGCCCGGAGGGCCGAGACCCTTGGGGCTCGGTGCGAAGCACGACAGCCCGGCCCGTTGGCGAAGCCGACGGGATCGCCCTCACAATCCAAGAAATGGAAATGCGGCGTCTTGCGGCAAAAACGCCCCGCACGCTTTTGGGCGGGCCGGTGGGCAGGCGCCAAGGGATCAACGCAAGCGGCGATGACAAGCGTCCGCTTGTCGGTGCAAGATTCTTAAATGACTCAAGCTTCGCCTGAAATGGCCATCCTTATCGCCGCGGTCCTGCTCTTGACGACGGTGATGGCGGGAAACCTCTCGAGCCGTTTCGGACTTCCAGCCCTGATCGGCTTCCTGGCGCTGGGCATGCTCGCCGGTTCCGATGGGCTCGGCGGGATCGTGTTCGACGATTACGTGCTGGCCCAGACAATCGGCGTTCTTTGTCTCATCTTCATCCTCTTCTCCGGCGGACTTGACACGGACTGGCGCGCGGTGCGCGGCGTGGCCGCGCCCGCGCTGGTTCTTGCCACGCTCGGGGTTCTCATGAGTGCAGGCATCATCGCCGCCATCGCCATGTTGGTTTTGGACTTCAGCTGGCTGCAGGGCTTTCTTCTCGGCGCGGTCGTGGCTTCAACGGACGCCGCCGCGGTGTTTGCCATCGTGCGCGCACAGAGCAAGCCGCTGAAGCCGGAGATTGCCGGACTCATCGAGCTTGAGAGCGGCTCAAACGATCCGGGCGCAATTTTCCTCGTGGGCGCAACATTGCTTCTGATCGGGGGTGCGGCGCCTTTGGGCGCTCTTGCGGGCGACTTCGCAATCCAGATGTTGGTGGGGGCCGGCGCCGGAGTGTTGGTGGGCTTGCTGACGCCGCTCGCGCTGAACCGCGCTCGTCTCGGGGTCGCCGGTCTTGCCTTTGTCACTTCCGTCGCAGTGGCGCTGTTCGCCTTCGGCGGCGCCGAAGTGGCCTATGGCAACGGCTTTCTCGCGGCCTATGTGGCCGGCATTGTCGCCGGCAACCGCGACTTCACGGCCAAGCGCGAGGTCTTGCTCTTTCAGGATGGCCTCGCCTGGCTTGCCCAAGTTGTGATGTTCGTTTCGCTCGGTCTCTTGGTGTTTCCCAGTCAACTTCCCAGCGTAGTGACGCCAGGACTTATCATCACAGCCGCTCTCATGTTCATCGCGCGGCCGATCAGCGTTTTTGTCTGTCTCGCTCCCTTTCGCCGCTTCGATTGGCGCGTCAAAATCTTCGTCGCATGGGCGGGGTTGCGCGGCGCCGTTCCGATCGTTTTGGCGACCTTTCCGATCGTGGCCGGCGCGCCCTCGGCCCAAACCATCTTTAACATCGTCTTCTTTGTCGTGGTCGCGTCAAACCTGATCCAGGGACCGACCTTGGGTCCGCTCGCCCATCGTCTTGGCCTCACTGAAGCGGCAGCAAACACGTCGCCCGAGCGGCGGGACGAAGCGCAAAGAGCAAGCGAACAATCGCGGTAATGCGCCGACCCTCGTCACGAAAATCGCTGTCCGCCGCGCGGGACGCCGCAACCGCTCCGGAGCATCGGCCGGACTGTCGCCTTTGAACTGCTGGCCGAAGCAGCTCGACCTGCCTAGATTGGCTTTCAGGGTCTGCCCGGATTGGGAGAGCGCACCGATGACAGAATCTTCGTGGCCGTCCACGCCGCCAAAGAGAATTCTCCTGGCCACGGATTTGAGCGCCAACAGCGATCGCGCACTGGATCGCGCCGTGCAATTGGCCCGCCGCTGGAATGCGGCCTTATTGGTGTTGCACGCACTTGAGACAGAACCCGCGACGACACCTTCCTCGATCTACGAGGACATCCCGTCCTGGCGAAGGCCGCCTGATCCGGCAAACGCCGTCGAGAACCAAATTCGCCGCGACATGCGCGAAGAGGTCGCCGACCTCCGCATCATCGTCGCCGAAGGAGATCCCGCACAACTCGTGCTTGACGTCGCGCAGCGCGAACGCTGCGACTTGATCGTACTGGGCGCTGCGCGTGAGCGGGCGCTCGGCAGGGTCGCGCTCGGACGCACTGTGGAGCAGCTGATCAGGCGCGCGCCAGTGTCGGTTCTGGTGGTAAAGACCCGTCCCTCAGGTTCCTATAACCATGTCCTGACCGGCGTCGATTTCACCGAGGAATCGCGCCACGGCCTGAGCATCGCCGCGGCCATGTTCCCTGACGCTGTCCATGCCGTCATGCACGCCTTCGATTTGCCCTATCGCTCACTGACAGGCGGATCGCAGCTCAGCCGAGAATTCTCCGCGATGGAGTTGGAGGAGATCCGTTCGTTCGTGGCAGACACCGACATGCCTGAACCGGCTCGACCTCATGTCGTGAGCTTAATTGAGCATGGCCCGCCCGAAATCATGATCCGCAACTACGTCGTCGAGCGCAATGCCGACCTCGTCGTTATTGGAACGTTGGGACGGGGCATGCTTTTTCACCTGCTGATCGGCGGTCACGCGCCGAAGATCGTCGACGCCACGCCGAGCGACATCCTGGTGGTCCGGGCGCCGCCAAACTGACGGCGCGAGGCAGCTGTCCGCGCCAAGCCGCGGACAGCGCTCTTGACCGCTCATCTCCTCAGAGATGCGCCTCGACCAGCCAAAGGTCCTTATCAACTTGACGAGACACGCCGGTGAAGAGATCGGCCGTGCCCTTGTCGCCGGCTTCGTCAGCCGCATCTATGGCGCTCCGGACCAATTTGCCGAACGCGGCGAGCCGGTCGGCCACAGCGGCGGAGTGCCCGCCGTGATCCAATGTCTCGGTGGGATAAGCTTTGAGCTGGGTGCCTAGTGCGACCGCCTGGGTGGCGCCGTTGGCATACCCGCCAAGCGCGACCGCGCGCTCGGCGATATCATCGACGAAGACGGCGACACGCGCTTGGATCTGATCGAACAGTTCATGCAGAGCGACGAAGTTCGGCCCCTTAATGTTCCAGTGCGCTTGCTTCAGGCAGAGCCGCAGATCGATTGCGTCGACCAGGCGTGCATTCAAGAGTGCGATCATGGCTTTGCGGGTGTTGTCGGGAAGGTCATTTCGCGTCGCTGACATGCTGGGCTCCTTGCGTCTGAGTTGATAAATCCGCGGCGCGCGCCGAGGGGTTGGCGTCCGCCCAGTCAGCGCGATGACGGTCCGTTCGCTGACCATCCGGCTGGGCGACGGACCTCGGTCCGCCGCCCTCGCCTTCCCATCGCGCGATGGCTCGATCATAAGTGCTCATCACAAGCCTCACCGATAGACGATACCGCCGTCGATCATCGGCGTCTGACCGGTCATGTAGTCGGAGTCAGGTCCAGACAGGTACGCCACGAACGCGGCGACATCCTCGGGCGTCGATGCGCGGCCCAAAGCAATCCCCTCCACGTATTGCTTGTAGGTCGCGCCGACCTTGGCGCCGGTGATTTCGGCAAAGCGCCGGTCAATCTCCACCCACATGTCGGTGCCGACGATGCCAGGGGCGTAGGCGTTCACGGTGATGCCCGCGCTCGCATACTCCTTCGCCGCCGCCTGCGTCAGAGCGCGCACTGCGAACTTGGTGGCCGAATAGACGCCGAGCATGGCGAAGCCATCGTGGCCGGCAATCGAAGCGGCATTGATGATCTTGCCCCTCTGCTTGCGCTGTTTGAACTTCGCCGCGGCCGCCTGGATGCCCCAGAGCACGCCGCCGACATTGATCTTCATGATCTTGTCGAACTCGTCCTGGGTCACGTCCGCGATTGGTTGCACTTGGGCGATGCCCGCATTGTTCACCATGACGTCGAACCCGCCCAATATTTTCTCGGCGTTTTCGACGGCGGCGTAGACGTCATCGCGTTTGGACACGTCGGCTTTGAAAGTCGTGGCTTTGCGGCCAAGGTCGCGCACTTCGGCGGCGACGTCGCTCATCTTGGCCTCGTTCATATCGACGATGGCGATGTCGGCGCCATCGCGGGCGAGGCGCAGTGCGATCGCGCGGCCAATGCCTTGGCCCGCGCCGGTCACCAGAGCCACTTTACCTTCAAGCTTGTTCATTTCGTTCTCCACTATTGCGTTGCGCCGCTCAGCGCGGCATGGGCGTCGAGGGTGCGCGCCGAATAGACGAGCGCTGCGCCCGCATTGACGGCGATGGCGACGCTGAGCGCCTCGGCGATCTCTTCCCGGCTTGCGCCGTGCTTGATCGCGGCGTCGACATGGGTGGCGATGCAGCCATCGCAGCGCGCCGTCACCGCGGCAGCGAGCGCGATCAATTCGCGCGTCTTCGCGCCGAGGATATCGGTGCGCTGGCCTGCCTGGTTCAACGCTACATAGCTCTTGACCGTCTCGGGGCTGAGCCGGCCAAGCTCTTTGACGCCATCGCCAAGCTGGCGGCGATAATCGGCCCAATCCAGCATCATGATCTCTCCTCTTCGTGTTGCTTGAGGATGATGTGGGGTGCTGAAGCGACGCGATCATCGCCGCATCCCCGGCTGGTCTGTTCGCTCAGGGCGGACAATCGCGCGGCAAGCGCCACGACCCTCGCCTCAAGAGGCGAAGATCTGCGCTGCCTGTTTCAGCACCGCGACCGCAAACGGCGCAAAGATCGCGCTTGCGGCGAGCAAAGCCACGATAGCGGGCTTATCCCAGGTAAGATTGCGCCTGGTCACGCCCGTTTTGGCGCGCGTCAGCACGCGCGCTTCGTCGCGTCCGTAGGTCGAGGGAAACCGGTCAAAAGATGACATGAAACTTGATCCTTCTTGCGCAGCAGCTCTCGGCGGGCGCGGGTCACGCGCCGCCAGCTGCTCGTTGTGATGAAAAAGTGCAGGTTGCTGTTTGCCCTCAGGCTGGCGTCAGCCAACCGAGGGCAAGCTAGAGCGGCGTTCTAAAAACGCGGCGCGCTCGCGCGGAATGTGCGCCTTGGGACATCGCCCGGGATGTCGGCGCGCGCCAGTTGGTATTCAAGCGCGCGCGCCTTGAGCGTGCGGTTAGGTCGCTATCCATCACGGAAAGAGACCGCGCAGACGCCGTGCTTCAAGGATGCGCTGACAGGCAAGCACGTAGGCTGCCGTGCGCAGGTCGATATTCTGGTGCTTGTGCAGCGACCACACCGATTGAAAGGCAGCCTCGAGCACGTGCCGCAACCGGTGGACGATCTGGCCTTCGTCCCACATGAGCGAACTCGCATCCGTCGCCCACTCAAAATAGGAGACGATGACGCCGCCGGAATTGGCCAGCACGTCGGGCACAACCGGAATGTTTCGGCGCTTGAACACATCATCCCCCGCCGGCGTCGTCGGCCCATTGGCGCCTTCGACGACGAACTTGGTCTTGATGCGCGCGGCCACCTTCGCATCGATCTGTCCTTCGAGTGCGGCCGGCACAAGGATGTCTGTTTCAACATCCCAGAACGCATCCATCTCGAGCGCCTCGGCGCCGGTAAACTCTCCGAGCTTGCCGCCCGCGCGGATGTGCTCTTGGAGACGCGCCGGATCGAGACCGCCGCTCGCATAGATTGCACCGGTAATGTCCTGCACAGCGACGACACGGGCGCCTGCCTCAGAGAAAAACCGCGCGGCCCCAGCGCCGACATTGCCGAAACCTTGGATGGCGACGCGCGCGCCCTTAAGGTCGAGGCCCATATGATCGGCGGTTTCGGCCGCACAAATGAAAACGCCGCGGCCGGTTGCGTCGGCGCGCGCGGGCGAACCGCCGAGACTAATAGGCTTGCCGGTCACGACATTGGTGCGCAGCGCGCCCTGGCGCGACGCGTAGGTATCCATCATCCAGGCCATGATCTGCGGATTGGTGTTGACGTCGGGCGCGGGTATGTCTTGCAGCGGGCCGATCAGCGGAGTGATCTCGGCTGTGTAGCGGCGCGTCAGGCGCTCCAATTCTCCGATCGAGAGCTTGCTTGGATCGACACGAACACCGCCCTTGCCGCCGCCGAACGGCACGTTCACCAAAGCAGTCTTGATCGTCATCCAGGCGCTCAACGCCATGACTTCAGCAAGCGTGACGTCAGGATGGAAACGCACTCCGCCTTTAGCGGGCCCGCGGCTCGTATTGTGATGTACGCGGTAGCCTTCGAAGTGTGCGATTCCTCCATCGTCCATTTGCACGGGCACATCGACGATGAGCGCGCGGCGCGGACGCCGCAATGTATCGATCCATGGCGACCATTCGCCCAGATAGGGCTCAACCCGCGCCACCTGCTCCAAGAACATTTCCCAGGGTGCGATGTTTTGCTTGGCTTCAATATAGCTCGGAAGTGCAGGACTCATGGCGAAATGGCTTTCTTGAGGAACGAAGCGCGTCTGAGGTGCGGTCGTGACGCCCGCCGCACCCGCCTAAAGCGGGCGCCGGCAAGCGCCGTGTTGATGTATGTAACCGGCGGTCTCGTCCGCTCGGTCGCTGCAGCCGCAAGCGCGCGTCAGCGCGCGGCGCGGACATGTCCGACGACAACCTTGTGCGTTCTGTCGTCGGGACCGACCCATTCGATGGTTTGGCCTTGCGTAAGACCAAGCAACATCGCGCCGACAGGCGTCAGCACAGAGATGCGCCGCTCAGTGATGTCGGCGCGGTGTGGATCGACGAGTTCGTACTCGCGGTAGGACGATCCGTCATACTCGAAGGTCGCCACACTGCCGACGCCAACCACGTGCTCCGGCAAGGCCTTCACTGTCTTTGCACGAGACAGCTCCACGAAGAGGTCGACTGCGCCGGGCGCACGGTCGAGCGCGGCGAGCGCCAAGTTGGTGAGCCGCTCGTGCTCGTCTTCAGCGATGACGATGGGCGGACGTTTGTAATCTTTCTTGGACATGTGCGTACTCGCCGCGCGCCCCTTGGGCTGCGCGTGTTTGTGTTGATTTGATGCGAATGGATTGA
>JBFWYC010000042.1:0-34685 GCA_050186805.1 Hyphomonadaceae bacterium
GACGCCGCCGCTGCGCTCGCGCTCGCGCTCAAGCTCGATCAGGCGTACGCGGAGGCAAAGGCGCGTGCCGGCGCACTCGACTTCGACGATTTGATTGAACACGCTCAAACGCTGTTGCGCCGTTCGGAAGCCGCGCCCTGGGTGCTATACAAGCTTGATGGCGGCCTCGACCACATTCTGATCGATGAAGGCCAGGACACCAGTCCGACGCAGTGGGAATTGGTGGCGCCGTTGCAAGACGAGTTCTTCGCCGGCGCCGGCGCCCGTCAGCGGCCACGCACGATTTTCGCGGTGGGTGATCCCAAGCAGAGCATCTATGCGTTCCAGGGCGCCGATCCGCGCCGCTTCCTGAGCGAGAAGCAAGGGCTGTCGAAGCGGTCGCATCGCGCCAAGCAGAAGTTCGCGGCGCCCGATCTGCTGACCTCATTTCGCTCGACGCCGGAAGTCTTGCGCGCAGTCGATGCGGTGTTCGCCGATCGCCCGTTGATCGAGAGCGAGCCTGGCAAGCACGATGTCATCGAACATCTTGCCGCGCGCGACAAAGAAGGCGGCGTCGTCGAGGTGTGGCCGCTGGCGATGCGCCCCGTCGTGCAGCCTGCTGCGGCGTGGGACGCGCCCATGGACGTGGAGACCGGCGCCAGCGTCCACGCCATTCTCGCCAAAGGCATCGCCAAGCGCATCAAAGCGATGATCGACGCACGTGAGGCGATTTGGGAGAAGGGCGAGCTGCGACCCATGCATGCCGGCGATGTGCTGGCGCTGGTGCGCACACGCGGGGCGCTCTTCCGCGAACTGATCAAGGCGTTCAAGCGCGCTGGTCTGCCGGTTGCCGGCGCCGATCGGATGACGTTGCGCGATGAACTAGCTGTGGAGGATTGCCTGTCGCTGATGCGCGTCGCGCTCGATCCCGCCGACGATCTGGCGCTCGCCTGCGTGCTTAAGGGGCCATGGTGCAATCTGATCAATGATGACGCGGATCTGTTTCCGCTCGCCTACGGTCGCAAGCGCGGCGAAACGCTGGTGTCTCGGCTTATGGCGAGCGAGGATGCCAAGTACGCTCCGGCGCGCGAGCTGGTGAATCAGCTCACCGCCCGCAAAGGCGAGGACGCGTTTTCGTTTTTGAGCTGGGCGCTGGAAACGCCGCATGCGGGCGGCGCCTCCGGTTGGTCGCGCGTGTTTGCGCGGCTCGGCCCCGAGGCGCGCGATCCGCTGGAGGAATTGTTGCAGCGCGCGCTGAAGCCGGGGGCGCACGTTGCGCCGACTTTGCAGCGCTTCCTCTACGAGATTGAAATTGACGCTGGTCAGGTGAAGCGGGAACTGGAGGCCGAGACCGGCGCTGTGCGCGTCATGACCGTGCACGGCGCCAAAGGGCTCGAGGCGCCGGTGGTGATCCTGCCGGATGCCACCGGCGACGTGGAAGACGCGCCGGACAATGGCCTCATCTTCGATGACGACGAAGGGCCTTTTGTGTCTTTCCGCGGCAAGGATGACGATAGCGCGGTCGCCGCCGCGCGCGCTGCGCACAAAGCGCGCATGTCGGGCGAGCATTGGCGTTTGCTCTATGTCGCGATGACGCGCGCGCGCGACCGGCTCATCGTCTGCGGCCCGCAATTTGGGACGTCGAAGTCCGGCGAAGCGCAAGAGAGCTGGCGTCTCGCAGTCGAAGGCGCGCTGCGCGGTCTAGGCGGCGGCGCGTGCGAGACGCCGTTCGGCGAAGGTCTTCGCATTGGCGCGCCAGCCACGGCCGGAGCTCGAGAACAAATAGCGCGGCCAAGGACTGTACTACCGCCATGGGCGCGCTTGCCGGCCCCGGGTTCGGCGCAGATCGAGCATGCGGCGCCGTCACGCGCGGGCGCGCATGGCGAGCAGGCGCTTTTCTCGCCGCGCGGCGACGGTTTGAAGCGCTTTCGCCGCGGGCGCATGATCCACGGTTTGCTGCAGCGTCTGCCCGAGCTGGCGCCTGAGCGGCGCGAGGAGGCCGCGCTTGCCTGGCTTGCGCGTCAAGGCGTGGAAGATGCTGAAGCGCAGGTCTATGCGCGCGAGGCGTTCGCTGTTGTCAGCGATGCGCGCTTCGCTTCGGTGTTTGGACCAACGAGCCGCGCCGAGGCGCCGATCGTCGGCGAAGCGGCGGGCAAGATCATCAGCGGCATCGTTGACCGCCTCTTGGTCGATGACGAACGCGTGATCGTGCTGGATTACAAGACCGACCGCCCAGCGCCGACCGAAGAGGCGAAGGCGCCTGATTCGTATGTGCTTCAGCTGGCGCTCTATCGCGAAGTGTTAAGGAAGATATTCCCCACCAAGCGCATTGAGTGCGCGCTGTTATGGACGGAAGCGCCGCATTTGATGGCGCTTTCGCCCTCGCGGATTGACGCTGTTTTCGATGCGTTCACTCGAGGTTGAAACCTTAACCTCGCGCGCCTACATCCCCAGCCAGAGATTCCACGCAGGAGAAGTCACGTGGCCACGACCAAGACGTCAGACGACACCTTTGAAACCGATGTGCTGAAATCAGGCCGTCCGGTGCTGGTGGATTTCTGGGCGGAATGGTGTGGCCCCTGCAAGCAGATCGGTCCCGCGCTGGAAGAGATCGCCACAGAGATGGGCGATCGCGTCACCATCGCGAAGCTCAACATTGACGACAACCCCATGACGCCCGGCCGCTACGGCGTGCGCGGCATCCCCACGCTGATGGTCTTCAAGGACGGCAAGGTCGCGGCGACAAAAGTCGGCGCCATGCCGAAGTCGAAAATCGTCGAGTGGCTGAACGAGAGCGTCTAAGCGCTCTCAAGCCGCAGCGCTTCGGCGGCAAGCAAAAACGATCCGCATATGAGCACACGCGGCGCAGGCGACTGCGCCGCGTTTTGCATGGCCTCGGCAAGCGAAGCCGCGGTGGAGACATCCTTGCCCAGATCGTAGCCGACCTTCGCGACTTCATGCACCGACACATGGTCCTCGCCGCTGAGCGGCACGGCGATGATCTGATCGGCGAAGCGGGCGAGCGCAGCGACAAAGGTCCGCGCTGTCTTACGTTTGCGCAGGCCGACGATGGCGATGTTGGCGCCGCCGCGTCGCGCCTTCATGTCATTCAGCGCGTGGGCGAGTGCGATGCCTGCGTGGACGTTGTGGCCGCCATCGATCCAGACTTCGCCGCCAATTGCACGGATTGGCGCGCTGAACGCCCCGCGCGTCAACGGCTGCAGCCGGCCGGGCCATTGCGCGCCGGCCACACCGACGGCAAATGCTTCGTCGCTCAATTCTCGCCATTGCATCAGCGCCGCGCAGGCGAGGCCCGCATTCTCGATCTGATGCGCGCCGTGCAGGTGCGGCAGCGGCAGGTCGAGCACGCGTGACTCTGCTTGCACGACAAGCCGGCCCTTACTGGCGAACGCGTCCCATTCCACACCCTGGCGGAAGAGCGGCGCGCCGACGTGTTCCGCCTGCGCTTCGATGACGGCGCTCGCTTCTTCCGATTGCCGCGACACGATCGCGGGAACGCCCGCTTTCAATATCCCGGCTTTGTGCGCGGCGATGTCCGCGAGCGTCGACCCCAGCACGTCCTGATGATCGAGGTCGATTGGCGTGATGACGCTGAGCGCAGGGCGTTCGATGACATTGGTGGAATCGTCGCGCCCGCCCATGCCTGTTTCCAACAGCACCAGGTCGGCGGGGATGTCGCTGAAGAGCAGGAACGCCGCCGCGACTTGCGCATCGAACTGGGTGAGCGCAACACCGGCTCGCGCGATGCGTTCGGCGGCGCCGATCAAGGCTTCGTCGCTGGCTTCGGCGCCGGCAATCACGAAACGCTCGCGCAGTGCAAAGAGATGCGGTTTGGTGAAGGCGTGAACCTTCAACCCAGCGGCCTCCGCAATGGCGCGCATGAACGCGATGGCGGAGCCCTTGCCGTTGGTGCCGGCGACATGGATCGCCGGCGGCAGGCGGGTTTGCGGATGGCCGAGAGCGGCTAGCGCGGCGCGCAAGTGCGTGAGATCGAACGCCTTGCCGTGGCCAAACTCTGGCCCGAAGCGGGCGGTGAAACTTTGCTGCGCCAGGTCGGCCGGCAGGATTGGATTGGGGCTTGGCGGCAAGGCCATGTGTCAACCCAATCCCTGATCCCTCGATCCCGAAACTACTCCGCCGCCTTCGCGCGCGTTTGCTTCGGGGCTTTGCGCTTGGCGGCGCGGGCCGGCGAGTCGTCCTCCGCGACATCGCCAAGATTGATTGTCTCCGCGTCGCCGCCTTCGCTGGCGTAGCGTTTGTGCAGGAGCACTGAGAGCAGCGTCGCCAAAGTCGTCTTCAATTGGCGGCGATCGACGACGAGATCGACCATGCCCTTGTCGTGCAAGTATTCCGAGCGTTGAAAGCCCTCGGGCAATTTTTGACGAATGGTTTGCTCGATCACTCGCGGCCCAGCGAAGCCGATCAGCGCACCCGGTTCGGCGATCTGGATGTCGCCCAGCATGGCGTAGCTCGCGGTAACGCCGCCGGTGGTTGGATCGGCGAGAACGACAATGTAGGGCAGGCCGGCGTCGCGCAGCATTTGGATCGCTAGCGTTGTGCGCGGCATCTGCATCAACGAAAGAATGCCCTCCTGCATGCGCGCGCCGCCGGAGGAGGTCACCATGATCATCGCGGCTTTGCGGCGCACGGCGGCTTCGGCTGCAGTGACGAAACCTTCGCCGGCGGCCATGCCGAGCGAACCGCCCATGAACTCGAAATCCTGCACCAGCACGACGGCGTGCGCGCCGCCGATACGGCCATAGCCGGCGGCCATGCAATCCTCGCGGCCGACTTTGGCGCGCGCGCTCTTCAGTCGATCGACGTACTTCTTATCGTCTTTGAACTTCAGCGGGTCGGCGGCGACCTTCGGCAGCGGGATGATCTGCCAGGCAGCGTCATCGAACATGGTGCGGAAGCGCGCATCAGGGCCGATGCGCATGTGGAAGCCCGACGGCGTCACCCAGTCCGAGGCTTCGAGATCGGTGCGATAGACAAGCTCGCCCGAAAGCGGATCCTTGATCCACAGATTGTCCGGCGTATCGCGCTTGTCCTCGTCGCCCTTTTTCTTCAGGCCGGGCCGCGCGAAATTCGACAGCCAATTCATGCGGGGTGTCCTTCCAAAGCCCGCGCCGACCTCACAGCTTCGCTCAGAAGCTTGACCTTGCGCAAGACACGTTCGACCGCCTGGGCGGGCTCGCCCGCGGCAATTTCATCCACAAACGCTGAGCCGACGACGACAGCGTCGGCATCAGCGGCGATTGCGCGCGCCGCCTCCGGTTCGCGCACGCCGAAACCAACAGCGACCGGCAATTCCGTAGCGCGTTTCAGGCGACCCACGGCGCCGCGCACTGCCGCGCTGGTTGCAGCATTGGCGCCGGTAACGCCGGCGACCGAGACATAATAGAGGAAGCCCGAGGCGCCATCGAGCACCTTGGTTAAACGGTTATCATCCGTCGTCGGCGTGGCGAGGCGGATGATGGAGAGATCGTGCTTCGCGAACGTCGCGCGGAGCGGCGCGTCTTCCTCCGGCGGCAGGTCCACAACGATTGCGCCATCGGCGCCGGAGGCGTGCATGTCGCGCGCGAACGCCTCGTAGCCCATGCTCTCGATCGGATTGGCGTAGCCCATGAGAATGAGCGGGGTGTCTTTATCCGTCTCACGAAAGCGGCGCGCGAGATCGAGTGTGTGCTTGAGCGAACCGCCCGCCTTCAGCGCGCGCAACGCCGCCTTCTGAATGCTCGGCCCATCGGCCATCGGATCGGTGAACGGGAAGCCGAGCTCGATGACGTCAGCGCCAGCTGCCGGAAGTCCGCGCAGGATTTCAAGGCACGTCTCATGGTCCGGATCGGACGCCATGACATACGCCACAAGCGCTGCGCGATTGGCGTGCTTGAGCGCAGCGAGACGGGTGGACAGACGCGCACTCATCGCAGGTGCCGGTCCTCGCCGCAGACATCATCTGGCGTGAGCAAGAAAATGAACGTGCCGTATTCGATGCGGCTCCAATCCATCGTCGGTTCGTCTTGTCTGCCGTATTTCGCGATCTCAGCCGGATCTCCGAGAAGCCACCCGATCATTAGGACTTGCCGCGAACAATTCGGACGATCCGTCGGGCGTTCGAAAAACAGAACGTTCGCCGCTCCGCTCGCAAAGCGCCATCCGGCCTGTTCGAGCGCGCGCATGTACGCTGATTGAGCTTCGAGTGCGCCTTCGCCCATTGGAAACGCGATGCATGTCGGGATTGGAAACACCTGCGTGCCTGGTCCCACGGGGCAGTTGTCAGGAATGAACGTCCCTGCCTGGACCGGCAAGTTTAGCTCGCCCGGCAAAACAGTCGATTGCCCGCTGTCGCGCACCTGCGCCGACGCGGCAGGGATCAGCAATGCGAGCGCCACAGCGACCACCAGTGCTCTCACAGCGTCACCCCAAGCGCATCGGCGACGGTGAACACGTCTTTATCGCCGCGGCCGCAGAGGTTCATGATGATGAGCCCGCCTTTGCCGATCTCTTTCGCCACATCGCCTACGCGCGCGAGCGCGTGCGATGGCTCAAGCGCTGGCAAAATCCCTTCAAGCCGCGCGCAGAGCTTGAACGCTTCGAGCGCTTCATCATCGGTCGCGCTCAGATAATTCGCGCGGCCAATATCCGCCAAATACGAGTGCTCAGGGCCGACGCCTGGATAGTCCAAGCCTGCGCTGATCGAGTGGCCTTCGAGAATCTGGCCGTCGTCGTTCTGCAGCAAATAGGTGCGGTTGCCGTGCAGCACGCCGGGGCGGCCGCCATTGATAGCGGCGCTATGCTCGAAGCGCTCGTCAATGCCGTGGCCCGCCGCTTCGACGCCAATCAGGCGCACGCTTTCGTCGGCGATAAAAGGATGAAACAGCCCGATCGCATTCGAGCCGCCGCCGATGCACGCCATCACAGCATCCGGCAAACGCCCTTCGCGTTCCAAAATCTGCGCCCGCGCTTCGCGACCGATCACGCTTTGAAAGTCGCGCACCATTTCCGGATAGGGATGCGGGCCAGCCGCGGTGCCGATGCAATAGAACGTGTCCGCGACATTGGTGACCCAATCGCGCAACGCTTCGTTCATCGCGTCTTTCAGCGTCGCCGCGCCACTCGTTACCGGGCGCACTTCCGCGCCCAGCAGTTTCATGCGGAACACGTTCGGCTTCTGCCGCTCGATATCGGTCGCGCCCATGAACACGACGCACGGCAAACCGAAGCGGGCGCACACGGTAGCGGTGGCGACGCCGTGTTGGCCGGCGCCGGTCTCGGCAATGATGCGGGTTTTGCCCATGCGCAGCGCCAGCAGCACCTGTCCGAGGCAATTGTTGATCTTGTGTGCGCCGGTGTGATTGAGCTCGTCGCGTTTGAAATAGATCTTCGCGCCGCCAAAGTGGTCTGTCAGCCGCTCGGCGAAATAGAGTGGCGAGGGGCGCCCTACATAGTGCGTCCAGAAGTCCGCCATCGTCGCGGCGAACGCGGGATCGGCCTGCGCTTCGCGATAGGCGCGCTCAAGGTCGAGCACGAGCGGCATCAAGGTCTCGGCCACGAAGCGCCCGCCATATTGGCCAAAGCGGCCATCGGCGTCGGGCAAGTCCTGCCAGTTGCGGCGCGCGTCCATTGTCGGATTTAAGCTCGGGCTGCGGCCAGGAATTGGGCGATCAAAGCCGGGTCCTTTAAGCCCGGGGCGGCCTCCACGCCAGAGGACACGTCCACCAGGCCCGCCCCAGACGCAGTAATCGCCTCGCGGACGTTCCCCGGGTTGAGGCCGCCGGACAAGAACCAGGGCCGGGAAAACCGCCGCCCAGCCAGGATTGCCCAATCGAACGCCAAGGCGTTGCCGCCCGGCATGCCGCCCTCGGGCGGCTTGGCGTCGAACATAAGGACGTCGGCGACGGGTTCATAGGCGCTCGCCTGGGCGAGGTCCTCGCTGCGGGCCACGCCCAGAGCCTTGATCACGCCGCGCTGCGCATAGCGCGCCGCATTGGCGACGCGGCCGGGGCTTTCGTGTCCATGCAGCTGAATCCAGTCAGGCTGTGCGTAGGCGGCGAGGGCGGCCAGCACTTCATCGTCGGCTTCGACGGTGACGACCACGGTCTCGGCGCGCCCACGCGCCCGCGCCGCCAATGTCGCCAGCTGATCGCGCGATACGTGCCGCGGGCTCTTCGGATAAACGACAAAGCCAACATAGCGCGCGCCGCCGTCGAGCGCCGCATCGAGCGCCGCCGCATCCTTGATGCCGCAGATTTTGGCTTCGACCATGAATTCGCTACGTAAGCGCCGTGCGCGCTGCGTTCAACGCGGCTTATTTCTTCAGTAAATCGCGGATTTCGGTGAGCAGCTTGATGTCGGCCGGCACCTCCGCCGGCGGCGTGGGCGCGGCCTCCTGCTTCCGCTTCATTGAATTCATCGCTTTGATGACGAGGAACAAGACCCAAGCGACGATGACGAACTTGATCGCCGCGTTGATGAACTTGCCATAGTTGATCGCCACTTCCGGCGTCGCCGCGACGAAGCCCGCGTCGCCCTCTGTGCCAATCGCCGGCGTGGCCGCTTGCAGCACAAGTTTCAGCGTCGAGAAATCGATGCCAGCGAGCAAAAGCCCGATGGGCGGCATGATGATGTCATCGACGAGCGACGACACGATGGTGCCAAAGGCCGCGCCGATGATGACGCCGACCGCGAGATCGACAACGCTGCCTTTGAGCGCGAACTCGCGAAATTCCTTGAGCATGGACATGCGCGTGGCTCCCGAAATGCGGCGTTCTGCGTGACAGCATTTGAAGGCGGGGACTAGCCAATTTGCACGGTAGGCTACGCCGTTCGCCTGCGTCGTTTTGGCCACATTGCGTGTTTGAATTGCCACACCATGTCGGGTGTGTGGTAATCATGGAGGGCGGTGTGTCGGTCGCCACGATGGAGGAATGCGCAGCGTTGGTGCGAGCGTTGCCGGCGCATCAGGACATCAACGAGCACGTTGGCCGGCGGCTGCGTCGACGGCGCAAACTGTTTGGCTGGACGCTGCAAACGCTCGCTGAGGCGACTGGCCTGCAATACCAGCAGATCCACAAATACGAGTGCGGCATTAATCGCGTCTCGGCGGGACGGCTGTTCGCGCTCGCTGTCGCGCTGCAAACCCCGATCGACTATTTCTTCGTCGGCCTGCCGGGCGCCGCTGAGCTCACAACCGCGCAAGCGGTGCATACTGAACCGCCCGAAGTGCGCGATCTCATCCACGCTTATTACGCCTTGCCGGAAGGCGCGCGGAGTAAGTTTGTCGAGCTGGCGAAATGCTTTGAGCCGGTGCAGGCGGCGTGAGCCTTAGGGCTCTTCGCCGCCATTGACCTTCAGCCGCAATTCCTTGCCGGGCTTGAAGAACGGCACTTTTTTCGCCGACACTTTCACGGTCGCGCCGGTGCGTGGATTGCGCCCGGTGCGGGCGTCGCGCTTGCGGACAGAGAAAGCGCCAAAGCCACGGAGCTCGACGCGTCCGCCTTGGGCCAGCGCCGAGGCAATTTCCTCGAGCACCACGTCAACGGCGTGCTCGACTTCGGCGGCCTTCAAGGGCGCCATTTCTTCCTGCAGCTTGGCGACCAGCTCCGAACGCAGCATCGCGGCTTCCCCAAGTTCCATCCGGCTCCGATAGAGGCCCGTCCGCGCGCCCGCGTCAACAGGCGATGCGCTTGAAAGTTGGAAAGAAAAGACCCGGCGCGGGGGTCCGCGCCGGGTCTTGGCACTCAGAAGATGCCGGTAGGGTCTTACGACTTGTTGCCGCGGTCCTTGAGGGCCGCGCCCAGGATGTCCCCGAGCGAGGCGCCGGAGTCCGACGAGCCGAACTGCGCGATCGCTTCCTTCTCGTCGGCCAATTCCATGGCCTTGATCGAAAGCGAGACGCGGCGGCTCGACTTGTCAAAACCGGTCACCATGGCGTCGATGCGGTCGCCCATGGCAAAGCGGTCAGCGCGTTGCTCCGAGCGGTCGCGCGACAGGTCCGACTTGCGGATGAAGCTGCGCAGCGCATTGCCGTCGCCGAACGCCACTTCGATGCCGCCGGTCGCCACATCGACGACTTCCACGGTGATGATCTGACCTCTGCGATAATCGGCGTCGGCCATCGGGTCGTTGGCGACCTGTTTGATGCCGAGCGAGATGCGTTCCTTCTCAACATCGACGTCGAGCACCTTCGCCTTCACCACATCGCCCTTGTTGTAGCGGCCGAGAGCTTCTTCGCCCTGAGCGTCCCAAGCGATGTCGGAAAGGTGGACCATGCCGTCCAGTTCCGGGGTGAGGCCGACGAACAGACCAAATTCGGTGATGTTCTTGATCTCGCCTTCGATAACCGAACCGACGCCGTGTTCGGACACGAACGCGTCCCACGGATTGTTCTGCACTTGCTTGATGCCAAGCGAGATGCGGCGCTTTTCGCCGTCCACGTCGAGCACTTGCACATCGACTTCCTGAGAGGTGCTCAGGATCTTCGAGGGGTGCAGGTTCTTCTTGGTCCAGCTCATTTCGCTGACATGCACCAGGCCTTCGACGCCCGGCTCAAGTTCAACGAAAGCGCCGTAGTCAGTGATGTTCGTGACGCGACCGGTGAACTTGCCGCCGGCGGGGTACTTCGCGTCCACGCCATCCCACGGATCGTTCATCAGCTGCTTCATGCCAAGGCTGATGCGCTGGGTGTCCGGATTGATCTTGACGATCTGGACTTTCACCGTGTCGCCCACATTGAGCACTTGGCTCGGGTGCGAGACGCGCTTCCAGCTCATGTCGGTAACGTGCAGCAGGCCATCGATGCCGCCGAGGTCAACGAACGCGCCGTAATCGGTGATGTTCTTCACAACGCCGTCGCGGACTTCGCCTTCCTTCAGCTGGCCAACGATTTCAGCACGCTCGCTGGCGCGGCTCTCTTCAAGCACGGCGCGGCGCGAGACAACGATGTTGCCGCGCTGACGATCCATTTTCAGGATCGCGAACGGCTGCACGATGTTCATCAGCGGGCCGACATCGCGCACGGGGCGGATGTCCACTTGGCTGCCCGGCAAGAACGCGTTGGCGCCGCCGAGGTCGACGGTGAAGCCGCCCTTCACGCGGCCGACGAGCGCGCCGTTCACAGCTTCTTGCGCAGCGAACGACTTTTCGAGACGCGTCCAGGCTTCTTCGCGGCGCGCCTTTTCGCGGCTGACGACGGCGTCGCCGAGCGCGTTTTCGATGCGGTCGAGATAGACTTCGACGATGTCGCCGGCCTTCGGCTGGCCCGCGCCGTCATCGACGAGAAATTCACGGAGTGGGATGCGGCCTTCGGTCTTCAGGCCGATGTCGACGACGACGAAATCGTGCTCGACGGCAACCACAGTCGCCGGGATGACCCGGCCTTCGACGAGACCCTTCGAACCCAGGCTCTGGTCGAGAAGCGCCGCGAAATCATCGCGGGTCGGGTTAAGGGTTTGGGTTTGAGACGCCATACGTAATTCAACTCCAATATTAGAAAGGGCCTACCGGTTGGCTCCGGCGGTCTCGGCGCCACCATGGCGCCGTCCTCAGGTGGTTTAGCGGAGGCTGGTCAACGCCAATCGCCCGAAGGCCGTCAGGCCCCGGGACGCTTAAGCGCCGCGTCGACGATACGACAGGCGGCCTCCACGGCCGCCTCTATAGAAAGATAGGTGGTGTCCAGCAAGTGCGCATCGGGCGCCTGGCGCAGCGGGGAATCGGCCCGGTTCATGTCCCGGGCGTCGCGTTCGGCGATCTGGGCCTGGAGGGCGTCGAAGCTGATATCCTCGCCACGGGCCCGCAGTTCGCCCAGCCGGCGCTGGGTGCGGACGGCCAGGTCGGCGGTGACGAAGAGCTTCACCTCCGCGTCCGGGCAGATGACCGTGCCTATGTCGCGCCCGTCCAGCACCGCCCCTGCTGGGTCGGCCGCAAACGCGCGCTGGGCTTGGCGCAAAATTGCGCGCACCTCCGACAATTGCGCCACCTTGGATGCCGCAAGCCCGGCGGCGCTGGAGCGGATGCGCTTTTCGTCGGTAGCCGCGAGGTCGAGAGCTTCGGCCGCGGCCGCGGCCGCGCGCTCGTCGCCGGGATCGTCGCCGGCATCCAGCACCGCCAAGCCGACGGCGCGGTAAAGCGAGCCGGTGTCCAGCCGCTTGAGGCCATAGCGCTTGGCGACGCCGGCAGCGACTGTGCCTTTCCCGGATGCGGTGGGGCCATCGATGGCGATAATCATGGCGCGGGGTTTAGCAGAGAGCTTCGTCCGCGGAAGGCTTTGATTTCGATGCGGCGCCGCTAAACTTCGAGCGCGCAGGGGGCGAGCATGCAGTGGAAAGCGGTTGCGTGTGGTCTGGCCGTGCTGGCGCTGGCTGCGCCGGCGAGTGCGCAGGAAACCTACGTCCAGGCCCGCACGCTTTCGCTGTTCAATCAGCTGGTGGAGAACGGGACTTGCGAAGCGGCGCTGCCCAGCGCGCGCGAATTCTGGCCGACGCGCGAATTTCAGGAGCAGCTCAGCCTCGACGACCAGCAAAATTTCCTGGGCGCGGTCGTCCAATGCGCGTCCTTCCTCCAGGACGGGCGCGCCGCCATCGACGCCGCCAACGCCGCGCATGATGTTGGCGCCCTTTGGGCGGACAAGGTGCGCCTGGAATTGGCGCTGGCGTTCGAGGACGACGCGCTGGCGGCGGAAGCGTTTCTCGACCTCTCGCGGACCTCGGCCAAGGAATTCGCGGCGCTCGAATCCTACAATGCGTGGGGCGCGCTGCGGGCGGCTGAGCGGATCGAGGGAAGTGAGTCGACCCTTCTGCGCATGCACGAGGCGCTTGCGGCCGCGAACTACATGCCGCGCGAAGGCTACCACGACGACTATTTTCGCCTCGATCATGCGCGTCTGCTCGCCCAGCTTGGACGCGTGGAAGAGGCGCGCGTGCGCCTGGAAGGCGTCGTCGATCCGCAAGCGGTGATGACCATCCGCATCAACCGCGTGTACGATCCGTTGCGCGGCGATGCGGCATTCGAGCGGCGGCTCGACGTCGCCGCGGCGGCGGAGACTGCGATCGAGCGCGCCCGCCGCGTGCAGGCCGAGACGCCGCGCCGGATCGGCCCGACGATCCAGCTTTCGGCTCTTTTGCGCGACATTGGCCGCAGCGAGGAGGCGCTTGCCGTCGTGGAGCAGCTGATCCCTGCCGCGCAAGCGCCCGACGCCGCCCAGCACTATGACGACCTTGATGAGCAATTGAACTGGCTGCTCTTCGCCAAGGCTGACTTGCTCTACGATCTCGGTCGCAACCGCGAAGCGCGCAACGTGTTCGGGGAGGCGATGAATGCGGGCCTCGTGGGGCAGGGCAACATCACCATCTCGTTTGCCGGCATGCTCAATGCCGAAGGCCGCGGCGCCGATGCGCTGCAAGTGCTCGAGGTGATGGGGCGCGTCACCTCTTATGGCGATATGTGGATGCAATCGGAGCGCGTCTGCGCCGCGGAGATCGCTGGCGTGACCGCGATCCGCGACGAGGCGCTGACGATGATGCGCGCCAACGAGGACGACAATCCCCCGGCGCTGATGCATGCACTGCTCTGCGTCAACGACATCGACGGCGCGGCCGCGCTGATGATCCGGCGCCTCGCAGACCCCACCGAACGCGAGCGCGCCTTGGTGGCGCTGCAGCCCTTCCACCGCGTCGCAACACGGAACATGCCGATGGAAGCGCTGGAGCTGGAACGTTTAGCTCAGGTGCGCGACCGACCGGACGTGCGCGCGGCGGTGGAGGCGGTTGGCCGGATCGAGCCGACGCCGATCTTCTCGAATTGAGTGCGTTAAGGGTGACGGCGCCCTTGGGTTAGCCCTTTGCGCGAACGGCCGTGCGGGTCCACAATGCGCCCATGGCACAGCACACCGAACATTTCGACGTCGTCATCGTCGGCGCTGGCATTTCCGGCATCGGCGCGGGCTATCATCTGCAGGACAAGTGTCCTGGCAAAAGTTACGTCATTCTTGAGAACCGAGACGCAATCGGCGGCACCTGGGACCTGTTTCGCTATCCCGGCATACGCTCCGACAGCGACATGTTCACGCTCGGCTACAATTTCAAACCGTGGAAGCAGGAGAAAGCGATCGCAGACGGCGCGTCGATCCGCAACTACGTGGCCGAGACGGCCCAAGAATACGGCATCGATCGGCACATTCGCTTCAAACATCGCGTCTTGAAGGCTGAGTGGTCGAGCGTCGAAGCGCGCTGGACCGTAACCGCCGAGCACGACGGCGCGGAGAGAACCTTTGTGTGCCGGCTGCTGCTCATGGCCACCGGCTATTACGACTACCAGAATGGCTATCTGCCGGAGTTCAAGGGCGTCGAGCGCTTCAAGGGCGAGGTGATCCATCCGCAGCACTGGCCGAGGGACTACGACTATGCGGGCAAGCGCATCGCGGTGATCGGCTCCGGCGCCACGGCAATGACTTTGGTGCCCGCGCTCACTGACAAAGCCGCGCACGTTACCATGGTGCAGCGTTCGCCGACCTGGGTCGTCTCCATGCCGGCCGAGGATCAGGTCGCCAATTTCACCCGGCGCATTTTACCGTCTTGGCTCGCCTACGATTTTACCCGTTTCCGGAAAATCGCGTTCCAGCAGTTTTTCTTCAACATGTGCCGCAGCGACCCTGAGAAGGTGAAGCAGCGCCTGCTCGACATGATCCGCGCCGAACTCGGCCCCGACTATGATCTCGAGAAGGATTTCACGCCGCGCTACAAGCCATGGACGCAGCGCCTGTGCCTGGTGCCGGACAACGACCTGTTCGTCGCCATCCGTGAGGGCAAGGCCTCCGTCGCAACCGATACGATCGATACCTTTACGGAGACTGGCCTGAAGCTCTCGTCAGGCCGAGAAATTGAGGCCGATGTCATCGTCACCGCGACGGGCCTCAATATGCAGGTGCTTGGCGGCGCCGACATGTATGTCGATGGCGCCAAAGTCGATACCGGCAAGTCATTCGCCTACAAGGGCGTGATGATCAATGACGTGCCCAACATGGTGTGGGTCATTTTTGGCTATCTGAACGCCTCCTGGACGCTCCGCGCCGATCTGATTTGCGAATATGCCTGCCGCTTGCTCAATTATCTCGACGACTACGGGCTCGATCAGGCCACGCCGCGCGTGCGCGAGGCGTTCGAAGAGAAATCCTGGTCGGACTTTTCCTCCGGCTACATCCAGCGCGCCGAGAGCATCCTGCCCAAACAGGCCGGCGTCGCGCCCTGGGTGCAAAGCCAAAGCTACTACCGCGATCTCCGCGATCTGCGTCACAGCCCGATCGAGGACGGCGTGCTCGAACTGAAGCGCAAACCCGCGCCGGTTGAGGGTGCAAGGACGCGGCGCGAAACCGAGGCTTTAGTCTAACGCGCTGGCGCGGCGTGCGCGGCTGGGCTAGGAGGCCGCGTTCGTCGCGCAGAGGCCGCCCTTGAGATCGCTTAGCTTCATCGTTCTGGGCGCGTTGATCGCCGGCATTCTGGTCGGCGGGGCCATCGAGGCCGGCGGCAATGCGGCGCTTTCGCAAGCCGCGCATGTGATCGAGGCGTTCGGCGGACTGTGGCTCAACGCGCTGCGCATGACGGTGGTGCCGCTCGTGGTGGCGCTCCTGATCACTGGCATCGCGTCGGTGGCGGACGCGGCACGCACTGGCGGCCTGGTGGCGCGCGCCGTGCTGCTGTTCACGTTCCTGATCATCTGTGCGGCGATCTACAGCACGGCGCTGACCAACGGCCTCTTGGCGATGTGGCCGGTGGATCGCGACGCGGCGGCGGCGTTCATCTCTGGCGCGGGCGCGCAGCCGGTCCAGATCGGCGAGCCGCCAACCTTCGTCTCCTGGCTGCAGAGCCTCGCGCCGGCAAATCCGGTCAATGCCGCCGCCAACGACAACATTCTCCAGCTCGTCGTCTTCGCAGTGTTCTTTGGTTTTGCGACGACGCAAATCGCGCCCGACATGCGCGAGCGCATCGTCGGCTTTTTCCGCGCCGTCACCGAAGCCATGGTGGTGATCGTCAAATGGGTTTTGCTGGCGGGGCCGATCGGCGTTTTCGCGCTGGCGCTCGGCGTTGGCTCACGCGCGGGCCTGGGGGCGGCCGGCACGCTGGCGCACTATGTGCTGGTCGTCTCCGCAGCGACTTTGGGCATTACCATCTTCGCCTGGCTGCTCGCGGTGACCTGGGGGCGTCAGCCGATCGCGCGCTTCACTGCAGCGGCGGCGCCGGTTTGGGCCATTGCAGCGTCGACGCAATCGTCGCTCGCCTCGTTGCCGGCCATGCTCGAAGCCGCACTCAGCGGCTTGGGCATCCCTGCGCGCATCGCCGATGTGGTGCTGCCGCTCGCCGTCGCCGTGTTCCGCTTCACCAGCCCCGTAGCCAATCTCGCCGTCTGCTATTTCGTGGCGCACCTCTATGGGCTTGAACCGAGCGCGCTTCAGATCGGCGCGGCCATCATTGTGGCGTACGCGGTGAGCATCGCGGCGGTTGGCTTGCCGGGGCAGGTGTCGTTCATTGCATCGATCGCACCCATTTGCCTTGCGCTTGGCGTGCCGACCGACCTCCTCGGCATTCTGATCGCGGTGGAAGTCATTCCGGACATCTTCCGCACGCTCGGCAACGTCACCGGCGATCTCGCGGCCACGACCATCCTCTCGCGCAAAGAGCCGCGAGAGGATGAAACGTCGGGCGGTTAGCCGCGATATTGTGCGCACGCGTCGGCGTAGTGGCCTTCAACCTGCTCGATGCGCACCAGCGAACTGGCGCCCGTCGGCACAGCGTCGCTTTCCGCGGCAATGGCCGCGTCGCCTTGCGCCGGCAGTCGTTCGCCCAGCGTGCGCGCCGCGATTCGTACTTCTTCGGGCATTAGCGCTTGTGCGACGCCAGCGGTAACGCATTCACAAAACGCGGTAGATTCGACCCGATCGCATGCGGCGCGATAGGCGCGGCGGGCTTCGCCGACATCGCGATCGCTGGCGAGGCTGCGGGCGTCCGGCACGGGCGATGACGGGGTCGCTGCATCCATGCGCGTATGCTGCGCCGGCACGGCAGCGGGATCCATCGGCTGCATCATTTGCGCTGCGGCAATTGAGGTAAGCGAAGCGCCGCCGAGCAAAATGGCGGCCGCGAGTAGTTTTCTCATGGCGTGTCTCCTCACTGGTCTGCGTGCGTAACGCGCGCTGCCGGTGAGGGTTGCGCCGGGAACCGCTCAGGCGGCGGTGCGCACGTGATCGTTAGCGGGAACCGCCGCGTTGGCGCGCTCAAGGTCAGCCGGAATGCGCAGCGTGAAACACGATCCCTGGCCGGGCGCGCTTTTCACGGTCACGTCGCCGCCCAGGAGGTGCGCGAGGCGGCGTGTGATGGCGAGGCCGAGTCCTGTGCCGCCATAGGCGCGTGTCGTCGAAGCATCTGCCTGAACGAAGGGCTGGAACAGGCGCGCCTGCGCTTCCTGAGAAATGCCGATGCCGGTGTCGACGACATCGAACACCAGCCAATCGCCGGCGCTGTGTGCTTCACGGCGCGCCTGCAGCTTGACCTGGCCGTTCTGCGTGAACTTGGCGGCGTTGGCGAGCAGGTTGAGCAGACACTGGCTGAGCTTGAACCCGTCAGTCAGTGCCTCGCCAAGATTGGCGGCGTCGCCGCTGATGCTCGTGCCGTTGGCGGCGGCGGTAGGCGTCACAGTGTCGATGGACTCACGGATAAGCGCGTCGACATTGACCGGCTCGATGGCCGGACTCATGCCTCCGGCCTCGATCTTGGACAGGTCGAGCACGTCATTGATCAGCGAGAGCAAACGATGCGCCGCGCCGTGAATGCGCCCCAGGTCCTCGCGTTCGCCGTCATCCCCACGGTCTTCGGCGGATTCGATGAGCATTTCGCAATAGCCGATGATGGCGTTGAGCGGCGTGCGCAATTCGTGACTCATGGTCGCCAGGAATTGCGATTTGGCGACGTTAGCGTCTTCGGCCGCTAGGCGCGCCGCTTCGAGCTCGGCGAAGGCCTGTGCGAGCTCGATGTCGCGACGCTCGATCGCGTCGAGAATGTTGCGCAACCGCTGCGTGGGTCCTTCGCGGCCGGCGCGGTCGTTGGCGGCGACGCCGGCGCCGCGACGCGCCAGGATTTCTTCGGCGCGCGTGACCGCGTGCAGCATGTTGCGACGGCTGCGATAGATCAGGAATGTGATGATAGCGACGCCGACCAGGCACGCGCCGGCCAGCAGCGTGGCGAACGTCATTTTCGCCAGCGTCTCTTCTTGCAGCTCAGAACGCATGGCTTGCTCTTGCGCACGCTGTTCGGCCTGGGCGATTTCGTCTTCCATGGTGGCGCGCAATTCGCGGACGCCGTCATTGAAGCGCGTCATGATCGAACGTTCAGAGGCCTCGTGGGCGTTGCGCATGAGCGCGAAGGCCTCGGCGTGGCGGCCCTCGGCGGCGAGGACCTCCGGTTCGACGAGATCCAGGCGCTCGTTCAACCCGGGGTCGCCGCGGACGGCGGCTAGCGCGCGCAATTCGTCGAATGCCAGACGTGCGTCGTGGCCTCGATCGAGGCGCGCCAAGGCGTGGACGCGATAGATCAAAAGGCGCGTGATGTATTCTGGTGGCGCCTCGGCGACGGCGCTGCCGGTTTCGGCGCACTGCAGCGCTGCGTCGTACTGGCGGGCGGCGAAATTGACCTTCGCGCAAAGCAGCGACGCGAAGAACCGCATCGAGGGGAGGTTGCTTGCCTCGGCCACGCGGCCATGAATGGCCACCAGGCGCAGTGCTGCGTCCGTGTGCCCAGCCTGCGCCAGCATGCCGGCGATGTTGTTGACGATCACCGCGCCGTCGACGGCGCGACCAGCCGCGGCGTCGAGCTCAACTGTGCGCTCGATATGATGGAGTGCGGTCTCATAGTCGCCGATGCGGATCGAATTGTAGGCGAGAGCGTCGTGCAGGCCCGAACGTAGCGTGCGCGTCGCCGCCGTGTCCGGAAGGTGCATGAGGCCAGCCCGGGCCGCTTCAAGCGCATTGCCGAATTGGCCGAGGTCGGTGAGCGCGTAGGCGCGCAGCCGTTCGCCTGCGGCCACCACCGAGGGATCGCGCGCATTGCGCAAGACGTGGGCGAGATTGCGCTGCGCGGCGACGTAGTCGCCGTCCAAGGCCGGCGCGTAGGCGCGCAGCAGCGCGCTCATGGCGGTGAAACGGGCATTGTTCTGCGCGCGGGCTTCCGTCTCAAGCGCCGCCAAAGTCTGTGCGCCGCTTTCAGCGTCAGAGGCCACGTAATCGTCGGCGGCGAGATCGTAGAGAACTTGCAGGCGGTCTTCGCCCTGAAGGCGGCGCGCCAATGCTTGGCGCTCGGATCGAACCGAAGTGGTGACAACGAGGCCGTTGGTTTCGATGCGGCGCGCCAGGGCCTCGCCGTGCGTCACCCAAGCCGGCGCCTCTTCGGCCGAAGCAATAGAAGTCGCGGCGCACAACGCGCAGACGCTCGCCGCGAGCGCGCGCAAGATCGAAGCACGCATGTAGCCCCACCTGTAGTTCGGGGCTTTGTTGCACGAGAGCCGTTAAGGGAGCGGCGACAGAGCTTGGTGAATTGCTAATTTACGCTGTTACGCCGCTTCGATTTGCGCGCCGAAGCCGCGCATGAAATCGGCGAAGCCAGGAAACGACGTTGCGATCATCTCGGCGTCGTCGACGATGATCGGTTCTTTTGACGCCAGTCCCATCACCAGGAATGACATGGCGATGCGATGGTCGCCCAGTGTGCGGACCTCGGCGCCGCCGCGCACGCTCTTGGGGCCGTGGCCGCGGACAATGAGCCCGTCCGGCAGCTCTTCCGCATCGACACCGCAGGCCTTCAGCCCATCCACCATCAGCGTGATGCGGTCGCTTTCCTTCACGCGCAGTTCGGCCGCGCCTTCGATCCGCGTTTCGCCTTCGGCAAACGCGGCGACTGCCGCGAGGATCGGAAACTCGTCGATCATCGAGGGCGCGCGCTGCGCCGGCGGCGCCACGCCCCTCAACTTGCTTGCCGACACGATCAGGTCGGCAATCGGCTCGCCGATCGGATCAGCGCGTTGCTCGAAGCGGATATTCGCGCCCATCTCAGCCAGTGTTTCATAGAGGCCAAGCCGCAGCGGATTGACCAGCACGTCGGCGACGCAGACCTCCGACCTGCCCACGATCAACGCCGCCGCCACCGGGAACGCGGCCGACGAGGGGTCCGCGGGCACGTAGATCTTGGCCCCGGTCAGCTTAGAGGGCCGCACTCGCGGGTGCAGGCCGCCATCGATCTCGACCTGATCAATGTCGGCGCCGAAAACGCCCAACATGCGCTCGGTGTGGTCACGCGACCGCTCCGGCTCGATCAGCACGGTTTCGCCCTCAGCCGCGAGGCCCGCCAACAGGACGGCCGACTTCACCTGCGCGGACGACACCGGCGAACGGTAGGTGATGCCCCTCAGTCCGCCGCCATGGACAATCAGCGGCAGCTTATTGGTGGTGGTGTCGAAACGCGCCCCCATTTGCGACAGCGGCGCGACCACGCGGTTCATCGGCCGTTTGCGCAGCGACTGGTCGCCATCAAAGCGAGCGCTCAGGGGGTAGGGGCTTGCCGCGCCGATCAACAGCCGCGCGGCGGTTCCCGAGTTGCCGCAATCGATGGTCTCGCGGGGCTGGCTCAGCCCGCCGGCGCCTTCGACCGTCCAGCGGCCGCCGCCCAAGTTTTCAACCTTTGCACCGAACAGGCGGGCGGCCTCCGCCGTGCACAGCACGTCGTCAGAGCCCAGCAATTGCTCGACCTCGGTCCGCCCGCTGGCCAGGGCCCCGAAAATCAGGGCCCGGTGCGAGATGGATTTGTCGCTGGGCGGGCGTGCCCGGCCCTTTAGCGGCCCGGCGGGACGCGCCTTGAGACGCATGGGAAGTGCTCGTGGGGAGGCGGTTGAACTGAGACGACAAAGCTTTTGACAGGGGCGTCCGATGGTGGCAAGCGAGCGCCCCGCGTATGGGCAGCCGGCCCACGCGGAGCCAATGGAGAGGCGCTTGGCCAGGACGGACTTGGGCGACAAGCAGGTCTGCCCGAATTGCGGGGCGAAATTCTACGATCTGCGGCGTCGCCCGGCGGTCTGCCCGAAGTGCACAACCGCGTTCGATCCGTCCGAAGAGGGCGTGCGCGTGCGCCGCGGCCGCTCCCGCGTCAGCGCCAACGATCCCGCTTACGAGGACGATGAGGAACTCGCCGACGCCAAGGCAAAGTCGGGCGACGACGAGGACGAAGAGGCCGAAGAGACCACCGAGATCGACGCCGAGGCTGACGCCGAGCCTTTGTCCACCGAGGACGAAGAAGATGATGCCGCGCCCGCGAGCGGCGATGAGATTCCGGAAGGATTTTCGGAAGATGACGGCGATCTCGGCGACGACGCGGCTGACGACGATTCCGTCCCGCTGCTCGAAGACGAAGAGGAATTCAACGAAGACGAGATCGGCGATCTGCCAGGCGACGATGATGACGAGAGCCGTTAAGCCGGCTTGAACACCCAAGGGCCGAAGCGTAGATAGTCGGCCCTTCCGATTCCGGGGTGCGGGATATAACGCCCGCGCCGCGCAACGGGCCCTTAGCTCAGCTGGGAGAGCGCCTGCATGGCATGCAGGAGGTCAGCGGTTCGATCCCGCTAGGGTCCACCATCCCCTAACGTAACGCGTTCATAGCAAACAAAGAATCGTCGTCGCGTCGCATCTCGTTTGAATCTACCCACGTTTCTACCCATACCCGATCCGCGCAAGTTCATGCGCGACGACGAGCGCAATGGGCGAAAAAATATTTTGCGCGTGTGTGCGTATTCGAGAGCATTCGCGCGTGGTCGACTATGAGTTCGTGCCTCGTCGAGGGAAGCGAGCAGTAATCTGTCATTAAGCTCGAGAGCGCCGGCTGCCCGTTCGGCTAGGAGGCGCGCGCATGAGCTCACTATTGTTCCCATGCCCCCTGCATCGCGCTTTCGGAGGCTCGCCATGACGCAGTCTTCATGAAAGTGGACGCGGCGGTTTGGCGTCGCGCTTTCGCTGGCGATCGGCGCGTTCATCGCTTTCAATTTTGTGGCGCCATTTCTCCCTCGCGGACCTTGAACGCTACCGTGGGGACCGGCCAAGCACAGGGCAGACCGAAAGGTGGAGGCCCGGTCGGCAGTGCGGCATAGCTCTGTAAGCAGCCACCAATCCTCTCGCCACGCCGGACGAGCGGGGCCCTTAATCGGCCGGCTGGCTCCGAGAGTCGGCACAGTGCTGACCTTGCTCGTGCTGCCCGCGGCTTATGTGCAATTTCTGGCCCAGCGAACGAAGCTTGCCGGCGCGACGGGCGGAGTGACGGCGCCGGCCTAGGTTGTCGACGTGGCGCCAGCCAGTCAGGAGAAAACGATGGCAAGATCCCACGCCGATGAAGCGCCTCGACGCTCACTCTGGAAGCGCTTCCACGATTTCTTGGAGGCGCTCGACGGTCCCGATGCGCATGAGATGCAAGATATTCGCATCGAACGCTTGGAACGGGAGGTGCGCGCCCTTCAAAAGGCGCTCAAAAGCCAATGAACACCACTGACGCTTGCGGCCGCAGCCGCGTCGCACGCCTTGGTGGCTAAATGGCCGGTGGATTCGCGCCATCGCGCGGAGCCATTGCGGCGGCGACGTTGAAGCTGATCCATCAAGGAAGACCGAGCATGCGCTATCTCGAAGACATTGAACCGGGGCAGAGTTTCGCTCGGCCGGACTCAAGGTCGATGCGGCATCGATCAAAGCTTTTGCCGCCGATTTTTATCCCAGCCGTTTCATCTGGACGAAGAAGGCGGTCGCGCGTCTCTCTTCAAGGGCCTGGCGGCGAGCGGCTGGCACACCGCCGCGATGACGCAGCGCTTGGTTCTCGACAGTGGGCTCGATCCTGCGGGCGGCGTCATCAGCGCCGGGTTCGACGAATTGCGTTGGCCGCGACCCGTTCGGCCGGGCGACGAATTGTCTTTCGAAGGTGAAGTGCTCGAAGTGCGGCGCTCCGGGACTCGTCCTGGAAGCGGGGTGATCAAAGTGAAGGGTACGACGTTCAATCAGAACCGCGAGCCGTGCAGCTGTTTGTTGGCAATCTGATCGTGCGCCGACGGCCAACGGAATAAGCCGTCATTACGTTCGCCTCGGCGGCCCGCGCGCTGTGCGCCGCCGATACGCGCGAGCAAGTTTATCGTCGCCCTGAAGTCGCGATCATGAGCGAACGAGGTTTGACCTCGGGCGAGTGGTCGACCTGAGGGCCTGCCATTTGCGATATCCGCGTTTACTGCGACCGAGCGGCCGAATGTCTGTTACGCTGCAGCTGCAGCTAGTGACCGCTCTTGGGATGAAACAGCCTCACAGGCGGCTAACTGAAGCGGAGATCGCGGTTGCCAAAGCAACGGCCCGCGTATCGCCTACCAACTCAGGACCCATGCGATTGATGACGTAGGCGGCGCCGACGCCCGCTTCGAGATCCGCGTAGCCGAATGAGCCGCCCCAGCCGGTGTGGCCGAAGGCGCGGGGATTGGCGCCGAACACTCCGGTGGCGTTGAGCGCAACGCCGCGTGCCCAGGGTATTGCGAAGCCGAGTAGAAGATCCTGACGCTCGCTCTGCACCTCCGTCATCGCGGCGATCGCGCCCGCGCCGAGCAGACGCAAGCCATGCAGGACGCCGGCGTTTGCGAGGGCCGCGAACACGCGGGCGACGCCTTCGGCGGTGGCGTGAAGGTTCATCGCGGGGAGTTCAGCATCGCGCCACGCGGCGGTGTTTGCTTGCGCAGGATCAAGGTTGGGGTTGGTCATCGCCATCAGGGCGATGTCGGAGAGGCCCAGAGCCGCGAGATCGACCTCAATCGACGGTGCAATCATCGGCGCGATGCGGTCGGCGTATTTTGCCGCGCCGCCGAGATGAATGTCGGCCTCAAGCGGGCGGGCAATTTGAGTTGCGATGAAGGCGCCGAGTGTTTGCCCAACGGCGCGGCGGAAGATTTCGCCGGCGAGAAAGCCGAATGTGCCGGCGTGGTAGCAGGTGTTCTCGCCGATCGCGTGGGCTGGGGCTTGCGCTCCGAGCTTCGCGCAACAGGCGCGCCAATCATAGATATCTTCGGGACCCGTCGGCGCCATAAAGCCGGGGAGGCCGGCTTGGTGCGAGAGGACTTGTGAGACAGTCGTGCGCTCTTTGCCGTTGGCGGCAAACTCAGGCCAGTAGCGCGAGACCGGCGCCTGGTAGTCGATGAGCCCGCGATCGTACGCCATCGCGAACGCCACCGCTACGATGCCTTTGGTAGTGGAGTAGACATTGGCCAGGGTGTCGCGCGTCCAGGGCGTGGTGCATGCCGCGTCACGCCAGCCGCCCCAGAGGTTCACGACGCGCTCGCCGCGATGATAGACGCTGAGCGCGGCGCCGACGTCGCGCCGGGATTCGTCGCGCTCGAAATTCTCCGCGAAGGCTTCGCGCACGCGTTCGAAGCCCGGCGCCACCTCCCCGTTGATGCGCGCATCGGCGAGCGCGCTCATGCTGCAAGCCCGCGCACGTAGAGACGTGTCACCTCGTCACCCAGTGCTTTGGCGCTGGCGGCGTCATTGTCGCGGCGCCATTTGGGAATCCAGGCAAAGAGCCCGGCGCCCGCGCGCGATGCGGCTTGGATATCGCTGACGTCGAGCGTGCCGTCCTTGACGCCACGGCGGCCCATGGCTTCGTAGCGGCGTGAGATTTTCGCGGCGCGTGTGTTCAAATCGCCGTGCACGGCGTCAGGAAGGCCTCTGAGGCCCGCGAGCGGCGCGAGTGGCGAGAGCATGCCGGCTTGCGCCTGCGTATTGAGATGAACGCCGATGACGGTTTGTTCGAGACCGGTCGCGCCAACCTTTTCGGCGCGGGCGGCGATGGCGTCGTAGATATCGAAGGCGCGTTCGTAGCAGCCGCGCACAAGATCGTTCTTGTCGGCAAAGTAGTGGTAGAGCGCGCCCTTGGTGGCGCCTAGTTCGGCTGTGACATCGTCGAGCGAGACGCCGTCGATGCCACGGCGGCTGAATAGGCGCGAGGCGGTCGCCAGCAGCATCTCGATCTTGGCGGCGGCAGCGGCGTCGCGGTCGAACGGGTTGTCATTGCGCACGCGCAGATCATTGACGTCGAGGTGAACGGGCGGCGTCTGCACGCCGGCGCCGCCGACGCCGCGTTTCAGCAATGCCAGCACGTGGACGGAATCGCGCGCGCGCTCTTCGCTCTCTTCGGAATTGAGCCACGTCGGCGTGATCTGGATCCAGGAGATGAAGCCGTTGATGGTTTGCGCCACCGCTTCGGTGTCGCAGGGGCGGATGGAGCCGTCCTCGACGCCGCGCTCGATGAAACCGCGCAGGGCGCGGGTGTTGCGGGCGGCGGCGCGGGCGATGATCTGACGCTGCGCGGGCTTTAGGTGCTCAACCTCACCCAGCACCGCGACGGGCGTGCGCTCCGGCGCGAGCGCCAGGCGCGCGAAGGCGAGCGTTTTCTGAAGCCCGGTGCGGCCTTCTTCATCGGCGGCTTCAAGATCGCCAGCGTTGATCTGGCAGGCGCGTTCGTAGGTTTGGAAGACGAGATCGTCGCGCTCGTCGAAATAGTAATAGAGCGCGGCGCGTGTGACCTCCATTGCGGCGGCCACATCGGCGATGCCGGTCGCGGCGATGCCTCGTTCGTTGAAGAGGCGCGCCGCTTGGTCGAGCGCGGCTTCCCGCTTTGAGGCGCGCTTTGCGGCGATGGACGGGCGCGCCTTCGCGGTTTTCTTCGGCAATTTCTGGGCCGGCTTCGCCACCCGACAGCTCCTACAGTCACGACCGTAGCCGAACATACGCCAACGTCAAAATACTTGACAAGCACTATTTGGCGTGCAGACATCCAAACATACGCACATGTCAAATTTCTGCGAAGCCGAAAAAAACGGGCGATGGGCGGCGGTAGACGCCGGTTCGGGAGGAGGGAGTGATGTCGATCCAAGCGCGTGGGCGGTTCTGGGGCACGGCGGCCTCTGTATTTGCGCTGATGTGGTGCGCTGGTACGCCGGCGTATGCTCAGGATGCCGACGATAGCGACGAGATCATCGTCACTGCGCAACGGCGCGAGCAGAACGTCCTCGATGTCGGCATCGCGGTGCAGTCGCTGTCGCAGGAGACGCTGAGCGAACAGCGCATCGAGCAATTGCGCGACCTGAACGCGGCGCTGCCGAACGTCTCCATCAAGGAACAACTCCCCGGCGCGATCCCGGTCATCGCCATTCGCGGCGTTGGTCTTGATGATTTCAGCTCCACCAACAATCCCGCTGCGGGCATCTACATCGACGAGGTGCCGCTCTCGTCGCTCTCGTTGATGAGCTTCGATTTCTTCGATCTGCAACGCGTCGAGGTCGTTCGCGGGCCGCAAGGCACGCTCTATGGCCGCAACACGACTGCAGGCGCGATCAACGTGCTAACGTCGCGGCCGACGGATCATTTCGGAGCGCGTCTCTATGGCGGCTATGGGAATTACGACCGCGTCGAAGCGGAAGCGATGCTCAACATGCCGCTTGGGCCAAACGCGGCGTTCCGGGTTTCCGGCCGGTATGTCGATCAGGGCGAGGGCTTTTGGGAAAGCCGGCTGCTGCCGGGCGAGACCATCGGCGAGCAGAATGTCTTTCAGGGGCGCGCGCAACTTGCGCTCGATCTGGGCGGCTGGGACGCGAACCTCAAGGTCGAGGGGCTGCGGCAGCGCTCTGAGATGGGCTACGGCGAACACTTCGGCACCGCGAATTTCTTCACCGGCGTTCCACCGAATTTCACTTGCGATCCCGTGCTCGCCGGCCAGATCGATCCGACCCAGTGCACGGACTTCCTGGGCTACACCGACACGGACGGCGACCCCTTCGTCGGCGATTGGGTGCGCGACAATCAGTATGACATCGATCAGACTGCGACGACGCTGCGCGTAGAAGGCGATGTGGGTTTTGCGACGCTGACGTCGATCACGGGCTACATCGATTTCGAGCGCGATTTCTACATCGACTCCGACGCTTCGCCCGTCCGCCAGTTCGAGTTCAATCAGCTCGATTGGGTTGAACAATTTACGCAGGAAGTGCGGCTGACGGGCGAAACCGGACGCGCGGACTGGATCGTGGGCGCGTTCTATTCGCACGACGACATCAGCCTGCGCACGCCAAGCTTCCTCGACGATCTCTTCGCCACCGAAGCGCTGATCACCGCGGATCAGGAGTCGTCGTCGATCGCCGCGTTCGCTCACGTTGAATGGGCGCTGACGGGTCGTCTCGATCTCGTCACCGGCCTTCGCTACACCGAGGAAGAGAAGGATTATGCGGGCGGCACGCTCGATCAAAACCCGTTTGGTTTGAGTTTGCTGATCAATCCGGCGTGCACGGGTCCAGCGCTGCCCTGTCAGCTCTCATTTGTGGACACCAGCGTTGAAGACAGCTTCGTGTCGTGGCGCGTGGGGCTCGATTATCGCCTGAACGATGACACGTTGCTATACGCCAGCATTTCGCGCGGTCAGAAGAGTGGCGGCTTCTTTACCGGCATCACGCTTACCAACGCGCAGCTTGAACCCTATGAATCTGAAGAGCTCACGGCCTACGAAGTTGGCGTGAAGTGGCAGGGCGACACGCTGCGCGCTGAGGCAGCGGCGTTCTACTACGACTATTCCAATCTGCAGACGTTCGTGCGCGTCGATCTCGGGCCGATCTCGGTCCAGGCGCTGCGCAACGTGCCGGAAGCACAGATCACCGGCCTTGAAGGCTCGCTGTCATGGGAGCCGGTTGAAGGGCTCCAGCTGCAAGCGGGAGCGGGCTGGCTGGAAACAGAACTGGGCGCGTTCGCAACGACGGCTGGGCCGGTGCCGGCCGGCAACGAAATCCCGAACGCTCCTGGCCTCAGCTTCAACGCGCGCGCGATCTACGAGTGGAATCTTACGGGCGACCTGGTGGCGCGCGCGCAACTCGGTGCGGACTATTCCGACGGCGTGTTCAAGGACGCGATCAACGATCCGATCATTCGCGCCGACGCTTATTGGCTCTTAGACGGGCGCATTGCGCTGGGCTCCGCGAGCGGCGACTGGGAAGTGGCGCTCTGGGGCGCGAACCTCGCGGATGAGCAATACGTGGTGCAGGGGTTGAACTCCGGTCTGGGCGCGGGCAACCGAACTTACAATGCGCCGCGCACATTCGGCATCAGCGCGACACGGCGGTTCAATTGAGCGCGGTGTCGACCGTCGCGCTCGATCGCTTCGCAGGCATCGAGGAAGCGGGGCTTGAGCTCTTGGCGCACGTTGAAGTCGAACTCGGGCACGCGCACGCTTTGCTCAAGGCGCCCTACGGCGCGCGGCTGAACGTCGACGTGCTCGCCGCGCGCGTTGAAGGGCCGCGCGTCAAGGCCTCGCTCTTGGGATTGGCCGCGGCAGATTGGGTGACGGTTGCGCCGGATGGCAAGACCGGCGCGCTTGATGTGCGGGCAACGCTCAAGACCGACGATGGCGCGGTCATCTACAGCGAGTATCGCGGGCGTGTTCGATTTAGCCCGGACGGTCTGAATCTTGTTTTCACAAGCCCGCGCTTTGAAACAGGCGACGAGCGCTATTCCTGGCTCAATCGCGTCCAATGCATCGGTAAGGGCATTTCAAATCAGCACGAACGCTGGCTGCGCTACCGGCTGTACGCCGTCATCTGAAGGAGGCCGTCATGGCTACTGCGCTGAACCGTCAGCTGAAACTTGCGCGCCGTCCGGAAGGGCGTGTCTCGCTCGATGACTTTACCTACGAAGAAACGGAGGCGCCGCAAGCGCCCGAAGGCGCAGTGCTGGCGAAGACGTTGTTTCTCTCCGTTGATCCGACCAATCGCGTCTGGATGAAGGATGTACCGCAATACATGCCGCCGGTGGCGATCGGCGAAGTGATGCGCTCCGGCGGCTTGGGGCAGGTGGTGCAATCGAATCTTGAGGGCTACGCGCCAGGCGATCTCGTGTTCGGCATGACGGGTTGGCAGGACTATTCGGTGCTGCGACCGGGCGCCGCGTTGGGCCTTGCGAAAATCCCAAGCGGGCTTGGCATCGCGCCGGAGAAATTCCTGGGCGTATGCGGGCCTAACGGCGTAACCGCGTATGCCGGCATAATCGAGGTCGCAGAAATTGGACCAGACGACACGGCGATCGTGACTGCGGCGGCGGGTTCGGTTGGATCGGCAGCAGGGCAGATCGCAAAGCTCCGCGGCGCGCGTGTCGTGGGCATCGCTGGAGGCGACGATAAGGCACGGAAACTTGTTGAAGTTTATGGCTTCGACGCGGGCGTCGATTATCGCGCCGAGGATTTCCGGGCGCAGCTCAAGGCGGCGACGCCTGATGGGGCTGACGTGCTGTTCGAGAACGTCGGCGGCGATATCATGGAGGCCGCGATTGCGCGGCTGAACGCGCGCGGCCGTATCGCGCTCTCGGGCATGATCTCGATCTACAACGGCAAAGGCGGCACGCGCTACGATTGGGCGCCGATCATGGCCAAGCGCCTCAAGGTGCAGGGCTTCAACTTGATCGACTGCGGCGAGATTTGGCCGCGCGCAGCGCGCGACCTTGCAAGCTGGGTGCGCGACGGCAAGCTCAAGGCCGAAGAGACGATCGTCGATGGCCTGAGGAGCGCGCCGGAGGCGCTCAACATGCTGTTTGACGGCGCCAATGTCGGCAAGCTCTTGGTGCGCGTGGCATGAGCGGACGCTTCGCAGGCAAGGTCGCGCTGATCACCGGCGCTGCGTCCGGGATCGGCGCGGCGTTTGCGCGCCTTGCAGTCCGTGAGGGCGCCGAAGGGTTGGCGCTGCTTGATCGCAACGAAGAGGGCTTGAGCGCGCTCGCGCGTGAGCTTGACCGGCCCTCTGTGCTGGCCGCCGGAGACGTTGGAGACGCTGCGCTCTGGGCCGACTTCGAAGCACGGATCGCCGGACGCTTCGATGGCGTCGACCTCGTGCTCGCTAATGCGGGCGTTGGTCATCCGATGACGCCTATCGCTGAGCTCGACGTTGAGACCTGGGCGCGTGTGATCAACATCAATCTGACGGGTGCTTTCCTCACCGTGCGCGCAGGCTTGCGGCTCGTCAGGCAGGACGGCGCGATCGTACTCGTTTCTTCGTCGATGGGCGTTAAGCCTTCAGCGAACACGGCTGGCTATGGCGCGTCAAAGGCGGCGCTCATTCATCTCGCAAAGATCGCCGCGCTAGAGGCGGCGCCGCGCAACGTTCGCGTCAACGCCATCGCGCCGGGCGGGGTAGAAACGCCGCTCTTCCACGATGCGGATTTTTTCAAAGGCTTGGTCAAACATACTGGCAGCCAGCAGGGAGCGTTTGCCGCGCTCGCATCACGGACGCCGCTTGGGCGCTACGCCAGCGCTGACGAAGCTGCGGGACTTATTGCCTTCCTGATGAGTGACGCTGCCGCGCAGGTGACGGGCGCGAACTTCGTCGCCGATGCGGGCCTGACGTTATGAAAGACTTGCAGGCGCTTTTTGGGCTTCACGGCAAAGTCGCACTTGTCACCGGCGGCGGCCGCGGCATCGGGCGCATGATCGCCGAGGGTTTCATCGCGGCTGGCGCGGCGCGCGTGTACATTGCGTCGCGCGACAGCGACGCGCTTGCGCGAGCCGCCGATGAGATTTCATCGGCTGGGCGCTGCGTCGCAATCGAGGCGGATCTTGCGACGGAGGCGGGCTGTGTCGCGCTGGCGGAAGCGATCGGATCTCGAGAGGCCGCGCTCGACATTCTGGTCAACAATTCCGGCGCCAGTTGGAGTGCGCCTTTGGAGTCCTTTCCGGAATCGGCCTGGGACAGGGTGTTTCAGCTCAATCTCAAGGGGCCATTCTTCCTGAGCCGTGCAATCGCTCCGTTGATGCGCAAGGCGTCGCGAGAAGGTGATCCGGCGCGGATTATCAATATTGGATCGATCGCCGGTGAGATGGCGGCTTCGATGAACACCTACGCCTATGGCCTGTCGAAGGGCGCGGTGCATCAGCTGACGGCGATGCTGGCCAAAGAGTTGGCGCCGAATGTGAGCGTCAATGCGCTCGCACCGGGGCGCTTTCCAACCAAGATGACGAAGGCGATCAGTGGCGACGCAGCGCGGCTCGCGGCGGAGGAGGCGATGATCCCGCTTCGCCGTTGGGGCCGCCCCGACGACATCGCCGGCGCCGCGATCTTTCTTGCCTCTGCCGCCGGTTCCTACATCAACGGCGCGATCGTTCCCGTGGACGGCGGGACGCTGCTCGTCGCCGCATAGTCAAATCTGCCGGCGACCCGCCTTCTGCTTTCTCGGTGCCGACCTCGCCGAAGCACTGACTATTCCGTGGGCAAACTTCGCCCGGATCAAACCGAAATCACACTTTACGGCGACAGGTTCACGGCGGACGCACCGAACGTCTATCGCTGGCAACACTAAGCGAACCGAATGTCCGCTGTCGGCGATCGTGAGCCGTTCAACCGGGTAGGGCGCGGCCCGCAGGATTGGATCGACTGCAACGGTCGCAGAAATCGTCAAAGTGACTTAGCGTGGCCCAAAGCCGCCGTTCCCGCTTTCAGGCCCGATGCTACGGTGTGTCCGGGCAAGGTGGAACTTTCATTGGCGGAACGGGCGACGCGGGCTGCGCTCACGATGTGGGTTTGGCGGACGCCTCCCACGGCGCAGCGCTGGCCAAAGCCCAATGCGATCGCTGCGCACGGCGGTATCGGATACACCTGGACTACAATCTCAACATCTGGTTTCGGCGCTCTCTCTTCGATCGCGCTTATCTCAGCAGCCCCGCATTGCACCGCGCGCGGCCGATCTCGCAGCCCGCGTCGGCGCTTACCACTTCCAGTTTTGTGACGTCTCTGGCGCTGCGCTTTCGCAGTTTGGCCGCCTATCTGCGGGCCTAGGGGCATGCTAGCAATGGGCCAAACGGGGGACACTTTGCCGACTTTTACGATCGACGGCGGCGCCATCGGCCAGCCGGGCTTTGACATGACGATTTGGGGCGCGGGAGACGTCCTCGGCGTCATCAGTTCGGTATTCTCAAGCTCACATTCGCCAACCCACGTCACCTACACGGTGTCGGCGACGGAAATTCTGACGATCAATGGCAACTTTCCCACCTTTGACGGGAACGGCGACCCTTCCTCCGGCACGGCCCATTCGTTCCAATATACGTCCAATCGCTTCGGCGCCGGTGCGCCGCTGACGATAACCGGGACCGGGTTCGCGATCCCGGTTACCTCGATCATCAATTGGGCGATGACAAACAACGTCGCGGCGCTGCAGGCGGCGATGTTCGGCGGCAACGATAGCATTACTGGGACTGTCGGTCGCGACACGCTGATTGGCTACGATGGCAATGACACTCTCCTCGGCGGAGACGGGGATGACAGTCTTGAAGGCGGCGCCGGCAACGATTTGCTCGAGGGCGGCAACGGCAACGACCGCTTCTTCGATTTCAACCCAGGCGCCAATACTGGCGTCGATACGATCGACGGCGGCGCTGGGATCGACTTCATCAGATTGAACGCGACCGGCGTCGGCGTCACGCTCGACATGATCCAGGCCGCGACGGCGACTGGAATCACGCTGCCCAATGGAACCATCATCCGGAATGTCGAGGCGGTTTCGTTCGGCGGCAGCAGCGGCGATGACACGCTTATCTTGGGTGGAAGCGGCCCGGCGCCGCTTGGCGTCGGCTATTTCGGCGGGGCTGGTGTCGACGCGCTCATTGCCGACCTGTCGGCGAGCACGTTCGATGTCAGCCTACATCCGGGAGGTCCGTCGCTCGTTGGGAATTTCGCTGGCTATACGCTGGAGAGCGTAGAGCGCTTCCAGATCAGCACGGGGTCTGGCGCTGACCGTTTGCTCGGCGGCACGGCCAACGACACTTTGTCAGCCGGCGGCGGCAACGACGAGATCGAAGGCGGTGATGGCGCCGACACGCTATCGGGCGGCGATGGCGACGATTCAATTATCGGGGGCAGCTCGTTTTTCGCGACGTCAAATCCGGGCGGCGACATCATCCATGGTGGCGCGGGCAATGACACGATCCGCAGCGCCGGCGCCGGAAGCCAGCTCTTCGGCGACGCCGGCGACGACGTTATCTTCGCGGATGCTAGTGATATTATCGACGGCGGCGCCGGTTTCGATCGTCTGAGCATTTCGTTCGCAAATGTCACCAGCCCTATCACCGTTTCGGTGACGGCGGGCGGAGCGACGATTTCCGGCGCTCCTCTTAATATGACCGGCATCGAAGCATTCGGCCAGCTCACCGGTGGGGCGGGCGATGACAGCTATAGCCTGTCCGGGCTGACAAGCGGCGAGTATCGATTCAGCGGCGGCGAGGGCTACGATAGCGCACGCGTAGATATGTCGTTGTTCACCGACAATCTGTTCATCAGCGGAAACTTTGGCGGCACGTTCGGGCCTGGCTTCAGCTATTTCATCGATTTCGATGTCGAGCGCCTACATATCATCTCCGGCGCCGGCAATGATCTGATCAGCGGCTCGAATGGCGATGATATTCTCGAAGGCGGCGCCGGCAGCGACCGCTTCGGCAACACGCTGGGCGCGGATCAATTGTTTGGCGGCAGCGGCGACGATGTTTTCGACGGCATGCAGGCGGGCCAACTGATCGATGGCGGCGCTGGAAATGACGAAGTGCGGTTTGGCCCCTCCGGCGGCGGCGTCGGCATGGTGTTTGACACACGCGCCTTCGATACTGCGCTGGGCGGAACATTCGATGGCTCGATCATTCGCAATGTCGAAATCTACACCGTGTTCGGTACTGACGGCGATGATGAGTTTCGATTCGACCGCTTGACTGGATCGAACTTCGCCATCGGCATCGGTGGCGTCGATCATGTGATCGTCGATTTGTCGGCCGCTACAGGCGTGGTCGGCGTCGGGTCTTCAAGCATCGGCCTGGATGGCGCCGGGCTAAGCTTGGAATCGATCGAGCGCCTTACCGTGAGCTCTGGCGCGTTTGCTGACGTCATGTTCGGGACGGCGGCGATTGACACATTCAACGCAGGCGGCGGCAACGACGAACTCGATGGCGGCGCCGGTGACGACGTACTGAACGGCGGCGCGGGCGACGATGAGCTGGCTGGCGGTGACGGAAACGATCAGCTGATCGGGGGCGACGGCTCGGACGTTCTGGTTGGCGGCGCCGGCAACGACGCGTTCAATGGTGGAGCGGGGAATGACACGGCCTTCTTCGCGCATGTGAGTTCCGGCGTGAGCGTCGATCTGGCGCTCGCAGGGCCCCAGAACACAGGCGAGGGCATGGACACGTTCACCGCCGTTGAGGCTGTTATCGGCTCGGAATTCAACGACGCACTCAGTGGAAATAGCGCCGCCAACTTGCTCTCGGGCTTTGGCGGAAATGACGTTCTGTCGGGACGCGGCGGCAATGACGACATCGACGGCGGCTTCGGCAATGACGTGTTGAACGGCGGCGATGGCAACGACACCCTCTTCGGTGATGCGGGCAATGATGTTTTGTCGGGCGACGCCGGCAACGACATCCTCGACGGCGAGCTTGGCAATGACGCGATGGCGGGCGGCGCCGGCAACGACACGTATTTTGTCGATAGCGCCGGCGATGTGGTGAGCGAAGCGGCGAGCCAAGGGACCGACACCGTCAACGCCTCGCGCACCTACACGCTCACCGCCAACGTCG
>JBFWYC010000043.1:0-30966 GCA_050186805.1 Hyphomonadaceae bacterium
ACGGCGATCTTTGTCATGTAGTTGCGAGAGCAACCGAGCCGTCTCTTGGATCGCCTCAAGGCCCCCGCGGCGCACGCCGAGGCAGCGCAGAAGCTCACCGCGTCCAAGCGCAGTGGTCAGAAGGTCGAGTTCGCTTGGTTCAGGAGGCATCGCAGCCCGATCCGATTCGAGGTAGGCACTATAGCGGTCGCGATTGCGCGATTGCAGGTACCGGAGAGGCGCGAATCAGAAAGAGGGAGCGAGAATGAATTCCACAAGTGGCCCTGCGCGCGAACGCTTCAGCATCGCTGTCTTCCCATATTTGAAGACGTCTACGCCAATTAAAGTGGGAAAGTATCTCTTTAGATCGACGCTCGATACGGACGGCTTGTCAGATCAGGAGGGGGCGCGCTGTTCGAGAAATCGCCGAGATGTTGTTTGCGAAGGACGATCTGCGCGTTAACTCGGCGTCCTATGCCGTCGTTCCTTGGATCAAGCCGAGCGAGCCCGGCCCAGAGCTGGAATGCCTGATTCAGCTTCGAGCTGTCGTGGCCTATCTCTATTCCCAGCCGCACGACGTGTTCGACAATATATTCCTCACTCCGGAAGATTGCAGTCTGATCGTTGTCTCTCCGGATCGCGTGAGCGAGTTTCTGGTGCGCCCGCACCATCATACGACCCCCGTCGGAAGCCAAAGAGAAAGGCCACCGGCGGATCAGCATCACAACCTCGAAGGCTATGCGGGGTACTTCAACCTCAGCCAGCCTTTCTGGCTCGAAGCGGGGTCTCGAATTTACCCGCCGGTGCCGCATATCACGCTGAACATCTCTCAAGACCTAGCATCGGACATACGGGCCTTCGGCTCAGCCGAGTCGAGCGTTGGGTTGGTCTTGGACTTGTTGCAGGAGCCAGAAGATCAGACTCTGACTCACATCTTCACGGCGCTCCATTGGTATAATTTTGCCAATGAACAGGCCGCCGGGCCTGATCGTGCGTTGCTCAACCTCGCAATCGCATTCGAGGCGCTGCTGATGCTGCCTCGCGATGCGAAAACGGATCGGTTTGTGGATGCGGTATCTTTGCTGCTGGGACGGACAGATCGGATCGATGTGTGGGCCAGGCAATTCTACGACGCGCGTTCGCGCGTGGCCCACGAGGGGCGCGGACGCGAGCTCCATTACTACCATGAAGCGCGCGGCGGAAAGGTTGGCGCACGCGATGGCCGCGCAGCTCCTCTCATGTTTTATGGCCGTCAGATCTTCAGGATGTGCGTCGCAACGCTGATGACGGGGAGCGTGTTGGCGCGCCGGGGTGACTTGCGGCAAAAGCTCACGGCGCATACCGAACGGTTGACCGCGATCTGTTCCGGAATGCGTGGGACGGGAAGCGCGCGGGAAAGGCTCGCGGCCATCGCCGAGCATGTCGCGGCGCTTCGCAGATATGTGTTTCTCGCAAGCGGCCAGTTCCAAATCCCGGAAATGTTAGGCGCTGCGCGCACGGTGGCGGCAGCGATCATAGAACTGGGCGAGAGTTTTGCGGCGGAAGCAGATGCACTTGTCGCAGAATGCGCGGCGCCAAAGAATGGGCGATCGGACCTAGAGCAATTGCAAACCATACGATCTCTGCACGACGCGTTGCAGAAGCTCAACAAAGGTGCGTTTTCAGAGGAGATGTGGCTCCTTGACGACCTGGTCTATTTCATCTGGATGAACACCATCTTCATCCGCATCGAGCCCCAGAATCCGAACGGAGGAAACGAAGCCTAAGCCGAGCAGCCGAGCACGGCTGGGGAAGGCGATGTTCACCTTGAACTCATGGCGCTATTGCCGCGCGCGAAGGTCTGCCGCCGCCTGCCATGCAACGCTCGCTGCTTCTGGCCAAGGCGCATCCCTAGAGATTTCCGGATGGCGCGACTCTGCGTAGGACCTGCCGTATTCGGCCCGCAACACGTCGATGTGACGGAGCAATCGAGCGTACGTCTCTCGGGCGGGACCGTCATCTTGGGCGCCAGCGAATAGGCGGGCTCGAAGGGGGTCAACCGGAACAGCCACGACATCGTATGCGCCGGGGTGGTCTTCGCTGGGCACATGCTCGAAGCAAATGTCGTAAAGCGTGCCTTGGAGCGCGCGTTCCAGGCGCTTCACCAAGGCAGGTGCAAGCGCGAGAAATTCCAGGACAATCTCGGACTCCTTGAACGAACTGACGATGTCAGCGATCAGGGCAATTTCAGCGTCGGTTCCGTTCGTTAGCGTTGCGATGAGGTCTCGACGTAGGGCTGGGTGGCGCGCAGCGAGGCTGGCAACCATTCCACTAATTTGATCATGGCGCCAACCGCGTCGCCGTTCAGGTGTGAGTCCGTACGACAGCAGCGCTTGGCCAGCTTCAAGCGTTCCCACGTTATAAACGGCGCTGCACCAAGCCTCAGTCATTCGCAGTTGTTCGCACCGCTCGCGCAGGAGCTGAAGCGCCGGGAGGGCGTCGGCATGTGCGCACAGGCCAAGCCCTTTCACGAGGTCGCGCTCGTCGTGTTGTTGATGGCGGGGGTCATATGTAAGCAGGCGCTGCGCCGCTGCCATGGGCTTACCCCCAAACACCATGATCCGGAGCGCATTCTCCCACTTCATCCACGTCTGATCATACTCCCAACGTTGCTTCTCGCGGCGCGCATCGAGTTCATCGAGACAACGCTCTGCGACAGTCGCAGATACCTCGTGGCCCGCGAACAGCCGGCTCATGTACATGCCGATCTTATTCTCGAGAGTCCCGTGTTCGTTGACGAGCTGCTCAACCTCGCTGAAGCGAGCGCCGCAAGCCATGCGAGCGGCCTGCAAAGCGACCTGCAATGCAAGCTTGGTTGTGACTTCGGACTTGTTGTCTATCAAGGAACGAACTGCATCGAGCATCCGCGCCGCGACGAGCGATGTCTCTCCGGCGCCGATCTGGGCACGCAGCCTACGGCGTTCGGGGAGAACGCTGAGATCGTCGCCGAATGAGGGGCGGCGTTCGCCTACCTTTGAAAGAGGATCTGGAAATAATGTTGCAAGGGCCCGGCTCGCATCAGCGCCAAATTGCGTGTCTGTGAGCAACGCACACAACAGATCAACGACGGCGACCGTCATCTCCTCGGAGATGGGAGGCGCTTCAGTGACCTTTCCCTCGGCGTCTTCTTGCTTGGCGAGACTGAGCAAATTCTCGGCATACCGGAAGGCGTAGCTCATGCGAGCGCCTGAACTTGGATCTGGGCGCTGCCCAGCAGCGACCGCTGTCGCGAAGGCTTCCTTCTCCAGCGCCCACCTTCGCAGGTCTTCCGAGAGCAAGCGATGGAGGGGAGCGAGAAGCGAGGAGTGGGGAACAGCGCCGATAGCTTCGGCCAATGCGCTCAAGATGTGACGATCAGCATTTGCATCGGCGATGAGGGCATCGGCCCATTCGGCGAGTCGAGTGACTAGGCGATCACGCAAATCCGATTTCGGTGCCGGTCGTTCGTGCCTGGAGTCGGCCCGAAATGCGCGCGCAATCACGTCACAGATCACGCGAATATCTCGCGAGTTTGCCGACTCTACCGATAGTAAAGCTTCGACCAACCGGTCGGTATCGGTCAGTGCGAGGGATTGCTGAATCGCGTGGTAGGAGTCGGAGAGCGCCTGTCGCTCGGTCTTGGGCGCACTGTCCAGTCGGCGCGCCAAGTCCAACAGCTCACTAAACAGTCTTGAGATGCTCTCGATGCTCAAGAGCGGCGCGAGCACCTCGTCGTTTCCGTGCGAATTGGATTTCAGGCGACAAGCGGCGATCAATTGTTCTTGGTCCGCACGTGCGTCATTGCGAACATATCGGCGGGCAAGATAGGGCACGCTTTGGCCGGCAACAGCGCGATCAACGATCGCCTGAGAAAGTCGCGCGCCTTCGAGCGCCATGATCTCGTCGAACGCCGAGTCTTGAGCAAAGTGATATTCGAACTTGGCGGCGAGCACCTCTTGCACCAGATCAAATTCTATGGTTTCGCCGTGGCGCAGCAGCAGCAGGCCAACGTTCAAGCGACGTGGGCCGGGTTCAAGACGTGTCAACAAGCGGCGAGCCCCGGCCACTATCTGCGTGCGCCACCGACCGTCCCAGAAATCATCGATACGTCGCTGGACTAGTCCTTCCCAAGTGGCGGGAAGGGCGGCGGTGAGCAAACGGTCTAGTTCGTCATCGTATCGATAGAAATGCAGCATCTCGGCCGTAGAGATCTGCACTTCGGCGGATTCGTCCTCGATCGCAGCGTCCGTAGCCATGTTCGCCGCTTCGAGTCCGCTGTTGGATGCGAGCATGTAAAGGATGCTGCGGCGATCCTCGACATTGAGGTCGCGAATTCTGTCTCTCCAGTCTGGTCCAAGCACAGCTGGATGGCGAATGCGCTGCACGCGCAGCGCGTTGCTGGCGCCGCCTGGTTTTTGGGCCGCAATTGCTTCCCAAACGAGTGGTGCAAATTCCTCTTTCCCGCACACGACGGCGAACCGAACGAGCTCTTGCTCGGCGACAGGCTTCCACGCCTCAACGAAGGCCATCACCGCCGGTGCAATTTGTTTCCAAACGACCTCGGGTGCGGCAGCGATCAGGCGCGCCGCAAACTGACAATCAATGCCGATCATCCTTAGAATAAGGTGCGCGCACGCGCGCTCTGCGGTGGCGTCGGGCGCGGCACTCTCAACTGCGAACAGCAGCGCTTCCGACCACTGCGGCTCATTGAGAATGTCGCGCGTGAGATACGCCAACGCCGCTTCGTCCGTGAGTGCAGCATCCGCCACCGCCAGGACTTCTTCGGCCGCATACCACTCTTCGATGAGCTGGTGCTGGAAGCCGTAGGATGTCGGCGGGCCAGCGTGCTCAACCAAGCAATGGTGGTCGCGCAGAACGTCCAGAACATCGCGGCCTTTGGGCGAAGGGGCCAATAGACGGTCAGCCAAAAGCTGGATTGACACGCCGTTGACGACGTGCAGGGCCTCGTCGGTGCTCAACTCGTGCTGCTTGCTGAGCACATCGACGGCCAGCGCGCGCATGAATTTGCTCTGCTGATCAGCGAGTTCGCTCCGGAGCCGCGGCATATGCTGCGGCAAACGCTCTCCGGTTTCTACCATCACCTTTACTAGGCCATAGCGCGTCGTCGGCGTCGCCCCGGCGGTGCGCGTTACGCAGAACGCGTGCAGAAAGAAGGGATTGCGAACAAGTTGCTGAAGCGTTCGATCGGTACGCAGTTCGGCCAGGGCCGTGGGCGCTTTGTCGCCCAAGCGTTGCTCGACGATCGCACGCACGTCGGCGAGAGTCAGGCGTTGGAGCGTAACCACCGTGTGCGGAGTGGTGAGTGGTGCAGGGGAGGCTGGCCGGCTACCAATAACCAGTCCTGCATCGGGAAAAAGCCGCGCATGATTGTCGAGGCGAGCGCCGATGCTCTCGCGTCGCGGTGCGCTCAGCTCATTCCAACCGTCGCAGAAAACGGCGACCGCGCCCGAGCGCAAGAGAGCTTCCCAGCCGTCGAGGCGCATAGCGCCCGTCGCATACGTCTTACCAATGTGTTCGAGGAGTTCGTCGTCACCCGTCATCTCCTGCAGGCGGACATAGATTCCGACTGGCCGTTCGGCATCGCAAGCAAGTTCACGAGCCCACGCGAGCAGCGCAACAGTTTTCCCGGCGCCCGGCTCGGCTTGTAGCTGTATGCGTGCGCCGCTTTCGATCATCCCCAGGAGATCTACGACGGCGACGGCTTTGCGCTCCTTTTCGACCTTCTCCAATCCAAGCGCAGGCGCAAACGCCGGAACGTCAGCTTGGCGCTCGAACCGTTGAATGATCTCGCGAGCGGCCGCGCGCGCCAGCGCCAAATCGGCTGTTGCTTGCGCCAACTCGGCCGCCCTGCGTTCTGCGTCTTCGCTGAACCGGCTGTCGGGGAAACTAGTGGCAAAATCTCGAAACGCCTGCGGTCGGTTCTGTTCTTCAGCCTCCAGCCACGCACGCAGTTCATCGGGAGCGAATGGTTGCCGCGGTCCGACGATCTCGCAGATGGTTGCGACCAATCGATCAACAGCGGGAGCCTCGGCCTCACCAGTCCAAGCGGTGAGATCGGCGGCCTGGAATTCGTCATAGACGAAAGGGAGGGGGCCGGCTTCGAGACGCACTGCAACTAACCGTTTGGGCGACCGGAAGGCCTCGGCGACCTCTGCTTGCATGATGTGTGAAATGAGAAGCCGATCGGGTCCCACCGACTGCGGCGTCCAAGTGGCGACGACCGATTTCGCCGCATCGAGCGCGCGCTTGATGCAAGCGAGCCAAACGTCGCCAGTTTCGAGACGCTGATCCCACCAGACCGTGAGGCCGCGCTCCTGTAGCGCTCGCACAAGCAACGCAACACGAGGGCGATCCTGGCTCTTGTATGATAAGAAGACGTCAGCCATGCCATCTGTGCCCTGCGGAGGAATTACTCACGCATCACCTTTGCTGACATGTGGTCGCAATAAGAACAGAGAGAAGAGCCCTCGCCGTAAATGAGCTCATCCAGCGAAAGGCCGGCGCCGCACCGCGCGCATTCCACCGGTTCGATTTCGTGGCCGCACACTGCGCATTTGCTTTCGAAATCGATGTAGGCATCGGCCTGGCACTCGGGGCACATATGGATGGGGCCGTCCTCTCCTGCGTCCTTCATGCGCACGTAGGCTTCACCCGCCAGAGCGTCTTCCAGTGTTGCGACGACGGCGTCCTGCGTCTCCGACGCCTCGCCGCAAGCCCGGCACTTCAACTCGGCAAGTTCTTGGTGCTTGTTGTCAGGATCGATCTGCTCGACGAGACCTGAGCCGCAGGCACTGCACTTGACACCTTCTTTAGCGATCGTACCGGAATGCCATTTGATCTCCGCCAAGGAGCGACGGCACTCTTCCAACTCCTTGTCGTAAAGGGCTTTGGTTTCCAGCATGGTCTGCCACGCCGAACCTAGGGCCTCAGCCGGGTCTTCTTCGATCTGCCGAAATAGTTCTGCCGTGACCGGAAACACTTTGGCGATTGCTTCTCGCACAGCCTCCTGTGGTTGATCAGTATAGCGATGTTCGATCTCATTGCGGATGCGATTGAGGTCGGAGAGCGCCTTGTGGTTAATGGTGAGGCCGAAGTCCTTGAAGCGTTGGCCGAGCGTGTGGAAGTCGATCGTTGCTTGTCCTTCCGGTTGATATGTCACGCCGCCTTCGCCATCGGGCACCGGCTTATATTTGGCGCCGATGATGTCGGTGATCTCTGCTTCGGGCGCGGTGCGCACGAGGGCTTCCTTGGCGAGGAGCAACACGCCTGCATAAAAGTTGCGGACTGCTGAGAGCGACCGGTTCCAGTCTTGCTGCGCATAGTCTTCTACCCCGATCCGGAGGGCAGCGACGGCGTTTGTGTAGAGGGCGCTCAAGGTGGCTTCTTCCTATATTTTCATTGCGTGCTCGCCGGAAAGAGTCCCGGCAGCCAGCGGTGGGCGAGGGTGGCCGGCAGCGCCAAGCGCCACGGCGATTTGGAAGACAACGAAGTCAGCACGCCGAAATCCTGCAATTGCTTTACGACCCGAAGCGCCTGGCGGTCTGTAGTTTGAATAAGATCAGGAATGTCGCCGCGTGGCAGCTCGCCGCGGTAGAGGATGGCTTCGAGGATTTGGCCAGCCTTTTTGGACAAGCCGCTCAAGCGCACCTCTTCCTCAGCCCAAGTCAACACGCGCGCACGCAAACGATCAGGCTGCATCAAACCCTGCATGAACGTGACCTGGTCGATCGAAACCGTCAGGAAGAAACGCGTGAAGTCGGCAAGCGCCTCCTCGGTCAGATGTCCGCGGCCATCGAGATCGTTGCGACGCACGAGATCACATTGAGCGAGGTTCTGTTTGTAGGTTTCAACATTGATGGCGAGGCCGCGAGCGATCGACCAAATCCCGGCCGTCTCAAGGCTCTCCAAAAACATCGCGTGCGAGACCAGTCGAGCGACGCGGCCATTGCCATCGGCGAAGGGGTGGATCCAGAGGAGGCGATGGTGCGCCGCCGCCGCCGAGAGGATTGTCTCCGCGCGCGATTGCTTCGCGTAAGCTTCGGCATAGCGGTTCATGAACCGCGGCACCGCGCCGGGGCTAACCGCGATGTGGCGTCCGACCTTCACGTCTTGAGTGCGGAACTTGCCAGGGAGAACCGGAACCTTCTCGCCGGTTTCGGGGTCCGTCGCCCATCGGAGCTCTTCCGGCAGACCCTCGATGAAGCGCTTATGCGTTTCGCGGATGCCCTCGACGCTGGTTTCGCGTCCTTTCAGTCCGCCTTGGTCGATCCAGCGTTGCACCGAAATGTGCGCTTTGGCTTCAAGCTGAAGCTCACGCTTTTTCGGGTCGCGGCTGAGATCGTCGTTTAGCGCCCGTTCGATGTCGATCGGATGGGTGTCGTGACCCTCGATCAGATTGCTGTAATAGCAATTCATCGAGCGGACGAGTTCGGCGAGTGCAGCCAGCATGCCGTCTGGAAGGCTCGATTTGAAGCTGGCCGCTTTGAACGTTAGATCGACAACAAGTTCATTTAATTCACCGCGCCATTTTGAATCCTGCGCAAAACGCAGCGGCTCCATACGAAAAATATCTTCATCACCGTCGCGGAGCGGCGCTATTCTTGTGGCGGTTTTTTTCGCCTGTTTTTTGGGAGAAGTTTTGCGCGCCATTTTTCTAGGTGATTTTCTGTCGCCAAAAATGTCGGGTTTGATTTCCATTTCAGTATAACAAAAACCGCTTATTTTTTCGATGTTTTTGTTTCTGCACGCAGAAAGATGTCGGTGAAAATGTCGGGTCAGATGTCTGGTAAAATGTCTGGTTGAAAAATATCATTATAAAACAGATAGATAGCGCGCAACCCTGAGCCTTCCAGGGGCGGTTTCCCGGCGCCCCCGACGAGCATCAAGCCTTCTTGAGGCCTGTGTTGGCGATGGCGTCCAGTTCTTCCAGGTCGCCCTCTAGGATCGATTGGGGATGATCATCGTTCGAGGTGATGTCGATCGTCAGCTTCAGGGCGTTGATGATCTGCAGCACCAAACTGATGCGCACGCCTGTTTGCCCGCGCTCGATATCGGAGATCTTGGCTTGGCGCACGCCAACCATCGTCCCCAATTCGGCTTGTGACAGGCCCTGATCGGTTCGGGCCAGCCGGATCAGGGCGCCTAATTCAAGTGGGTTTCGGACTCGCATTACGGCTATCTCGAATAAGGAATAAAGCGGAATATCCCATATTCAGGATAATTCTATCTTATCCCGAATACGGGATATCGACAGAGCCTGCTCAATCCTCGACGACGGGGCGCAGTAGGCCGACCAAGCCCGAGTAATCGCCTTTGTCGGCTGCGGCGAGCGCGCCGACATAGGGCGCGCCGCGATCGAACCGGCTCATGTTTGCGCGACCAAAGAGGTCGAGGCATTGCTGCAAGATGATCGCGCGAGACATTCGTCCGTTGCCGTCCATAAAGGGGTGGATGAAGAGCAGATCGCGGTGAAAGCGAGCGATTTGCTCGAACTTCTGTTCATCGGTCTTGATCGTGGGGAAGTTTGTTCGCCAACGCTCGCAAAGCTCATCCACGAGCTTGGCTATCTGGGCGAAGGGTGGTGGCGTGAAGCTTTCGACGTCGTCGCCGGAAGGCCGCTGCAGCGTGATTTCGGTCGTGCGGTATCGTCCAGCCATTCTGGGCGGCAGCTCGAATCCGACCAATCTATGCACGAACAATATGAACTCGGGCGAGAGTTCCTTTGTGAAGGGCTTGGTGCCCGCCTCAGGTTCGAGATCGCCCAGAGCGAGCGGGTCCACGGTGCGCGGCAAAAATGAGCTGGCGTCCAAGCCCGCAAGTTGGGCCATCGAGTTCATTGTAATTGCCGTGGTCTGCTGGACCGCCTGCATGCTGGTGAGCTGAGCGCTTAGCCGCCGCAGTTCCTGCGTGTTGCGCTCGACGAGGTTCTGCAGCACGGAATCTCGTCTTGCGAAATACGCGAGCTGCTCATCACGCGACATTTCGATGCCAAGGTACGCGATCCGGAGCCCGTAACCGTCGGGGCTATCTAGGACGCCGCGGATGCGCTCTACGTCATAGACTAGGCACTCAAGGCCACGGTCGGCGGCCGCTCTCACCAAGCCGTTCCGTGCTTCGAGTGTCGGGCGCTGATTGGTGAGGAAGATGATGCCGTGACGACCGTGGCGCGCTACGCCCTCCAGATCGTCAAGAAATTTCTTCCGTACCTCTCCTGCGGTCTGGTCAGTTGGCGGAAAAAAGACGGCTCCCACCCATCGCAAGCCGCCGCGATCGCACAGCAAATCCTTGCCGGCGTCGGCGCCGCCGAGCGGCGCCTGCGGTTCGATGTTTTGAAAGCCCTCAAGGCGCAATACACCCGCACAGAGTTGTTCAGCTTGGGTGGGTCCGGCGCGCCAAAAGGCGAGTTTGAGTTCGGTGTCTGACACGACGCGAATCACGAATGTCGATCGAGGCGGAGTCTTTTGGCACGGCTGCCCCTTACGGGCCAGCGCTGCGCCTAATCGAACATGTCCATCTGCGCCGAACCGGGTGCGACTGCTTTGGCCAAGCCCGTGGTGACAGGCGCGGCGATCGGACGTCTGCCGTCCGGACGCGCCACGACGCGACGGGCGCTGAATGCGACGGCTGCAGCGCGCGGAGGTGGTGCAGTGTGCGCCGCCGGCGAGGGCGGCGGAATGGACGGCATGGACGGCATGGACGGCGGGGATGGCGGTGGGGGCGCCGGCGACGCGTCGCCAAACTTCATCAGCTCGGCGATTTGATCGGCGGTGTTCTCGGCCGCGGCGCGCACCACGACGTCGGCCAAGTGCGCGTAGCGGCGCGTCGTCTTGATGTCGCTGTGGCCCAAGAGCTTGCCGATCACTTCAAGCCCGACGCCGCTCATCAGCGCAAACGACGCAGCCGAATGACGAAGATCGTGCAAGCGCACGTCGTTCAATCCAGCGGCTTGGCGAATGCCGTTCCACATCTTCGGCACGCCGTCGAAGGGCGCGGTCTTCTCCGCGTTCGGAAACACCCACTCCTTGTCTTCCCCGCGCGTGAGCTTCTCGAAGATCTGCCGCATCGCCGCAGTAATTAGGATGAGCCGCGGCCCGGTTTTGGAGCGGGGGAGGCGAAGGAAGCCCGTCCGCAGGTCAACCGCGCCCCAAGTCAGGTTCTGGATTTCGCTCTTCCGGGCGCCCGACAGCGCCAAGAGCCGGATGATGGCGATGCCATGCGCATGCGCGCCTTCGCGCTCGGCGCGGGCGATCACTTCGCCCAGCTTGCCGAACTCCTCCGGGCTCAAGAAGCGTTCCCGCATATTGCCCGGCGAGCGCTCGATGCCGAAGCAGGGATTGCGGTCGATGATCTCTTCGCGCACCGCGAAAGAGAGGATGGTCGAAAGCAGTGAAAGCGAGCGGTTGGCGGTGCCTTCGCCGCCCTTGATGCGGCTGACGCCCCGCAGGCGCTTTCCCTTCCTGGTGAGCTTGGTCTCGCCTTTCGAGACCTGATCGCGATAGGTCTCGATCTTCGAGCGGTTGAGTTCGCGCACCTTGTAGTGGCCGATGAGTGGTTTGAGATGGGCTTCAATCCGGCCCCGGTCGTTCTCGATATTCTTGGCGTTGCGCAGGGTGCCCGCGAGCGGGCCGCGCCCCCGCCGGCGATGGGCGGCTTTCTCCAGCCAGAGATCGCACAGCTTCGAGATCGTGAGCGCGTCGTTGTAGGTGACGTGCGGCTGCGGCGCGGGCTCCTGGCTCACGCGTCCCTTGGCGAGAATGGTGTCGGCCTCATCGCGCGCCTTGGCGAGCTTGATGACGCTCGCAGCGCCGATCGTGATCCATCGTTGTTCGGCAAATCGTCCGCGCCCTTGGCGCGTCTTCACGACAAAGATCTTCTCGCCGCTTGGACTGACGCGCAGTCCAAATCCGCTGCGCTTGCTGTCCCAGATCACGTAACGCTTCGCGCGCGGCGCCGCATCGCGAACGATCTCGTGAGTGAGTTCATCAACGTGCATCGCGCCTGCGCTCCAGCGTTTGAACGAAGCGCGCGCCGGGCTACCCCCGGGCAACCACGCAGTGGTCACGCATGCGCTTCATTGCGGAAACGCATGGAATCACAAGACCGCTAAAAACGCAAATCTTACAAAGGCTTATGCAACGTCTGGAAACAACATCTAGTATGCGGCAACATGATGGGGACCCTCCGAAGGCAGAGGTCACAGGTTCGAATCCTGTCGGGTGCGCCAGCTTCGAGCGTCAGCTAACGCGGGCGCGAGAGGCTTGGCCCGCGGCTTCAAGGCAGGGGGTCACATGCAGGCGCCATCCCCGACGCTGGAAACGCTGTTGGCCGAGCGCGCCATCACGCGGGTGATGTTCGACTACGCTCGTGGCTGCGACCGCGCCGATGAAGCGATGTTGCGCGGTTGTTTTTGGCCCGAGGCCATGGTCACGTACGGCTCGTTCGATGGTCTCGCGCGAGACTATGTCTCATACGCGATGACCATCGTCGGCGCGCTGATCTGTGGGGCGCACCACATTTCAAATATTTATATCGAAACCCACGGCGACGCGGCGGTTGCGGAGAGCCATTACCTCGCACATCACCTCCGCCGCGCTGCAGATGGCGCGCTTGACGAAAATGCGTTCTTCGAGGGCCGCTACATCGACCGCTTTGAGCGTCGCGATGGGGTTTGGAAACTGGCGCACCGACGTGGTTTGCGCGACTTCAATTTCGTTATGCCGGGGCGTTCGCGCGCTGACATTCCTGACGGCCAGCATAGTGAACGCGCCCCGCTTGATGCTTTTTACCGGGTCTTCGATGCGTTCCGCGTTCGCCCCGATGCGGGTTGAGCGCATAAGGGCTTGGCGCGGCGGCAAAGACCCGCTATATGCACACACGTTACATCGCTGATGCCTCCGATGGAGGTTCAGCGGCGGGCCCCCGGGGTCCGCCGCTTTTTGTTTAGCTAGGGAGCCCGCGTCTGCGCGCCACCAATCCCGCCGAGGAGCGCGTCGTCGCTCTGATCGAACCCGCCGCGGCGACGCTGGGCTACCGCATCGTGCGTGTGCGGCTCTCGGGCAATCGCCGCAAGCGGCTGCAGATCATGGCCGAGCGGCTTTCCGACGGCCTGATGAATATCGACGATTGCACGAAACTGTCGCGTGCGCTGTCGCCGGTGTTCGATCTGGAGGATCCGATCCAGGGCGAGTTCGACTTGGAGATTTCATCGCCGGGCATCGATCGCCCGTTGATGCGGACCGAGGATTTCGAGCGCTTCAAAGGTCACACCGCGAAACTCGAAACCGCGCAGATGATCAACGGCCAGCGCCGCTTTAAGGGCGACATCGCGGGCGTCGAAGGCAATGTCATCGTCCTGGCCACCGAAGCGGGCGTCGTGCGGCTTGAGTTCGCCGCACTGTCGGAAGCGCGCTTGGTGCTGACCGACAAGCTGATCGAAGAAGACTTGAGACGCGCAAAGACGGCCGAGGCCGCCGCGCAAGACGAATAACGAAGGGAAGAAGCACCATGAGCACCGGCATTTCCGCAAACCGGCTGGAAATCCTGCAGATCGCCGACGCTGTCGCGCGCGAAAAGTCGATCGAAAAGGAGATCGTGATCCAAGCGATGGAGCACGCGCTGCAAAAGGCCGCTCGGTCGCGCTATGGCGCTGAGCACGATATCCGCGCCACCATCGACCCGCGCACCGGCGAAATGGAGCTGAAGCGGGTCATGACGGTGGTGGACGACAGCGTCCTCGATCCGGAAACGCGTCCGTTCAATCCGTCGACCGACATTATGATCAATGTCGCGCAGAAGACCGATGCGGACGCGCATCTCGGCAAGGAATATGTCGAACTGCTGCCGCCGATCGAGTTCGGGCGCGTCGCCGCGCAGACCGCCAAGCAAGTGATCAATCACGAAGTTCGTGAAGCCGAGCGCGAGCGCCAGTTCGGCGAATACAAGGATCGCATCGGCGAGATCATCAACGGCGTCGTGAAGCGCGTCGAGTTTTACAACGTGATCGTCGATCTCGGCCGCGCCGAGGGCGTCATCCGCAAGTCGGAGAGTATTCCGCGCGAAAATCTCCGCGTCGGCGATCGCACCCGCGCTTACGTCTATGACGTCCGCCGCGAAACCAAGGGCCCGCAAATCTTCCTGTCGCGCGCCAAACCGGAATTCATGGCGCGTCTGTTCGCGCAAGAAGTGCCGGAAGTTTATGAAGGCGTAATCGAGATCAAGGCCGCCGCCCGCGACCCGGGTTCGCGCGCCAAGATCGCCGTGCTTTCGCATGATAGCTCGATCGATCCGGTCGGCGCCTGTGTCGGTATGCGCGGCGCCCGCGTGCAGGCCGTTGTCGGCGAACTGCAGGGCGAGAAGATCGACATCATTCCGTGGTCGCCCGATCCCGCGACGTTCATCGTCAACGCGCTGCAGCCGGCGGAAGTCACAAAGGTCGTACTCGATCCAGAAGACGCCCGCGTCGAAGTCGTCGTCGGTGAAGCGCAATTGTCGCTGGCCATCGGCCGTCGCGGCCAGAACGTGCGCCTCGCCAGCCAGCTTACCGGCTGGTCGATCGACATCCTCACCGAGGCGGAAGAGTCCGAGCGCCGCCAGAAGGAATTCGCGGCGCGCACCGAACTCTTCATCAAGGCGCTCGAAGTCGACGAAATGTTCGCTCAGCTCTTGGCCTCCGAAGGCTTCGAGACAGTCGAGGAAATCGCCTACGTCGATCAGATGGATCTGGCCTCGATCGAAGGTTTGAACGACGAGATCGCCGACGAGCTGCAGGCGCGCGCGCAAGAATATCTCGACAAGCTTGCCGCCGAGCTGGAAGCCAAGCGCGTCGGCCTGGGCGTCGAGGACGCCGTGAAGGGCGTGCCGGGCCTCACCGCGCCGATGCTGGTCACATTGGGCGAGAAGGCTGTGAAGACGCTCGAAGACTTCGCCGGGTTCACCGGCGACGAGCTGCGTGGCTGGTTCGAAACCAAGAACGGCGAGCGCGTGCGCGAGCCTGGCGTGCTGGAGGAGTACCAGCTCACCCAAGAGCAAGCCGATGCGCTGATCCTGAATGCGCGTATCGCCGCGGGCTGGATCGACGCCCCGCCTGAAGAGCCGCAAGCAGAAGGAGACGCGGATGAAGCATCCAGCGTCTTCGGCGAACGCGCCTGAACCGCAGCGCCGCGAACGCGAGCGGCGCTGCATCGTCAGCTCCGAAAGTCTTCCCGACGCGCACCTGATCCGGTTCGCGCTGTCGCCGGATGGTGTTGTCACGCCCGACGTCGCGGCCAAGCTGCCGGGCCGCGGCGCATGGGTGCGCGCCGACCGTGCGCATGTTGATCAGGCCGCCAAGAAGGGCGCCTTCGCACGCGCGTTCAAAGCGCAGGTGAAGGTTCCCGAGGCGCTCTCGACGCACGTCGAAGCGCTTTTGTCGCGCCGCTGTCTTGATCTTTTGGGCATGTCGCGCCGGGCAGGCGCAATCGCGATCGGCGCGACCCAGGTCGAGGCCGCGATACGGGCCGAACCGGTGTTTTTTCTGATCGAAGCGGAAGATGGCGCCGAAGAGGGTCGCGAAAGGCTGATGAGCCTCCATATAGGGCTCCGGGGGCGTCCGCCGGCGGCCGTCGCGTGCTTTTCCGCAGCGGATTTGGGCGTGGCGCTAGGGCGGGAACGTGTGATACACGCTTGCCTGCTTCAAGAGCGCTTGGCGACGGGCTGGGCGGCGGAAATTGGCCGCCTCGCGGGATTCCGCGCCATCGTTCCAAGCTCTTGGCCCGATTCCTGGCGCTCTGTCGGATGGGGACTGGGCGGCGCGGACGCTGGACCGGCAACGGGCCAGAGCCGCGGCGGGGCAAAGGACGTTTGAGAACTACGTATCGGCTAACGACGAATTTAGGATTGGCAACACTACTGCATGTCTGACGGCAACGAACAGAAAGACACCGCTTCCGGCCGCAAGCCGCTGACGCTGACCCGCACCACGAGCAGTGGCACGGTCCGTCAGAGCTTCAGCCATGGCCGCACCAAGCAAGTGGCCGTCGAAGTTCGCGAAAAGCGCTCAATCAATCGTCCTGGCGCCGGTGGCGCTGCTGCGCCAGCTGCGCCTGGTCCGGGCGTGCCGCCGCCATTGCGTCCACGCGCCGAGGCGGCTGCGCCCGCTCCGAAGGCCGAAGCGCCTGCGCCGCGTCCGGTTCCGGGCGGCATCAGCGATGAAGAAGCGCGCCGCCGCGATGAGGCCGTGCGCCGTTCCTTGGCCGAGCGCGAGGCGCGCGATCAGCGTCAGCGCGCCGAAGACGAACAGCGCCGTGCACTCGATGAAGCGCAGCGTCGCAAGGCGGCTGAAGACGCGGCCGTTGCCGCCGAGGCCGAAGCGCGCCGTCGCGCGGAGCAAGCTGAACAAGACGCCGCCGCTGCGGCGGTCGCCGCTTCGGAAGCGCGCTTGGCGCGCCTTGCCGCGGGGCCGGCTGCGAACCAACAACAGCCGGCGCAGCCCGCAAACAATGCCGGCCTGCTCGACGAGTTGGGCGGGCGCATCAAGTCCGCACGCAAGCCGCTGCCGGCGGCGCCGGTCAAGCCCGCCAAGAAGGGCGAGCCGGAGCGCCGCAAAGGCAAGCTCACCCTCGATATGGTCGAACGAGAAGTCGCCGGCGACGACGATCGCGTCCGTTCGCTGGCGGCGTACCGCCGCGCACAGCAGAAGGAAAAAGAACGTCGCGCCAAAATGATGGGCGGCGGCGAGCGCGATCAGATCAAACGCGAAGTGGTTATCCCGGAATCGATCACGGTTCAGGAATTGTCGAACCGCATGGCGGTGCGCGTGGCCGACATCATCAAGTTCATGATGCGCCAAGGCCAAATGCTGAAGCAGAGCGATGAGCTCGACGCCGATACCGCCGAACTGATCGCGACCGAGATGGGTCACGTGGTCAAGCGCGTGGCCGAATCGGACGTTGAAGAGGGTTTGTCCGGCGAGGTCGATACCGAGGAGCATCTGCTGCCGCGCCCGCCGGTCGTCACCGTGATGGGCCACGTCGACCATGGCAAGACGTCGTTGCTCGACTCTCTGCGCCAGACCGATGTCGCCGCCGGCGAACACGGCGGCATCACCCAGCACATCGGCGCCTACCAAGTGCGCGTGAAGAGCGGCGAACGCGTCACCTTCCTCGATACGCCGGGCCACGCCGCGTTCAGCGCCATGCGCGCCCGCGGCGCCCAAGTGACCGATATCGTCGTGCTTGTGGTTGCGGCCGATGACGGCGTCATGCCGCAGACGGTCGAAGCGATCCATCACGCCAAGGCGTCCGGCGCGCCCATTATCGTCGCGATCAACAAGATCGACAAACCCGACGCCAATCCGACGCGCGTGCTCACCGATCTGTTGCAGCACGAGATCGTCACCGAAGCGCATGGCGGCGATACGCTTGCGGTTGAGGTGTCGGCGCTGAAGAAGACGGGCCTCGACAAGTTGGTTGAGACCATTCTGCTGCAGGCCGAGGTCATGGACCTCAGGGCCAATCCCGACCGCGCCGCCGAGGCGATCGTGATTGAATCGAAGCTGGACAAGGGTCGCGGTACGGTCGCGACCGTGCTGGTGCAGAAGGGCACGCTGAAGCGCGGCGATATCGTCGTGGTCGGCGCCCAGGTTGGCCGCATTCGCGCCATCACCAACGAGCGCGGCCAGCAATTGCAGACTGCGGGACCGTCCGAGCCTGTCGAGATCATGGGTCTCGAAGGCGTGCCGGAGCCGGGCGACGCGCTCAACGTCGTCGAGAACGAAAACCGCGCCCGCGAAGTCGCCAACTACCGCGCCCGCACCAAGAAGCAGAAGAGCTCCGGTGGCCCGTCGCGCACCGGGACTTCGCTTGAAAGCATGATGGCGAAGTTCAAGGATTCGACGGCGAAGGAGCTGCCGATCTTGATCAAGGCCGACGTGCAAGGTTCGGCCGAAGCGATCGTCGGTTCGCTTGAGAAGCTTGCGCACGAAGAAGTACGCGCACGCGTGGTGCTCTCCGGCGTCGGCGCCATCAATGAATCGGACGTCCAGCTGGCCAAAGGTTCGGGCGCGCCGATTATCGGCTTCAACGTCCGCGCCTCAAAGGAAGCACGCGATCTGGCTGAGCGCGAAGGCGTCGAAATCCGTTATTACAACATCATCTACGACCTGATCGACGACATCAAAGGCGTCATGTCGGGTATGCTCACGCCGATCAATCGTGAGACGTTCCTGGGCAACGCTGAGGTGCTGGAGGTGTTCAACATTTCCAAGGTCGGCAAGGTCGCCGGTTGCCGCGTTTCCGATGGCGTCGTCCGCAAGGGCGCAAAAGTCCGGATTCTGCGCGACAACGTCGTCATCCAGGAAATGGGCGTGCTCACGACGCTGAAGCGCTTCAAGGACGAGGTCGATCAGGTTGTCGCTGGTCAGGAATGCGGCATGAGCTTCGGCCCGTTCCAGGACATCAAGCAAGGCGACGTGATCGAGTGCTTCAACGTGGAAGTAGTGCAGCGCTCGCTTTGAGGCAGGACGCGATGCGGGGAGCGATCTTTGCCGCGTTGGCGGCTGGCCTGATGCTCGGCGCGTGTGATCGCGTGCGCGAGGATTCCGATACGCCGATGCCACGTCCGTCGACGATCGTCGAAGCTGAAACCCGGGTCGATACAGTGGCGCAGGAGGAGCCGGGCGTCGCCCGCTCGCAATGGCGCGCCACCAGCGATCAGGCGCGCGCAGTGGCCGGCAATCTTCGCGTCAGCATCGAAGATCGCCGCGGCGGACCTGTCGTGTTCGCATTCGCCAACGGCGTCACCATCCGCGCCCAGCCTTATGACGTTGTCTCCGCTGGTTCGCGGTCGGGCGTCGGCTCGCAAAGCTTCGCGGCGGTGCTGGGTGGCGATCCGCGCGTCGATGCGCACCTCTATCGGGTGATCACCGAGCAAGTGACGCAGAGCGCTGTGCGCGGCGGCTTGTGCGGCGCCGAAACCCGATCGCGTCATCTAGCTGTCAGCGAATTCGTCGACGGCAGCGGCCGCTGGGTGTTTAAGATCGCGGCGTTCCGCGGTGATGCAGGGCCGTCCTCCGGCGCCGACCCCGAATTGTGCGACGCTTACGCCTACATGGCGCAGTGACATGAAACGCAAAGGCCGAGGTCAAGAAGGCGGCGGTCCGTCGCAACGCCAATTGCGCGCAGCCGAACTCGTGCGCCATGCGCTGGTCGACATCGTAGCGCGCGAGGATTTACGTGACCCCGATTTGCGCGGCGTCTCGATCACCATCGGTGAGGTACGCGCCTCGCCCGATCTCAAGCACATGACCGCGTTCGTCTCCGCGCTTGGTCCTGGCGACCCGCAACTGATCGCCAACGGCTTGACCCGCAGCGCCTCATTCCTGCGCGGACGTCTGGCGCGAACCGTCGACCTGCGCTTCACGCCGGAGCTGCACTTTCAGCCTGACGTGTCCTACGACGAAGCGCGTCACATCGATGATCTGCTCGCGAGCCCGGAAGTTGCGCGCGATCTGAAGCATGGAGACGAAACTCCATGAGTCGCCGCAAGAAGGGCGAGGACGTCTCCGGCTGGATCGTGCTCGACAAGGCCGACGATATGACGTCGACGCACGCCGTCTCCGCTGTGCGGCGCGTCTTCAATGCGCAGAAGGCCGGCCATTCGGGCACGCTCGATCCGCTTGCCTCCGGCATCTTGCCGATCGCGCTTGGCGAGGCGACCAAGACCGTCCCGTGGCTGATGGAAGCCGAGAAGACCTACCTCTTCACCATCAAATGGGGCGCATCGACCGATAGCCAGGACCGCGAAGGCAAGGTGATCGCAACCAGCGCCGTGCGCCCGTCGGCCGAGGCCATCCGCGCCGCGCTGCCCGGCTTCATCGGTGAGATCGAGCAGATCCCGCCGCAATTCAGCGCGGTGAAGGTCGATGGCGAGCGCGCCTATGACATTGCTCGCGCTGGTGAGCAGGTTGAATTGGAGCCCCGCCGCGTCGTCGTGTACGAGGCGGAGCTGGTCGAAACCGAAGGCGAGGACCTCGCCACGTTTCGTGTGCGCTCTGGAAAAGGCTTCTATATCAGGGCCTTGGTTCGCGATCTCGCGGCCAAACTCGGGGCGGAAGGCCATGTCTGGCGGCTGCGCCGGACAGCGGTTGGCCCCTTTACCGAGGCGGAAAGCGTCACACTGGACGATCTGCAGGTTTTAGGTCAAAAGGGCGCCGCGTCAGAACGCCTGAAACCCGTTGAGACCGCGCTGGCCGACATCCCGGCGCTGGCCATCAATGGAGAGGACGCGTTCAAGCTCAGACAGGGACGGCCCATCGTTCTCCTTCCGCATGTGATGGAGGCGCTGAAGCCGAAATTCCGTGACCGCACCATCGCCGGGCAGGATGCCTCCCGCGCGGCGTTGGCCTTGTTTCAAGGCAAGGCGGTGGCTCTGGGCGACGTGCGGGCCGGCCAATTCAAGCCGACACGCGTCTTTCACCTTGCAGACCAATAGGAGTTTGCGATGTCGGTAACTGCAGAGCGCAAAGCCGCGCTCATTCGTGATAACGCCAAGACCAAGGGCGATACCGGTTCGCCAGAAGTTCAGGTTGCGATCCTCTCTGAGCGCATCTCCAACCTCACCGAGCACTTCAAGACGCACAAGAAGGACAACCATTCGCGTCAGGGATTGCTCAAGATGGTGTCGCAGCGCCGCCGGCTGCTTGACTATCTGAAGGCCCGCGACACGGCGCGCTACCAAGCGCTAATCGAGAAACTGGGTCTGCGCCGCTAAGCGCAGAGCCGCGCATTCGCGACTGCGAATGCCGGGTGAGGGTGTCGGCGCGCAACGCTACACCTCGCGCACCAGCCTCATCCAAAACGTGCGCAACGCACGAGCCACCCCTCTCTCAATCCGGAGTGAGGGTCACTGCGCGTAAGCGGAATCCGCCGCTCGCGCATCTGCACGGCGGCAGGCAGGGGCCTGTCGCCTGGAGTACGATGTATGTTTGATACCAAATCCGTTTCCCTCGACTGGGCCGGGCGCAAGCTCACGCTCGAAACTGGGCGCGTCGCGCGCCAAGCCGATGGCGCCGTGTTCGCCACCTGGGGCGAGACCGCGCTGCTGGCGACGGTCGTGTACGCGAAGGAAGCCAAACCTGGTCAGGACTTTTTCCCGCTGACCGTGAATTACCAGGAGAAGTATTTCGCCTCCGGCCGCATTCCCGGCGGCTTCTTCAAGCGCGAAGGCCGCCCGACCGAACGCGAAACGCTGCTGTCGCGTCTGATCGACCGCCCGATCCGTCCGCTTTTCGTCGATGGCTTCAAGAACGAAGTGCAAGTCATCATCACGGTGCTGAGCTGGGACAATGAAAACGAGTCCGATCTGCTGGCGATGGTCGCCGCGTCGGCCGCTTTGACGATCTCCGGCGTTCCGTTCATGGGCCCGATCGCCGCCTCGCGCGTGGGCTGGATCGACGGCAAGGCCGTGCTGAATCCGACGATCGAGCAAATGAAGACGAGCGATCTCGATCTCGTCGTCGCCGGCACAGCCAACGCCATCATGATGGTCGAGTCTGAGGTGAAGGAACTCACCGAAGCGCAAATGCTTGAATCGCTCGCGCTCGCCCACAAGGGCATGCAGCCGGTGATCGACGCGATCATCGATCTCGCCGAGAAGGCCGGCAAAGAGCCGTTCGACTTCACGCCGGTCGACAATTCGGCGCTCAAGGGCAAGATCAAGGATCTCGTCGGCGCCGATCTCGCAGCCGCCTACAAGATCACCGTGAAGGCCGAGCGTTACGGTAAGGTTGGTGAGCTGCGCGACAAGGTGAAAGCCGCGCTCGCCAAGACCGAAGCCAATCCCGACGGCTACGATGGCAACGTGATCAAGGAAGTCTTCAAGGAAGTCGAAAGCGACATCGTCCGCACGCGTATCGTCAAGGAAAAGGGCCGCATCGACGGCCGTCCGGCCGATAAGGTGCGTCCGATCGAGTCGATGGTCGGGTTCCTGCCGCGCACACACGGCTCGGCGTTGTTTACCCGTGGTGAAACGCAATCGATCGTCGTCGCAACGCTCGGCACGGCGGAGGACGAGCAATTCATCGACGCGCTCTCCGGCACCACCAAAGAGCGCTTCATGCTCCACTACAACTTCCCGCCCTACAGCGTCGGTGAAACCGGCCGTATGGGTGGCGCCGGCCGCCGCGAAATCGGCCACGGCAAGTTGGCCTGGCGCGCGATGCGCGCGGTGCTGCCGACGCAAGAGCAATTCCCGTACACGGTGCGCCTCGTCTCCGAGATCACCGAGTCGAACGGCTCGTCGTCGATGGCCACGGTGTGCGGTTCGTCGCTCGCGCTGATGGATGCCGGCGTGCCAATCTCGGCGCCGGTCGCCGGCGTCGCGATGGGCCTCATCCTCGAGGACTATGGCTACGAAGTGCTGACCGACATCCTGGGTGACGAAGATCACCTCGGCGACATGGATTTCAAAGTCGCCGGCACGTCGAAGGGGATCACTTCGCTGCAGATGGACATCAAGGTCGCCGGCATCACGCAGGAGATCATGCAGGTCGCGCTCGACCGTGCGCACAGCGCCCGCCAGCACATCCTCGGCGAAATGGCGAAAGCCATGGACGCACCACGCGGTGAAGTCGGCAAGAACGCCCCGCGCATCGAGCAGATCAAAATTCCGACCGACAAGATCCGCGACGTGATCGGCACCGGCGGCAAGGTGATCCGTGAAATCGTAGAAAAGACCGGCGCGAAAGTGAACGTCGAAGACGACGGCACGGTGAAGGTGGCTTCCGCCAACGCCGAGTCGATCGAAGCGGCGATCAAGTGGATCAAGTCGCTGACCTCCGAACCGGAAGTCGGGCAGATCTACGAAGGCAAGGTCGTGAAGGTGATGGAGTTCGGCGCCTTCGTGAACTTCTTCGGCGCCAAGGACGGCCTCGTTCACGTCAGCCAGCTCGCGCGCGAGCGCGTCGAGAAGCCGGGCGACGTCGTGAAGGAAGGGGACACCGTGAAGGTGAAGCTCCTCGGCTTTGACGATCGCGGCAAGGTTCGCCTTTCGATGAAGGTGGTCGACCAAGCCACCGGCGCCGATCTCTCGGCTGAGATGGGTGCGGAAGCGCTGGACGAAGGTCCGCGCCGCGAGCGCAGCGACCGTGGCGACCGCGGCCCGCGCCGTGGCGGTGATCGTGGCGGCCGCGGCGATCGCCCGCGCCGCGAAAGCTCCGGCGACTGACCTTAAGCGCTAACGCAAACAGAAAGCCCGCTTCGCAAGAGGCGGGCTTTTTTGTTGGGCTCGGCGCCTGGGGAAGCAATGAGCGCAGTCCAAGATTTGAAGACGCTTCGGGCCTCGACCGCCGCCGAACATGGACCCAGCGACGCGGAACGTTAGCGCTTTTCCTCGTCCTCATCTTTCGGCTGCTTGTCGGACGAAGAGAGGCTGACTGCGAGGCTCACACTGACCGCAACGCCCAGCGCCAAGCCAAGCGCGAAGTTTTGCATGGCGACGCCGACACCCGCGCCGATGGCGACGCCCACTGCAACATAGAAGACCAAGCCCATGGCGCGTCTCCCTGCACCGGCCGCCACCCTAGGCGGCTTGCGGCGCCTGCGATAGGGGCCGTGACGCAGCCGTCAGGTGCGCCGCGCCTTCAGATCGCTACACTGGCGCAATGTCGTCGCTTGTGATCGTCGCCCGCTTCGCCTCGCGCCCGGAATGCGTCATCGCGCAATCACTGCTGCGCAGCGAGGGGATCGAGACCTTGATGCCTGAGTTCAATGTGCTAATGGCCGACATGGACCCCTCCATGATGGAGCACGGCTGGCGCTTGCTCGGGCGCGCCGAGGATGCCGTGCACGTCGAAGAGATTTTGCGCGACGCGCAACTCTAGCCGGCGCGCACGAACCACAAGCGGTCCCAAAACACGCCGCGCGCGTAGGTCGACGCCGCGCTGTGCATCTGCGCGCAGACGAGCCCAGCGGCTTGCGCCGCCGCTTGCGTTTCCGCCGGCGGGACCTCGAACATGCGCCGGCCCTCGGGAACGGGGCCGCGGCGCAAGCTGATCATCAGTACGCCGCCTGGCGCCACCAGCGGTGCAACCACGCTCATCATCCGCGCGCGGTCGGCGCTATCGAAGTGCATCCAGACGGCCGAAATCCAGACCAGATCGAACACCCGCCCGCGCACGCTGACGAGTTCAGGTAAGCTATCGTCGATCCATTCGATGTTCGCTTCCGGGTGCAGCGCCATCGCGCCTTCGCGCATGGCGGGCGTCGGCTCCACCGCCGTGACCTCGTCGCCGCGCGCGGCAAACCAAGCCGCGTCGCGCCCAGTGCCTGCGCCGATGTCGAGAACTCTTACGCAGGACGGTGGAATGAGATCGAGCGGCCCCGGATGCGCTTGCTCGAACGGCATCGCCTCATAGCGCTTCAAGAGCTCCGGCGCTTCCTGTTCGTAACCCTGCGTGCCGGGGATCATTCTCCATCCGTGCTCGGCACGCCAACAATGTGGAAGCCGGCATCGACGTGCACGACTTCGCCGGTGGTGGAGCGCCCAAGATCGGACAACAGCCACAGCGCGCAGCCGGCAATGCCCTCCATCGATGTGTCTTCCTTCATCACCGACCATTCGCGGCCTGTGCTGATCAGGCCGCGTCCGCCTTGAATGCCGGCGATCGCGAGGGTGCGCATGGCGCCGGCGCTGATGGCGTTGACCCGCTTGCCTTCGGGCCCCAGGTCGCGCGCCATGTAGCGCGTACACGCTTCAAGGGCTGCCTTCGCCACACCCATGACGTTGTAGCTTGGCAGCACGCGCTCGGCGCCAAGATACGTTAGCGTCAGCATCGAGCCGCCGCGATCCATCAGCTTCGCCGCGCGCTTGCCAGCGGCGACGAACGAGAAGGCCGAAATATCCATCGACCGCAGGAAGTTCTCACGCGTCGTGTTCTCGATGAACGAGCCCTTGAGTTCGTTTTTGTCTGAGAAGGCGATGGAGTGGACGAGAAAGTCGAGCTTGCCCCAATGCGTCTTCAGCCGTGCGAACACGGCGTCCAGATGATCATCATTGGTGGCGTCGCATTCGAGCAGGATTTGCGAGCCGACGCTTTCAGCGAGGGGGCGAACGCGCTTTTCCAGCGCCTCGCCTTGATAGGTGAAGGCCAGTTCGGCGCCTTGCGCCGCCAGCTGCTGGGCGATGCCCCAGGCGATCGACTTGTCGTTGGCCACGCCCATGACGAGGCCGCGCTTGCCCGCCATCAGCTCGCCCTTCGGAAACACCCATTCGTCAGCCATGCGCCGCGCTCCTGAATTCGATGGCGCGCACCTGCCGGCGCCGGGACGGCGGGGTCAACCCCAAGTGCAGGGCGCCTGGTAACCCTTGACACGATGCAGTTTCGATATATCTTGAATCTAGATATATCGAAATACACACGGAGAACAAATGCATCACCGACATTCCAAGTGGCAGAAGTCCATGCGCGGCCCCCGCCGCGGGCAGGGCTGGGGTCACGAACCCGAGCATGGACGCTGGGGCCGACACGGCCACCGCCATGGCGGTGGGTTCCGCCGCATGTTCGAGCATGGGGACCTGAAATTCGTGGTCCTGACCCTGATCGCCGAACAGCCGCGCCACGGCTACGACATCATCAAGCAGATCGAAGCGCGGGTAGGCGGCGCCTATGCGCCTAGCCCGGGCGTGATCTATCCGCTGCTGACCACGCTGGAGGAGATGGGACTGGCCGAACTCTCCGCCAGCGAGGGCGCCAAGAAGCTTTATGCCATCACCGAACAAGGACGCGCCGAACTCGCCTCGAACAAGCCCAGCGTTGATGCGCTGTTTGAGCGGATAGCGGCTGCGCGCGAAAGCTTCGCCAGCGGCCGCGCCCCGCAAATCGTGCGGGCCATGGAAAATCTCAAGCTCGCGTTGCGCCTGCGCATGGAGCATGGACCTCTGAGCGAGGCGCAAGTGCAGGCTGTCGCTGACGCGCTCGACGCAGCCGCCCAAGCCGTGGAGCGAAGCTGAGCGGCGCCGGGAACTGAGCTGCGGGGAAGGCGTTTCCGCAGCACAGTTTCAGGAGATTGCCATGGCCGAAATTCGCGAAACGCAGGTCGAACGCGACGCCGATGGCCGCGTCACGGATACGAAGGTTGTCATCGAACGCCCGCGCAAGCGCGGCGGCGGCTTCGGCTGGGGCATGTTCTTCGGCGTGTTGCTGATCGCCGGCGCCATTCTCGGCTTTGCCTACACGCAAGGGTCCTTCCAGCAGGCCGGCGTCGAGGCCGACCAGGTCGCGGCGCAAGTCGAGCAGCAAACAGATGCCGCGATCGACACCACTGAACAAGCCGCCAACGAGCTGAGCGACTCCGCGACGAACTAACCCCTCGTCTCATGGGATCGCTTAAGAGCGCCGGTCCGCTCAGGGCCGGCGCTCGTCCTATGCAAGCTTTCGTTAAGCTTGCCGCTTTGCCTGAAGTTAAAGCGCTTTTGCTAGGCGTAGGGGTCGAAACGGAGCCCGCGCCCCATGAGCAATTTCGCCCTGCTGACTCTTTCGGACCACATCGCCGCCGACCGCCACATCAGCGCCGATGAAGCGCTTGAACTGCGCCGCGCGATCTTTCCCGATGGCGTGGTCAGCCGCTCGGAGGCTGACGTGATGATCTCGCTCGAAGGGCGTGTCGCCAATCGCGATGACACATTCGCGCAGGCGTTTATCGACGCCATCGTCGATCATGTGCTGCAATCGGGCCCGTACACCGGCCACGTCGATGAAACGACCGCCGCGTGGCTGATGCAGGCGTTCGGCGACGAGGGCGCGCGCGAAACCGAAGTCGAAGTGCTGCTTGAAGTGCTCGAGCGCGCGGAAAGTGCGCCGGAGGCGCTTGGCGCCTTTGCGCGTTCGCGTGTGGCCTCGCTCTTGGCCGGCAAGCCGATTTGTGCCGCCGAGACGGAATTCGTGCGCCGCGCGCTTTATGTCGCCGCCGGCCCCGGCGCTATCGCTGTCACCGAGGACGAAGCGCGCTGGCTGTTTGCGCTTGACGCCGAAAGCGATGGCCGCGCTAACGATCCGGCTTGGACCGACTTGTTCGTGAAGGCGGTGCTGAATCACTTGATGGGTCGCCGCGCGCCGAAGCTGTTGGAAGGCAAATCCATGCTCGCCCGCCAACAATGGTTGGCGTCGCGGCCCGAGGGCGTCGGCGCCTTCATGCGCGCCATGTTCGCTTTCGGCCCGGAATGGCTGCAGAAAGCGCGCTACCGCGAAGTCGATGCTTTCGAAGCGCACTACGAACAAGCGAATGCCGATCGTGCCGAGGACGAGAAGCTGACGCTCGAAGAAATCGCCTGGGCTGTGGGCGTGACGCGCGAAGATCGCAAGCGCACCGCCAACGAAGACGCGCTGCTGGCCGAGATCCGCAAGATCGAAAACGGCGAAGCGTAGGGGCGCTACGCGGCCGCGCGCGTGAACGCTAGCGTCGCGTTGGTGCCGCCGAACCCAAACGAGTTCGAAAGCACACAATTCAGCTTCTTCTCGCGCAGTTCACGAACGATCGGCAGGCCCTCGAACGCCGGATCGAGTTCCTCGATGTGCGCGCTTTCGCAGACGAAGTCGTTGTTCAGCATCAATAGCGAATAGATCGCTTCCTGCACGCCGGCCGCGCCGAGCGAATGGCCGGAGAGCGACTTTGTGGCGCTGATCAGCGGAATCTTGTCGCCCCACACAGCGCGCACGGCTTCCATCTCCTTGAGATCGCCCACGGGCGTCGAGGTGGCGTGCGGATTGATGTAGTCGACTGGCCGGTCGAGATAGCGCATCGCCATCTTCATGCAGCGCGCCGCGCCTTCGCCCGAGGGCGCGACCATGTCGTGACCATCGCTTGTGGCGCCGTAGCCGGCGACTTCGCCGTAGATTTTTGCGCCGCGCTTCTTGGCGCGTTGATACTCCTCCAGCACCAGCACGCCAGCGCCGCCGGCGATGACGAAGCCGTCGCGGTTTTTGTCGAAGGCGCGCGAGGCGCGACCAGGTGTTTCGTTATACTTGCTCGACATCGCGCCCATGGCGTCGAACAGCACCGAGAGAGTCCAGTCCAATTCTTCACTGCCGCCGGCGAACATGATGTCTTGCTTGCCGCTCTGGATATGTTCGTAAGCGTCGCCGATGCAGTGGGCGCTGGTCGCGCAGGCCGAGCTGATCGAGTAGTTTACGCCTTTGATTTCGAACGGCGTCGCCAGGGTCGCGCTGGCGGTCGAGCTCATCGCCTTCGGCACCGCGAACGGGCCGACGCGCTTTGCGCCTTTTTCGCGCGCGGTGTCAGCGGCCGCGACGATCGCTCGCGCTGAAGGGCCGCCGGAGCCCATGATGATGCCGGTGCGCGGATTGGAGATGTCGTCCGGCGTCAGGCCGCTATCGGCGATCGCCTGTTGCATGGCGATGAAGTTCCAGCCGGAACCCTCGCCCATGAAGCGCATATTGCGCTTGTCGACTACCTCTTCCGGCTTCACGTCAGGCGCGCCGTGCACCTGGCAGCGCATGCCTTTCTCGCCGTATTCCGGCGCGGCGACGATGCCGCTCTTGGCTTCGCGAAGGCTGGCCAGCACTTCTTGCGTATTGTTGCCGATCGAGGAGACGATCCCCATCCCGGTGACGACGACGCGACGCATGTGTGCTCCCTATTTCATTTGCGCTTCGAGCTGCTCGGCGCTGAACAGGCCGACCTTGAGGTCCTTGGCGCTATAGATAGGCACGCCGTCGGCTTTCACGACGCCGTCGCCAATGCCCATGTGCAGCGAGCGCTGGATCACCCGCTTCATGTCGATTTCGTAGGTGACGAGTTTGGTCTTCGGCGTGATCTGGCCACGGAACTGAACTTCACCAACCCCAAGGGCGCGTCCGCGTCCCGGCGAACCTGCCCAGCACATGAAGAAGCCCACCAGCTGCCACATCGCGTCGAGACCGAGGCAGCCCGGCATCACCGGATCGCCGCGGAAATGGCATTCGAAGAACCAGCGCTCCGGATTGATGTCGTATTCGGCGATCACCTGTCCCTTGCCGTGCGGGCCGCCGTCTTTGCTGATCTGGGTGATGCGGTCGAACATCAGCATCGGCGGCAACGGCAATTGCGCGTTGCCCGGCCCGAACATCGTTCCTTCGCCGGAGCGGATGAGGTCCTCGTAGGACAAGGAGGAGGGCCGGTCGGCCATGGGCTGGTCTCTGCAGGATATGGGAAATTCCCGCCCCGCTTACAGCCCGGCGCCCCCAGGGGCAAGTTAAGCGGGCCGGATTACAGCCCGGCGCAGTCCGCGCCCCAGAGCGTGTCCGCTTCCACCCAGCCAACGCGCCCGGCGACGGCGACCCGCCGCCATTCGCCATCGCAGCCCGTGAAGGCGCCGATCACGCCTGGTGAAAGGTGGGCCACAGCAGCCGCCTCGCCGCGCGCCTGCCGGCGCAGTGTGGCGGCCGCGCGCACATAGGCGGTGCGGCGCTGATCCAGATTTTGGGTATGGATCCAGACGGCGTCGCCGTCAGGATCCACCACCCGCCGCCAGGGCCCGCTCTCGGCGATCACCTGCAGCGGCAGCCCAACGCGTTGATAGACCCAGTCGACGCGATGCTCGAGGCCCGGGCCATGTCGGCCATTGGCGCCTTGGGTCTTGAGGCTGACGTAGCGCGGCACAGGCAGATTGGAGTCTGGCCCGATCACCGGCGCGTCCGCTGACGCGGCGGTCACACAGAACAGGCCTGCCGCCGCGACCAGCGCGGCCGTAATCCCACGGCGCATGACACCCAACCTTTGAATAGGGCCCGTCGCTCGCGGCGCGGGCGAACCAGATCATGCAACGCCCGCGTGAAAGGCAGTTTAACGCTTGGCGCCTATTTCCGCGACGCCGCATGCCTTGGAGGCGCGCGCCGTGTGGTTTATGGGTGCTGAACAATGCCTGCCAAGAAGCTCAAAGTGGTCGTCACCCGCCGCCTCCCGGACGCCGTGGAGACGCGCCTGCGCGAATTGTTCGATGCTGAGCTGAACGTCGAGGACAAGCCCTTCAACGCCGAGGAGCTTGCCTCCGCCGTGCAGCGCGCCGACGTGCTGGTGCCGACCGTTACCGATCGCATCGACGGCCGCATCCTCTCTCGCGCTGGCGAGCAATTGCGTTTGATCGCTCAATTCGGCGCCGGCGTGGACAATATCGACGTCCAAACCGCGGTGCAGCGCGGCATCACCGTCACCAACACGCCGGGTGTGCTGACCGAAGACACTGCCGACATGACCATGGCGCTGATCCTCGCTGTGCCGCGCCGCATCGTCGAGGGTGTGAAGATCGTCGAGCGCGACGAGTTTCAGGGCTGGTCGCCGACCTGGATGATGGGCCGGCGCATTTGGGGCAAGCGGCTTGGCATTATCGGCATGGGCCGCATCGGCCAGGCGGTGGCGCGCCGCGCCAAGGCGTTCGGCCTGCAGATCCACTATCACAATCGCCGCAAGGTCGCCGCTCACATCGAAGCCGAGCTCGAAGCCACCTATTGGGACAGCCTCGATCAGATGCTGTCGCGCATGGATATTGTCTCGGTGAACTGCCCGCACACGCCGGCCACGTATCACTTGCTGTCGGCGCGCCGCCTCGCGCTGCTGAAGCCGCACGCTTACGTAGTCAACACGGCGCGCGGCGAGGTCATCGATGAAGCAGCCCTCGCGCGCATGTTGGAGAAGGGCGAACTGGCCGGCGCCGGCCTTGACGTCTTCGAACACGAACCGGCGATCAATCCGAAGCTCAAGAAGCTGACCAACGTCGTGCTGCTGCCGCATATGGGTTCCGGCACGATCGAAGGCCGCATCGACATGGGCGAGAAGGTCATCATCAACATCAAGACTTTTGCCGACGGCCACAAACCACCCGACCGCGTCATTCCGGCGATGCTCTGATCTCTTTGAACGCATGTCGCGTCGCAGCAAATCGCTTGGCGCGTTCTTTTTGCGTCTCGCCAAGCGAATTTTC
>JBFWYC010000044.1:0-25416 GCA_050186805.1 Hyphomonadaceae bacterium
TCATCGGGTTTATGAGCGGGCGCATTCCGACGCTCGCCGCAAACATCGCCCTGATCAAAGGCTTCGCCATGATCGGCGTGCGCGCCGGCGCGTATGGCCGGCAATTTCCCGAACGCGGCCGCGAGATCGATGCGGCGCTCGCCCAACTCGCCGCCAGCGGCAAAGCGCGCATCCACATTCACCGCAGCTTCCCCCTCACCCAGGTCCGCGCGGCGTGGGCGGAACTGGAAGACCGGCGTGTGATCGGCAAAGTCGTGCTGCGGCCGCAGGAAACGTAAGCGTCACATTTTGCACTTGCGTGCAGTATTTGCCCTGCTTACAAAATTCGCCCGAGACTAAAAGGAAGGCGAACCGCATGCAGTCGCGCGAAGTCCACCTGGCAAGCCGGCCAGCCGGCGAACCGACATCCGACAATTTCAAACTGGTGAGCGTAGACGTGGCCGCGCCGGCCGCGGGCGAAGTGCAGGTGCGCAACCTTTACATGTCGGTGGATCCGGCGATGCGCGGGCGCATGCATGAGGGCCGCAGTTACGTGCCGCCGTACGAACTCAACAAAGTGATGGAGGGCCCTGCGATCGGCGTTGTGGTCGCCTCGAACGATCCGGGCTTCAAGCCGGGCGATCACGTCAATTCCGATCTTGGCTGGCGCGAGGTCTTCAACGCGCCGGCTTCGAAACTCACGAAGCTCGATCTGCAAGGGCTGCCGCCGCCGGTTTACATGAACCTGCTCGGGCTTGCCGGAAAAACCGCCTATGTGGGCATGATGAAGATCGCCGGCCTACGCGACGGCGACGTGGTGTTCGTGTCCGCGGCTGCGGGATCGGTGGGTTCGATCGCGGCGCAGATCGCCAAGGCGCGCGGCCACACGGTCATCGGCTCGGCCGGCGGCGCACAGAAAGTGGCGTTTCTCAAGGAGATCGGGCTCGACGCCGTGATCGACTACAAGGCCGAAGCCAAGCTCACCAAGGCGCTTGCCGCGCTCGCGCCCAAGGGCATCGACGTCTATTTCGACAATGTCGGCGGCGATCATCTGCAAGCGGCGATCGCAGTGGCCAACAAGTTCGCGCGCTTTGCAGTGTGCGGGATGATCTCGCAGTACAATGACGCCGGCGCCAGCACTGGCCCGCGCAACCTCACCCAGATCATGGGCAAGTGCATCCGCATCGAGGGCTATCTGGTGCGCGAATATCTCGATCAGATTCCGGATTTCGAGAAGGACATGGTCGGCTGGTATCGCGCCGGCAAGCTGAAGACGCGCGAAACCATCTATGACGGCGTCGACAACGCCGCCAACGCCTTCCTCGGCATGATGCGCGGCGAAAACATCGGCAAGATGATGGTGCGCTTGGCCGACGCGTAGGCTCGTATCCGTAGACAAAAAGTTGGCGCCGCCGTGCTGGCAACACGGCGGCGCCTCCATTCGAACCGATGTTTAGCGGGATGGGCTCAGTTCGAAAGGTTTGAGGGATCGTAGTAGACGCCTTCCCATGTGTTGATCGGCGTCGGGATAGCCACCGTCTGACCGGGATTGCGGAGATCCCAGCGCAACAACATCGAGTGATCCTCGTGCTGGGTGTTGTGGCAGTGCTCCATGTAGGTGCCCATGAACTCGCGGAAGCGGATCAGGATTTGCATGTCGCGGGCGGAATCGCCGCCGTCGCCGATGCGATACACGTCCTTGCGCGCGCCGCGCTCCCACGCCCGCGGCGCTTGCCCGTCGCGCGAGAGTATGCGCCCCTCCTCGAAGTGGATGTGCACGGGGTGCGCCCAGCCGCCGCCGCTCGACAGCGTCCAGATTTCCCATTCACCCTGATTGACCGACGCAGAGACGCGGTGCGGGTCCATGCCGAAGCCTTGGCCGCCATCGACGCGGATGGTCCACGGCGCTTCGTCCGTGCCGCCGGAGCGGCCGAAATCGAATGTGCGCCGCACCGCCGTCTGCATCACGTCTGCGGGAATTTCCGGCCGCGGGATCATGACGCGGGCGCCCTCGACATAGTCGGCGGGGTTCATGCTGCGGTCGATTCCGGAATAGGAGTTCACCCGGAACTCCATGATGCGCCCAACGGCGGGATCGCCGCGATAGGCGCCCGACATCACTTCCGCCAACGGCACCGAACGCTCCGGCTGACGGCCATCGCGGTGCTCCATCAGATTCACTAGATAAAGCCGCGTGCCCGGCGCGAATTGCGCGAAGTCCACGACGATGTCGTAACGCTCGGCGATGCCTTGCGCGGGCAGGTCCTGCGACTCCGCGTTCGGGAAGCGCACCGCGTGCTCCATGATGTTGCCGTCGTTGGCGACCATGTAGAACGGCACGCGCTGGCCGGTTTGCGTCACCAGCGCCAGCTGGAAGTAGCGCGAAACGGCGCCGTTCAAGATGCGAAAGCGGTAGCGGCGCGCGCGCACGTTCATGTACGGACGCCATGTCCAGTTCACCAACACCTGGTCGCCCAGGAAGCCGTCCAGATTGAAGATGTTGAACCAGAGCTGGCCGCGGCTGTCCCACGCTTTGTCCGCGATGAGCAGGTTCACGTCATAGTCGCGGTTGCCCCAATCGAGCGCCGTGCCGCTGGGCAAGCAGAGATTGGGATAGCTCGCGTTCTCGTAGTTGCACTGGAAGCCTTCGCGGCCGCGATCGACGGCGCTGTAATAGTTCATCATCGCCGCGTTGCCCTTGTACACGTTCTGCGCCGTGTAATCGAGCATGTGGTCGTGGAACCAATGCGTGCTCATCGTCTCACGCCAGTCGCCGCGTACGCGCGTGATGCCGCCATTGCCATCCGGCGCGCCCGCCCGCGGATCGGCCGCATCGGTGTTGACGCTGTCATAGCCGGCCAGAACCATCGGCCAGTGATAGTCGTAGAACTGGCCCGGGAAGAAGAACGAGGACGTGTAGCCATCGCTCTCCGCGGGGTTGTGACCGTTGTGCTCGTGCGTTGTTATGGTGTTGGCGCCAAAGCCGCCATTCGCGGCGGCGTTAATCGGCAGCGCGTTGAAGTGGCGGAAGAGAATGGGCTCGCCATAGCGCGCCATCAACAGCTTCGGCGGCATGGTGCCGTCGAAGGTCCACACCGCATTCTGACCCTGAATCGGGAAACGCGGATGGAAGCGCACCTGCATGTTCCGGTTGGTGCCGCCTTGATAGTAGAGCCCGCTTGGGCCGAACTCGCCCACCGAGAAACGGTGGCGCTGCCATTGATCGCGGAGACCTGTGTTCACACGCGCGCCAGCCTGCGCCGTTTGAAAATAGACGCGCGCCGGAAACTCCTCCCATCGCTGGTGCGCGAACCACTCGCCCGGCGGGCGCCCCTCCATCGAGCTTGTCCGCAGCGGCCGCACGCACGTGCCGATCGCGCGGGCCCAGTAGCTGGGCCGCGACGTGTTGGCCTCGCGCGTCGGCGCCGGCCAGAGCGGCTGACGCAAAAACGCATCGAGCGCCACGCCATTTGGACCAGTCGTGCACGAGCTCGCGGCTGGCATCGCCGCGCAATTTGCACACGGCGCCGTAGGCATCGGCAGAGTGCCGAATTCTTCAAACAACATCACCGGCTGCGACCATTGTGTCGCGCCGTACAATGGGCTCGGCGAGCCGCCAGTCGGGATATCGAAATTGGTGTCCGCCACCGCCGCGCTGGATGCGATTGCTAGCCAGAACGCCGATAGAGCTGCTACACGCAGCAAGCCGCGTTTACCCATCACGCTACTCCCATTCCCGCCCGGAACATAAAAAGCAGCTTAGGAATGGAATAAATTCGCGGCTGAGCAATCGTCGTCGCCCAACACGTTAGCCACGATGATCCCACCATCATCGATAAGCACGCGCCCTTAGGAGAGATATGACGCGCTGGGGCCGGACGCTCTGTCTTCGCGTGTTCAATAGTGTTGAGTTTGCGCGGTTTTTGGCGGTCCGACTGGAGGGGATGACAGACGAGTTCAGCTTGATGTTATCTAACGCGCCATTTGGCGAGCAAGCGCTGGCGGCGCGCGGTGCGCGCAACAGGACACTAGCTAGCTATTTGCGCTTGTGAAGGCGCTTCGGCTGCGTAGCGCAGCGGGAGCCGGACCGTCACAATCGTGCCCTCACCCTCCTTGCTGGCGATCTCGATGAAGCCGTCATGCGCTTGAATGATCGCCAGCGCTATGGCGAGGCCTAGCCCCGAGCGGCCCTTCGCATCGGAGCGCGACTCGCTGCCGCGATAGAAGCGCTCGAACACGTGCGCCAAGTCCTTTTCTGGAATGCCCTCGCCTGTGTCGCGGACGCGGATGACCGCCGCGTCGTTTTCCACGGCCAAGTCAAGCACGATTTCACCGCCGGCGGGCGTATGTGCAATGGCGTTAGCTATGAGGTTGCCGATCGCCCGCTGAAAGAAGACGCGATCGATATGGGCGGTGACGGTCGCGGCGCCGCCAGTGCGCAGCGTCTGCCCTTCCTCTGCCGCGCTGATCTCGAAGTACTCGGCGATCCGCTCCAATTCCACCGCCAGATCGACAGGTTCGCGCGTCAGCAGCTCCTGCTTGTTCGACATTCGCGCCAAAAACAGAAGCCGGTCGACCAGCTGCACGAGATCACGGCAATCGGCGGCAAATTTCGCCATCGCCTCCTCGTTTTCCTGCGGCGTACGCTCCTTCATCTCGGCCACGCCGATGGTCAGCAGCATTTTGTTCAACGGCGTGCGCAGTTCGTGCGCGGCATTGTCGGCATAGGTTCTCAGGCCGTCATAAGCGTCCGCCAAGCGTAGGCGCATCGCGTTGTGCTGGCGCACGAGCTGTTGGAGCTCCGATGTTAGGCCCTGCGTGGGAATAGTTTCGCGCAAGGAGTCGAAATTGATGGCGCCAATTTTTTCGGCGATGCGCTGCAGCGGGGTGATCAACCCAACTGTCAGCAACAATCCACCCAGCGCTCCGACGGCGAACGCCACCAAGACCACGACGATCAGGATACGGCGGTATCGCGCAACAACGATTTCGTCGAGCGTTGTGTCCGCGGCGATCTGGATTATGCCGCTTCGCGGGACGCCGTCGTCTGTCCAAGTTGTCCGGCCGACAAGGGTTCGAAATTCTCTTTGGCCGGGGCCGTTCACCGTATCGGTTCGCAACGGGGCGCCGCGCGCCAACACGGGAAACATCGAGGACGGCGCAAATTCGGCCATGCCCGGCGTTTCGATCATGGTCGCGCCGTTTTCGATGACGCGCACGAGCACGCGACGGGGGCCGTCCATGTCCTCGCTGACTTCATGCCCCAGCCAGAATTCCCGGCCCTCGGCGGTGTTCAGGACGATTTGAACGGTGTGCAGGCGCTTGGTCAGCGTCTGATCGTCGACCCAGTGAATTTCACTCAGCATAGCGACGTAAAGCGTCGCGCAGGCGAGCAGGATGATGACGCCAACGGAGGCGACGTACCAGGCAAGCAGACGCCGCGCGAGCGATCTGGGCGTGCGTAATGCGCCCATGATCGACGTCAGGTAAGACCCTTTGGCCAAACTGTGTGGCATGCGGCGGCACTAATCCGGACGGCGCGGGCGAGCGCTCCGCGAGGTTCGACAACCGCTCCGCCAAGTCAACAGCAGCGGCCTGGAACGCGCGCAATTCAGCTAGGACGCGAATGATCCCCGTTCTAGCCGGCCACGCTGGCGCCGCAGCGCCTCGGCCTCGCGCTTCAATCGAGCGATCTGCTGGGCCTGTCCAAGCGAGGCGCCGCCATACTGGCGCCGCCAGCGCAGATAGGTGCGAACGCTGATGCCAAGGCGCGCGGCAATCTCCTGGTGCGTGTAGCCAAGGGCATGGTCACGATCCGCCAAGGCGAGCCGCCAGACGATGTCCTCCGCATCGTGATGCCAAATTGGTTGTTGGTTACGTTCTTGCGCCATAGCCCATGTCCATGGCGGTATCATGCGCTCACCAGTTCACGCCAACCTGACTCTGACCTGATATTTTGGTTATTTTGGGCGTCAGCGAACGACGTAGCCACGCCCTTTGACGGTGTGGATGAGCTTCCGCTCAAACGGCTCGTCCACCTTGCGCCGAAGCCGGCGGACGCAGACTTCGACGACATTGCTGTCGCTGTCGAAGTTCATATTCCAGACGCGGTCGAGGATGACGGTCTTGGAGAAGACAATGCCCTGATTGCGCACTAGCAAGTCCAGGAGCTGATATTCCTTAACGGTCAGCGGAATCCGCGCGTTGCCTTCGCGCAGCGCTGTCATGCGCGCGGGCTCAAGCTTCATATCCGCGAACTGGACGAGGTCGTCGCGAATGGCCTGGCCACGGCGCGCCACCACGCGCAGACGCGCCAAAAGCTCGGAAAACTCGAACGGCTTGATCAGATAATCATCGGCGCCAAGCGACAGGCCTTTGACCCGATCCGCCACCGCGTCGCGTGCGCTGAGGATCAAGACGGGCGTTCGCTGGTTCACCTGCCTCAGCGCGCCGAGGACGGTCCAGCCATCGACGCCGGGCAACATGATATCGAGCACGATGACATCGTAGTTTTGGCTCACCGCCATGGTTAAGCCGTCAACGCCTGTGGTGCAGACGTGGACGTCGATACCGTTCTCCTCCAGGCCCTGCCCGAGCAACCGCGCCGTCTTGGGCTCATCTTCAATGACGAGCACTTTCAACGCTTGGTCTCCTTTTTCCCGCGGCGGGGCTGAGGCGTGAGCAATATGTGAGGTGGGCGGGTCGATCAAGTTCGTGCGCATTCCAGGCTGCGGGCGACGCGTCGCGCCTCCTCTATCTCGCGTTTCAGGTCATCGATATGCGCGGCCTGATCGGGGCCGCAGCCGGCGAAGTTCTGGCGCCAGCGGCGAAACGTGCGAGCGCTCACGCCCAGCCGGGCGGCGGCCTCCGCGTATGAACCGGTGACGACCTGGTGCACCAACCCCTGATCGAGCTTCTGCACAATCTGCTGTCCGCTGTGCCGACGCGTTTTTTGCGGCGCTTGCCGCGCGAGATTTGCCATAAGACGCCCACCCAATGCCGGCACCATAGCAATGCCGGCATTGAGCCAAGCTGACCTGTACCTGATATTTCAGTGAACTTCGCTCCGGAGCAGCCCTTACGGGCCGCCCAGGATGAAGTCGGCGCTGGTGATCACATTGGCCGGATCGGCGCCGATGTTGAGGAGCGTGATGGTGTCGACGCCATCAATGGTGACAATCGTGTCGGACCCCACCACAGCGATGCTCACGTGCGCCGCGAAATTCGCCGCCGTGATCCCCAAGGAGGTGACGTCCAGGAGGTCCTGGCCGCCGCGCGGGTTTGCGTCGAAATCGGCGATCGTGTCGTGACCGAAGCCGGGTGTCAGAACGAAGAAGTCGTTGCCGCCGCCCCCGATCAGGAAGTCGTCGCCCAGGCCGCCGATGAGGGTGTCTCGATCGCCGCCTGCGTTGAGGATGTCATTGCCGGCGCCGCCAATGAGGGTGTCTGCGCCCATGTTGCCGATCAGCGTGTTGGCGCCGGCATCGCCCGTCAGCGTGTCGATGCCCGAACCGCCGGTGAGGTTCTCGATGCCCAGCAGCGTGGCCGAGCCAGACGCGACGCCGGTCTCAAGATTGGCCGTTACCCCATTCGAGCCTGAGAACACCAACGTGTCCACGCCCGAGGCCAAGTCAAAGACGAAGCTCTCGACGTTCGAGATCGTCGCGCCGGTCACGGTGGTGTAGGTCGTGCCGTTGAAGGCCACCGTCAGCGAGCCGCTGCCGCTGGTGCCCTGCACATGAAGCGTGTCGAAATCGGCGCCGCCATTGATCGTGTCGGTCCCTTCGCCGAGCCGGAAGACGATGGTGTCGTTGCCGGCGCCGCCGTCGATATTGTCGTTGCCGAGGCCGCCGTTCAGCGTGTCGTCGCCTTCGCCGCCCAGCAATTGGTCATTGCCGGCCAGACCGAACAGCGTGTCGTTGCCGTTGCCGCCACTGAGGATATTGCCGATGTCGTTGCCGGTGATCGAGTCGTGGCCGACGCCGCCCGTGACGCGCTCGGTGTTCAACACCGAGCCGAAGCCGGATGCCGCCCCGGTATTGAGGTTGACGGTGACGCCAGCCGTGGTTGTCCCGTAGTCCAGCGTGTCGCTCGCGGCGCCCAAATCGGCGTTCACGACCTCCACGTTCAACAGTATCGTGCCGCCCACATTGGTCAGCGAAGCGCCATTGAAGAACACGGTGAGCGTGTTGGCGCCGGCGGTGCCGATCACGTTATAGGTATCGGTTCCGGCGCCGCCGTTTACTAGGTCGTTGCCCTGACCCATCGTGTAGTTGATGGTGTCGTTGCCGTCTTCGCCGTTGATGACGTCATTGGATGTGCCGCCATCGATGGTGTCGTTGCCGGCGCCGGCGTTGATCGTGTCCGCCCCGGCCGCGCCATTGATGATGTTGGCGGTCGCCGTGCCGGTGAGGATGTCAGCGCCCGTGCCGCCGGTGACGTTCTCGATACTGGTGATCGAGACGAAACCGGATGCAGTCCCTGCTGCGAGGTTGACGTTCAGCGCCGCGCTCGTGCCGGTGTAGTCCAGCGTATCGTTGGCGCCGCCGAGATCGGCGGTGTAACGCTCGATAGACGCCGGCGCCATGCCGGCGATCGAGGTCAGCACGCCGCCTGCGAACACCACGCTCAGCGTGTTGGCGCCAGCTGTGCCGATGATGTTGAGCGTATCTGTCCCGGCGCCGCCATTGATGACGTCGACGCCCTGGCCCATCGTGTAGTTGATGACGTCGTCGCCGGCTTCGCCGTTGATCGCGTCGTTGTCGGCGCCGCCGTCGAGCACATCGGCGCCGTCGCCGCCATTGAGCGTGTCCGCGCCATTGCCGCCGTTCAAGATATCGTCGCCGGCGAGGCCGTTCAGCGTGTCATTGCCGCCATTGCCGTTGGCAAGGTCCGCGCCCGCTGTGCCGTCAAACACGTTGGCGGCGGCGTTGCCGGTGAACAGATCGCCAATGATCGGCGTCGGATCGGAGACCAGGAACTCGCCGAAGCCGAGGTCGTCGGTGAACGCGGCGCTGACGCGCAGAACGCCGCCGACTTCGAACTGGGTCGGCGTGAACAGGTCGCCGATGCCGGCAAAGTCCCAGGTCGTACCGCCGTCGAACGACACTTCCCAGATGTAGAAATAGCCCGGATCGCTGAGGCCGTTGCCATCGACGATGCCGAGTGCGTTTGCCGAGAGCTCCACGCCTTCGCGGAAGGCCGCGCCAAGAATGGCGGGCGCGCCGGTCGCGGCGACGTTGAGCGCTTCAACTGGCGCAGTTGGCGCGCTGGTCACGACCTCCGCGAAACCCTGCCCGTCGGTGTAGTTCGCGGTGACGGTGATCACCGCGCCGACGTCGAGCGGCGAAAGCTGATACGATTCAAGCGTGGCGCCATCAATGGCGACGCCATTGCTGAACCATTGATACGTGGCCACACCGCCGACGCCGTCTGGATCGGCGCCAAGAATTGCAGTCAGGATTTGCCCCTCAGTGGCGAGGCCATCGATGAAGATGTCCGCCGCGCCATCATTGGCAAACGCGACAGGCGCGGTGTCGGCGCTGATCACGCTCTCGGCATAGCCCTGGCCATCGATATAGTCCGCAGTGACCGCGATCACGTGGCCGGCATCGTCCGCCGCGATCACGTAGGAAGACGCGGTGGCGCCATCGATCGCCACGCCGTCGCGCAGCCATTGGAACACAGGCGGCGTTCCTTCGCCGTCCGGATCGGCGCCGAGGACAGCGAACAGCGTTTCGTGTTCGGCCGCCGTGCCCACAATGGTGAGCAGCGCCGCACCGTTGTTCACCGCCGTCACCGGCGTCGTCTCATCGCTCACAACGATCTCCAAATTGCCTTCGCCGTCCGTATAGGTGACGCGCACGCTGATCGCCGCGCCGACATCGGCGGGCGTGAGCACGTAGTCCACGCCCGTGGCGCTTGAGATGGCGACGCCATCGCGCAGCCATTGGTAAGAAGCCGATGCAACACCGCCATCGGGATCGACGCCGAGCGCGGCCGTGAGCGCATCGCCATCGACGGGCACGCCCACGATCGAAACCGCGGCGACGCCATCGTTGACGCCCGCGACAACGCTGGTGGCGGCGCTCAGCGGCGTTTCCGCAAAGCCTTGTGCGTCGGTGTAGCTCGCGCGGACGCGGATCGTGTGCCCGACGTCAGCGGTCGTCAGCGTGTAGTCAGCGCCGGTCGCACCGACAATGATCGCGCCATCGCGCAACCATTGCAGCGTCGGCGCCGCGCCATCGCCATCGGGATCGGCGCCAACGGTCGCTGTGAGAGTCTCGTGTTCGGCCACGATGCCACTAATGGTCACGACCGACGCGCCATCATTGGCATGCGTAACAGCTGGCGTGTCGCCGCTGGTGACCGATTCGGCCCAACCCTCGCCGTCCGTGTAGGAAGCCTGAACGGAGAACACGTGCCCGACATCCGCGCCAGTGAGCGCGAGGTTTTGCGCGGTGGCGCCATCGATGGCGACGCCATCGCGGAACCATTGGAAGGTCGGCGCGCTGCCGGCGCCATCGGGATCAGGCCCGAGCGACGCTGTGAGAATTTGGTTCTCAACCGCCGCGCCGAGGATCGAGATTGGCGAGGCTCCATCGTTCACCGCCGGGCCGCTGACGACGGCCGTCACTTCGATGTTAATCGTCGCGCTCGCCGTGCCGCCCATGCCGTCAGAGATGGTGTAACCGAAGCTGGTGGCGCCGTTGAAGGCGGCGTCCGGCGTAAACGCCAGCTTGCCGTTGGACAGAAGCGTCACCACGCCGTTTGCTACGATCGCTTGGCCGCCGACGAAGGGCTGGCCGTCAATGCTGATGACCGCCAGCGTCTGGCCGCCGTCCACATCCGCGTCGTTGTCGATGGCGTCGATCAGCGCGACCTTGCCTTGCAGCATCGTCACCGCGTCGTTGCTCGCCGTGGGCGCGTGGTTGCCATCAGCGACCACGATGGCGGATCCGGCGCGCGCCACGTTGTTCGGCAGCTGGGCGACGAGATCCGCCACGTTCACGCGACGGTCTTCGAATTGGATGAACTCGATGTTGGTCAGCGTCTGGGTGTCTTCGGCGTCGCTGATGAAAATCGTGCCGCCGACACGCAGGAAGGTGTAGGTCGCGAACACGCCGTCGATCACCGCGGTATCGTTGCCGCCGCCGCCGTCGAACGTGTTGTTGCCGCCGCCGCCGCGCAGGACGTTGTCGCCGGCGTTGCCGATCAGCGTGTCGTCGCCGATGCCGCCGGTGGCGTTTTCGATGTCATTGGTGAACAGGAAGATCGTGCCGCCGGCGCCGTCGTCGACGAGCGCACCGATGACGTCCTCAAGGATAAAAACGCCACCGTTGGTCCGGTCGCTGGTCACGACGCCAGTGGCTAAGTTGATGTTGAAGCGGCCGAACTCGCCTTGCAGCGATATTTCGTCGATGCCATCGCCGCCCGAAATGATGTCCGCGCCCTGATTGCTGTTGATCAGCGCCGCGTTGACGCCCGCGGCCGTGAGGCCCGCAACGAGATCACGCGCGATTTGCGGATCGGCCTCCGCGGCGGTGCTGGCGCCGCCCCAGAGCAGATCGTTGCCGGCTTCGCCGAGCAATTGATCCTGGCCGGATCCGCCGATAATAGTGTCATCGCCTTGGCCGCCGAAGCCGATGTCGGCGCCCGAGCCCATGGTGATGAGATCGTCGCCCAGGCCGCCATGCAATTCGTCCGCCAGTGCGCGACCGTCGATCGCGTCGTCGCCGACTGTGCCGGCGATCACATCGCGCGGCGCGCCGGCGCGCGGGCCGATCAGCGCAACGCCAGGCTGGCGGTTGTCAAGGAACTGAACGCTGACATCGTTGCCGTCCTGGTAGCCGACAATCATGCGGCCATCGTCGATGCCGGACGATGAGTGCGCACCGGGCGCGCCGCTGTTCGGATCACCGACAACAGTTTGCGTGCCGACTTTCTCGCCGGTCATGTCGAAACGCTGGCCGGCGATGCCGGTTGGCGTTTCCCACGAGACGAAGAAGCCGTCCTCGAGGCCGCCCGGCGTCACGCCAGTGGCCGCGACTTGGAAACTGGTCGCTGCCGGCAAGCCGGTCGCGAACGTCAGCACCGGCGAGGCGCTCCAGTTCGAACCGGCGCCGGCATAGATCACGCCTTGGATCGAGACGCCGCCCGAACCATTGGGCGCGGCCCAGAAGACTCCGAAGGACCCATTCTGCTGCGCCACCGTGATGGCCGCCTGGCCGGGCGCGACGGCGCCGATGGTGGAGGCGAACGGCAGCGCCAGCTCGGAATAGGTGGTGATGCCGGTGGCGATGACGTCAGCGCTGACGCCGCCGGTTTCGCGATCGCCAGTCTCGTTCACACTTGGCAGATAGATGCGAATGTGAACCTGCTCGTCCGTGCCGATATACGACACGACGAGCTGGCCATCGTGCAAGCTGCCGATGGAAATGTTGCGGCCTTGGACGGCGGTGTGCGCGGCGTCCGAACCGACAATCGGATCGTTGGCGGCGAACAGCCCAGCTTGCGTGATGACGATGGCCGCCGCGTCGTCCGCCGTACCACGCAAACCGTCGAGGCCGATGGAGATCGGGGCAGTTTCCGAGCCGACGCCAAAGCTCGCTTGCGTGGCTGGAATGAAATTGCCGAACGCATCGGTCGCCAGTTGCGCCTGGCCGTTGACGTCAAGAATGGGATTGCCTGCGGCGTCGACGAGGATGTCGTAAACTGGGATCTCATAGCGCGCCAAAGTCAGCGCGCCATAGGCGTCGCCGGCATTGGTGTCGAAGGCGCCGTCCTCAACAACGAAGCCGACATGGAAGCCGACTTCGAGCGTGTCGTTGTCGACGTTGACGATCTCGTAGCCTTGGATGACCGGATCGATCGCCGTGCCGGCGCCGTCCGAACCCACAACCACGACTTCACCGCCGGGCAAGCCCGGGCCCGGCACACCCGCCGCCGGGTCGAGGACGACATGCGTGTTGGTGCTGGCGAAGGCGAGATGGATCGAGCTGTCGCCGGCGTTGGAAGACTCCCACACCGCCGTCATGCCGAGACCGCCGGTCATGGCGACATCAATGCCGCTCACAACATTGCCCGCGAAGGCGCCGCTGGTCAGCTGTGTGTTGGCGCCGAGCAGAATCGGATCAGCGTTGCCAGTCGTGTCGTAGGTGATGGCCCATACTTCGTCGCCATCGACAACCCACGCCGCGCCCGCGCCATCCTGCAGATTGGTGACGGCGATGCCGCCGCGCGCGTCGGCTGCGTCCCCCGGCGTTGGGTCGGCGTCGACTATGATCTCTTTGTAGGCGGAGGTGTCTTCCAAACTCCAAGGCACAGGCGTGCCGTCCCAATTGGGTGCGAGCGGCGGCGGCGCACCAGGGAAGCCGAACTGGATGGTTTGAGCGCCCGCGCCGCCATTGGCGAGATCGAGGAAGCGCAGGTTTTCGATGTTGTAGAGATTATCGATGCCGTCGTGGGTGAGCTGGTTGCCGTTATTGTCCTGCTCCGGCCGCAGATCGATCACCTCAAAGCTGCCGTCGCCATTGATGGTGATCGAATAATCCTGCAAACGGCCGGTATAGACGGCTGTGTCGTTGCCTTCGCCGCCATCAATGAATTCGGGGCTACCGGCGGCGCCCTTGATGCCCGGACCGCCTTGGATGACGTCATCGCCCATGCCGGCGAAGATGTAGTCGACGAGCCCGTCGCTATCGGAAATGTCGCCGCGAATGTTGTCGTCGCCATTGGTGCCGATCAGCACATCGCGGCGCGCCTGTATGCCGCCGTCCGGGCGCACGAGATCGCCAATGATCGCTTCGGGGTTCAGTGGATCGCGCGTGTCGAAGATGCGTCCGACGATGTCGTCGCCATCGGTGTAGACGCCGTCGTCGTGAAAGACGGTGAAGAAGCGATCGCCCAGCAGGCCGGCGATGCCGCCCTGATTCTGCACGCCGGCAGTGCTGGCGTTCACAACAATCGCGTCGCCTTCCGCGGACATGGAGAGCGCGATGCCCGATACGGGATCGAGCGAAACGCGCACGTGCTGCGCCATCATATCGGCGCCGCCGACGCCATTGGCCTGGTTCCAAGCCAATACGACGTCGTTGCTGTCTTCGCCGCTAATGCCGGTGACCTGCAGATCGCCATTGGCCGGATCGAACCCGGCCGGCAATTGCGTCAGCACGAACGATGTCGCCGGCGCACCGAAGCCGAAGCCCTGCCCGTTTAGTCCGTTGCCGGCGGAGCTCAGCATCGTGCCCATCACGGTGAAGCCGGACGGACTCGTCGCGTCAGCGGTGATCCAAACGATCGCGAAATTTACCGCGCCAGCCGAGACGACGAACGCATTCGTGTGTGCGGCAACAGGATAACCAACGGAGATGTCATCGCCGGCCGCATACGGAATCACTTGGCCGAGATCGTCATAGGCGCGGAAGACGACCTTCTCGCCGCCGGCGCCGTCGCTCGCGATCCAGACGATGCCGGTTTCGAATGTGTGCAGGCCCGCCGTCGACGGATTGCGGCCGAAGGCGCCGCCCACGCCATTGGCGTCTTCGTCGCCGACCCACACGGCGGCGTCGCCGGTGTTGTAAGCGTTGTTGAGACCGGCGATGCCATCGATGCCGCCCGCCACCGGAGCGCTGGGGTTGCCGAGCGGATCGAGCGGCACCTCAAACCGCTGCAACATGATGCGGCCATAGCCATCATCGAGTGCGCCATCGCTACCATCGAGGTGTGTAGACACCCAGACGACGTTGTAGCCGTCGCTCATGCCAGTCGGCAGCACCGAGCCGCCAACCGGGCTCTGCAACGTGCGATCGAGGAAGGAGCCCGACATCGCGGCGTCGTGTTGATCGACACTGGCGCCTTCGTTGAGGACGCTGAGCTCGACGGACGTCAGAACGCCAGGGCCGACGAAGTTGGTGCGCAGTTCGCGTGAGACGTCGCCAGCGTTGTCGCGCTGCTCCCAGGCTACGCCCCAGCCGGAGTTGGCGCCGCCGGAGACGATAGCGGCGTTGCCTTCGATGCCAATGCCATCGCTGATGTCGATGGCGTTCGGGATGAACTCGTCGAACGCGCCGATGACGTCATAGAATTGTCCGCGGATGTGCGTGTCGGCGCCGGGGGCGCTGGCGGTCTCCCACAGGACGCCGATGAATTCGCCGACGCTGTCGGCGACCACCGGATTGGTTTGGATCCCCGCCAAACTGCGCGGCGCGTGGTTGACGATGAAGCCATCGACATCCGGCGTGCCTTCAGCATCAGGCGCTGTGTCGGCGTCGGCATCGGTCCAGCCCCAGGCCGTCGGCGTCACATTCGGCGTTTCGCCTGAGAGTTCGAGCGCCGTGAAGGTCGCGCCATTGCCGAGGAAAACGAAATTCTCGATACTGCGGGCCAGATCGGCGCCGTCGGGCGCGCCGCTGCGCAGATCGGTGATGGTGAAGATGCCGGCGCCTTCATAGACGATCGAATAGTCGTCATTGCTGGCGTCGCCATCGAGACTGAAGCGGCCGCTGAGGACAAGCGTGTCGTCGCCGCCGCCGCCATCGATCACGTCGTTGCCGCCACCTGCGACGATGGTGTCATCGCCTAAACCGCCATCAAGAATGTCGTCGGCTTGGCGTCCATCGATGTGGTCTTTGCCAACGGTGCCGACGAGCGTGTCAGCGTCAGTGCGGCCGCGCGTTTCGAACTCCGGATCGCCGATCAAGGTCAGGCCTTCGCCGTTCACCGTGATCGGGCTGCCGTCCGGCAGCGTGCGCGTATCGAAGATTTGCGCGCCAATATTGGCGTCGCCTGGCGTCGCGTTGTCATTGTAAACGACGACGAAGCGGTCGCCGAGCAAACCGGCTGCTGCAACACCAGTCGCGTCGGCTGGCGCGTGCCAGATAGATGGCGCCGGCTCTTGCGGCGCGCCACCGGCGTTAAACGATTGCGTGTAGATCGCCTGCGCGCCGTTGTGCAGCGCGTTCCAGGTCAGGGCAAAACCGCCCGTATCCGGTAGCGCCGCGATCGAGAAATCGCTCACGGCGTTGTCGACATCGGCGAACTGCGTCAGCGCGCCCGCCGTGAACGCACCGGCTGCGCCCGGCGTGTAGACACGCCCCTGCAGCACGATGTTGCCGCCGACGCTGGCGAGCCAGGCGACGACAAAGCCGCCGCCGATCAGTGCTTGCACATGCAATTCGCCATTGGCTGCGGTCGTGCCGATGCTGGCGACGTTGGTCAGTTGAACGCCAGCGTCGCTATAGATGCGCAGGTTGACGCGGTTCAGATCGTCGGCCCACACCACCACCGTTTCGTTGGCGGCGCCGAGCAGGCCGGCGACAGAGGGGTCACGACCATTCGCGGACAAGAGCAGTTGGGTGTTGTCGCCCGTCGTGACGCCGTCGACGCCGACAGCCACTGGCGGCGCTGCGGGGTCCTTGCGCGCATCAAGGCCAACGGCGAAGCGCTGCAGATAGACCGCCCCATAGGCGTGCGCGGCGGCAGAACCCGATTCAACCCAAGCGACGTCAAAGCCATCGACGATTGGCCGACCGCGCGCGTCGTCTTTGTAATAGCTGGAGATGGATGCGTCGTGCTGGTTCAAGCCGGGCGCAGAGGCCGACACGGCCAGCTCGTCGCCGAACGTGCCGGCCAGGCCGATGTAGCGCAGACGAAGCAGAGTGGGCTGGCCCGCCGAGGACTCCTCCCACAGCACGCCATAGCCGATGCCGGCGCCGCCGGCGGACATCTGGATCGCGCCGATGGAGGCCGGTGATGCGGTGGCGCCGTAAAAGCCATCAGTGACCGCCGTCGATGGCCGCGCCGCGCTTAAGAGTCCCTGCTCATCATAGAAGGTGACCTGAACGACGCCGGCGCCGTCCTGCCACGCGACGGCAAACTCGCCGCCCTCGCTATCGGCGATTGCCGGCCCGGTTTGAACGCCCGCTCCCGTAAGCAGAAGCGGATCCTGATTGGCGATGCCCCAGCGCTCGATCGTCATGCTCTACTCCCAAGGAGCAGGACCATGAGTGGAGCCTGACGCGCGGCAAATCGTTCTCGCTCAAAGCGTATGCGCGGACGCGTGTGCGCATATTTGGGGTATGATCAGCTTGCGTGCGATCGCGGCATTTCCGATTTGCGCTGATCCGCAGGTACGCGCGCAAGGCCTGTACATACGGCCGTTTTGCTTGGATTTTTTTGGCCGCATCGCAAGCGCGCGACACCAAGTTTCACAGCGCTGTTAGGAAGGCGTGATGGCGGGCGGACAGATGACAGAACGCTGACGGCGTTGTGTGTTTTTCACCGATGTATCGCACCGATGACAGTTTCGCGCGTCGAGGAAAAAATGCAAGCGTTGAGAGACGTTTGCGCACCGCTGGCGAAGCCCACGGCGTCGATAAGCATCGACGCCGTGGCGTCTCCGATCAGTCCGCGCCGTCGACTTTGCGGCCCTCGACGAAGTTCAGAACATCGGTGTTGAACTCGTCGGTGTTGGTCGCCGCGAAGCCGTGGCAGCCGCCTGGATAGACCTTCAACTTGCCCTGCTTAAGCAGCTTCACGCTCTTCAGCGCCGCCGCCTTAATGGGCACGATCTGATCATCGTCACCGTGCGCGACCAGGACGGGGATGTCGATCTTCTTGAGGTCGTCGCTGTAATCGACCTCCGAGAACTCATGGATGCAGTCGAGCTGACCCTTAATCCCGCCCATCAATCCTTGCAGGCGGAAACTTTCGCGCTGGCCTTCGCTCAGCTTCGCGCCTGGGCGATTGTAGCCGTAAAACGGCATGGTCAAATCGTAGTAGAATTGCGAGCGGTCAGCGCGCGTGCCGGCGCGGATGCCGTCAAACGCTTCGATCGGCGTCCCTTCCGGATTGTTCGCCGTCTTCAACATGAGCGGCGGCACGGCGCCCAAAAGGACAGCCTTGCTTGCACGGCTCGTTCCATGGCGGCCGAGATAGTGCGCCACCTCGCCGCCGCCGGTTGAGTGGCCGACCAGCACCAAGTCGCGCAGATTGAGCGCATTGATCAGCTCCGACAGGTCGTCGGCGTACTGATCCATATTATTGCCGTCCCAAGTTTGTGTGGAACGCCCGTGACTACGGCGATCATGGGCGAGGACGCGATAGCCCTTCTCGCCGAAGAACACCATTTGCTTGTCCCAGTCGTCGCTCGACAACGGCCAGCCGTGTGAGAACAGGATAGGCTTCGCGTCCTTGCGACCCCAATCCTTGTAAAAAATCTGAGCGCCGTCTTTTGCGGTTACGTAAGGCATGCTCGCCTCCTTGCTGAGATTGATTGGACTTACGCCGCGCGGACGCCGATGGGAGTCACGACAGCAGGGCGTTGGTTCTTTTCGGCCCAGGCCAGCGCGTAATCCGCCACCTCTTCCCAGCCCGGCTCGGCACACAAATAGTGAGAGCGATCCGGATAGATTTTGAGTTCGGTGAGAGAGGCGGCGCGCTTCTGCTTGTTGAAGATGGCTTTGGTCATGCTCGCCGGCGCGATCACGTCGATGCCGCCGCCGACCAGAAGCAGCGGCGCGCGGGCTTTGCTGTTCCAGGTGATCGAACCAGCGCCGCCTGCGAGCACGCCATCCCAATAGACCTTGCCCGCGGTAGGCACGATGTAGCGCGAGAAGTGGGCGTCAACCTGATCGCGCGGCAAACCATTGGCGAAGCGGGCGGCGAAGAACTTCTTCGTCATGGACACGACCTTGCCGCCACTGAAGGGGACGCCAAGGACCGGCAGCGCCGAGATGACGGCATCGAGCGGCAAGCCCACGCCCGGCGTCGGCGCCGGATCGATGGCCACACCAGCGACGCCGAGGCCGCGATCAAGCAAGTGTTGGGTGAACACGCCGCCAGCGCTGTGGCCGATAATGATCGGGCTTTCAGGCAGCGCACGAATGATGCGCTCGAAGTGCGCAACAATTTCCTTTGGTCCGTATTTGGTCAACTCTTTGCGCGGATGCGCCTTGAGTTCGACCGGATCGCCTTCATCGCCCGGCCAATCCGGCGTGACGACCGTGTAGCCGTTCGCTTCATAGCGCGTCTTCCAAAGCTCCCACGCCTTGGAATTCAGCCACGCGCCGTGCACGAGTACGATGGTCTTGGTCATGGCAATCTCCGCTTCACTTGATGAAGACAGGATGCGCCCGCGCCCAGCTCTCAGCCATTCTACCTAGGGCTAAAGCGATAATACACTGGTATATGCTCGTTCATTGCGCTGGCGGCAGAGAGATTGTGAAAACGGCGCCGCGATCTTCGCCATTGGCGACACGGATGTCGCCGCCATAGGCTTCTAGGATTGAGCGGCAGATCGGCAAGCCCATCCCCATGCCATTGCTTTTGGTCGTGAAAAAGCTTTCGAACAGACGGTGCACGTGCGCAGCTTCTATGCCCGGCCCAGTATCTGCGACAGCAATGTGAACGCGCCCGTCATGAACTTGCGTACGGATTGATATCCGTCGATCCGCGGCTGGCGTCGCCGACATCGCCTGCATGGCGTTGACGGCGAGATTGACGATCACTTGCTGCACCTGAATGCGGTCGGCGAGCACGGCAGGAACGCCCTTCTCCAGCGCGAGCGCGAGCGCAACACTGTGCCCCTGCAGCTCATGCGCCAGAAAAAGCATCGCCTCTTCAATGACGCCATTGATGCTGATCGCCGCCGGCTCCGGCGCGCGGCGCCCGGCCATTGCGCGAACGCGAGAGACAATATCGGCGGCGCGCTGTGCGTCGGCGATGATGCGCTGTGTCAGCGCGCGGACCTCTGCGACATCCGGTTCGGGGCGGTCGAGCCAGCGTAAGCCCGCGGACGCGTTGGTGGCGATGGCCGCGAGCGGCTGGTTGACCTCGTGCGCGATCGATGCGGTGAGCTCGCCGAGCATGAACACGCGCGCGGCGTGCGCGAATTCCGTCTGCACCTGACGTAGCATGGTTTGGGCGCGGACGCGTTCCGAGACATCAATCACGCCAATCAAAAGCTTGCCGTTGGCGACCGCTTCGGGCGCGAAGCACGCGGTAAACAGCGCGTCCAGCGTCTCGCCACTGAGTTTTCGCAGCTTGCACTCCGTCGCATAGCTCGCCTTGCCGGTCACGGCGGCGATCACACTCTGCGCATAGACGTGATTGCTCTCTTCCGGCCAATAAACGTCGAGCGTCTGGAACAGCTCGGCCTTATCGCCGCGACCGAACATCGCCACGGTCTGATCGTTGACATCGATGACTCGGGTGACGCGCATCATCTCGCGAACGAAAGCCGGATTGGCCGCAAAATAGCCGGCGAAATCGGTCACGCCTTGCTTGCGCAGGTCACGCAGCATGGCGCCCACTGGGCTGAAGTCGAGCTCCCAGAACGAAGCCGCCATCGCCTGGAAGAGATTGCGATAGCGATACTCGCTCTCGCGCAACGCTTGTTCGGCGCTTGGACCTTTCTGCTCGCCCCCACTCATGCGCACCACCTAGCGCAGCCGCCGCTATTTCGCCAGCGCGCGCTCCAAGCAATCGATCAAAGCTTCCGCCGCGAATGGCTTCTTCAGAACGCATATCGCGCCGCTCGCAAGCGCACGTTCCTGCAGGCCCGCCTCGGCGCGCGCCGTGATCATGATGACGGGCGCAGCGCAGCCATCGGCGGCCAGCCGTTGCTTCAGATCAATGCCGGAAAGCCCCGGCATCTGGATGTCGGTTACGATCACGGCGCTGCGGCCAGCCTGATCGGCGGCCAGGAAATCCTCGGCGTTGGCAAAGCCGGTGGCGCTATGGCCGAGCGAGCGCACCAGCCCCACCAGCGCCGCGCGCAGGGATTCATCGTCATCGATGATCGAAATCAGCGTGTCTTCAGCCACCTGTGCACTGTCGGCGCGCCCAGCCGATGATGAAATCATACGCAGGTATGAAAACGCAGCGCCTAGCTGCGCGGCACCTCGACGTTGGCCCGAACGCCCAGGGCTTCGGCCATGCGGACCAGATCGGCCAGCGTCTTGGCGCCCATTTTCCGCATCGCTGCGCCGCGATGGATCTTCACCGTGATTTCGCTGAGTGACAGATCGCCGGCGACCTGCTTGTTCATTTTCCCGGCGGCGACGAGCCCCATCACTTGGCGCTCGCGCGGCGAAAGTGATGAATACGCCTCGCGCAGCGCGTCGAGCTTGCCATGCTCGGCGCGCCGGTCGCGGTCGCGCGCGATCGCGGCCGCCACCGCGTCCAACATTTCTTGATCGCGGAAGGGCTTGGCCAGGAAATCCACGGCGCCGGCCTTCATGGCGCGTACGCTCATCGGAATGTCACCGTGGCCGCTCATGAACACGACAGGCAAGCGCACGCCCAATTCCTCGAGCCTGACCTGAAAGTCGAGCCCGCTCATGCCCGGCATGCGGACGTCGAGCACAAGGCAGCCCGGGCCATCGGGCGGCGTCGCCTCCATGAATTGCGCGACAGAATCGTAAAGCCGGGTCGCCTGCCCGGTCGAACGGAACAGGCTGTCGAGCGCGCCACGCAAAGAGGCGTCGTCGTCTATAATGTGCACGATCGGCGCGTGAGCCATTGCCGAAAATCTAAGCCGGTTCGATCTATGTCCCCAACTATACCATGATATGATTTGAGCCATAGACCGCCTCCGCGAGACTGGTCCGAGCGAGGAGACGAGACCCATGCCGGCTGCCCCCGTGCTCACACCGACGCGCGAACAATTGATTCATGCGCTCTACGAGGCCGCTGAGCTCGAGCACAATCTGATGTGCACCTATCTCTACGCCGCGTTCAGCCTGAAGGACGGTGAAGGTGAAGGATTGAGCGCCGATGAAGCGGCGGCGGTGAAGCGCTGGCGGCGCGCCATCCTCGATGTCGCCATCGACGAAATGGGTCACCTCGCGGCGGTTTGGAATATCACCGCTGCGCTTGGCGGCAGCCCCGCCTTCGGTCGCGATAATTTTCCGCTCGATCCGGGCGGTTTGCCCGGCGGCGTCGTGGTGAAACTGGCGCCGTTCAACATGGACGTGCTGCAGCACTTCATCCATCTGGAACGTCCGGAAGGATCGGAGGAGCCGGACGGCGCGGGCTTCCAGCATGTCTCCTTTAAGCGCGGTGCGCCAAAGCCCAGGCTGACGCCGATGGCGATCGACTATGAAACGGTCGGCCAATTCTATCAGACCTTGGAATACGCACTGAACTATATGACCGATAAGCTCGGTGAGAACGATCTGTTCTGTGGCGACCCCGGCCTGCAATTGTCGCCGAATGAGATCGATCTGCGCGGCGCCAAGCCGGTGCTGTGTTCGAAGACGGCGATTGCGGCATGTGCAGCGATCGTCGCCGAAGGCGAAGGCGCGAGCGCCGAGAGCCCCAACTCGCACTATTGCCGCTTCCGTAAAATTCGCGACGAGTACCAAGCGATCCTCTCGCACAACCCAAAATTCACGCCGGCGCACCCGGCTGCGACCAATCCGGTCCTGCGCCGCCCGCCGATCGCCGAAGGCCGGGTTTGGCTGGAGGACGAAGACGCCGCCGCGATCGTCGATGTCGCCAACGCATCCTATCAAACGATGCTGCGCCTCATCGCTTATTCATACGCGGTGCATGGGCCGAGCGCAGAGAAAAGTCTCGCGGTCGATCTGGGCATCGATCTGATGAAGGCGATGACGTTGCTTGCCGAGAGCGCCGCGCGCCGCCCTGCGGGGCCGTCCAACCCGCATTGCAATGCCGGGATGTCCTTCACGGCGCTGCGCGACTCCGCCCCCTTCCCGCAAGGCGCAAGCGCGCGGCGCTTCTTCATTGAACGCATGCACGAGCTGTCGAAGTATGCGGGCCGCTTGGATCAAAGCGACACGCGCGTTGCGCGCGCCGCTGGGCTGATCAAAGCCCTGGCGGCGCGATCGCAGCGGTTCAGCGAAATGAGCACAACGGCGCCTGCCTTCGACGCACCGAGCGCGCCGGCGATCAAGCCAGCGCCGCCGACAACTTTGGTGGACGGCGCCGAGATCGTTGAGGGCGAGGCCGTGCAGATCACCTTCAACGGCAAGCTTTGCATTCATTCGCGCTTCTGCGTCACCGGCGCGCCCAAGGTGTTTCTTGCCAACGTGCAAGGCCCATGGATTCATCCCGACGACATGGAGGCCGAAGAGCTCATGGCGGTGGCGCGCGAATGCCCGTCGGGCGCCATCCAGTATCGGCGCAAGGATGGCGGACCGCAGGAGCATGCGCCGCCGGTCAATCTGATTTCAGTGCGCGAGGCGGGTCCGTACGGGATACGCGGCGACCTGCGCATCGACGGCCAGCCTGTCGGCTATCGCGTCACACTTTGCCGCTGCGGCGCATCGAAGAACAAGCCGTTCTGCGATGGGTCGCATCACGACGTCGGCTTCAGCGCCAGCGGCGAGCCGCCGACGGGCGCCAACACCGATATGCTGGCGGTGCGCGACGGCCCGGTCGACATCGCACCGCAACTCGACGGGCCGCTCATGGTCCGCGGCAATCTCGAGATCATTTCTGGCACCGGCCGCGTGGTCGCCCGCCAGCAAGCCGCCAAGCTCTGCCGTTGCGGCCAGTCCAGCACCAAGCCCTTCTGCGACGGCACGCACGCCAAAGTTGGATTTCGATCAAGCTAGCGCGACAGCGCGTGTTCATCGGTTCAAAGAGTGCGGAGTGACTCCCAGCTTGGCGTAGAAGAAGTTGTCGGCGGATCTCCATACGGTGCGACGACCGTTGCCGGCATGACCGGTCAGCGACAGCCTTCACACATCGATCTCGATGGCTAAGCGAGATTGAGCGCTACACGGCGTCTGCGGATCAAGAGCGGATGGTGCGAGAGGCGATAAGTCGGCTCATATCCGCCACTTGCGCTTGCGGGGGAAATCTGGCGCGGGCAAAGTCGCTGCCGCTCACGGGGAGATGCATGCGATCTGCTGTTTTGGCGTTGGCTGCCATAGCTGCAATTGGACTCGCCCCGTCGAGGGCAGCAGCCCTGTGTTTCAGCGAAGGACCTCAGTTCGCCGATATCGTTTCCACGCCTGACGGACTTGCCTTTGCAGTGGGATCAAGTCATGCGCCAGCGCTCGAGCCAGGCGAGTTGCTTTATCGGAGCTGGGACCTCGAAAGCGACCCGCCCACGCCGCCGGCCGGCTTGGCGCCGATCACGCGTATCGAACTAATCCGGGTGGTGGGATGGCGGTCAGATCGCGACCTTACGCGCACTGTCGAAGCGGAAAACGCGTCATACTGGCTGCGGCTGCAGGCTTACAGAGAGCGCCTCGAATCCGTTGCCGCCGCCGAAGAGCTGACCGCGCTCGATCCCGGGCGCCAGCCCGCCGCGCCGCAATCCTTTGCCATCTATCGGATGCGCGTGGAGCAAACATTGCGCGGTGAGGCGCGCACGCGATTCGAGCTGACGACGCAGACGATCGATGCGCTTGATCGCCGTTTGTCCATCATTGCACCGCGCGGCCGCACCCAAGCAGACCGGCAGGAGCTGCGCGAGCGCGGCATATTGATTGAAGTGAGCCGGTCGGATGAATGTCAATACGGATATGGCTTCGCCCCCAACCGGCGCTTTCTGTTCTACTGGGCGGGTGATTTCCTAGTCGCGGCAGCGCTTGTTTCGCCGGAAGCCTACCGCGCCCTTCGCGCGCCGCGCGGATGAGGCCCTCCATCAACCGGCCCTCTTGGTGACGAGCTGGCTATCGACAAGCGCCTTCGGACAGCCGAGGTTGATGACGCCGGGGCTTTGAAGCGTATGGACCGACTTTTTAGCGGAGCGTGGGGCTTTCCCAAGCGAGGTGAGGTCAAAATGCGAGGGATCGTAGGCGCCGCCCTTGTGGGAATGCTCGGTTTCGCGTCGCCAGCATGGGCCGAGCAATTAGAACTGCGCTGCTCGCAGGACACCGGACAGATGTACGTCCGCGACGGAGATAATGTCATCAACGTGGATTCGGGGGATGGCCCGGGAATAACGCTCAGCCTGGACCTAGAGAGCAAGACCTTCCCGTGGGTGGGAACGCCGGGCGTATTCATGATCGACGACCGTTCTATCGTGGCCATGCATGCCAGCGAGGAGCACCACGGCGTTTGGGACATTGATCGCGCGAGCGGGCGAATGGTGGCGGTGTCGCATTCCGATCGCGGCGGCGCCTGGATCGTCAATCGAATCGAGGGTCGATGCACCGGGCCTAATGGGGTGGCACCGTTCTGAGCGCTTTGAGAAGACCATCTGATTTCTGCGCCGAACAATGTTGGCCGGTTTGGCGACTGACCTAGTCGCTCCAAAGCTGCCAGCGACCACCCCACCCCTTCAATGGCTCATGATCGCCGAAGGGTGACCCTCAGAGCTTGGTTACGGCCCGAGGATGAAGTCTGCGATGGTGACGACATTGCCTCCATCGCCGGTGACGCCTTCGAGCAGGACGGTGTCGGTTCCGTCGATGGTGACGAGGGTGTCGGGGCCGAGGTCGGTGATGGTGACGCGGG
>JBFWYC010000045.1:0-25344 GCA_050186805.1 Hyphomonadaceae bacterium
AGGGCTCGCCGGCAAGCTCGGCGGACCAGAAATGCATGTGACCAAGCGTTTCAGGCACCTTGACCGCCATGGTGACGAGATCGAGCGCGGGGTCGACGGTTTGGGCGTCCGGACCTTGATGGCTTGGAACGTGCGCCTCCGGGACAAGCGTGTTCATGATCCCGCCAAGATGGCTCTCCCATGGATCGAGCGCACGGCGGAGCAAAGTCCCGCGTGCGCGCCGCAGCAAACCAGCGCGCCGCAGCGCGCCGAAGACGCGCACAATCGAAGTCGTGTTGCACGACACAACACGCGTCGAGGGCCGGTTGAGAGCGCTCGCATAGGTCGCATCGGCGACAAAGGAATGGCCTGTGACTTCATGCTTTTCACCGCCCTGGACGATGAATTTGACGCCCAGCTTGCGATAGAGCACGGCGTTCTTGGCGGCGACGCCCTTGGGGGTGCAGTCGACCACCAGATCGGCGCCGGCCGCCATATCCTCAAGCGATCCTGCTCTTGCTGCGCCGGAGGGAGAATAGATCGGGACGCCCTGATCGCGTACGACGCCAATCCGCCAATCGTCGGCGATGTCGCAGACGCCGACAAGCTCCATGTCGGTTTGCAGCCTGACCGCGTCGACGACGCGCTTGCCGATGACGCCATAGCCATTGACGCCTACCCGTATCGTCATGACTTCCTCACTTCGCGATACGAGCGCGTCAGATGATGCGATCGGTGCGGGCGACCAGGTTGTAGACGGGCGCGAAGATGAGGGCGGCGAACCAGGCGGCGACGGCGCTGAAGATCGCGCCCTCAATCAGTTGCGCCATTGAGCCTTCGGGCTCGGCCGAGAACAATTGCAGCCAAGCGTGCGCGAACGGCGCAGCATAGGGCGAGGCCGCAACCAGCCAGCATGCCCCGTAGGCTGCGAGCAGCGTCACCGCCAACGCAATGCCCAACGGTAGAACACCGATCCCTGCGCTTCGTTCAGCGCTTGGTTGCTGAGCCATGTTTTTCTTCCTTCTGCCAAGCGAACACAAAAGCCCCGGTCGGGCGCGCTCCATTCTAATACGCGCCTGACGGCGCTCGCCCTGGACGGCTTTGCCAAAGGCGCCGTTGCGATCAGCTTCAGGGAACCCGCCTCGGGCCACGTATAGCAATGCGAGCGCGCCTAAACCGGGCGATCGACCTGCCGCTTCCCCGCCCTGTCATCCCCGGCGCGGCGCGCTCGACCAAGCTGCCGCCTGAAGGACGCCCGCGCATGAGCATGCACGCCCATCACGAACCCACCTCAACCGCGCCCCCCGCGAGTCCGCGTCCCCGCGCGTCTTGGCTGGTCCGCGTGCTCATGTTCGCCTTGCTCGGCGTCGGCGCTTATTATGTCATCGCCGAACACGGCGCGCATCTGCTGGCGGCTTGGCCGCTTCTCATCCTGCTCGCCTGCCCGCTGATGCACATCTTCATGCATGGCGGTCACGGCGGACATGGCGGCCATGGTCGAGCGCAACAGCGTGACAATGGAGCGGCCAATGACTGACCATGGCGCCTTCTTGGGCTACGGCCTCTGGCTGCTCGCCTTCGTCAACTCCGTATTCTTCATCGTGTTCGCGCTGAGTTTTGCAAAGCCGCGATCATCGCGCGATTGGCGCAGCTTCGGCGCTTTTTCGGCCTTCATCATAGCGCTTTTCACCGAAATGTACGGCTTCCCGCTCACCCTTTACTTGCTCGCCCCCTGGCTCCAGAGCTTTGCGCCGGGCGCCGACATCCTTACGCACAATGGGGGCCATTTCTGGCCTACATTGTTGGGCTGGCGCGGCGATCCGCATTTCACGCCAATTCACTGGCTGAGCGATGCACTCATTGTCGGCGGCCTGTGGCTGCTGGTGGAATCCTGGACGGTGCTGCATCGGGCCCAGGCGGCTGGCGCGCTTGCGGTCGAGGGACCCTATAAGTCGATCCGCCATCCCCAGTATCTCGCTTTCATCCTGGTGATGGTTGGCTTTCTCGTGCAATGGCCGACAATACTGACGGCGCTTATGTTTCCGGTGTTGGTGTTTATGTATTTGCGCCTCGCCAGGAGCGAGGAGCGCGACGCCGAAGCGCAATTCGGCGAGCAATGGCGGGCCTACGCGGCGCGCACGCCGGCTTTCCTCCCCCGCTTCCTGGGCGGGCGCGCGAGGGCGCCGCGCAACCTCGCCTCGACGTCCTAAATCTATCTGATGCGGGGAGGCCGACATCGCAATTTTTGAGACCATCAAGCGGCGGCTCGACGCCTTGCTTGCGCGAACGCCCTTGCGCCCGGCTCAGCGGCTGCCGGCGGCGATCGGGGCCTTTATTGTCGTCATCGGCGCAGGGCTCGGGTCTTGCGTGCTGTTGGGCTCGCCGCCAGATCCGCCAGCGGGCTTTGCCAAGGCCAATGGCCGCCTCGAAGCGCGGCAGATCGACATCATAGCGCGTTATCCGGGCCGCGTGATCGAGATCCAAGTACAGGAAGGCGACGCCGTCGCCGCAGGCGATGTGATAGCCCGCCTCGACACTCGAGAACTCGAAGCGGCGCTGCGCGCGGCGGAGGCTCGCATCCAACGCGCGCGCCAGCAGCGCGCTGTCAGTGACGCCACAATCGCCCAGCAGAACAGCGCGCTCAGGCTCGCGACGCTCGAATATGGCCGCGCCGAGACACTGCACCATCGCGGCTTCGCGCCCGAGCAATTCTTAGATCAAAGGCGCGCGTCACAACAAACCGCCGCCGCTGGACTGCGCGCGGCCCAGAGCGCGCGCTCGGCCGCCGACGCCGACACTGCGGCTGCGCAAGCCGAGGCTGACCGTATTAGGGAGCAGATACGGGAAGCCACCCTGGTCGCCCCGCGTCCAGGGCGCGTGCTCTATCGGCTGGCTGAGTCCGGCGAACTCATCAACGCCGGGGGACCGATCGCCACTTTGCTCGACACCTCCGACATTTACATGACCGTATTCTTGCCCACACGGGAAGCAGGGGCGCTGGCAATGGGCGCGCCGGCGCGGATTGTGCTCGACGCCCGAGCAGACGCTCCCCTGCCGGCGCGGGTCTCATTCATTTCGCCTGAAGCGCAATTCACGCCGCGGCAGGTGGAGACGCGCGGCGAGCGCGATAATCTTATGTATCGCGTGCGCGTGCGTATTACCGATGAGCTGACGCAATCGCGGCCCGATCGGCTCAATGTCGGCGTGACCGGCGTGGCCTATATTCAATTGAGACCGGATGCGCGCTGGCCTGCGCGGCTGCAGTCAGAACGGACGCGCCGCTTCCCCGACACGCCGCGCTCATGACCGAGCCGCCGCCATGGGCCGCGCGGCTCACAGGCGTGCGTCACGTCTACGCAAAATCGGTTGCTCTTGACGATGTGAGCCTCGCGGTCGCCGCCGGCGAAGCAGTGGTTGTCATCGGGCCCGATGGCGTGGGCAAATCGACGCTGCTCGCGCTGATCGCCGGCGCCAAGCGGGTTCAGCAAGGTGGGGTCGAAACGCTTGGCCACGACATCACCAAGGAACGCGCGCGCACTTCAGTGCAGCCACGCATCGCCTTTATGCCCCAAGGGCTTGGCCGCAATCTCTATCCAACGCTCAGTGTCCGTGAAAACATAGACTATTTCGCCGCCCTGTTCGGCGGCGCGCCGTCCAAGCGTGTAGACGCGCTGATGCAGGCTCTAGGGCTTGCGCCGTTCGCCGCTCGCGCGGCCGGAAAACTCTCCGGCGGCATGAAGCAGAAGCTCGGCCTGTGCTGCGCGTTGGTGCACGACCCTGACATTCTGATCTTGGATGAACCAACGACCGGCGTCGATCCGCTGTCGCGCCGCCAGTTCTGGGATCTGGTATCCGCCATTCGTGGCGCCCGCCCGGCCATGGCGCTCATCGTCGCGACCTCGTATCTCGATGAAGCAGAGCGCTTCGGGCGCGTCGTCTTGATGCAAGCCGGCCGCATCATCGCCGATGGCGCGCCGGCGCATTTGAAATCTGAGCACGGCGCGGCCTCGATGGAGGCGCTGTTCATGACCTTGACCGGCGCTCAAGTTCCAGACCGAATTGTGCGGCGTCCGCCAGCGCCTGACGCGCCAATTTCTGTCGAGGCGCATGGATTGACCCGCCGTTTCGGCGCGTTCGTGGCGGTCGATCGGGTGGAATTCAGCGTCCGCCGCGGTGAGATCTACGGCTTCTTAGGCTCAAACGGGTGCGGCAAGACGACGACGATGAAAATGCTCACTGGGCTCTTGCCAGCGAGCGCGGGCGAGGCCCGTATGTTGGGCCGCCTGGTTGATGCGCGCGATCTCGCCACGCGCAGACGTGCTGGCTACATGTCGCAGGGCTTTTCGCTTTATGGCGAACTGACCGTACAGCAAAACCTCAATCTGCACGCAGAGCTGTTTGGCCTCGATCGCGACAGCGGAGAAGCGCGCATCACCGCGCTCACGCGCCAATTCGGGCTCGTTGAGTATACTGGCGCCATCGCGGGCGGCTTGCCGCTTGGCGTCCGCCAGCGCCTGTCGCTGGCGATCGCGATCCTGCACGAACCGGAAGTGCTTATCCTCGACGAGCCAACTTCGGGCGTCGACCCGGCCGCGCGAGAGGCGTTCTGGCAAGAGATCGAGAGACTGGCCCGCGACCAGCAGGTGACGATCTTCATCTCCACCCATTTCATGACCGAGGCGGAACGTTGCGACCGGATCGCCTTCATGCATGCGGGCCGCGTCATCGCTGAAGGCGCGCCAGACGAACTGCGACGGAGTCAAAATGCCGCAACGCTCGAAGACGCTTTCGTGCGCTTCATGCAGATCGGTGGCGCCGGCGACCCGCCGACCGATACGCTTTCGGCGCTCATCACCAGCCCGAGCGCGGAGAGATCCAAACCAATGGCGCGATTGCTCGCCGTGGCGCGCCGCGAGATTCTGGAAATGCTGCGCGAGCCGGTGCGCTTCGCGATGGCGCTTGCCGGCACGCTCGTTCTGGCCTTGGCCTTTGGTTACGGCATTTCCTTCAACGTCGAGGACGTTTCGCTTGCAGTCATCGACCGCGACCGCACCCCGGCAAGCCGCGCCTACGTCGAAGAATTCGCCTCCTCCCCGTATTTTGAACTGAGAGCAGCGCTCAACGACGACCGCGCCGTCGAGCTGGCGCTGCGCAGCAATCAGGCGACGCTCGTGCTCGATATTCCGCCGGGATTTGGACGCGCGCTGGCTTCGGGAGCGCCGCCCCCAATCGGCGCCTGGGTCGATGGCGCCATGCCGTTCCGGGCCGAAACCGTTTCAGGATACGCCCAGGCTTTACATCGGCGCGCGATCGCCGCCGCGGCCGGCCCCCGCGCGCCCGTGCCCGCCGCTTATGCGCTCGAACCGCGCTTTCTCTACAATCAAGCCTTCCGCAGCTTTAACGCTGTCGTGCCGATCATGATCGGGATTCTGCTGGCCATGATCCCCTCCATCCTAACCTCACTCGCGGTCGTGCGCGAAAAGGAGTTGGGGTCGATCACAAACTTCTACGTGACGCCGATTTCGCGCACCGAGTTTCTGCTCGGCAAGCAATTGCCCTATATTGGGCTCGGCTTCGTGAACTTCCTGCTGCTCGTGCTCTTGGCCCTCTTCCTGTTTGGCTTGAGCGTCAAGGGCAGCTTCATTGCTTTGCTGCTCGCGGGCCTCCTCTACGTGGCCGCCACCAGCGCCGTCGGTTTTGTGTCCTCGGCGCTGACGCGCTCGCAGACCGCGGCTGTATTCGGCACCGCCATCGTCATCATGGTGCCAGCGGTAGAGTTCTCCGGGCTCATGCAGCCGCTCGCCAGTCTGGAGCCGGTCGATCGCGCCATCGGCGCGCTCTTTCCCACGTCGCACTTCAATCAGATCAGCACCGGCGTCTTCGCCAAAGGGCGCAGTCTCTTCGATCTAGCCGGCGAGCTCGCCATCCTGGCGCTGTTCTGGGCCGGCCTATTGACCATCGCCATCGCGCTCCTGCGCAAACAGGAGCGCTGAGATGAATTGGCGCGTCGTCCTTGCCTTGGCGCTGAAGGAATTGCGCAGCCTTGCCCGCGACCGCTTCCTGCTTGGCTTTGTCATCTACGCCTTCACCTTTTCGATCTATGTGCAAGCCACCGGCAACGCCCAGGATATCCGCAACGCCAGCATCGTCATCGCCGATGAAGACGGCTCGGAATTATCCCGCCGCATCGCTCGGATGTTACCCCAGCAGCACTTCCGCCAAGCGGTCATGGTCAGGCCTGGCGACCTCAATGGTCTGCTCGAGTCCGGGCAAGCGACATTCGCGCTCGACATCCCGCCGCGGTTCGAGGCCGACGTGCTCGCCGGCCGAAGCCCCAGCATCCAACTCCTGATTGACGCCACCGCCATTTCACAAGCTGGGCTCGGCGCCTCTCACATCGCCGCCAGCCTCGATCAGGAAGTCGGCGATTTCCTGCGCGGGCGCGGACGCCCGCCGGCGCGCGCGCCGCCGTTTGAGCTCCGCGCGGCGTTCAATCAGGCGCTGGTCAGCACCTGGTTCACCGGCGTGGTCGAACTCCTCGACACCACGACCATGCTGGCCATCCTGCTTGCCGGCGCAGCCATCGTGCGCGAACGCGAGCACGGCACGCTCGAACACCTACTGGCGATGCCCGTGCGCGCCGCCGAGATCATGACGGCAAAGACCATCGCCAACGGTGCGGTCATCCTGACGCTTGCGGGGCTCGCGCTCATCTTTATCGTCGAAGGCCTGCTCGGTCTTGAACCGGCGGGCTCTGTGCCGCTCTTTCTTCTGGGCGTTGCGAGTTATCTTTTCTTTGCCGGCAGTTTCGGCATTTTCTTGGGCACGATTTCGCGCTCAATGCCGCAATTGGCGCTCATCTTCATCTTGGTGGTGCTGCCAATGAACCTCTTGTCCGGCGGCAACACGCCGCTTGAAAGCATGCCGAACTGGCTGCAAACCGCGATGCAGGCGTCACCTTCCACTCACTACGTCGCCATGACCCAGGCGATTCTGATCCGCGGCGCCGATCTCTCCATCGTGTGGCCCCACTTTGCCGGAACGCTTGGCATTGGCGCGCTCTTCTTCGCCTTCAGCCTTTTTCGCTTCCGCCGTTTTCTCGCAACGCAGGCCTGACGCCTGCCCTCATGCCGGCGCCGCCATGCGCGGCGGCGCTTCTGCGCCTTTCTGGAATATCATCCAGACGAGATAGAACGACATGATCGCGCCGCCCATGCAGAACACGGATATGTAGGCGAACGAAAAGAAGAAATAGGTGATGGCAAGCACCAGCGTCACTAACGCGCCGAAGATGCGCGCTGCGCGGTCGCTCGATACGATGAGCGGCATGATGATGAAGACGAGATAGAGCAGATAGGTCGCCTCGCGGGTCATCAGCGCATCGAGCAATTGGGTGTCGCTGTAACTAATCGCGTACTGGAGGAAGGTGGTCCTCAGCCAGCCTTCATGCGCGAAATACGGAATGTATTGCAGACCGCCCAGCATGGCGCCGCCGACGGCAAACACGAGATAAAGCGGCCGCCGGCGGGGCGTCTCAAGAAAATAGACGGAGACCGGCACCCAAACCGGCCAGGCGATCCAGGAAAAGAACATATAGGCGAGCGAAAACCGCTCGACCCAAGCCGCATCGGGCCCGCCGCCTGCCACCCAGACCAGTCCTTCCATCGCCTGCTGCAAGCCGAACAATAAAGGCAATGCACACAGCGGCGCATATTTCGGCGCAACCTTCATGGCCCGCGCCACGGCGACGCCGCCCAGCGGGACGAGCAAGGCCGCCGCGGCGAAACTCGCTTCAGCTGAAAAGCACATGGACACTCCCCTCGCCGGCCGACGCAAACGACATCGAAGCCGCGCCCCTGCCTTGTCAAGCGCGCCTCTATCGAAACGTCGCTAAATCTCGCTTCTGGAGTTTTTCTTTGCGGGAGAGCGGGCGCGCGTGCGTATCACCTTTTGGTACGCCGCTTTATGTGAGCCCCATCTTGACCGAAACCGCCACGCCATCCGCCCCTCGCCCCGCCGCTCGATCGACCGGAGCGCGGCGGATCGTGTTCATGATTGTTGGGGCATTGATGATCACGTTCGGCGTCGCGGCTGCGTTTGCGCCGATACTCGCAACCTTCGCGGCCAGTATTTGGTTTGGCGCGGCGATGTTGGCTGCCGGCGTCTCAGGTCTGGCGCTGCTGATTGTGGATTGGCGCGCCAAGGGTTTTGCCTGGCGCTTGCTTTGGTCGGTGGTCGCTATTGTCGCCGGCATTTGTCTGCTTCTGCATCCTTGGCCTGGCGCGCTCGCGCTCACCGTCATCTTGGGTGCGGCGCTCATCGCCCAGGGGCTTATCGCGCTTGGTCATGCGCTGGCGCACCGTACGCACAAATCGTGTCCGTGGGGGCGCATGGCTTTGAGCGGCGTGCTCGGCCTCGTTCTGGGCGGCTTGCTCATCTGGGCGCTGCCGCACTCGGGAATGATCGCCCCTGGCGTGTTCCTGGCGATCAACCTGATCAGCTTTGGCCTTTCGCTCTTTGCAGCGGCGCCGCCGCGCCAAGCATCATGACGCTCGTCCCGGATTCGAGCGTCAGCTTGCGCCGCGGCTTCATCGTAGCGCTTTTGGTCGCGGCGTTAACGGCCTGCACGCCTCCGCGGCCCCACGAAACCATGTTTGTGCAAACCGCCGATGGCGTCACGGCCTATTTGGGAGTTGCGCCCAGCGCGTTGATCGCAACTCACGCGCCAAGCCATGCGGAGCGGCGCATGCATGCGGGCGTAGGCGGCGGCAACGCACATGTCATGGTCGCGCTGTTCGATGCAGATACCGGCGCGCGCATCGAAGACGCCGCAGTCGAAGCGAGCTTGCGCGGCGAACGCCATCGCGGCGCGCGCCAGCTGCGGCTTGAGCCGATGCGCATTGAAGACGCCCTCGCCTATGGCGGTTTCACGACACTTGCGCGCGACCGCTATCATCTGACCATCGAGGCGCGCCGCCCAGATCGCCCAGCAGCGCGCTTGACGTTCATCTATGATGCGGCCGCGCTGCCTTTGCCTGATTGAGGCACGTGAGGCTTGTTGCGGGCGAGCCCACTAGGAAATACGCGGCAAGAGGAGCAACCATGACGCGCCGTTGCGATGAAGAGAGCGCGCCGGGCGAGGCCGCACACGCGCTCAATCGGGCGTGCCTTTGCCAAACACTTGATGAGACCGCGCTTAGATCGGCGCTAAAGCGGGAGCTTGATGGCGACGCTTTGCTGGGCAATCGGCCCCACCTCTTCTCCAACGTCGCGGTGTTTGTCTCGCGTTCCGAAATCGAGACCATGGGCAAGGTCGTCGCCGCGATCGAAAGTTTGACGCGCCGCCCGGCCTATATCGCGGCGGCTCTGGCGTGGGCGACGCCCATCGCGCGCCACGATCACGGGCCGCGCGGGGTGCTTATGGGCTATGACTTCCATCTGGGCGTGGGCGGGCCGGCGCTGATTGAGGTCAACACCAATGCTGGCGGCGCCTTTCTCAACGCGGCGCTGGCGCGCGCGCAGCGCGTCTGCTGTGAAGAAGCCCAGATCGCCCCGTCCTCGGCCGAGCAGTTCGAGGATGCATTCTTCGCCATGATCGAGGCGGAATGGCGCGCGCAGGGGCGCAGCGGCAGCCCCGTCTCGATCGCGATCGTCGATAATGATCCAAGCACGCAATTCCTCTACCCGGAATTTCTTCTGGCTGCGCGCGCGCTCGAACGCCATGGCGTTAGGAGTATCGTGGCCGATGCGCGCGATCTTGAGTTCGCCAACGGGCGCCTCAACGCCAACGGCCAAGCGATCGATCTCGTTTACAACCGGCTGGTCGACTTTTCCTTGGCGGAGGGCGCGCATGCGCCACTGCGCGCGGCCTATGAATCCAGCGCGGCCGTCGTGACGCCCAATCCGCGCGCGCACGCGCTCTTCGCCGACAAGCGCAACCTAACGCTTATGAGCGATGCTGCGTTGCTTTCCTCATGGAACGTATCTGAAGCCGACATTGCAGCGCTCGCCGCAATCCCTCAGACCCGCCGCGTCACGCCGGACAATGCGCCCGTGCTTTGGGCGGAGCGCAAGCATTGGTTTTTCAAACCGGCGCACGGTTATGGCAGCAAGGCCGCGTACCGCGGCGATAAGCTCACGCAGCGCGTCTGGAGCGACATCCTCGCCGGCGACTATGTCGCACAAAGGTTCGCGCCCCCGGGCACGCGCGCGATTGTGTTCGACGGCGTGCGTCAAGACCGCAAGGTTGATGTGCGGCTTTACACGTACGACGCCAAGATTGTGCTGGCGGCCGCGCGTCTCTATCAGGGTCAAACCACCAACTTCCGCACGCCCGGCGGGGGCTTTGCGCCCGTCTTTGTGATCTAGGCCGCTGCCGCCAAAGCGACAGAGGCCGATCCGCAGCGCGTCTGCGCCAATCTCGCCGCGCCGCCATAGGTATGATCGCGCATCTTTCTGAAGCGCGCGATTTTTCCCAGGGCGTGAGCGGCCCGCCCACGTATAGCCAGATGAGTACGGGCGTCAGCGGACGTTCGGCAGGTCTCCCCCGAGGCCGCCAAGGAGATGCCTCATGAGCAAGTATCACCCGCTTGCCTATCTGCCGACGATGTTCGGCGCGTGTATGTTGTTTATGACAATCTATATCGCCTGTCTTGCCATCTGGGCCTTCTTACCGGGTCTTCCCACGCACGCATTGCTTGCGACCCTCTTCCCGCAATTCGAGCTGCTCACTTTGCCGAGCGTCTTCTACGGACTGGTCGCCAGCGCCCTTTATGGCTGGTTCGTCGCCATCGTCTTCGTCTTCTTCTACAACCTTTGGGGCGGCGTCGTACGTGTCGTCTTTGGCGGCAAGGACGGCCAAGAGAAAGCGCGGGCCGGCGCGCGTTAACGCGCCGTTTGGGCGACGCTTCCCCGCCGTGCGCCTGCCCTCCAGCGCGCGGTCAGCGGCTGGGAGCCGGTGGACGCGCAACAGCCGGTGAGCAACGTCCTTCCGGCGCGAAAGGCCAAAGATGAAGATCGCTGTCTTCGAAGCCGAGCAGTGGGAGCATGAGGCCTGCTTGCGGTTGACGCCAGCGCATGAAGTGTCTTGCACACGCGGCATAGTCAATGAATCCGCCGCCAGCGACCATGCCGGCGCCGAGATTGTATCGCCTTTCGTCTATTCACGGCTCGACGCGCGCGTGCTGAGCCGCATTGCCCACCTCAAGCTTATCGCCACGCGCTCCACCGGCTATGACCACATCGACCTTGGCTACTGCCAAAGCCGTGGGATCATTGTTTGCAACGTGCCAGGCTACGGCGACTCCACCGTGGCCGAGCATGTGTTTGCGCTGCTGCTGGGACTTGCACGCAAGATCGCTGACGCCGCCGAGCGCACCCGGCGCGGCCGATTCGATCAGGCCGGCCTTCGCGGCTTTGAACTCAAAGACAAGACCATCGCCGTCATCGGCGCAGGGCGCATTGGCATGCGTGTGATTGAAATCGCTCAGGGCTTTGCCATGCATGTCATCGCGGTCGACGACCGGCCGGACGAAACGGCCGCGCGGCGCCTCGGCTTTCGTTATGCTTCCCTCGACGCTGCCCTCGCCGAGGCCGACATCGTCACCTTGCACGTTCCGGCAACGCCGCAAACGCAAGGCCTCGTTTCCGAACGGGAGCTTGCGCTGATGAAGCCGGGCGCCGTGCTCCTCAACACCGCCCGGGGCTCTGTGGTCGATGTGGAGGCGCTGGTGCGCGCCCTCGCCGAGGGGCGCCTCGCGGGCGCAGGCCTCGACGTGCTGCCGCGGGAGCCGCAGTTGCGCGAGGAGGCCGAAATCTTTCGCGCGGATTCCGAGAGCAGCATCGACCTCAAAGCGCTCGTCGCCAACCACGTTCTGCTTCGATTTCCCAACGTGCTGGTGACGCCGCACAACGCCTACAATACGACAGAGGCAATCGCGCGCATCATCGATACAACGCTCGCCAACATCGAGGCATTTGCGCGAGGAACGCCGCAGAACGTCGTCGTCGCGCCTTAGGATCTACCCTAAAACAAGCTGCTCCAGGGATCGCCGCAGCGGCCGCGTATAAATATCCAAGAGCGGCAATCCCGCAGCTCCGCCAAGGGCCGGTCATGGCTTGGCTAGTCACCAATTGGGCGTGGATTCTTCTGACCATCCTTCGCCCATTACGTGTTCGGACATAGTCATGGCGGGCATCGCCGCGGCCGTCACGCCGCCCAGCGCGCCGAGGACACGCCAGATGTCCGTCGCGGACACCCGGGCGAGAAATCGGTAGGCGGCAAACCTCGGATCGCGGTGGGCGCGGCTGCTGAAGGCGTCCCGCGCGCCAGCGTAATTGAGAGGCGACTGCACAGAAGGAACAGGCCAAACGTCACACTCCCACGACGAGCGCATCATTGTTGCGCCAGCAGGCCGCGCCGACATGTCGGTCGACCTTGGGCTGCGCCGCTTCATGCTGGGCGTCTATAATAAAGTAGCGCTTGGCCTTACGCTGTCGGGAGCGCTTGCTTACGCAACAAGCATGATCGCGCCTGTGCGCGACCTCCTATTTCGGGTCTCGCCGGAAGGCGCCTTCGCCGGTTACACCCCACTTGGCCTCGCTGTCGTGTTCGCCCCGCTTGTCGTGCTCGTGGGCGCCATGTTCGTCATGCGCCGTCCAAACGCGCGCGGCGCGAGCTTCATATACTGGACGGTTGCCGCTCTCATTGGAGCATCCTTGGGGGTGCTCGGACTTGTCTATACCGGCGCTTCGCTGGTCTCGACTTTTCTTATCGCCGCCGCGGCGTTCGGCGCGCCCTCCCTCTTCGGCTACACCACGCGGATGGACTTGTCGGGCTTCTGGAGCTTCCTGCTTGTCGGCCTCGTTGGACTGATCATCGCAACTTTCGTCCAGATGTTCTGGAATCCGCCCGGCTTTTCGTTCGTCGTCAGCGCTGCAGGCGTCCTCATCTTCGCTGGCCTCATCGCCTATGACACCCAACGGCTCAAGAACGCCTATTATCAGCTTGGCGGCGATGCGGCCGCTTTGGGCGCGGCCACTTCCTACGGCGCGCTTAGCCTCTATCTCGACTTCATCAATCTGTTCCAATTCCTGCTCGCCTTCATGGGCGAGCGGCGGAGCTAACCCCGCTGAACCAATCGATGCGCGTCAAGCGAGATCGCGGGGATCGTCGAACCGCAGGCGTATAATTCGGTGGGTCCGCGCGTCACCCAGGCCAATCAGCGCTTATGGGCTCGTCGCCGCGACCAGGAGTTGACGACAAATGTCAGTGCAGGAGCCTCGTCACTACGAGCCTCGGAAAAGCGGAACGGGCTCTCAAACCTCCTGGTTCATGCTCTTTTTCACGTCAGCCGCATTCTGGTTTGTGCGCTATCTCATCGCCGCACTCCTGATTTTCGCATTGCTCGGCGCGCTTGCTCACTACGCCATTGTCGAACACGGCGTGCATCTGTTGGTGGTCTTGCCGCTGTTGATATTAGCTGCGCTCCTCCTCGGCGTTTATCCTATGTGGCGTCGGTCCCGATGAGCGCGGGTAGCGACGACGAGCGGGCGGCGAGATCCAACCGACGCTGCGGGCTCTGCCGCGCTTAAACCTCACCGGCGCGACGCGGCGTTCTCTGCAGCAAACGAGGAATGACGGGCATGACAGCCACAAACCACGTCACCGACATGACGCGTGCGCCTGATGGCGATGGCTGCGGTCCAAAGCAATGCACGAAGAAGGCATCGACGGATGCGTTGGAACATCCGCTTTCGCGTGGGTTAAGGGCGCGATATGAGGCCTCCAAGGATGCCTGTTTGCCGCGACGATAACGCAGCGCCGTAAGAGCGGCTGTGGTCGCCGTGCGACTACGTCAGGGTCGTTCGAGCGCCGTGCGTATAATCAAGGGCAAGTCGCGACAAGGAGATGAGGAACATGCGAATATTGGGATCGGGATTGGCACTGGCCATGGCGTTCGGCCTGGGCGGCTGCGCCGGCATGGGCCATGACATGCATGGCGCCCATCACGACGCCATGATGGGCGCCATGTCGGGAGAGCACGGTGAGGCTAACTGCCCGGTTGCGCCGCAAGGCGAGCATGGATCTGCGCCTGCCCAGTCCGGACAAGCCCAAGGCGAACATCAACACGCCGATGCAGCGCCACCGGAGTGCCCGCCCGCCGCAGCCGACCCGCATCAACATGGCGAGACGCCGGCGCCGAACTGACGGCGGCAGCTAAGCTTCTATGCGACGACCGGCGCGTGCTCATGGGATCTGAGACAACGAACGGCGCGCGCGCTCCAAAGCTTGCGTGCAGGCCTCACTCATTCTCGCATCTCATCGAGAACATCGCCGCGCTTGCTGAAGACGCCCGCGTTGGCGAACCAGCAAGCTTGAGCGTTGCCGACATCATGGCCGTGATCGGCCGGCGCTCCTATGGTCCATTGCTTCTGGCGCTCGGACTATTTTCCATCTCTCCGGCCACGGTGTTGCCGGGCATGACATCAGTCGTGGCCCTGGTGACGCTGGCTGTGTCTGTGCAGCTGGCGTTCGGGGCGTCGCATCCGTGGCTGCCGCGCATGCTTTTGCGCCTGAACGTCACGCGAGCATCCATTCGGGCGGCGACCGGCGACGGCCTGCGCAAGTGGGCGCGTCGGCTCGACCATGTGCTTCAGCCCCGCTTTGTCTTTTTGTCCGAGCCGCCGTTTGCGAACGCGGCGGGTCTTTTGTGCGCGCTCGCGGCGCTCGCGACCTTCCCCTTGAGCCTAATCCCCGTCACGCCGCTTATCCCGGGTCTTGCCATCACCCTGCTGGGTCTTGGGCTCTTTGCACGCGACGCTTTCTCCTCATTCTGAGCGGCGTTCTCATCGTGGCGGCTATGGGCGCGGCGCTGGTCGCCGCGCTGTCCATGTGAACTCGAGGCGCTTCGTCGAAGTAAACAATGAAATGGCGGTCACGCAGGCGCTAGCAACGCCGCCACGCTGATTGCGTTGGATGCGTGCGGCACGGTGTCGGTCGAAACGACGCGCTCGCAAAGGCTCAAGAGCTCGGCGTAAGACTGATCGGCAAAAAGCGCATGCACGGCGACACAAACCGGCTTTGCCATACCGGCCGCGGTCAACTTGCGCGCGGTCTCGATCATGGTGCGGCCCGACGAAACGATGTCATCGACAAGAACCGCACGCCTGCCGCGGACATTAGACAGATCGGGCAGATCGATGCTCACGTCGCGGTCGCCGCGGCGAGTTTTGCTTGAGACGATGTGCGGCGCACCGGCCCGCCCGGCGACCGCTGCAACCCATTGCTCGCTTTCCTCATCCGGCCCCACCACAAGAGCGTCGCTCACATTGTCCTTGATCCAGTCGGCGAGGAGCGGCGCTGCATGCTCAACGCGCGTGGCGATGGTGAATATTTCGCCCAAGTCGCTGCGCCGATGCAGATGCGGATCGACAGTGATGAGCCCGTCGAACGATCGCGACAAAAGCCGCGCGAAATGCGCCGAGGAGATTGCCTCGCCGTCCTTGAACCGTTTGTCTTGGCGCATATAGGCCAGATAAGGGGCGATGAGATTGATGCGCGCAGCGCCCATTTCGCGAGCGGTTTCGGCGGCGAAGATAAGACTGAGGATTTGGTCATCCGGCCGCGCCAGTGTGCAAACAATGTCGACGTCGCGATCCTTCACCTGCGAAAGCAGCCTGACATAGGCTTCGCCATCGGGAAAACGGCGCGTTTCGATCGCGCCAAGTTCGCCGCCGTTGCGCTGGGCGAGCGCGCTGGCCATGACTTCGTTTCCCGGCATGGGCAAGTAAAGGCGCGTCACGTTCAAGCCTCGATTTCGAATATGTCTGGGTTAGCCGCCGCATAGTCGAGCGCGTAGGCGAGCTGGCCGGGCGCTTGGGCGTGAACAGTCACAAGTGGGGCTCCGGCGACGACGCCATCGCCTAGGCGCACATGTAACACAAGGCCTGCGGCGGGATCGTCGGGCGCGCCGGCGAGCTTGGCAAGGCGGGAGATCTTGCGATTGTTGATGTTGGTGAGAATGCCGGAGCGGGACGCCTCCCACGCGCGCGTGAGCGGCGCGCTGGGAGGCGTGCGCATCCCGCCCTGCGCTTCGCAGATGGCTTGAAACTTTGTCCAGGCGCGTCCATCCGCCAGAGCGGCGCTGGCCAGCGCATGGCCCTCCCCTTCAGGCGCCATCCCCGCAAGCTCGAGCACCGCGCCAGCGATGGCAAGCGCCCGCTCGCGCAAATCAACCGGCGCGCCGGGAGCGCCGACAAGCACGGCGAGCACATCCTTGGCCTCGAGCGCCGGCCCAATCCCACGGCCAACGGGCTGTGCGCCATCGCTCAATACAAAGCGCGTCTTAAGACCAAACGCCTCGGCGACGGCCGCCATGTGCGCGCTCAGATCGCGCGCCGCCTCCTGCGTACGGATCTTCGCTGTGAGCCCCACAGGCAGATCGAGCACGACGTGACTGGCGCCCGCGGCGATTTTTTTGGACAGGACCGAGGCGATGAGCTGACCTTCGGTGTCGATATCAAGCGCGCGCTCGATGCGGATGAGCACGTCATCGGCCGGTGAGAGGCGCACGGCGCCGCCCCAGGCGATGCAGCCGCCTTCGGCCTCGACGACGCGGCGCATGGCGGCAATATCGAGATCGACGGGCGCCATTGTCTCCATCGTATCGGCCGTCCCGGAAGGCGAAGTGATCGCCCGCGAAGAAGTCTTGGGCATGATGAGCCCCAAGCTGGCCGCAATAGCGACCACGATCGGCGTGGTGCGATTGCCGGGAAGCCCGCCCACGCAATGCTTGTCAACGACCATCGCCGAAGGCCACGAGAGGCGCTCTCCCACTTCGACCATGGCGCGCGTCAGCGAGGTGATTTCATCTAGATCGAGCGGAAAGGCCGAGCACGCGGCAATGAACGTGGCGAGATGAATGTCGATGTAGCGTCCACCGGCGATATCGCCGATGATGGCGCGGAAGGCGCGCTGGTCGAGGCGTCCGCCATAGATGCGCCGGCGCACGTCAGCGAGCGAATCGAGCGGCGGCGCATGAGCCACAGCGATGTGTTCGCCGTCGGCCACAGCCAGGCGTTTCCAGGCGGCCTCCGACAATCCGGCTTCATCGACGGCCAGCCAGTCGTTCTCGACTTGATAGAGCGTTGCTATCACCTGCCGGTCGCCGGCGCTCAAGAGCACGCGAGCGCGTGCGGAAAGCCCTTCGGACTTGCAGACGTGGCAATCGGTGCGCATCAACACGATCGCGTCGTCTTGCGAGAGAAGCTTGAGGCGCTTGGCCTTAAGGTGCGAAGCGTGTTCGCCCTCTCCGGTCGGTTGCGCGGCGTTCATGTGAGTTCGTATCTGCGCTGATCGTCGACAACCGCCGCATCCCAGCCGAGTTCGCGCTCGATACGCACGCGCAGCGCATCGGAAGCTGCCGGCTCGCCGTGGACGATGAAGGTGCGGCGCGGCGGCTTTTCAAAGCCGCGGAGCCAGCGGATGATCTCGCTGGCGTCGGCGTGGGCGGAGAGCTCAGGCAGATTGGCGATTTCGGCCCGGATCGGTATCCATTGGCCAAACATCTTGATCTCGGTTTCACCGGCGAGCAAACGCGCGCCGCGCGTGCCTGCGGCTTGATAGCCTGCAAACAGGATCGAATTCTTCGCCTCTGGCCCGAACGCCTTGATGTGGTGCAAGACGCGCCCGCCGGTCGCCATGCCGCTGCCTGCAATGACGATCTTGGGCATCGGATTTGACACAATGGCCTTTGAGTCTTCGACATCGCGCACATAGGTGGCGATGGCGCACGATTGCTCGCAGGTCTCGGCCGAAAAGCGATGGTCGTCCAAATGGCCGCACAGGAGTTCGGTTGCGTTGATCGCCATCGGACTGTCGAGAAAGATCGGCACCGAGCTGATACGACCGGCGAGCTTGAGCATCCAAAGATGATAAAGCAGAACCTGCGTGCGCCCGACCGCGAAGGCGGGAATGACGACCGTGCCGCCGCGGCGCACGGTTCGCTCCACAACCGCGCCCAAGGCTTCCATGGGATCGTTCTTGGGATGGATGCGGTCGCCATAGGTCGATTCCACGACGACATAGTCGGCCGCGTTCACCGGGGCGGGATCAGGCATGAAGACGTCGTCGTAGCGTCCTAGATCGCCTGAAAATACGATGGTGCGCCCTTGCCAATTGAACTCGACCGTGGCCGCCCCGAGGATGTGGCCGGCGCGGCGAAGCTGCATTTTGGCGTCGCCTTCAACACGTGTTTCCGTCTCGAAGGCGATCGGCTTTAATTGCTTCAGCGCGCGCTCGGCGTCGCGCACGTTGTAGAGCGGAAGCGCGGGCTTATGTTTTGTGTGGCCCCGGCGGTTGGCGTATTCAGCATCGTTTTCGGCTATTCTGGCGCTATCCTTCAACAGGATGTCGCACAGATCGGCGGTCGCGGCGGAGCTATAGACGGGGCCAGCAAAGCCGTCGCGCACGAGCTTAGGGAGATAGCCACTGTGATCCAAGTGCGCGTGCGTCAACACCACCGCGTCGATCGAATCCGGCGGGACCGCCAGCGGCGCCCAATTGCGCTCGCGCAGGACCTTGAGCCCTTGGAACATGCCGCAATCCACCAGAATGCGACGCCCGTCGGCCTCCATCAGGTGCTTTGAGCCGGTGACTGTTCCCGCAGCGCCTAGACTCGTTAAGCTCAAGGTCATCTTGTCTTCTTTCTATTGAGGCGCAGCGCGCAGAATGTTGGGGTCGCCGCTTTCGTCGAGTGCGCGCAATTCAACGTCCGACAAGAGCTCTTGGCGATCGCAGCCGAGAATTTCGGCGGCGGCGCCAAGCGCATGCGCCCAGGTCGAGCGATTGGCGAACAGCATGCCGAATACGTCGAGCGTGCCGCCGCGATTGATGAAACCGAGCGCGTGGGTGCGCGCGCGCCCGCCATCGATCCGGCGCAACGCGCCCAACATGGGCTCAGGGCGGGTGTGCGCGAGGACGATGCGTGCGAGCGCTTGGGGAAAGAAGCGCCGGCAATGGGCCTCGTCAGCGGCGTAAGCAGCTTCGAGCGCATCCCGGCCGGCGCGAAAGCGGCCAGGCTCCAAGAGAGCGGTGACACAAGCCGAGCGCCCGCGCGCGTTCAGCCGCGCGCAGGCCCGCAGCGCCTCTTCGACCTGGTAGGCGCCGATCGCAACAAATTGCAGGTCAGCTTGGGTGGGATCGCCTGAAAGATGCACTGCGCCGTCGGCGAGGGCTTGTACGGCGCGCTCGCCACTCAGGCGCCGAGGGACGGCGCGCTTGGGTGTGACGAGGCAAGCGATCTGGCCACGAGAGGCATAGATGCTGCGCAGGCCCGCGACCGCAGTGTTGGCGTCGATGGGAAAGAGGACGCGCGCAGTGTCGGCCATTTCGCCCAGCAGCGCCTCCGGCAAGGTCGGATCTTGGTGCGATTGTTCGTTCTTGGCGTTTTCCCAGGCATGGGAAGTTGCGATCAACGGCAGTGACAGCCATCCGGGCGGGCGGCCAATCTCGCGCTGGCGGCGGGCGAAGATGATGTCTTGGCGCAGCGCCCCCAGCATCTTCATGGCGAAGGCTTCATAGCTCACGGCGAGATTGAGCCCGCCTTTGTTGCCGAGCGCCGCGCCGATCACCGCCTCCTCATTGAGCGCGGTGACAATCGCGCCCTCAATGGCTTCAGGCGCGTCGGGTTCGGGCGCGTTCACCCGGTGGCGCAAGAGTTCAAGCGTCCGACCCATGTGGTTGCTTTTAAGTTCGTCCGGGTTGGCGACGCGTACGCGCAGCTGCGGGTTGGCGCGGACGATTTCGACGAAGTGCGCATCGAGCGCCTCCATGGCGCAGCTGGCGCCCTCCGGCGCCTCCCAAGACGGCGCGGGCATATGCGGCGGCGCGAGCGATCGTGTGGCCAGCGCGTGCTTGCTCTCGCGCGGGCGCTTCTGTGCCACGTGCAAGGCAAACGCGCGCGCGGCCGCGTCGAGTTCGGCTTCCGGCACAAAAAGCGCTCGCGCGCCTTCATTGAATTGGCGGCGCGCGTCAGCATCGGTGCGCGGATTGCCGGCGAGCGGCAAATTGTGCGCACGGTTTGTGCCGGCGCCTGGAAAGCCAAAGCCTTTGACGCAGCGCGCGATCACATATGGCAGCCGGGCCGGATAGGCGCGCTCGGACATCGTCGCAAAGCGCGTCAAGGCCGCTTCCGCCTCGATGATGGCCCAGGCGTAAGCGAGCGGGTCGTGGCCGTCGATAATGATCGGGTCGAAGCCGCTGAGGCGCAGATGCGCCGCGAGCCACTCCGCGCCGCCCTGTTGGCCAATTTCAGTGCGCTGTTCGATGCGGCGCCCGTTCAGGATCATGACCGGCACGGCCAGGCCGCAATCTTCGGCGCGCCACCAGCGCGGCGCCCAGTCGGAGCCACGCTGTTCCTCGAAGGCGCCGTCGCTTAAGAAGGCAACCAGGCGCTCGCCGCGCAATGGCATGTGGATGTATTGGGTTTCGGCAAAGCCCAGATAGCCGCCTTCGGAAATTCCACCGGCGGTGTGCGGATTGACATGGCTGCCGAGCGGCGCGGCTGGCCGCCCGTCGGGCGTCAACGCGAAAGAATAGAAGTCCGCCGTAAGCTGCGAAAGGCCAGTTTCGTTGCGGCCATAGCGTTCCTGTTGCGCGGGCGAGAGATCCTCCAGAAGCGCGTTGACGGCCTCGATCGCCGCCACGCAATGGCCCTGGCCCAACACCCAGGCCCGCGTCTCTCCGCTCAGCGCATTGGCGAGATGATAGCCGACGAACGCGATCGCCGCATTGAGCGAGCCGCCCATGTGTCCCTCGGGCTGGGTCTTAAACGCTTCAGCCGGAAGCTCCGCGCCACTCAAATCGACACGCGTTGCATAGCTCATGTGCGCGACGACCCACATCGCCGCATTGGCGAGACGATCGGCGGCGGCGCATAGCGCGAGCGCCTGGTCGCGATCTGCCAGCGCTCCATCCATCCAATGCCGGGCGACGAGATTTTTTATTTTCTCGACGGTTTCCGGCCGGTGGCGGATCACGCCATAGCCCTTACGCCACAGATCGTCCGGTGAAGCTGACACGACAATAATCCGGATGGGCCGGCGCACGCCCTTCAGTTCCGCCTTCAATCTATACGCACCCCGGGGTCCACGCCCTGACAGAGGCCTCCGCCTAACCAGGTCCTGTTAGGAGAGCTTGGGTCTGGCGGGCGATCTCGCCTTCCTCGTCGCTCTTTCGCACTTCAACGATCGCGGCTGCGGCAGCGGAGGAAATCACGCATGCGCCCAACTCGTTGCGCGCCGCATCCAGCGTCAACCCCATGAAGGCAAGGCCCGCGCAGATATTAGCGCGTATGCGCGGCGCGTTCTCACCAATTCCTCCGGTAAACACGACCCGGTCGACGCCGCCCAGTACGCCGGCAAGCCCCGCAAGCCAGCGTCGGCCCGATTGGCAAAACACATCGACCGCTTCACTCGCACCCGCCTCGGTCGAGGTAAGCAATTCAGCCATGTCCGCGCTCAGACCCGATATGCCGAGCAGACCAGAGCGGCGATAGAGCAAATCCTCAACTTGGTTTACGGACAGACCACCGCGCAGCAGGTGCATAACCGCGCCGGGGTCGATGTCGCCGCTTCGCGTCGCCATCGGCAAGCCAGACACGGGCGAAAACCCCATCGAGGTCTCAATGCTGCGTCCGCTCCGAATGGCCGAGATCGACGCGCCAGCACCCAGATGGGCGACAATCAAGCGTTCGCGGCCGACATCGACGCCGTCGCGCCGCAACGCAGCAAGGATCGATGCAATGGACAATCCATGAAAGCCGAAACGGCGGACACCGGCGGCAAACAGGTCCCGCGGCAGCGCCATCATCGCCGCCGCTTTGGGTAGATTTGCGTGGAAGGCGGTGTCAAAGCAGGCGATGTGGGGAGAGCGCGGCCAGCGGGCACGCGCCGCCGCGATGCCGGCAAGATTGGCCGTTTGGTGCAATGGCGCCGCGGCTGCCAATTCCAGCAATCTCGCCTCAATATCAGGCTGAAGCAGCGTGGGCGCGACGAAGTCGATGCCGCCATGGACGACGCGGTGGCCAATCGCGACCGGCGCTGCCGGCGGCGCGGCGTTGAAGAGCGCCTCAAGCGCTTGGCGATGATCGCCGGCAGGCTCTTGATCAATAGTCTTGCTCTCACCAGCGCGTTCGATGGTGAGTTGCGCTTTGGCGCGGCCAATGCCGCTCAAATGCGCACGCCAGGCCAAGCGAGGCGCAAAGCACGCAACGCGCACGCTCGATGAGCCGCAATTGACCGTAAGTATGGAACCCGTCATCAAGGCTGCCTCAACCGCGCGATCGATCCCAGGTCTCCGGAGATGGCGCTAGCGGCGCGGCATGGCGCTACGTTCCATCTCGGCTGTGAGCAATTCACGCGCCCGGTGGACGCGATATTCAAGCGATTTGACCGAGCATCCAAGGGTCGCGCTGGCCGCTGCTTGCGAGAGACCATCGACGGCGGTCAGCATCAGCGCCTCGCGCAGATGCTCCGGCAAGGTCGCCAGCGCCCCGCGCAGCATTCGCAACTCATCGCGGCTCACTGTCTCCGCTTCGGGCGATGGCCGCTCATCGGCGACGCGCAAATCGTCGCCGTCGGGACAGTCGCCCCAGAAAGCTCGGCGTGTCGCGGCGCGTCGCGCCGCGTCACGGCATTTGTTCAACGCGATGGCGTGGAGCCAGGTCTTGAACGGACGCTCCGGATCGAAGCCTGCCATCGCGCTCCAGGCTGCCACGAAGGCTTCTTGAACGATATCGCTTGCCGCGTCGGCGTTGGCGACGCGCCGGCGCACGAAGCGATAGAGATCGTCTTTGTGGCTTCTCATCAGCGTGCTGAATGCCGCCCGATCGCCGCTCCGGGCGCGTGCAATCAGATCATCGAACCCGCCGGTGAAGGCGACGCGTCGCAACGGCGAGCGGGCCTGCCCCGACTGCACCAAAGCCTGAGCCGTCATGCGTTTCATGGTCGCCTCGCAGGCCGCCAAAACCGGGACCCCATGACAAGATCGCGCCTAACCTGCACCCCTACTTTGCTTTGGATCAACTTCCTGCAAGTGCGTCTTGAGCGTCTCATTCTTGATCTGCCGCAGCGCGATGGGCTAGCTGTTGCCAGGGCGCGCTTCGCCGCGCGCGTATAGAAGAGCGTGATCGCCCGGAGGCTTCCCTGACCGACCTTGATCGCCAACTCGCCGCTTTGGGTCGGGTGGACATCGACACAGCCTTGGACGGACTGGAGAGCGATGTCTGGGCTCGCATTGACGCGCGCGCGCGACACCGCGCCGGCGCTGGCGCCAACGGCGCGGTCGCCGGGGTCTGCGCCCTCGTGCTTGTGGTCAGCTCCGCCATCGGCGTATCGACGGCCCCCGCGTCCGCCCCGGTGGACGCCGGACCGTTCGCGCTCGATCAGCCCTACGCTCCCGCGACCGCGCTCGGCCGATAAGCCATGCTGAAAACCTGGAAGGTGCTCGCCCTCGCCGCGCTCGTCGGGTTCGGCGCAGGGCTCGGCGGTGTTTTTGTTGGCGCAGCCCTCACACGCCCCGAAAGCCATCGAGACACACTCGATGCTGCCGTACATCGCGAACTTGATCTGACCCCGGAACAGCACCGGCGTCTGGAGGCGATTGAAACCGGCTACGCCACACGCAAAGCCGCACTTGACGCTGAGCTGCGCGCCGCAGCGCGCGACATCGCGGCGGCCGTGGCTGAGGACCACGCGCAGAGCGAGCGGCTCGCCCGGGCGATTGACCGCTTTCACAACGCCATGGGCCAGACCCAACGGGAGGCCATTGCGCACGTCTTCGAGATGCGCGCCGTGCTCGATTCCCATCAGCAGGCGCGGTTCGACGTGATCGTGCGCGAGGAATTGTTGCGTGGCGTGGACGAAGAGTGATTGAAGACGCCGGCCGCCATCGGCGTGCCAATGGCGATAGCGACCACGGCGAAGAGGGTGCGCTGAACCGTGCCTATAATAGCCCGCAGAACGGCGCACACTCGCGCCTTCGCCTGATTGCATTGTCATCGGCAAGCTTACGTCCATCATCTGCGCACGACGCTCTTCATATAAAGGACGCTGTCGCCCCGCAATCATTACAGGCGGAGCCCTCTGCGGCGGGCCGGGCAAAGCTGGCGTCGTTCGGCGCTGTTCTTCAGTTCTCCGCCTTCTGAGCGCCGGAGGGCGGGCATCCGCAATCGTCAAAGCCGTGGGCGACGCACGCCGCGCAGAGGCGCAAAACCAGCGTCCGCAGCCGCGCTCGCGCGCGGTGCAGCCGCACGGTCAAGGCGTTTAAGTTTAGACCCAGGGCCGCCGCGACGCTCTCTCGATCGTGGTCCTCGATATCGATGCCGCGGATCAGCGCGGCGTCCGTGTCTGATAAACCGTCCAACAGCGCCTCTAAGCACGCGCAGGCGACGCGGTCCGCCTCGATCTCGGCGGCGAGAGAGCTCAGATGCCCTTCATCCGCCGGCGTTTCACGCGCGCGTCGTCGTGCAAGACTACGACAATAGTCGGCGATCGTGGTCGCCAGCACGCGCGACAGCCAAGAACGCGCCGCCGCGCCGTCCTTAAGATCGGCCGCGCGCTCCAGGGCGCGGGCGCAAAATATCTGCAGCACTTCGTCGGCGTGATTTGGATCGGCGAGCTTGGAACGAATGTGAGAGCGAATCCTATCGAGGCCCTCTTCGAGCGCACGTCGCACAACGGCTTCAGGCACATCGCCCGGGTCCTCAGTCATGGCTTGAGCGCCTCCGCTCGCTTCACCGCGCTTACCTTGGATTTAACGCCCGTAGCCCACAAGGTAGGGCAGCGGTGAAGGTCACCATTGCGCATCGATTGCGCCGTGGCGATCGATCAGCGATGCCGAGGTGCTTACCGGGCGCATAACTCGCTCTTCAAACCAGGTTTCCTTGGTCGGCGCCTCAGTGGAGGACGGCCCGAGTTGACCGCCCTCCTCGCCCACAAGCAGCGCTCAGACCCGCAACGAGCCAAGGCGCAGAGAGTTCGCGATAACCGATACGGATGACAACGCCATCGCCATGGCCGCAATCATCGGTGAAAGCAGCACCCCGGTTAGCGGATAGAGGACGCCCGCGGCGATCGGAATGCCAGCGATGTTGTAGGCGAAGGCGAAGAACAGATTCTGGCGGATGTTGCGCATGACCGCACGCGAGATGATGCGGGCGCGGACGATGCCGCCAAGATCGCCGCGCAACAGCGTAACGCCTGCGCTCTCGATCGCCACATCCGTACCCCCGCCCATAGCGATGCCGACGTCGGCCGCGGCTAGAGCGGGCGCGGCGTTGTCCCCGTCGCCCGCCATCGCCACAT
>JBFWYC010000046.1:0-16544 GCA_050186805.1 Hyphomonadaceae bacterium
TCGGTTGCATCGACACCGGCGGGCGCGCGTGGCGGCGCGCGCTGCAACAGCGAGATATCGCCATCGAGCGGAATGAGTTTGGCGAGTGCGGCGACCGCGCTTTCGCTGTCGTCACGCGCCGCCGCGAACGGGCTGACGTCGGCGGGAAAGCACAGCGCGCCTGCGCCGCCCCGCGCGAAATGCGCCTGCCGGCTGGTCAGAGCGTTCCAGATCGGATTGTCGAGCGGATGCGTCATGGCGGACTCAACAGGGTTTCGATCGTGGCCATGGCTTCGACCAGTTGTTTGCGCTGCGCGGGCGAGAGGCGCTGCAGCGTCGCTTGCGTGCGCGCCGCTTGGCGGGCGTCGGTGACGCCGACGGCGCCCGCGCCGGCGGAGGTCAGCTGAAGTTCGTACTGGCGTGCGTCGGCGGCGCTGGCGCTGCGTGTGATCAGCTTATCCTTCTCGAACTTGGCGAGCAGGCGCGAGAGGTAGGCGGCGTCGAGATCGAGCGCGGCGCCGATGTCGCGCGCCGTCACGCCTGGCCGTTGGCGGATCTCAAGCAGCACGCGCGCCTCGCCAAGCGAAAACGGCGTGTCCAGAAACGTCTTGCGCAGCGCGCCAACCTCGCGCGTGTAAAAGCGGTTGAACCGGCGGACGGCGGCGATCTCACGGGCAAGCGGCGCAGTCATTGGCGCAGTATGGCGATATAGTTGACAAAGTCAACTAATTCGGCAAACCCAGAGTGTCGTCGCGGAGTGCGGTCTTCCAGAGTGTTAGCTTTGCGCTTGCGCCTTGAGCCGCTCGCTGGCGCGTTGTTTGACGCTTTCGCTGCGCAGCTGGCCGCAGGCGGCGAGGATGTCGCGGCCGCGCGGGGTGCGGATCGGCGAGGAATAGCCGGCGCGATTGAGCACCTCAGCGAACGTCTCAATGGTTTCCCAGTCCGAGCATTCGTACGGGCTCCCCGGCCATGGATTGAAAGGAATGAGATTGATCTTAGCCGGGATGCCGGCGAGCAGCTTCACCAACGCCTTCGCCTCAGGCAGTGAATCATTCACACCCTTAAGCATCACATATTCGAACGTCACGCGCTTGGCGTTGCCGAGCGAGGGATAGGTGCGGATGGCCGCGAACAGCTCTTCCAGATTGTACTTCTTGTTGAGCGGGACGAGCTGATTGCGCAGCTCGTCATTGGTGGCGTGCAGCGAAATGGCCAGCATGGCGCCGGTGCGTTCGCCCAATTCCTTGATGCGCGGCGCCACGCCGGCCGTGCTCACCGTAATGCGCCGGCGCGAAATCGAGATGCCGTCGCCGTCGGCGATGATGGCGATGGCGGTGTCGATATTGTCAAGATTGTAGAGCGGCTCGCCCATGCCCATGAAGACGATATTGGTCAGCTGGCGATCGCCGTCATTGAGCGGGCGTTCGGCCGTCGGCCATTCATCCAGCGCGTCGCGCGCGATCATCACTTGCGCGACGATTTCTTGCGCGGAGAGATTGCGCACCAGCTTTTGCGTGCCGGTGTGACAGAAGGTGCAGTTGAGCGTGCAGCCGACTTGCGAACTGACGCACAACGCGCCGGCGCGCCCGACGCCAGGGATGAACACCGCCTCCGCCTCGACGCCTGGTCCCAGGCGAATGAGCCACTTGCGCGTGCCATCGGTGCTGATTTGCTGCGTGACAATTTCCGGGCGCGTCAAAGTGTAGTGCGCAGCTAAAGTCGCGCGCAGCTCCTTGGCGACGTTGGTCATCGCGGCGAAGTCGGTGACGCCGTAATGGTAAATCCAGCGCCACAGCTGCTCGGCGCGCATGCGCGCCTTTTTCGCCTCGACGCCGACAGCGACGAGTTTCTCGGCCAGTTCAGGCTTGGACAGGCCAGCGAGGGAAGGCAGCGACGCGTTCACCGGCGGGTTATGGGGATAGGCGCGCCGTTGGGCAATGACCTTCGCCGCATGGCTGCTGCTTTATGCCCGCGGCGCCCGGACCTTAAGCTTGGGCGGCAAGCGCCTCTTCCACCTCGCGCAGAGTATTTTTACCAAAATATATGTCGTCGGCGACGAAGAAGGTGGGGCTGCCAAAGGCGCCGCGCTTGGCCGCGGCTTCGGTGTTGGCGGCCAGCTTGGCCTTGACGTCGTCGTCCTTGCTGCGCGCCAGCAGGCGCTCGGCGTCGAGCCCGGAAGAGGCGAGCGCTTCGGCCCAGACCGCCGGATCGTCCATCTTTTTCGGCGCCTCCCACATGTGGTGGAATCCAGCTTCGACATACGCCGCGAGAACCCCGTCCATCTCCGCGGCGATAGCGCCGCGCATCAGCAGCAGCGTATTGACCGGAAAGAACGGATTCATTTTGAACGCACCGATGTCGTGGCGCGCCACAAAGCGGCGGAGCTCCAGCATTTCATAGGCGATCTTGTTGGGGATGCCGGCGAACGCCAACATCGGCGCCTGGTTTCCGGTAAGCTTGAACAAGCCGCCGAGCAGGATCGGCGTATAGCGAAAGGTAGCGCCCGTGCGCGCTTCGATCTCGGGGACGACGCGGTGCGCCAGGTAGGCGTTGGGGCTGCCGAAATCGAAGAGAAACTCAACGTCAGCCATCACCAGGTCTCCGCGAAGGGGCGCAAATCCATTTCGAACGTCCACGCGTCGCGCGTTTGCTGGTGCATGGCCCAATAGGCGTTGGCGATCGAGACGGGATCCATGAGCACGTCGGCCGGCAGATGGGCGAGCGCCGCTTCGCCGCGCGCGGCTTTGATGCGTTCGCGCACGAATGCCGTGTCAACGCCTGCATCGATGACGAGGTGGCCGACATGAATGTTCTGCGGCCCCAATTCGCGCGCCATGGCTTGCGCGACCATGCGCAAGCCGGCCTTGGCGCTGGCGAACGCCGCATAGCCAGAGCCGCCCCGCAAGCTCGCTGTCGCGCCGGTAAAAAAGATCGAGCCGCGGCCATGCTTCAGCATGATGCGCGCGGCTTCGCGTCCGGTGAGGAAGCCTGCCTTGCAGGCCATCTCCCAGACTTTGAAGAACACGCGCTCCGTGGTGTCCAATATTGGATAGTTCACGTTGGCGCCTGGATTGGCGATGACCACTTCGAGCGGCGCATGCGCATCGGCCTCGTGGAGGAAGGCGGTGATGTCGTCTTCCTGGCGCGCATCAAGCCCGCGGCCGACGCAGATGCCGCCCGCGGCTTCAATCTCGCGCTTCAACGGCTCGAGCTTTTCCGCAGTTCGGCGGCCGACGAACACTGCGTAGCCCTCGGCGGCGAATTTGCGGGCGATAGCTGAACCGATGAAATCTCCGGCGCCAACAATGGCGCAGGACGCGTTGCGGGCGGGCATGAATGGCGCCTCCGTCTTACAATGAGACCCAGTAAGTCTTGAAAGTGAACGGAGTCAATGGCAAACTTTCGCGATGCGTTGGGATGAACTGGACCGTGAGAAGTGTTCGCTGGCGCGGACGCTGGCTGTTATCGGCGACCGCTGGACGCTCTTGGTGCTGCGGGAAGCATTCTTGCGGGTGCGCCGTTTCGATGAGTTTCAAGCCAAGCTCGGTATTGCGCGCCGCGTCCTGGCGGACCGGCTTGCGCGTTTGGTCGATGAGGGCGTGTTGGCGAAAGCAGAATACGAGACGCGGCCGCCGCGCTATGAATATCGGCTGACCGAGAAGGGGCTGGGGCTCTATCCGGCGATCGTCGCGCTGGTGCACTGGGGCGACGAGCATTACGCGGGCAAGAGCGGTCCGCCGCTGCTGCACCGGCACCTCAGCTGCGGCCACGATTTTCGCTCGGTCATGACCTGCTCGGAATGCGGCGAGCCGGTGCATGCGCGTGATGTAGCCCCGCATCCCGGGCCGGGGTCGCGCCGCAAACGCGCGTGATTATTGGTCCACCACCGGTGGCGGCTTTTTGAATCGCGCTTCGCGTAGAGTGATGAACAGCGTCGACGCGATGATAACGCCAACGCCGAGCATGGTCATGGCGTCAGGGATTTCGTGGAACACCAGCAGGCCGATGAGAATGGCGAACACAAGCCGCGTATAGTCGAGCGGCGCCATGGCCGCGGCGTCGCCCACCTCCATGCCTTTGATGTAGAGCGCCTGGTTCGCCAAGCCGAGGCCGCCCATCAAGCAGAGTAGCAGCAAATCCACCGGCGTCGGCCAGCGCCAATCGAAAAGCGCGAACGGCACGGCGATCACGAAGCCCAGAACCGCGCTCCAGCTCATCAGCACGGTAACCGAATGGTCGCGCGTCATCATTTTCATGCCGGTGATGGCGCCGGCGAACAGAAGTGCAGAAGCCAGTGCGGCGAGCGCGGGCAGGCCCACGGAGCTCTGTCCGGATGGCTGCAGCATGAGCAGGACGCCAAGAAATCCCACCAAAGTCGCACCGATACGCCAGGGCCCGACGCGCTCGTGCAGCACGAACACGGCGAGCGGCACGATCCAGAGAGTGCGCGTGAACGAAAGCGCATTCGCGTCGGCAAGCGGCATTTCCTGATAGGCATAGAAACCCAGGATCATGCCCAGAACGCCGGTGAGCGCGCGAAAGATCAACACGCCCGGCCGCGTCGTGCGAAAGGCGCCGGCAGGATCGCGCAAAATAATCGGCAGCATGATCAGCACGCCGGCGGCCTGGCGATAGAAGGTTTGCAGCGCCGGCGAGTAATCGTCGCCCAGGAATTTGATCAGCGTCGTCATCAGCGTGAAGGTGAACGCCGAAGCCACCATCCAGAGCGCGCCGCGGACATTGGCCGACAAGCGCTGATGCGCGGCCGCGAGATCGGAGAACCGGCTCATCGCCGCGCTTTCGGGGCGTCGGTCATTTCAGGCGGCGGTCCGCCCGGCATGATGGGTCGCGCCGGATAGCCGCCATGCGCGAGCAGGCGATCATACATGACAAGCGCGCCCGCAAGGCCAACGTTGACGCAAAACTTGGTGGGAATTTTCACTACATGCTGACAGCGCGCCAGCAGAGCGGGGCTGATCGAGCCACGCTCGCGGCCGAGCACGTAAGCGGCTGCCTGCGGATGCTGAAAGCGTGGCAGTTCAACCGCGTCATCGGTCAATTCCACGCCGACGAGCGCACAGCCCCTAGGCAGAAGCAACGCATCGGGATTGTCCCACGCGTAATAGGGGACGTGGTCGAAGCTGCGGGAGGTATCGCTGTTGTAGGCCTCGCGCACTTTGGGGTGAGCGTTGATGGTGAAGAAAAAGCTTGCGCCAAAAGCATGCGCGGTGCGCATCAGCGCGCCGAGATTCATGGGCTTGGAAATTTCCTCCGCCCCTATGCCGAAATAGCCGCGCACTTAGCCGCGCCGGCAGTTGGCGTATGGTCCGCCGACGGCGCCGTTGAGCGTCGCCTGGCCTTGGTGTTCCCAGTATTCCACGGCGCCGTCAGAATAGCGCGCGCCCGAGCCCGATTGCGCGGCTGGCAGGGTGTAGGTGCGCCCGCCGGCGAACACCTCGGCCGCGCCGGCGGCATTGTAGCGTAGCGAGAACGCCGCGCCGCCGTCACAGCGCCAATCGACGCGCGGACCTCCGGTTTGCGCGGGCGATGCGGCGCAGGCCGCGAGCGTCAGGAGCGCGGCGGCGAGAATGAGCTGCTTCATCGGATCAGTCCTCACTGGAAGGTTTTCACCTCGCGCAAGCCAGCGGAAGAGGCGAGACCGCGCTTCATCCCCTGGCTCGCAAATGGCGCGGTGACGTTGCCCCTGGCGTCCACCGCGATCAAGCCGCCATAACCGCCAAGACGCCGCACGTCGCCGATCACGGCGGCGCCCGCTTCTTCGAGAGTTTGGCCGGCATAGGCGATGCGCGCCGAAACATCGGCGGCGGCGTTGACGCGCATAAAATACTCGCCGAGGCCCGTGCATGAGACGGCGGCGCGTTCGTCAGCCCAACAGCCCGCGCCGATGATCGGCGTATCGCCGACGCGGCCGGGCATCTTGCCGTGCAAACCGCCTGTCGAGGTCGCCGCCGCGAGCTTGCCGCTCGTGTCGAGCGCGACCGCGCCAATCGTGCCCGCGCCAGGCAAGCCGCTTTCAGCAGCGACGTAATAGCTTCCCGGATCGTCGACGCGCTCAAAGGCTTGATCGCGCGCGAAGGCGCAGGCGCCCACGCCGACCAGCAGCACATGCGGCGTCTTTTCCATGACGCCGCGCGCAACCCGTACTGGAGAGACGAATCCCTGCAGCGCCGCCACTGCGCCCGCGGCGCGCGTTGAGCCCTCCATCACCGAAGCGTCGAGTTCAACGACCCCCGCCGCGTTCGGCGCTGCGCCTTTGCCGGCAACATGCAGCCCACTTGCTTCCAGGGCCCCGGCCATGGCCACGACCACGTCGAGCGCGCTCATGCCCTTGGTTAGCATCGCCGCGCCGCGATCGAGCAGGGCGGCCATGTGTTCTTCTTCGGCTTTGTAGGCGCGTGCGGCGATGGCGCCGGCGCCGCCGTGTAGGGCGAGAGCCCAAGTGTCGGTCATGTTTTTTCCGTTCCGTGGACGCGACGCTGTCGCGAACCGGGCGTCGTCGTGCCTCGCGACAAGTGCCGAGTAAAGGCCTCAGCCTGGATCGCGGGTAACCTGCTCTGCCGGCGCGCCGGCGGCGCGGCTGAACATACCCTCGCGCCAGCCGACATAAAGCGCCACCAAGGTCGCTGTGGGGACAAAGGCGTCGGCCTGGTCGGTCCAATCGGCCAGTTCCCAGAGGTTGACGAGGCCCGCTGGGCCCCACATCGCAAACAGCACGACCGTGCCGACGCCCTCGGTGACTGAGCCGAAGATAGGAATCCTCCCCAGCGTGAAGTCGAACAGGTCGATCACGATGGAAAAACCCAGCCGGATGAAATAGCCGCGACGCGTCATCTTGCGCTTCCCGAAGCGTCAGCGTTGCCGACGCCGTCCGAATGTCCGAAAGATGATGCGGCAAAAGACGTCGAGGACAAGCATGAAAGCGCTGCTCAGCACCCAGGTTGGACCACCGGAATCGTTGGAATTGCTGGATTTGCCCGATCCGGTCGCCGGGGAAGGCGAGGTCGTGATCGCGGTGAAGGCCGCCGGCGTGAATTTTCCCGACGTGCTGATGATCGAGGACAAATACCAGTTCAAGCCTGAACGTCCGTTCGCGCCGGGGGGCGAAGTGGCAGGCGTCATCGAGAGCATCGGCCCGGGCGTGACGAATGTGAAGGTCGGCCAGCGTGTGATCGGCTCGACGGGCTGGGGCGGCTTTGCCGAGAAAGTGAAAGCGCAAGCAGCGCGCATCATCCCGATCCCGGACGCGATGCCCTTCGATGAGGCGAGCGCGCTGATCCTCACTTACGGCACCTCCTATTACGCGCTGAAGGATCGTGCGCACTTGAAGCCGGGCGAAACGGTGTTGGTGCTGGGCGCGGCCGGGGGGGTTGGCATCGCAGCGGTCGAGTTGGCCAAAGCCATGGGCGCGCGTGTCGTCGGCGCCGTGTCGTCGGAAGCAAAGGCGGCGTTCGTGAAGGAGTGCGGCGCCGATGCGACCTTGCTCTATCCGCCCGGCGCGTTCGCCAAGGAGCAAAGCCGGGCGCTCGCCGATGCGTTCAAGCAGGCAACGGGCGGCGGCGCCGATGTGGTCTACGACTCAGTTGGCGGCGACTATTGCGAACCGGCGCTGCGCGCTATGAATTGGGACGGGCGCTATCTGGTGATCGGCTTCCCAGCCGGCATCCCGACGCCGCCGCTAAATCTGACTTTGCTGAAGAGTTCGTCCATCGTCGGTGTGTTCTGGGGCGCGGCGGTGGCGCGTGATCCCAAGGGCCACGCCGCCAATGTGTCCGATCTCTTCAAGCTTTATGGCGAAGGCAAGATTAAGCCGCGTGTTTCGGCGCGCTACCCGTTGAAAGACGGCGGCAAGGCCATCCGCGCGCTGTCCGACCGCACCGCCACCGGCAAGCTTGTGGTGGTGATGGAGTGAGCGCTGGCGCGGCCATCGTCGCGGCCTGGCTGGTGTGGCTTGTCGCGTGGATTATGGCCGCGGGCTGGAGTGCGCGCACCGCGTCGCATCACGATCTGGGCGCTGAGAGCCCGAGCCGCGTTCTGACCCTGGCTGCTATCGTCATGCTGATGGCGGCCTACTATCCTGTTGCGTTCGGCGTGTTGTGGACGTCGCCACCAACATTGGCCTGGGCGATGTTCGCCGTTGTGGTGATTGCGCTTGGCTTCACGTGGGCGGCGCGGCTGCATCTCGGGCCATTGTGGTCGAGCACATCGGCGCCAACGGAGGATCACCGCATCGTTGAGAGCGGCCCGTACGGAATCGTGCGGCATCCAGTCTATGCGGGCTTGCTCCTTGCAGTGCTGGCGACGGCGGTTGAGCGCGGGCGGCTGGAGGCTATCGCGGGCGCATTGGTGCTCGTGGCGGCAGTGTCGCTGCGCGCCAAGCTGGAGGAGCGCTTGCTGCGCCGCGACCTTGGCGACGCGCCTTACAGCGCTTATCGCAGGCGCGTGCCGATGCTGATCCCGTTCGCCAAGATTGCGCCGGACGATTGACGGCGCCGCGCCAGAGCATCTACTTTGGAATGCAAAGTTCGCAGGAGTTCAGCTTTGATCGAGCGCCGTGCATTGGTTCTTTCGCTGGCGTTGACCGTCGGCTTGTTGGTCACGCCGGCTGCGGCGCAGGGCGCGTTCTCATCCGACCGGATATCGGTGACGGTGCGCGGCGAGGGGCCGGACGTCATACTCATTCCCGGCCTCGGCTCGTCGCGCGAAGTTTGGGACAGTGCGGTCTCGGCGCTTGAAGGGCGCTATCGCTTTCACCTGGTTCAGCTCAACGGCTTTGCCGGCGCGCCGGTCGGCGCCAATGCAGAAGGTCCGGTCGCTGCGCCGGTGGCCGACGAGATCGCACGCTACATCGGCGAAAACGGGCTGGAGCGCCCCGCTGTCGTCGGCCATTCGATGGGCGGCACGATGGGGATGATGCTTGCCGCGCGCCATCCCGATCGAGTCGGGCGTCTGATGGTCGTCGATATGTTCCCGTTCATGGGCGCGATGTTTGGCGGTCCGAACGCCACGCCAGACAGCGTTCGCCCGGTCGCCGATCAAATCCGCAGTGCGATGGCGGCAGTCCCGCAAGGCACGGTGTCGCCGATGATGGAGCAGACGATCAATTCCATGGTCGCGACCGAAAGCGCGCGCCCGCAGATCATCGGGCACGCACGCGACAGCAATGTCGTCACCATGGCCAATTCGTATCACGAACTCATCGTCACCGATCTGCGCCCGGAGCTCGCCAACATTTCAATGCCGTTCACGACGCTCTATGTGATCCCGCCGCAAATGCCGATCACTGCGGAGCAATATGAAGGCTTCATGGTCGCCTCGTACGCCAACATTCCGCACGCGCGCATCGTCAAGATTGAAGATAGCCGCCACTTTATCATGATCGATCAGCCGACGCGCTTTGTCAGCGAGCTAGAGGCGTTTCTGGCGGAGTAGGCGGCGAGTGCGGGCGCGTCACCTGCGCATCCGCACTAGCGCCGCAAAAACCCCGCCAGCACTTCACACGTCCATCGCGCCGCGGTTAGCGCGCTGATGCTGGCGACATCCAGGCTTGGGTCGAACTCGGTTAAGTCCACGCAGCGCACTTTAGGGTGCTCGCAAATTCGACGTGTCGCGTCGAAGAAATCTTGAACGGCGACGCCGCCGGGCCGCGCGCCTGGGGCGCCCGGCATTGCACTGCGCTCGATGACGTCGATGTCGAAATCGACGTGGATCATGTCGACGCGGGCGGCCAACTCTTCGAGTGCCTGCTCAATTGTGAAAATGCCGTGCTCGCGCCAGTGCGCCATCTTGTAAACGGCGATGCCGGCGTGTTTGGCTTTGTCGTGCGCTTTCTTTGTGTTCGCGAACGGCAGCAGGCCGATCTGCGCGATGTGCGCGCCGGGTATGCCGTCTTCGAGCAGCGCCTGAATCGGGTTGCCGTTGGTCAGGCCGCAATCGGTGTCGCGCAGGTCGAAATGCGCGTCAAGGGTGAGGAGGCCGACGCGTTGCAGCGTCGGATCGAGCGCATGCACGCACGGGCGTGTCACCGCATTGTTGCCGCCGAGCAGAAGAGTGAGGCCATGCTTACGCGTCAGCGGCGCGAGTCGCTCGACGATCGGCGCCAGCGCTTCCGCTGGCTGTACAGCCTGCACGCCGACGTCGCCGGCGTCGTAGACGCGTAGGACAGAAAGGTCGGTTTCGGTCTCCAGGTCATAGACGCTCATTCGCTTCATGGCGGCGCGCACGGCTTCGGGCGCGAGATCGCAACGGCCCGGCGTAATCGAGCCTAACCCCAATGGGGCGCCCAGCAGTGCGACCGGCGCCGCGACGTCTTGCGTCAGCAGGTCAGCAGCGGAGAACCAGGAGCGGCAATCGGAGTCGGTCATCATGGCCGCGATCATTGGCGCGGCGGCTCGGCGCAGTCTATAGAGCCCGCATGTGGGACACGCTTTGGGTCGACGCGAACCTCGCCACGATGACGCCTGGCGGCAAGCCGTACGGCGCCATCGAGCGCGGTGCGGTGGCGGCGAAGGATGGGCGCATCGCCTGGGTTGGCTATGCGGCGGATCTGCCGGGCCACGCCGTTGATCTCGCGCGTGAGGTGCGCCGTTGCGAGAATGCCTGGATCACACCGGGTCTGATCGAATGCCACACGCACCTCGTCTTCGGCGGTGACCGCGCGCGCGAATTCGAGATGCGGCTCCAAGGCAAGAGCTACGAAGAGATCGCGCGCGCGGGCGGCGGGATTGTTTCTACAGTCGCCGCAACACGCGCGGCGTCGAGGGAAGAACTGGTCGAGAGCGCCGCGAAGCGCCTCGCCGGAATGACGCGCGAAGGCGTAACGACGGTGGAGATCAAATCCGGATACGGTCTCGATCTCGAAACCGAAATCAAAATGCTGGAAGCCGCGGGCAAATTGTCTTCGCGCGCCAATGTGCGCGTAAAGCGCACGTTCCTCGGCCTCCACGCCCTGCCGCCGGAGTTCAAAGACGACCGCGCCGCTTACGTGCAACTCGTCGCCGACGTGATGATCCCCGCTATCGCCGCTGCGGGGCTTGCCGATGCGGTGGACGCATTCTGCGAGGGAATTGGCTTCACGCGTGGCGAGTGCGAATACGTGTTCGCTTCGGCGTTAGCGCATGGTTTGCCGGTGAAGCTCCATGCCGAACAGCTCAGCAATCAGCACGGCGCCTGGATGGCTGGCAATATGGGTGCTATGTCTGCCGATCACCTCGAGTATCTTGATGACGCCGGCATCGTGAAGCTGGCGGGAGCCGGCACGGTCGCGGTGCTTTTACCGGGTGCATATTATTACCTGAACGAGTCACAGCGTCCGCCGATCGAAAAGCTCCGCGCCGCCGGCGTGCGCATGGCGGTGGCGGGCGATTGCAATCCGGGTACGTCGCCGATTACGTCGCCGCTCGCCGCACTCAATATGGCATGCACGCTCTTCCGCCTGACGCCCGAAGAAGCGCTTGCCGGCGCGACGCGCGAGGCTGCGCATGCGCTCGGGCTCCAAGATGAAGCCGGCACGCTGGAGGTCGGCAAGGCCGCGGATCTCGCCGTGTGGAACGTCAACTCGCCTGCGGAGCTGAGCTATTGGCTCGGCGTTCCGCTGCTCAAAGAACGCGTGTTTGCAGGCCGCTTGGTCTAAGCTAGAACGCCCGAAAATTCCGGGAGGAAACATGAATCCCCGCCACGACCCATCGCGCGTGATCCGCGCGCCGCGAGGGCCAGAGCGCACCTGCAAGAGCTGGCTGACGGAAGCCGCGTTGCGCATGCTGATGAACAATCTCGACCCGGACGTTGCCGAACATCCGGAGGAATTGGTGGTTTATGGCGGCATCGGCCGCGCCGCGCGCGATTGGGTGGCGTACGACAAGATCGTCGAAACGTTGCGCCGCCTCGAAGACGACGAAACGCTGTTGGTGCAGTCGGGCAAGCCTGTCGGCGTCTTCAAAACGCACGCCGACGCGCCGCGTGTGCTGCTGGCGAATTCCAACATCGTGCCGCGCTGGGCGAACTGGGAGCACTTTGACGAGCTCGATCGAAAAGGTCTGATGATGTACGGCCAGATGACGGCCGGTTCTTGGATCTATATCGGCACGCAGGGCATCGTGCAGGGCACGTATGAGACCTTCGCCGAGATGGGCCGCAAGCATTTTGGCGACGACTGGAAGGGCAAGTGGATTCTGACGGCCGGTCTCGGCGGCATGGGCGGCGCACAGCCGCTCGCGGCGGTGATGGCCGGCGCGTGCTGCCTGGCGATCGAATGCCAAAGCGATCGCATCGATAAGCGCTTGCAGACCCGCTATCTCGATAAACGCGCTGAGACGCTTGATCAGGCGTTGGCGATGATCAGCGAAGCCTGTGCGAGGGGCGAGGCGATTTCGGTGGGCTTGCTCGGCAATGCGGCGGAGATTTTGCCGGAGATGTTCAAGCGCGGCATCCGCCCAGATGCGGTGACCGACCAGACGAGCGCGCACGATCTCGTGAACGGCTATTTGCCTGCCGGGTGGAGCGTGGAGCGTTGGGTGCAGACGCGGGCGCAAAATCCCGACGCCGTGCGCGAAGCGGCGCGCGCGTCCATTGCGCTGCACGTGAAAGCTATGCTCGACTATCACAAGATGGGCGTGCCGACGGTCGATTACGGCAACAACATTCGTCAGGTCGCCAAGGACGAAGGCGTCGAGGATGCGTTCGACTACCCGGGTTTTGTGCCAGCGTACGTACGCCCGTTGTTTTGCCGGGGCATCGGGCCATTTCGCTGGGCGTCGTTGCGTGGTGATCCAGAGGACATCGCCAAGACCGACGCGAAAGTAAAAGAACTCATTCCAGACGACGCGCATTTGCATCGCTGGCTCGACATGGCCAAGGCGCGCATCGCATTCCAGGGGCTGCCTGCGCGGATTTGCTGGGTGGGCTTGGGCCAGCGTCATCGCTTGGGCTTGGCGTTCAATGAAATGGTCGCGCGCGGCGAGATCGGGCCGCTTGTGATCGGGCGTGATCATTTGGATTCGGGCTCGGTCGCATCCCCCAATCGCGAAACGGAAAAAATGCGCGATGGCAGCGACACGGTCAGCGATTGGCCGCTGCTGAATGCGTTGCTCAACACCGCGAGCGGCGCGACCTGGGTGTCGCTGCATCATGGCGGCGGCGTCGGCATGGGCTATTCGCAGCACTCGGGCGTCGTGATTGTGTGCGATGGCAGTGCGGCGGCGGCGAAGCGCATCGAACGCGTGCTGTGGAACGATCCTGGCACCGGCGTCATGCGACATGCCGATGCTGGCTATGAAGACGCGATCACATGCGCGAAAGAGCAGGGCCTCGATTTGCCATCTGTGGAGGCGCGATAGATGAAGCGGCTTACACTCGCCGAACTGCGCGGCATCTGGACCGGCGAAAGCGGACTTACGCTCAATGCTGACGATTATGCGCGCATTGACGCTTCCGCCGCCACGGTGGCTAAGGCGCTTGAGACCGGGAATGCCATTTATGGCGTGAATACTGGCTTCGGGAAGCTGGCCTCGAAACGCATCGATGCGGCGCAGCTCGAACAATTGCAGCGCAATCTTGTGCTGTCGCACGCGGTTGGCGTGGGGCCGGAGTTGCCGAGGCAGGTCGTCCGGTTGGCGTTGGCGATCAAGATCGTCACCCTCGCGCAGGGCCGCTCTGGCGTGCGGCGCGTCGTCGTCGATGCGTTGCTTCGCATGCTTGAAAAGGGTGCGCTGCCGATCATCCCGAGCCAAGGCTCGGTGGGCGCATCTGGCGACCTTGCGCCGCTCGCGCACCTGTCGAGCGCGTTGATTGGCGAAGGCATGGTGAGTCTGAACGGCGTGTGGCTCACTGCCGCCGAAGCCTTGGCGGATATTGGCCTCAAGCCGCTGACGCTCGGTCCCAAGGAGGGGCTTGCGCTCTTGAACGGTACGCAGATTTCGACCGCGCTCGCACTCGACGCGCTATTTCAGGCGCAAGACGTATTCGATGCCGCGCTCGTGGCCGGCGCCATGTCCACCGATGCCCTCAAGGGTACGGATGCGCCATTCGACGCGCGCATTCACGTCGCGCGCGGCCACAAAGGGCAGATTGAGGTGGCGGCGCGCTTGCGTGCGCTCATGGAGGGCAGCGCCATTCGCGAAAGCCATCGCTCGGCCGAGGTCGATCTGCGCGTGCAAGATCCATACTCAATCCGGTGCCAGCCGCAGGTGATGGGCGCGTGCCTCGATGTGCTGAATGCCGCCGCCGCGACGCTTGAGATCGAGGCCAACGCCGTCACCGACAACCCGCTGGTGTTTGCCGAAGACGACGCAATTCTATCTGGCGGCAATTTCCATGCAGAGCCGGTGGCGTTTGCAGCCGACATGATCTCGATGGCCGCTGCTGAAATCGCTTCGCTCAGCGAGCGGCGGATTGCTCTCTTGATCGATCCTGCTCTTTCAGGGCTGCCGCCGTTCTTAGTTGAAGAAGGCGGCCTCAACTCGGGTTTCATGATCCTGCATGTGACCGCAGCGGCTTTGGTGTCGGAGAACAAGACACTCGCGCACCCCGCAAGCGTGGATTCGTTGCCGACCTCCGCCAACCAGGAAGATCATGTTTCGATGGCGACCTTCGCGGGTCGAAAAGCCGGAAGTATCGCGACCAACGCCTCGAATGTGATCGCGATTGAACTGCTCGCCGCGGCGCAGGGCGTGGATTTCCAGGCCCCGCTCACAACCTCGCCTGTCCTGCAAGAGGCGCACGCGAAGGTTCGCAAAGCTTCGGCGCGATTGCACGAAGATCGCTCGCTGGCGCGGGACATGCGCCGCGTCCGGGAACTCATCGAAACCGGCGCGTTTCGTTTGACGTGAGCGTAGCGATTCTGGCGACCATTCAGGTCGGGCGTGCTAGCTCTGGCGCGGAGTAAGGGGAAGCGGGATGGCGTCTGGCCTTTGGCGCGTGAAGATGTTGGCGGCCGCCTCGGTGGCCGCTTTGCTCGCCGCGTGCGCGACCGCCCCGCCGACGCTGGAGGAGCTTGAAGCACAAGCATGGGCGCATGCCCGCGCGGCGGATTCGCCGCTCGCTTATCAAGAATATCTGCGCAACTACACGGTTGGGCCAAACGCTGAAACGGCGCGTATGCGCATAGACGCGCTCTTGGCGGAGGAACGTGAGGCATGGGCGCAAGCGATGCGGCTCAATACCGAAGCCGCCTACGAAAGTTATCTGAGCCTTTATCCGTGGGGCCCCGATGCCGGGCGGGCGGAGCAAAGGCGCGCACTTCTTGCGGCGCCGCGGCTTGAGGCGGAGGAGCGCGCCGCCTGGGCGGAGACCGCTCGCATCGATCGTATAGAAGCGTATGAGGCGTTTCTCAACGCTTGGCCCAACGGCGCCAACAGCGATGAGGCGCGCGCGCGTCTCGACGCGCTCTGGAACACCGACGAAGGCGCGTGGCTGCGCGCGCGTCGGCTGAACTCGCCGGGCGGCTACGCAGATTTTCTGCGCGCCTATCCGCGCTCGGCCTATGCGATCGACGCGCGACGTGCGCTGGACGAGTTTCAACGGCAAGACGACTGGGCTTGGGATAGCGCACGCCGTCGCGACGAGATCAGGGAATATGAGCGCTACTTGCGCGATTATCCGGATGGCTACCATCGCCGCGACGCCGAACGCCGCATCTATCAATTGCGCGCCGATGATCGCATGGCGTGGGACCGCGCCGCGCGCATGGATTCGATCTCCGGGTACGAATACTATTTGTCCACCCACCGCGACGGGGCGTATCGCGACGAAGCTTATCGGCGCATCCGTCAATTGCGCGATCTGCAGTATGCGCCGCCGCCGCAAGCGCCACCGCCGCCGCCACCCTATGCGCCCCCGCCATATTCCCCACCGTCGCCGCCAATTGTGACGCCGCCGCCGCATCAACCGCCGCCGCCTGTGTACACGCCTCCACCGCCTCCTCCGGCGTACACGCCGCCTCCGCCGCCCCCCGTTTACACGCCCCCACCGCCGCCGCCGCCTGTGTACACACCACCGCCACCACCGCCGCCTCCGCCTCCGCCTCCGCGAGGGGATGGCGTCGATCCGACAGTGAGTCGCGAGCGTCAGCCGGACTGACACGGAAAGCGCGAAAATGAAGGAGAACTTGCTGACGTGACCTCGGTGGCGCGTGAGCAACATCCGCTTGTCAGCGCTTCAGGCGGCGATTCGTGCGGGAAAATCTGTGTTTTCGCGCCACATGCGGCGGTTCCGGTTCGCGCGAGGCCGCCAAAACCGCAGTAAATCGGCTTTTTTGCGTTGCGACTCGCGGGGCGGCATGCAAGGGAGTCGGCGCGATAGCGTCAAAAATCCCGAATTACGTGGGTTTTTGGCGAGTTTGCTGAGAGGCGCGGTCACGCTCCATCAAGAAATGAGTGGCATCACTCGATGCGCCGGCGGCGAGAACGGGCCCGAGAAGCCCATGTTTCCGCCGGTTTCGTTGAGTTTTAACGCACGACAACCTTTGAAGAGGGGAAAGCACATGGCCCGCAAGGCAACCAAGAAAGCAGTGAAGAAGGCGCCGGCGAAAAAGACGGCGAAGAAGACGGCGG
>JBFWYC010000047.1:0-16152 GCA_050186805.1 Hyphomonadaceae bacterium
TCGATATTGGGGAATAGGATCGCTTCTAAAATCACCCGCTTCCACCTTCAGCTGAATTGGCCGCATTGCCCGACCACGCGGCGCTTAATAAGTAGGCCGAAAGGATCGGTCCACATGCAAACGACTAGCTCGGTGTTCGATGATCTGGCCCGTTTGATGACGGGGGCCATGGGATTGGCGCAGGGTGCAGGCGATGAAGCCAAGAGCTTCATGCGCGCCCAGGCAGACCGTTTCGTTGCGGAAATGGACCTCGTCAGCCGCGACGAGTTCGAGGCGGTAAAGCAGCTCGCCGCCGACGCGCGTGCGGAAGTTGACGCGTTGAAGGCGCGCGTGGCCGCACTCGAAGCGCTGCTCAAGGATCGTGCATAACGTCCGGATGTGGCGCTGTTAAGTATCGCGCAATACTCCGAGCGCTTACCTATTGGGCGGGGCTCGATTCGAACGCGCCGATTCAAGGCGCGCATCCAAGTGAAGAGAACCATTCAGGTCGCTGACGGCGGCCGTAGCGCTCAGAGGGGACGCTAATGGATCTCTGGCTCGACGACGACGCCGAAACACCTTCCGATCCAATGGAGACGGTCGAGGCCGTGATCGGCTCCGATGACCGCTTCCTGTGCGAACGCGCCGAAGACGGCGACGTGCACTTCTCCTTCAAGACGAGCTGGGGCGAGAGCGTCGGCTACTTTTCGTACCGCCACGAATTGCCGGCGCTGCTGTTCACGTTGGGCTTCGAAATTCAGGCGCCGGTCTCGCGCCGCGTCGAAGCGCTGCGTCTGGCGGCGCTGATCAACGAAAACCTTTGGCTCGGCCATTTCGACGTGTGGTCGGACGACGGCACCATCATTTTCCGTCATGCCATGCCGATGATCGGGCGCGACGATATCTCGGTCGGCGAAGTCCAAGCGATGCTGGCTGCGGCGATGGATGCAGCCGAACGCTTCAACCCGGCCTTTCAATTCCTGATCCTCGGCGGCATGTCGCCGGAGGACGCCTCGCAAGCGGCCCTGTTCGAGACCTGCGGAGAAGCGTGAGCGGTCTCGACGCCCCATCCATCGTTCTCGTCGGCGCAGGCGCCATGGGCGGCGCTTTGGTGCGCGGCTGGATCGAAGCGGTGCGCAAGGGCGGGGGACTGACGCTCACGGTTGTCGAACCCAATTTCGATCCCGCACTCGAGCGAGAACTCGACGCCGTGGGCGCGATCATCAATCCGCCGGATGCAGGCCCCGCCGACATCGTCGTGCTGGCGGTGAAGCCGCAGACATTTCCGTCCGTCGTCGAGAGTGTGAAGCGCTTCGTCGGGACCGACACACGCATCATGTCGGTGATGGCAGGGATTCCGATGGAGGTGCTGACCCGCGAATTCGGCGCCCAGCGCGTCGTCCGCTGCGTGCCCAACACGCCGGCGCGGATTGGGCGCGGAGTGACGGCATACGTCGCCTCGCCTGCGTGTACGGCCGAAGACCGGCAGCTCGTCGAACAATTGCTGGAGCCGCTCGGCAGCGTCGAACCGATCGCCGCCGAGCGGCTGATGGATGTTGTGACAGCCGTGTCGGGCTCTGGGCCGGCTTACGTTTTCCTGCTTGCGGAAGTGCTCGCGGCCGCGGCGGAGCAGGAGGGTTTGGATCGCGACACGGCGATGCGGCTCGCGAGCGCCACAGTCGCTGGGGCGGGCGCCTTGATGTTGGAAACGGGTGAGGCGCCGGGCGCACTGCGCAAGCAGGTGACTTCGCCGGGCGGCACGACCGAAGCGGCGCTTGACGTGCTGGGCGCCGGCGATGGTCTTGGTCCGCTCTTGCGCCGTGCTGTCAGCGCCGCGGCCGCGCGGTCGCGGGAGCTGGGAAAAGGCTAGCGATAGTGAGCAGTAAATAGGACGGCGTCGCTCGCTGGCGCTTTCATTCGCTATTCGCTATTCGCTATTCGCCGATGCACCTCGATCTCGCCCCCGGCCGCAACACGCAGCGCGGCTTCTGGGGTTTCGATTTCCGGTTGGTCGACGGTTATGTTCACGTGAAGTCGACCGGCGTTCGGTTCAGGAATGACTGGCAGCTTTGGGCCGATATCTGGCGCTGGTTCACCTACTACCTGTTCGTTCGCTTGCACGGCTTCTGGGCGCGGCTGACGCGGCCGGGTGGGCCGCGCATCTGGTTCACGCCGCACCGGCCGCGGCCCTGGTACATCATCTGGGCGGCGATGGTATGGGGCGGGTTCACGTTCGCGCGCGCGCCAGAGCACGCTGATGCGGCGTTCTATTTCGAAGATCAGACCATTGCCGCACCGCCGCAGCCGCGTCACGCGAACGCGATCAATTTTGGCGTCGGCGATGTGTCGAAGAGCACAGTGGCGTGCGTGATGGAGCAGGCGTTCGGCTATCCGCTGGCGGTCGATCCGACAACTTACGTTGGCGAAGCCGTCGAGAAGGGCGAAGGCAACGGCTTGCACGACGGCCGCCTCGTCCATTGCCCCACTGCGCCGATGCCGGGCAAGGCGTACCAGCGCGTGATCAAGACTGAAGGCGCGGACGGGTGGGCCTACGATCTGCGCACCGCATGTGTGGGCGGTCGCCCGGTCGTTGTGTTTGTGAAGCAAAAACCGGCTTCGGCGCGGTTTTCGATTCAGAACACCAGTGTCGTCGTGAAGACGCCGAAGGACGTTTTCTCCGCCGCCGAGATCGCGCAGCTGGAAAAGTTCTGCGATGCGATGAAGTTGGATTGGGGCGGGCTTGACGTGCTGCGCGAGCACGAAAGCGGGCGGCTTTATGTGGTCGATGTCAACAAGACCGATACCGGGCCCGCAGTGGTGTTGAGCTGGAAGGATCGCGCCAAGGCGACGACGTTGTTGTCCGATGCGCTACGGAAAATGGTGACTCCTCCTCCCGGCGAGGGGAAGGGCCAAGGGGCGGGGTGATCCTCCGTTCTCTCTGTTGTTGTCGCTTCCGCATGCGCTTTCGAACTCGCCATCGTCCTGCTTCGCCTCAGCTCCCGCCTCTTCCCATCGCGGGGAGAGACTCAACGCTTCACCGCGACCAATCCCACAACCGCGATCCGCTCCACGTTTGCGTACTCGTTACGCTCCAGTTCCTCACCGAACACGTCCGGGTCTATCTCGCGGTACGAGACATCGAAGCTGCTGAGCGTTTCGCGTAGTGCAGCTTCCAACCGATCCTCGCCATCGACGATTGCGCTGCCGGTGTAGAGCAGGAAGGCGCCGCCGCTCGACAGGCGCTCCGCCGCGAGGCGCGCCCAGCGCAGCGAGACTTCACCGCCGTGCATGGCGCCGCCGTCGCGATAGGCGCGGTGCGAGGCGTCGGCGACGTAGGGCGGATTGGCGATAATGCAATCGATGGGCGGGGCGTGCGCGGGCGGTTCGTCCGGCAATGCATCGCAGACGGCGAAATAAACCGGCCCCAGATGCGCCATCACCCAATTGATCGCCGCGAGGCGCAGCGCGTGCGGATTGATGTCGGTCAGCGTGTAGTACGCATCAGGCATGATGCGCGCTGCGGCGATGGCGCCTGCGCCGGCGCCAGCGCCTACATCGACGATATGCGCACGCGGCGCCAGCCGCGGCAGTTCGCGCTGCAGAAAGCCGGCAAAGCGATAGGAATCCGGCCCGAAGAACACCGCGTCCTGCTGCGCGGTCGGGAAAGCCGAATGCAGGAGGAGAGCGTCGCCGAGCGAGGACACGCGCACGGTGCTCGCGAACAGCTCGCGGCGCTGCTCCAGAATGCCGGCATGCAGCATCAGCTCGGCCAAGTCCGGGCCGACGACATCGCCCGAGAACGGCAAGCTCCAGCCGAAGACGTCGCGCAAATCGTGCGCGCGGCTGCGCCGGGCGATGACGCGCGCGTGTGTAGCGGGTGTGGGCGTGATGAAGTGATAGCCTCGCGCTTTCAGCACCGCGAGGAGCGAAGCAAGCGCGCGGTCGTGGTCGCCGCTCAAGCGGGCGGGCTCACACCGTCGCCGCCCCAGAAGTGACGGCGATAGGCGTCGAAGCAATCGGCGCCGCACTGCAAGCGCATCAGTGCGCCTTCGGCGATGTAGCGCGCTGCCTCCGGCGTCTCGGCGACGATCGATGCGAACACTTCTCGGTTCCAGGCCTCCGAGTGCTTGATGTCCAAGACAGCGTGCAGATCAAAATAGTGCCGGGCTTTCGCGGAGACTCGCAGCCGCCGCAGCGCGGCGCTGACTTGCGCCGCGCGCCCGGGGGCTGTCAGTTCGATGACGCCCAGCGCGCCGATGGCGTGGTACGCGTAGGCGCGGTTGGTGGCGAGCGCCGCCATCGTGTTGCCGAGCGCCAGCGAGGGCGCGAGCGTCGTTTCGATCTGCGGCGTGACCTTAAGCGCGCGCACCAGCGCATCGAGCATCGGCCCGTGCATGCCTTTGGCGTTGCCGCGTCCCATTTCGTCCCAATAATTGCGCGCCAGTTCGAGCTTGGCCTGCACCGGCATCTTCACCTGCGCCATAGCGACGAGATCGTCGAAGCCGGCCTCGCCCGCGGCCTCCTGTTCGACGAACCATTTCATCTCGACCATGGTCGCGCGTTCCGCGAGCCACGAGAAAAGCGGATCGCCTTGACCTGGGCCGTTCTCCTTCAGCGCTTCGAACCACGCGACGAAGCGTTGCGACTCGCGCGGCGCCTTGGCGGCGCGTGGGGCTTGAGCGCGGCGCGTCGTCTCGATGAAAGCACGCTCAACCGCGAGCATCTCATGCTCGTGCGCCAGCGCCTCCCGCCAATTGTCATGCGGCGTTTGCGGCGCAAGCCGCGCGCGGTTCCAGTGCGCGAGACGCGCCTGCAGATCATGATCGTGATGGGGGTGCGGACGCAGACGCCCAGCAAGAGTCCCATCCGGCATGCTTGTCTCCTCGCGCTCGCGCCCTCATGTCGGGAACGGCGGCTTGACGGCCAAGTCCACCCGGGCCTTGATGAAAACGCAACTCAATTTCTCTTCGAAGGTTTCATGTCCGTTCCACTCGACCCCACCCTCCGCCGCGATTTGGCCCGCGCCGCGTTGTCGCTGGCAGGAGCGGCGCCGTGGCGCGAGGTGACGTTGACAAAGCTGGCGGACGCTGCGGGTCGTCCGGTCTCGGACTATTACGGCGCGAGCGTCGGCGAAGCGGTGGATTGTGTCGAAGAAGCCTTCGACCGCGCCATCGGCGACACTGCCGATCAGCTCGATCCATCGCACAGCGTGCGCGATCGCCTATTCGAACTGATCATGCGCCGCTTCGAGGCGATGGAGCCCCATCGCGCCGCCGTGCTGGCGATGGAGCAGGGCAATGACCGCGACCCGACGATCATGGCCGTGGTGCATCAGCGCCACGTCCGCTGCGCGCGCTGGGTGCTGGCGCTCGCGGGTCTGGAAGCCGACGGCATGACCGGGCAAGCGCGCGCGCAGGGGCTGGGCGTCATCATCGGCCAGGCGCGCGCGGCCTGGCGCGGCGACGATGCCGGCGATTTCGCCAAGACCATGGCCTCGCTCGACAAGAACCTTCGCCGCGCCGAGGAAATGTTCGGCCGCTGGGCCGGGTTCGAGGCGAAGCCGAAGGCGGAGGATGCGGCGCCATGAACAACGTCATCGCCGTCCTTGGGCGCGGTCCGCCGGAAGAGGCGCCGGTTGCCGCAGAGCGCATCACGGAGGGTTCGCCGCGCACCGTTTCGTGTCTCGACTACCAGCGCGACGACAAGATTTTCGCGGGCGAATGGAGCGCAACCGCTGGCGCGTGGCGCGTCAGCTACGATGAGTGGGAATTCTGCCACGTGCTTGAGGGCGTCTGCGAACTCCAAGCCGACGACGGCGAGAGGCGGCGCTTCGCAGCGGGCGACAGCTTCGTCGTTGAGCCCGGTTTCACCGGCGTGTGGCGCGTCATCGAGCCGATGAAGAAGCGCTTCGTGGTTCGCTACGACTGAGCCCAACTGCAATCAGTATGCGCGGCGAGCTTGCGTTAACCTCTCGGTTAGCACTTGTTTACGCTTCGAGCGCAATGATTGATGCGCATCTAGCCAGAAGGCGCGGGCGTCATGTTCAAGATCGCTCTGATCGAACTGAAGCAGAATATCCGCAGCGTTCTCGACGCGCAGTTTCGCGCATGGGCCGGCGTCGCCTTCATGATCCTGGCGATGGCGGCGATCCAATACGAAGAGCGCCTCGCCCCCGAACTGACCCGGCTGAACGACGGCTTCTCCCACGTGGCGGTGGATTTCTCGAAGAGGCTCGCCAGCTTTACGCTCTAAGGCGCACTCGACGGTCAGCTCTCCCGCTTCCACTTCTCGCGCCGCGCTAATTCAGCTTTTGAGGGCTCCTCGGCGCCGGCGATGGTTTCGGTCTTCACCTCACCGTCGCGCTCGTAGGTGGCGTGGATCAGGCCGTTCGGAGAGACGGCGCTGTGAGTCACGTTGAATCGGCGAGGCTGACTGTTCTCGTCGAACAAGCGCTTGCCCTTGCCGAGCAGGACCGGGAACGTGAACGTGCGGATCTCGTCGACCAGCCCCGCGGCGAGCAAGGCGTGCACCAGTACGGTGCTGCCTTGCGTGATCAGGGCAGGCCCGTTTTCCTGTTTCAGCTTGGCGACTTCCGCCACGCCGTCGCGGAGCACGACCGTCTTGTTCCAGCTCGTATCGACGTCGCTCGAACGGGTCGCGACATATTTGGTGATGCGGTTGAATTGCTTGGCGATGTCGTCATTGGGCCCGCCCTCGGCATAAGGCCAGTGTGCGGCGAATATCTCGTAGGTGCGCCTGCCCAGCAGCAGGTCGTAGGGTTGGCCGAACAACTTCCCGATCTCCTCGCCGAACACCGGATCGTCCGCCAGCGGGGCCACCCAGCCGCCGAACTTGAAGCCGCCGGTCGGGTCCTCCTCCGGCCCGCCGGGCGCCTGCATGACGCCGTCCATCGAAACAAACGCGCCGACGATCACTTTCCGCATGGCTCACTCTCCGTGTCTGGCTCGAGGACGAACGGCCCGCGTCCGATCCGACATGTATGCTGAAGAGCTCAGTTCGCCGGCAGTTCCAGGATGAAGGCTCGGACTTCACTGGCGTAATGTTCATCGTCCAGCTGCTCATAAACAGCGAGCGCGCCTTGCGCCGCCGCTCTCGCCTCGGCGTATTGGCCGCGGGCTTTGTGGGTCTCCGCCAAATTGTAGTTGATGTTCGCCCAGGCGTGCGGATCGGTGTCTCGGGTCGCCGCTGTCAGCGCGCTTTCGTAGGCCGCGATGGCTCGTTCCAACGCGCCCGGGGCGCCGCGCCGGTGCATGGCGAATAAGGCCGCGCCGAGATTTGTTTGCGCGACCGCCCATGCGTTTGGATAGGTCTCTGCGGTGATGGCGGTTAGCGCCGCTTCGAAGCAAGCCACCGCACGTTCGAGGGCGCCGGCCGCGCCACGGTCGCTCTGGACGATGAGGGCCACGCCGAGGTTCACCTGCGCGCGCGCCCAGGCGACCGGGCTAGCGTCTCTTGGCGTGACGCTCAGCGCCGCTTCGTAAGAGGCGACGGCGCGCTCCAGCGCGCCGGGCGCGCCGCTCTGACCCAAACTGCGAAGCGCTCCGCCCATATTCGTATGTATCATGGCCCATCCGGCCGGGTTGGCGTCGCGCGTCCAAACCGTGTGCGCCGCCTCGTAGGCGGCGACCGCGCGTTCCAGCGCACCAGGAGCGCCGCGCTTGCCCATCACGCTGAGGGCGTTGCCGAGATTCATTTGCGTGCGCGCCCAACTATCGGGATCGCTATCGCGCGATGTAATTGCCAGCGCCTCTTCGTAGGCGGCGACTGATCGTTCGAGCGCCAGCGGGACGCCGCGTTCGCCCTGGATTTGCAGCGCGTTGGCCAGATTCATCTGCGTCTGCGCCCAACCGGCGGGATCGGCCTCACGCGTCCGCACCGTCAGCGCCGCTTCGTAGGCGGCCACCGATCGCTCGAGCCCATCGGGCGCGCCGCGTTCGCCGAGAATCTGCAATGCGATGCCCAGGTTCTGCTGGGTCGCCGCCCAATCTGCGGGCCGCACGTCGCGGGGCGCGAGCGGCAGGACGACCTCTTCATAAAGCCGTACCGCTTCCTGTGATGTGGCCGGCTCGAAGAACAGGTCCCCGCGCCGCCAAAGCGAATCCGCCTGATAGGCCCGGTAGCTCCAGCGCGCTTCGATTGCGCCCGCTGGCGCAGCTTCCGCGGCTCGCGCGTATCGCTCCGCCGCCGCAAGATAGTCGCCCAGTGCGTACGCCGTACCGCCGGCCGCCGCATAGCTTGCGGCAAGGTCGAGCCGCGGTTGCTCCACCGCGCGTTCAAGCGCGTCGCGAAACCCCTCCGCGTACTCGTCCTGCAGCGCCAACGCTTCGCGCAGGCGCCCGGCGCTGGCCGCGGCGATGGCGCGTCGTCTCAGGTTCGCCAACATTGGATCGCCGTGAGGATCGAGCGCGCGCGCAGCGGCGATCAATTGCGGCAGGCGTTCGGCGCCTTCGCGTATCAGTTCGAGGCAGGCATCGAAGGAGAGCTCCGCGTGACCTTCAAAAATGTCAACGGCGAGAGCACGGACCGCGCGTTCGCGCAGATCCAGCGTGCGAGCCTGCGCGCGGATCACCCCCTGTGCCTGGCGCCATTGGGCCTGTGTGATTCCGGCCGCCCGCAGGCTATCCGGCAATGGCTGCGCGAGCGCCGGCGAAATCGCCAACACCGCCGCAAACACGAGCGCAAGGAAAAGCCGCATGGTGGTCCCCCGTCGCCGCCGGATTAGGCGCGCGCATTAACCCCTTGTCCAGCGCCGCACGTCAGCATCGCGCCATGGCGCAGCACTACGACCTCATCGTCATCGGTTCCGGGCCGGCAGGGCGTCGGGCGGCGGTGCAGGCGGCAAAGCTCAAGAAGAGGGTTCTGGTGGTGGAGCGCGGACGGCGCGTCGGCGGCGTTTGTGTGCATACCGGAACGATCCCCTCGAAGACGCTGCGCGAAACCGTGCTGAACCTTTCCGGCTGGCGCGAACGCGGTTTCTACGGCCGCGCCCACCGCAACAAGGAGAACATCACCGTCGAGGATTTGCGCCGCCGCCTCCAGATCACGCTCGATCATGAGGTCGAAGTGCTGGAGCACCAATTTGCGCGCAACAAGGTCAGCTGGGTGTCGGGCGAAGCCCGCTTCCTCGGGCCGCACGCGGTGGAGGTCGTCGGCGATCGCGGCGATGCGCGTCATTTTCATGCCGAGCGCATCATTCTGGCCGTCGGCACGCAGCCCTATCGCCCCGCACATATTCCATTCGACGGCGAGAGCGTCGTCGACGCGGATGAAATCCTGGAATTGACGCGCCTGCCGCGTTCGCTCGCCGTAATCGGCGCCAGCGTCATCGGTATCGAATACGCGACGATCTTCTCCGCGCTCGACGTGAAGGTGACCGTGATCGAGCCGGGACCGAGTCTGCTCGGCTTCGTCGATCGCGAGTTGGTGGATGAGTTCATCCACGATCTGCGCGACCGCGGAGTCAGCCTGCGCTTCAACAGCAAAGCCGTGAGCGTCGAGAAGCTCGGAGACGAGAGTTGCATGGTGCAGCTCGAAGATCAGAGACAGATTTTCGCAGACACAGTCTTGTTCGCGGCGGGGCGGGTTGGATCTACGGCATCGCTGAACTTGGAGGCGGCTGGCCTCGCCGCCGATGAACGCGGCCGCATCGCCGTCGACAAGGCCACTTTCCAGACCAAGGTTCGCACCATTTACGCCGTCGGCGATGTCATCGGTTTTCCGAGCCTTGCCTCGACTTCGATGGAGCAGGGCCGCATCGCCGCCTGTCATGCGTTCGGCGCCGAGGCGCACGCACCGCCGGAATTCTTTCCGTACGGCATCTATTCGGTTCCGGAAATCTCCACCATCGGCATGACGGAGGAGCAAGTCCGCGAAAAGCGCGTGCCGTATGAAACCGGCATCGCCCGGTTTCGCGAGACCTCGCGGGGCCACATCATGGGGCTCAATTCCGGCTTCATGAAAATGATCTTCGATCTCGATACGCGCCGCTTGCTTGGCGTGCACATCGTCGGCGAGGGCGCGACCGAACTCATCCATATCGGACAAGCCGTGCTCAATCTCGGTGGCGGTCTGGATTATTTCGTTGAGAACACGTTCAACTATCCAACCCTCGCTGAAGCCTACAAGATCGCTGCGCTCGATGCATTCAACCGCATGCCTGCGCGCGAGACGCCGGCGGTTCACGATCTCCAGGACTTGGCGGCGCTGGCGGTGGAGCGGATCAACCGGGCGTCGCGCGCGTAGCCTTGCGCGTGCGCTTGCGTACGCGCGCAGGCGCGGCGACGAGCGGCGCATCCTCCGCCAATTCGTCGAGGTTTGGCGCAGCGACAGCGCTGAACATGGCGCGCGCGGCCCGTTCGATGGCTTTTTCCCAGCGTTCCGAGTGGCGCACGGGCAAGCCGAACTTCCGGCCCATGGCCAAAAACACCAGTTCGGGCACATCGATGGCGCAGGCTTTCTCCAGTCCTTGAAAGCCCGGAGCCGAGTTGGCTTCGCAAATCCGGTAACCGCCCTTGTCGAACAGTATGTCGATGCCGGCGATGTCGAGCTTGAGTTCGCGCGCCACCCGCACCGCTAACTCCGCCATCTCCGGCGGCGGCAAGAACGGCGTGGCGTTGCCGCCGAGCGAAATGTTCGATTTGAAGCCGCCGTCCGTTGCTTTGCGCTCCATCGCGGCGACGACCTTGCCGTCAATCACCAGTACGCGCACATCGCGGCCGTGACTTGCTTTGATGTATTGCTGGAAGAGGAAATCCGACGCCGGGCTGACGCCGCCGAGCAGATTCGCTAGGTCGTCGAATTCGCCGCGGCTATTGCAGAGCACGACGCCCGCGCCGCGCGTGCCGCGCAGCTTTTTCACGACGACCGGAAATCCCAGCTCGCGTTCGATGAAGGCGACGTCGGTCGGGAATTTGCCGAGGATCGTCTTCGGGATCGGCAGCTTGGCGCCCGCCAGCACCTGCAACGTGTGGAGCTTGTCCGCCACTGACTCCACGGCGGCGGGGCTGTTTGCGATCGCCACGCCTTGGCGCTCGAAGTGCCGCAGCACCGCCAGTGTGAAATAGCTCGTCTCGCTGCCGCAGCGGGGAATGATGAGGTCTGGCTTGTAGAGCTCGCGGCTTTGATAAATCGCCGACCAGCCGTGCTTGGAATCGACGACGAGATCGAACTCGCTTGGCCTGAGCACCAGCAGTTCGATATCGAGCGCCCGTGCGGCCTCCTGGAAGCGCCGTACTTCATGCGCTTCAGGCACGTCGGGAGCCAAGTCCCGGTTGAAAAACAGCCAGCAGCGCACGGCGGGCCCCTGTTGGAAAGCGCATCAGAGACAACGGCGGACCAGTTCATGTTGTTCCCAAGCCAGCGCCCGATCTAGGATGGCTTATGGTTTCGCGCGGCTCATTGCCGGTGATTGATGTCGCGCCGCTGCTTTCAGGCGGCGATGCTAGCGCGGCCGCTCAGGCGATCGGCGAGGCCTGCCGCGATCTCGGCTTCTTCTACGCGAGCGGCCACGCTATCGCCCAGGACACGCTCGATGCGCTAGACCGGGCAAGCCGAACATTCTTCGCGCTGCCGGAAGCCGAGAAGATGAAGGTAGCAATGGCGAAGGGAGGCCGCGCCTGGCGCGGTTATTTTCCGCTCGGCGGCGAGATCACCTCAGGCAAGCCGGACAAGAAACAAGGTCTCTATTTCGGCGAAGAACTCGATGCGAGCGATGCGCGCGTGCGGGCAGGGCTGCCGCTTCACGGCGCCAACCAGTTTCCATCCGCTGTGCCTGAGCTTGAACCCGCCGTGCTTCGTTTCATGGATGAGGCTACACGGTCGGCGCACGCGATCATGGAAGGCGTCGCCTTGAGTCTTGGCCTCGACGCCCATTACTTCCGCCGCACCTATACCGCGAACCCCACCTTGCTCTTCCGTATCTTCGAATATCCAGCGGGCGATGACGAAAGCTGGGGTGTCGGCGAACACACCGATTATGGTCTGCTGACGCTGCTGGCGCAGGACGCCAATGGCGGGCTGCAAGTGAAGACCCCGAACGGCTGGATCGAAGCGCCGCCGATTCCGGGAACGCTCGTCTGCAATATCGGCGACATGCTCGACCGCCTCACCGGCGGCGCCTACCGCTCGACGCCGCACCGCGTGCGCAACCTCAGCGGCAAGAGCCGGCTGTCGTTTCCGTTCTTCTTCGATCCGGGATGGGACGCCGAAATCGTACCGCTCCCGGCGCATGCCAATGCGCACGATGACAGCGCAGAACGCTGGGATCGCGCCAACGTGCATGCATGGAGCGGCACGTATGGCGAATACCTGATGACCAAGGTCGCCAAGGTGTTTCCGGAGTTGGCCGAAGGTGAATTGGACCGCGGGCCTTCAGGCCCGCACTGAGCGCAAATCTCCAGACCCGTGGGCCTGAAGGCCGCGCTTCTTTCACCGCGCCGGCATCATTTCCACCAGCGCGCCGCCGACGCTCATCGAGACCTGTGGAAAGACGTCGCGCAGATTGCTGTCGATACTGGTGTAGAGCGGGTTCGCCGGCGAGAGCGGGCCGATGCGCAACATCATGCCGGGCGCGACGCTGTTGCCGGCGTGCTGAACGAGCGCCGGCAGGAAGGGCAGATGCGATCCTCCGCCCGCGAGCACGACGTCGATCGTGGTTGCGCCGACTTCGCGCGCCTTTGCGCCCACCACGCGCAGGCTGGCGGCGATCGTTTGCGCCAGGCTCTGCTGGTAGGTGCGGAAGTTCGGGTCCTCGGCCAATTCCTTGGCGATTACCGTGATCATTTTGCGCCCCACGCGCATGGTGCATTTGCCGTGCCGGAAAATGTCCTTCTTCAGCTCGCGGGCGGTGAGGCGGGCGGCGCGCAGCGTGCGCATGTCGTCGGGATTGTTGCGGTCGAAGCCGGCCTTTCGCAGCATCAGCTCGATCAGGATGCGGTCGATCTCGTCGCCGGCGAGCGCGCTGCACTGGCGCGCTTCCTTGACCTCGGTCAGCGACGGCGGTTCGACGCTTTCGTCGAAATCGAATGCGGCGATGTCGTTTGTGCCGGCGCCGATATCGAGCACGATGACGAACCGCGTCGGCTGCGACGTGAAGGCAAGCGCCGCGGCCGCGGCTGCATGCGGTTCGAAAATGCCGGTTTCCAGCAATCCGTTGCCCGGCGCGGATGCGGCCCTATCGAGCGCGTCCTTACACTGAGCGATGGAAATGCCTTCGCCTTGCAGCAGGAAGAGGCGCCCCAGCTTCTGCGACACTGCGGCGGCTTCGTTGAAGAGGCCCTCGAAAGTCAGATCGAGCCCGCTGCCCGGGCGCCATACGGGGCTGGTGTAGCGCCGCTTCGCGTTCGCCACCCCGCGCGGCATGTTCGGCGCGAGATCGAGCGATTCACGGATCAGTTGATCGAGATAAGCGAGATAGAGCACGAGCGCATCGCGCTGCTTGAACGTGCCGGTCGGATCCATTGAAGGGCGAAGCTTCGCCTGCAGCGCGTCCAGCACATTGGTGGCGCCCAGAACCGTCTTGAACGAGATCAAGGGATCGCGCGCGGTGTCGACGCCGCGGTGCGCATGCTCGAGCGCGGCCGGACCGAAATACAAGCGCCCGCCATCGACATAGATCACCGATGGCGTCAGCAGCGGATGCTCGGCGCCGGAAATGGCGCCGATGGGCAACGGCTTGACCCCCACTTCGAGCGGCAGCGTCGGGTCAAGACAGATCGACGCCTTCGACAGCGCTGTGCCGAAGTCGATGCAGATCCTCGCCCGGGAGGTCCAGTCCTGCTCGCCACTATCGTCCATTGCCGCCCCTATACGCCGCCAGCGCGCTTAGCGCCAACCGCACCCCCGAAGCCAGCGAGACGCGCACCCGAAAGTCAGAGCTTATCCACAGTTGTCAGGCAGGTCGAGGCAGGCGCAGCGCGGCGCGCAGCCCTCCAAGCGGACTTTGGCTCAGCACGACATCCCCGCCATGGCTGCGCGCGACGTCGCGCGCGATGGCAAGGCCTAGGCCCACACCCTTGTGATTGCGCGAGCGCGTTTCGTCGAGCCGTGAGAACGGACGGAACGCCTCTTCGTAGAGTTCGGCGGGAATGCCGGGACCGTTATCGTCGACACTGACCGTGATCGCGCCATCGTCGTTGACGATGGCGACCCGGACTTTGTCGCCGTGCGCAACGGCGTTGTCGATCAGATTGGCCACGCAACGATTCAACGCCCGCGCGCGCCCGGGCGTCGTCGCCGACATGCTGCCTTCAAGAGCGACATCGGCGCCGCTGCGCGCGCTCTCGGCAACGACGCTGGCGACCAGTCTTGCCACATCGACTTGTTCTGGCGTTTCGTCGGTCAGGCCTTTGGCGAAGGTGAGATATTCGTCGAGCGTTTCCTCCATCTCGGCGAGATCGCGCTTAATGTCCTCGATTTCTGGCGACGCCGGCATCAGCGCCAGCTGCAGCTTCAGGCGCGTCAGCGGCGTGCGCAGATCGTGGCTGACGCCGGCGAGCAATTGCGAGCGCTGCTCTATGTGCTTCTTTATCCGCTGGCGCATGTCCTGGAACGCGAGCGTTGCGCCGCGCACTTCGCGCGCGCCGCGCACCCGGAAGGCGCCGGTGTCTTCGCCGCGGCCGAAGCGTTCCATGGCGTCGGCGAGTTTTTCGATCGGGCGCACCTGGTTGCGGATGAAGATCACCGAAACGACGATGAGGAAAATGGTGGCGCCTAAGATCCACGCCACGAACAACGGCCCCGATCGCGCCTGCACCCGGTCACGGAACGCCTTGAGCTGCAGCACGCCGTCTTCGATCGGCACGCGGATAAGCACCTGCGGGCCGGGGCAGGTTGAATCGTACCAGACCTCGCGATTGATATCCCGCTGCAGCGCGCGCGTGAGATAGCTGTCGAGCGTCGAGCCCCACGCGCCGCAGCGCGGCATCTCGAGCGCGGCGCCGGGTTGGAGCTCAATGTCCAGGCGCAACGGCCGCATTGCATATTCTTTGAGGCGCTCGAAATTCTCAGGCGTCGGATTGGCCTCGTAGAGCTGGATGATCAGCGCCACGTCGGCGGCCACGCCTTGGCTCATGCGCTTCGACGTCGCCTGCCAGTGATCGTCGAGGAAAACGAGCGTGATGATGAGTTGGAGGAGCGCCGCGGGCGCCACGATGATCAGCAGCGTTCGCCAATAAAGGCCCTTGGGCAGGATGTCGCGAAAGCGCATGCGTGGGCGCGGGGCGTCCATTAGTCCGCCGCCAGCCTGTAGCCGACGCCGCGAACCGTCTGCAAAAACACCGGCGCGCGGGGATCGACTTCCATCTTGCGCCGCAGCCGCGTGACTTGAACGTCGACAGAACGTTCGAGCCCCGCGCCCGTGCGTTTCGCCAATTCCTCGCGGCTGATCACTTCGCCTGGCCGCGCCGCCAGAATACGCAGCAGCGCCACTTCCGCTTCCGTCAGCCGCACCGTGGCGCCTTCGCGGGAAAGCTCGCCGCGCGCGGTGTTGAAGCTGAACGGACCGAAGGCGACGATCTCGGGCGCCTCGCCGCGATTGGCGATGGTGCGGCGCAGGATGGCGTTGATCCTGAGCGCCAGCTCCGCCGGCTCGAACGGTTTGGGCACATAATCGTCGGCGCCGATGGATAAGCCGCGGATTCGATCTTCCGCCAGTCCGCGCGCCGTCAACAGCACGATCGGCACTTTCGACGTCTTGCGCACGCTTTCGGCCAGAGAGAAGCCGTCTTCGACCGGCATCATCACGTCGAGAATGAGGAGGTCGAAATCCATCCCGTCGAGGAGCTTGCGCGCGCCCGCCGCATCCGCCGCCGCCGACACCCGCGCGCCGGCCTGCGCCAGGTAGCGCTTCAGGAGTTCGCGTATGCGGTCATCGTCATCGACCAGCAGCAGGTGAGGCGGGCGGTCGAGCGCGTCGAAGGCGGGCGCGGCAGTCATGTGCGGCGAGCCCGCAAAACACCGCCCCGCAAGGGAGCGTTCAACCTCAAACGGGGAGAAAGCCCGGTAGAAAATTCCACGTTGGACGCGGGTTCGTTGACATCCATGTCGCGCGACACACAATACCCTGAAAAACCAACCCTGCTGCACCGCACAATCCCACCGGCGCGGCGGATCGGCAAGAGCCGATCATAGTGGAGGAAGTGCATGGCGGCGCAG
>JBFWYC010000048.1:0-16063 GCA_050186805.1 Hyphomonadaceae bacterium
TCCCGGTCTCAAGCTTCGACAAATAGGATTGCTCGATGCTCGCCTTGGCGGCGGCGTCTGGTTGGGTCCAGCCGAGTTCGGTGCGCCGGTTCTTGAGGTCCTCGCCGAATTTCATGGCTCCAGTCATTGGCAGGAATGCCTTGAATACAACTGGAATAAGCGGGAATAGCCGGGAATAGGCCGGGCGCGGGCGCTCAAGCCTGCTCCCGAGCGGCTCAAGCGACGCCGAGTTTGCCGCGATCGCCGTCGCGGGCGGCGGCGAGGTCCTCCGGCGTCAGGAACTCGGCCAAGTCGGCGGCCTCCATGAACGGGCGGATTTCGATTTCGCCGGGGCGAAACGTGGGGCAGCGCCTGGCCCACGCCAACGCCTCGTCCATGTCCTTGACCTCCCAGATCGAGAAGCCGACCACCACCTCTTTGGTCTCCGTGAAGGGGCCGTCGATGACCACGGCGCCGCCGCGCCCGTCAAACGCAACCCGCTTGGATTTGGCGGTGGACATCAGCCCCGCGCCGGCGACGAAGACGCCGGCTTTGACCAGCTCCTCGATGAATTGATCCATGGCGGCGAAGGCCGCGAGCGCCTCAGGCGTCGGGGCCATGGCCTTGGCGCCGTCTTCGGTGTCTTTCGAAAAGACCATCACGCGCATCTGTCGTCTCCTGGCCGCCCCGTTGGCGCCTCACGGGAACGACGAACCAGCCTTTTGGAGGTCTACAATTGAAGCAGATTTTCCTGCTCCGGGTGAAGGCGAAGGTGGCCCCAAGGCGCTTTGCCATTCCGGCTGAGCACATAACGCGATACTGCTGACGGATGGCCGTCACGTTCTATTCTGCGTCCGGGTCGCCCTATGCTTGGCGGGTGTGGCTGGCGCTGGAGCACAAGCACGCCGCCTATGAGGCAAAGCAGCTGTCGTTCGACGCCGGAGACCTGAAGACGCCGGCCTACAGCGCCATCAATCCGCGCAACCGCGTGCCGGCTTTGGTGGATGACGGCTTCGCGCTCTACGAATCCGCCGCGATCGTTGACTACATCGAAGAGCGTTTCGCGGGCCCGTCGCTGTATCCGAGCGACTTGCATGGGCGCGCGACGGCGCGGCGCATGATCCGCGAAGCCGACCAGTATTTCGCGGCGGCGATGGAGCACCTGGTCGAGCGGGTTCTGTTTACGCCGCAGCCGCAATGGTCGCCCGACGCAATCGCCGCGGCGCGCAGCGAACTACAAGCCGAGTACGCGTTCTGGGAGGAGCGGGCGGAGGGGCTGTTCCTGCTCGGCGAGGTGTCGGCGGCGGACTACACGCTTTACCCGATGCTGGCCTTGGTGCGCCGGATTGGCGCGCGCGTGGAAGGCTTCGACGCCGCCGCGCTCGCCGGGCCCAATCTCACCGCGTGGCTGGCGCGCATGGACGCGCTTCCCATCGTGCAACGCACCTGGCCGCCGCACTGGCGGTGATTGGGTGGAGGCGGGTTTCCGCTCTTGGCCCATTTCGGACATCTGCCAAGATGCGTCCATCGAGCGATAAGGCTATATTGCGCTGGTGATCGCCGAACTTCTTGCGCGCGTGCCTTTGGCACTACGAGCCGGTCTTGCGTGGGACCGCGCAAGGCAGTTCGCCGCTGCCGGTCGGCACGCGGAAGCATTGGGTGTGATTGACGCGCTTCCCTCTGAAGCAACCCAAACCCTCCACTTCAAATTGCTCCGATTGCAGCAGTTGTACGCGCTCGGGAACGATGAAGAAGCTTCGGTCGTGGCCCCCGTTGTGTTCGATCTGATCGAAGGCGCGGACAAGGTCAGCGCCAACGAGCGGCGCTACCTACGGGCATATGCGAACATACTGGCACGCGCGACGGTGTCCTTGGACGACATCGACCTGCGTGCAGTCCGAGAGAGCTTGAGGGCGCACTTTCCACTCCGTCGCCACCCCGAGTGGACCGCATAGCCAACGGCCTGTTTCCGGCGAATATCGGACTGCGGCTCGACTTGATCGCGACGCGCGCGATACCGCGCTCACGCGCGCGCGAGCGCCCAGCGGATGCGGTTGGGTGGGGCGAGGCCATGGCCCATGGGGTCGGCTTCGCCGGAGAGCACGATCTGCAACGACTCGCGCGGCGCCGGCCCGCCCCAATAGATCGAAGGCGCTATCTCGATGTTCGGCGCGTCGGTGCGCAGCCGCCAGCGTTGCCCGCCCGGCGTTTCCATCAACGCCACCTGATGCTCGACCATGCGCGCGCGCACCGCCGGGTGCAGGTGGAAGCGCGCCACGAATGGAATGCCCTTCTTCGATGAACCGCCCTTCTGCTTCATCGGCCGGATCAGCTCATCGATGCCGCGTAGATTTTTGCCGTCGTGATCGATGAACACATAGCGGCGATGCAGCAGGCCGAACCGGTCGCGATAGCCGTCATGACGGCCTTGCACGGTGACGCCGTTGTCGTCGGAAGAGCGCCGCACGTCGTCGAGGTTGGGGCCGCTTAAGCGCGCCGCGCCGCGCCCGCGCCGATCTTCGAACGAGGCGGAAAGCGCGTCCGCGAGCGTCAGCGTCGAATGCGCGTTGGTGGTGCGCGCGGCCATGCGCCGGGCCGCGTCCAGTTCGCGCGCGGCGCCGACATTGACGATCAGCCGTTCGGCCTCGCTCGACAATTCGAACGCCAGCGCGCTCGCATGCGCGCGCTCGGAATAGGAAAGCGGCGGCGCGCCGCCGACATCGAAGAGCACGCGCATCGGCCCCGCGTCGAGGCGCTGAAAGGCGCTGCGGTCGGCGAACTGGAAGGCGCGAATGTCGCCGCTGACGCGCCCGAGCGCGGCCTCGATCGATGCGGAGGAGCCCTCGGAGCCGCCATGGAAGCAGGCGAGCCCGCCATCGCCCATACGGAACATGCGCACCATGTTGGCCAGCTTCGGCAGCGTGTCGCGCAGGATGGGCGGCGGATCGTCAAGCGCATCGTGGGCGGTGACGAGATCGTAGAGCGCCTCGGCCAAAGCTTCCGGCGAGCGCGAGAGATGGCCGCCGTCAGCGAAGAATTGCTGCGCGCAAGCTTCGATCAGCATGTCCTCGCCTTCCTCGGCGAGGCGCTCGGCCTCCGGGAAGCCGGCTGCGCCGGCGAGGATCAGTGCGGCGCCCGCCTTGATCGAGCCGAGATGGCGTTCGCTCAGATCGTTCTGCGCTTGCACCAGCATGCGCGCTTGCCGCGCCGCCGAGCGCAACAGCGCCAGACGCTGTTCGGGCGCGCCTTGCTCGAATGCCGGGCGCCCCCAGCACAGCCACGCGAACAGGCGTTCGGCGGTGAGTTCTGGATCCCAGGCGATGTCGTCCCATTCGCCGAACTCATCGACCCACGCATCGATCAGATCGGCCATGCGGCCGTGACCGGACGGGCCGATGGCGGCGAGATCGATCAGCCACGAAAACGAGTGCAGGCGCGCGGTGAAGTGGCGCGACGGATGCGCCGGCAGCCACGGCATGGCGTGCTCGCCGTTCATGCGCTCGGCGCCAATGCGCCAAATGCCTTTGCCGAGTTCACGCCCGCGCTCGGCGTCGCCGACGCGGGGATCGCCGCCATAGCGCGCGATGCGGTCAGGGGCGGCGTCGCCCAGCCGCATGCGATGAAACGGGTTGGCGCGCCAGTGGTCGCTCACCTGTGGCGGCCTTGGTGGCCGGTGGGGAGGGGTGACCGGCGCATTCACGCAATCAGGCCGGAGCTCTCAGTCGCTTGATGTTTTCGCCATAGGCGCTCGCATCGCCGCCATAGACGGCGGTGCCGGCGACCAGGGCGCTGGCGCCGGCAGCGATCACGCGCGGCGCCGTCTTTGCGTTCACGCCGCCGTCGACTTCAAGGATGATGTCGCGCCCCGTCGCGTCGATCTTCTTGCGGAGCGTTTCGATCTTCGGCAGCGCCGTTTCGATGAAGCTTTGGCCGCCGAAGCCGGGATTGACGCTCATCACCAGCACCAGATCGATCAAATCGATCACCGGATCGATGGCTTCGGCTGGCGTGCCGGGATTGAGCGAAACGCCGGCCCTCGCGCCGGTCGCTTTGACCGCCTGCAACGTGCGGTGGACGTGTGGACCGGCCTCCGGGTGCACGGTGATGATATCGGCGCCGGCGTCGCGGAACGCCCGAATGTAGGGATCGACCGGCGCGATCATCAGATGCACGTCGAACGGCAGTTTCGAGTGCGGCCGGATCGATTTCACCACGCTCGGACCGATCGAGATGTTGGGGACAAAATGTCCGTCCATGACATCGACATGGATCATGTCGGCGCCGGCGGCCTCGACCGCGCGCACTTCCTCGCCCAGCTTGGAAAAATCCGCGGCAAGGATCGAAGGTGCAATGAGCGTCCGCGCCATGGCTTCGTGGTAGCCTGCGCCGGGGCGGGCGCGCAAGGCGGGCGGCTAAGTGCGTAGCAAACGCGCCGCGTAGAAGCCGTCGAGGCCGCCAATGTCGGGCCAGTGGGCAGGGTGGGTGCGCAAATCGCCGTCGGCGGTGAAAAACGCCTCGGCGCCTGCAAGCTCGTCGGCAGTGAGCGGAGCGCGGCGCCAGCCCGCGCGCAGCGCGTCGGCGACGACGCCCGCGCCTTCCTCCGGCTCCAGCGAGCACACGGCGTAAACGAGCGGCGCGCCGGGTTTCAACAGCGCTGCAGCGGCTGCGACGAGCTTGCTTTGCAGCTCCGCCAGCGCGCGGATGTCGGTGGGCCGGCGCAACCAAGCGACGTCGGGATGGCGGCGCAGCGTACCGGTCGAGGTGCAGGGCGCGTCGAGCAGCACCGCGTCGAACGGCTCGGCGCGAAAATCCAGCGCATCCGCGCACACGATGTCGGCCCGCAGCCGCGTGCGCGCCAGGTTTTCGCTCAGGCGCTTCAGCCGCGCCTCCGATTTGTCCACCGCGGTGACGTTGGCGCCTGATGCGGCGAGTTGCAGCGTCTTGCCGCCCGGCGCGGCGCAAAGGTCGAGCACGCGCTTGCCGCGCACATCGCCCAACAATCGCGCCGGCAGCGCGGCGGCCGCGTCCTGCACCCACCATGCGCCGTCATCGAAGCCGGGGAGCGTTTCGACGCCGCCGTGCGCGCCGAGTCGGACACTGCCCGTCGGCGTGAGCGCGCCGCCCAGCCTTTCGGCCCAAGCGCCGGCGTCGCCGTTCACGCTCACATCCAGCGGCGGTTCATGTTGCAACGCCTGCGCGATCTTCTCGGCCTCGGCGCCATAGCTGGCGCGCCAGCGCGTGTAGAGCCACGCCGGTAGATCGGCGCCGGGCGGCAGCGTCGCCAGCACATCGGCGCCTTCGCGCGACACGCGGCGCAGGACCGCGTTCATCAATTTCGCGAAGCCACGCGCTTCGCGCATCGAATTGGCGGCTTCCACGGTTTCGCCCACTGCCGCGTGCGGCGGCGTGCCCAGCACCAAAAGCTGCGTCGCGCCGATGTGCAAAAGCGCGCGCGCAAACGGCGCGCTTTCGGGCAATGGCCGATCGAGGAAGCGCGAGAGCACGGCGTTGACGCTGCCGAGCCGGCGCAAGCCGGCGGTGACCAAAGCGCGGGCAAAAGCGCGGTCGCGCCCCTCCAGGGCTTTGAAGCTCTGTGTCTGCTCAAGCGCATCTTCAAGCGCGCGGCCACGATCCATGACTGCGACCAGCAGTTCGGCGGCGGCGACGCGGGCGTTCAAGGCGTCGGTGTCACGGCTGCGTCGCTGACGTCGATATCGACGCGGGCGCGGCGGAAACTGGAGAGACGAATGACGGCGGCGCCGGCCGAAATCGGCGTGGTGATGCGGATCGGCGGCGCAAAGCGCGTATCCGGCATCAGCGCGAACGTGACTTCCCCGTGTGGTATGCGCCGGCGACCGGCGTCGCGCGCTTCAAACCCCGCTACGGCGATATAGGCCAGCGAACAGCGCAACACTTCGCCCTCATAGCCGCCGCCGCGATAATCATCGATCTCGCCGCCGGCCAATTCCATAATGTAGTGAAAGCGGCCGTCGAATGTCGGGTATCCGCCAGCGCAGCGGCGTGTCTGCCCCACATCGATCGCCATGGCCATCAGCGTGGACAGCGGATCGCGCGAGCGGCGGCGCTGTACGTCGCTGGTCGGTGGTTCACCCCAGAGCCGATAGTTCGGCGTGATCTCGGCGGCGACCGCGCCATTTTCGGCGACGGTCATTGCCACCACGCGGCGCTTGCGGCTGTAGCGGTGGTCGAGATCGTAGCGGCGCCAGTACACACCGCCGTCATGGATCAGGCCCGAGGCGCGCGCCTGCAGATTGGTGCGTTCAAACAGGTTCAGAAGTCCGCGCGATTGCAGCGTGGCGCTGATCTCGTAACTGTCTTCGGAGACGTCGGCGTCGAGCGTGACATGACCGAGCGGAACGACACGCGCGCCGAGCCCTTCATAGGTCAGCGAAAAGCGGTCGGCTGCGGCAGGGCGCACCAACGCGAACATCAACAGCAGGGCCAGAAGGGCGGTGCGCATCGGGCCGGAACTTAGTCGCCGCTCTTCGCGCGGTCCACAGGCCGGCTCAGAGTGAGCGGCCGTCCAAAGTGTCGCTGCCCGGAGTGACGACGGGCCAATGCACGTCGGGCGCCCCGCCGAACACGACCTCGGCGCCGGCGAGTTCCGGGCCGGCCAAAGCGCGGCAATCGCTACGCACCACCAAAGAGCGCTGACCGTGGTCGAAGCGATAGGTGAGCGCGCCTGAGGTCGCCGAAGCGAAAGCAGAAACGAAAGCACCGTCGTTCTCGAACACGATCACCGGGCGCTCGATTTCCGGCGCCGGGCCCCAGGCTTCGAGCCCGCCATCATAAATGTCGGCGTCGTCGTTGATGAAGTCGACCAGCGCTTCGACGTCGGCGGGGCCGAACACCGGCAGCGGCGTGGCTGGCGGACGATGCGTCAGCAGCTCTGAGAGGCCGGCGGCGTGAACGTCGCCAATGCGGGTCAGCAAAATTGCGGCGATCTTATCGGTCGCCAACTCATGCAATGCGGCGCCAATGCCGGGGACGGGATCGACGATGAACAGGCGCCCGCCATTGGCGACCACGACGGCGTGCCGCGCGCCCTCACCGTCAGCGTGAACGAGCGTCCGCAGTGCGATCGGCACGGGAAATGCGATGGGTGCGCGATAGCTATTCGCCGCGCCGGTGGGGTTGTCGGCGACGTCAGGCAGGCGGCGGAGGGTTTGCGCCCTCGGCACGCGCTTAGAGCGGGCGAACGTTGATTTCGCTGTTTTCGAGCGGCAGCTCAACGAGCATGCCGGCGCGGCCTGGGCGCACGTTGTCGAAGCCCGCGGCGCGAGCTTCGGCAACCTGCACTTGCGCGGCCATTTGGTTTTCGGCGCCGGTAAGCATCAACATGCCGGCATTGCCGGCCTGGGCATCGGCAGCGATGTCGGCCGCGGTCGCGCGCTCATCGCCAACGCGGGCAAGCGCTTCGCTCTGCGCGCCTTGCAGGATGACATCGGCGTCGCGCGCGGCATCGACCCCGGCGGCCTGACCGTCGCCGCCGACCACGATTGAGCGGCCACGATAATCGAAGCGATAGGCGACGCGCGAGCCGTTGAAGCTGTCCTCGGTGGCGAACGCCGACACCACTAGGCCGTCAGCTTCGAACACAATCACCGAACGGCCTTCCTCGGGCGAAGGACCCCAAGCCTGCAGACCACGGGTTGCACCGTCGAAGCCGCCAGCCTGGTTGAGGCCATCGACCAGACGCTGCGTCGCGCTGGGACCATAAACCGGCAGCAGGCCGTCCTGGCCGCCGCGTGTGCTTTCCGCGAACAAGGCGCTCAGATCGGCGGTTTGCGGCAGGTCGGCGTCCGTCAGCAACACGGCCTCCAGACGCTCAAGCGGAATGCCGCGGCGGGTGAGCGAAGAAGAGGCGCCGGCGCCGGCGTCGACGATGAACAGGCGTCCCGCAGCGGCGACCGCCAAGCAGGGCTTCGGATCGGTGCGATCGACGCCGCTTTCGTCACCGCAGACGATGGCGCGCAGGGCGGTGGTGTCGAACAGGTGCTCGTTCGCAGCCGCCTGCTGCTCGGTATAGGTTTGGTAGGCGCGAGCTAGCGCCTCCTGGCCTTCGGGTGTTTGTGAGCCAACGACCCAGCCGCCCCAAAACAGCCCAGACAGCGTCACGAAGACGACCGAGGATTTGCCGAACGCGTTCATGATTCCGACCCCGTCAGTTAACGCGCATGCCGGCGCGTTGACGTGAACCCCATCCAGCGTCACTAACCCGAACAACGATTCGTGCAATCTGGTTAAAAACGGGTTTCCACAGGAATGTGCCGTATCGTCAGACGTGGCTCAGTGACGGCAAAATCCGTGTTGTTTTCAGCGATTTCATTAATGCCTGAGCGCCGTGCTCGGTTGTTCCAATGGTTAACGGCATGAGCCGTGTGCTGGTGTTCGATTCCGGCGTCGGCGGCCTCTCCGTCCTCGACGCCATCGCAGCGTCTGGCCATGCGTTCGATCTAGACTATGCCGCTGACAATGCTTGGCTGCCGTACGGACTGAAAAGCGACGCGCAATTGCAGGCGCGCGTGCCGGCGCTGCTGAACCAGCTCGCGACGCAATGGAAACCTGACGCCGTCGTAATTGCCTGCAACACCGCCTCGACCATCGCGCTCGACGCAACGCGGGCGATGCTGAGCATGCCAGTGGTTGGCGTGGTGCCGCCGATCAAGCCGGCCGCTGCGCTGACCAAGACCGGCGTGATCGGGCTTCTGGCCACGCCGGCGACGGTTCGGCGCACATACACGGATGATCTGATTGCGCAATTTGCGCCTGACAAAAAAGTCATTCGGTTTGGCTCGGCGGCTTTGGTCGGCGCGGCAGAAGACAAGCTGGGCGGAAAGGGTGCCGATTCCGACGCCGTGGAAGAGGCGATCGCCGGCCTTTTTGCCAGCCCCGGCGGCAGCGACATCGATGTGGTCGCATTGGCGTGCACGCATTTTCCGTTGCTGCGCGACGAATTGGCGGCGGCCGCGCCGCGCGCGTGCGTGTGGCTGGATTCCGGGGAGGCGATTGCGCGTCGTGTCGCGCATGTGCTCTCCGCGCCTCATGGTGACGCGCGCGTGCAACGCGCTGCGTTCACCGACGCATCTGGGGCGCGCGATCTCGCTCACGCTTTCCACAGCCGCGGCGTTGGTGAACTTTTGCACATCGATGCGGATTTCGAGGTGCGCTAGCAGACGTGTCGTTTTGGAAACGTTGTGTCGCTCACCGCTGTGAGTATGCCGACGCCGCATTGCGCGCGCCTATCGCCATTGTAACGATCAGCGCCACAGAACTTTCATGTGGGGAACATCGATGGCCGCACCTTTCGGCGATACGCCGCTCGGGCTCACGTCGCACATACTGAACATCGGCGCGGTGCTCACGCGAAAGCCGGCCCTAAAGGTGCCGCGCTATCAGCGGCCCTACACGTGGACCGAACGCGAAGTGCGCGAATTGATCCAGGACCTCTGGCGCGCCTACAAACGCGGGGCCACCTTCTATTTCATCGGCCAGATCGTGCTGGTGAAAAATCAGGGCAAGCTGGAAGTGTCCGACGGCCAGCAGCGTTTGGCCACGCTGACCATGATCTTCGCCTACACGCGCGACCGGATGAGCGGCCGGGGCAAACAATATCAGACACTGATCATGGACGGCGATCAGCCGCGCCTGTTGCTGCGCAAAGAAGATGCGCCGCTCTATCTTGGCTACGTGCAGGAACCGGGGCACATGGCTGAACTGGCCAAGCTGCCGGAAACTGGCATCGACTCCAAGGACCTCCTGTGCGCAGCGGCGCAAACGATCGACTCCGAGCTCGGCAAGATCAAAGACGATCGCGAGCTGGATGCGTTCATGTCTTATGTCGCGCGCTGCTGCACGCTGAACGTCGTCGATGCGGATGAGCGCGGCTGTGCGCAGACAGTGTTCAACACGCTGAACAAGCGTGGTTCGCCCCTCTCGGGCGCCGATATCATCAAAAGCGATCTGATCGAAAATTCGCGGCTCTCAGAAGAGGAAGCCAATGGCGCCGCGGCAAAGTGGGAAGAGCTGGAAGATATGTTCGACCGCGATGACTTCGCGCGGCTGCTGTACATGATGCCGTTCCTGCTCACTGGCGAGCCGCTTCTGTCTCCCGGCGATCTCGGCTCGTTCCGCACTGCCGTGGACCGCGCCGGCGGCGTACGCAGCTTCCTGTTCGAGCAATTGCCGAATTACGCGCTGGCGCTGCGGGCGATATTCGCAGGCGCCGTCAATGTCGGTTCGGCCAGCGCCGAGGTGAACCGCCGTGTAGCGCTGATGATGCAGGTGGAAAAGCTCGATTGGGCGCCGACGGCGATCGCGTTTCTAGCGCGTCACTCGCACGAGCCCGAGCGCGCGCGGCGGTTCTTCCAGGCGCTCGACCGCTTCACCTTCGCCTGCGAGCTTTCAGTGATCGACAATCGCGTGCGCGAGGATCGCTACGCGGCGGCGCTGAAGAACACTCACGACGACCGCGTGCTCCACAGCACCAAGGCCTTAGAGCTGACGCCGGGCGAGCACGACAAGTTTATCTTCACGCTCAATCGCTCGCGACGCCGCGACCGCCAGCGCCGGCTGCTGCTCATGCGTCTGGAAGCGGCGATGCCGAACGGCACGCTGATGCGGATGACCGACGATGTCACCGTCGAGCACGTGTTGCCGAAGGGCGGCAGCCCCTGGTGGAACGAACGCTTCCCGGATGCGGCGCTGCGCAACGAGTTGGCGCATCTGCTCGGCAACATGGTGCTGATCACCTACGATCAGAATAAGGACGCCGACAACAAGCCGTACCCCGACAAGCGCAAGCGCTATTTCGATACGCCGGGCGCGCCGATCCATGCGCTCACGCGCGACATCGCCAGCATCGACGAGTGGACGCTGCAGGCGATCGAAGAGCGCCATGAGCGCCTCGTCCGTCTCCTCTGTGAGGATTGGGGCCTGATCCAGGGCGGTTAACTCCGCGCTAACCAAATCCGGGCGACCCCTTAACCTCGCGTTCATTCCTGCGGCGAGGTCGGGGAAATCATGTCGCTTCTGTATGCGGTGGTGTTTGCAAGCCGCTGCCGATCCAACCATCACCGGATCGCGGTCGATGCGCTGCGCCATTTGCGTGCGGAAGAAGCCGAACACTGGCGCACGCTGTTCCTGCACCACCACGCGGACTATTTGGCCGGCGCCAAAGCGCCGGACGAGGTATTCAAGGATTTCAAGAACCACGTATTGCATGTGCGCGACGGCGACTGGGGCGGCGCGGTCGAAGCGTGCGAAGAATGGTATCGGCGCACGGTGCGGGCGCTCGCGGCCAAGGACTGGAAGCAGGCGGCGTGGTCGGCCGGTGTGATGAGTCATTACTACGCCGACCCGATCCAGCCATTCCACACGCATCAAACGGAAGAAGAGGGCGTCATCCATCGCGCGGTGGAATGGAGCTTCTCGAAATCCTACGCCACCTTTCAACGTATCCTTGAAAGCGATCTGGGCGGCTACCCGAGCATGGAAGCGCCAAGCGGCGCTGACTGGCTGGCGCAGATGGTGCGCGCCGGGGCGCGCGCTTCGAACCCGCACTATGAATTGATCATCGATCACTATGATCTCGAAGCGGGCGTGAAGGACCCGCCGGCCGGCCTCGATCAGGAGTTGAAAGATACGATCGCCAAGCTTGTCGGCCATGCCGCCGTCGGCTTCGCGCGCATTCTCGATCGTGCGATCGAAGAAGCGGCAGTGCGCCCGCCGCATGTCGGCGGGGGGCTGCAGGCATTCTTTCTGGCGCTTGAAATGCCCATCCAGGCGGTGCTCAAGGGCATTGAGGATGCGGGCGCGCGCGCCGAAGTCCTAGCGCAGTACGAAGAGTACAAGCGCACCGGCAAAGTGCGCACGACCTTGGGTGATGACGACACCGCCGTGCGCGCGCTCTATGCGGCTGAGGTGCTGAAGACGCCGCTCTCTTCGCTCGATGCAAAATGGCCGCGTGAGATCGGGTCGAAGACCGGCGAAGGCGCCGCCGCGCGCGGCAAGGCGAAAGCGACCCCGAAACCTGCGCCAACGCCGAAACCTGCACCAGCGCCACAACCCAAGCCAGTTGTGGCCGCCGTCGCACCACGAGAAGCGGTCGCCGCCGAACAGGCGCCCGCTAGACCGGCGAAGGAAAAGCGCGAACTCCCTGTCGGCGCTCCGCTGGCGAAGAAAGAAAAGTCGCTGCCGCGGCTTTCGCTCAACAGCAGTGCCCCGGTGGTGCAGGCGCCGTCGATCGGCCCGAAAACCGCCAAGCGTCTCGAAGCTATTGGCGTCAAGACAGTGGCCGATCTGCTGGCGGTGAAGCCAGAGCATGCGGAAGAGAAAGTCGATGTGCGTCACATCTCAGCGCAAGTCATCCGTGACTGGCAGGCGCAGGCGTTGCTTGCATGCACGGTGCCGGGGCTGAAATCACGCGAAGCGCAGGCGTTGGTGGCGTGCGGCGTGATCAGCATCGAACAGCTATCGCAGCAGGACGCCTCGGACTTATGCGACGCGGTCGCGGAGTGGGGGCTGTCGGACGACGGTCAGCGCGCCTGGGGCAACGCGCCGGCGCCGAGCGCCGACGATGTAGCCACCTGGATCGAGCGCGCCAAGCGCGCACTGCAATCGGGCGTCAGCAGCAATATGGTGGTCGCGGCCTAAGCTAGATTCCCATCAGCGTCAGCACGATCGACGCGATCAGCACCGGCATGATGAAGGCGGTGAGGCCGGAGGCGATGATGCGCGCCGTCTTCAGCACGCGATGCCCCTTGATCGGCTTGTCGTCGCGCGGGGCGAGCGCAAACTTGCACATGAAGGCGAAGGCGCCGGCCACAGCGGCGACCGACGCGCCTGCGACGGCGCCGGCCATCAGCGCGGCGATGGCCGAGCAGAACGCGATCAGGCCGAGGATGCCATGGCCCTCGTTCATCACGTGTTTGATCAGTCGTTCGGCGCGGCCCTGGTCGAAGGTCTTGAATGCGACAGGCGCGAGCACGAACGAGAACAGCATAATCCAGCCGAGCGATGCGCCGGCGAGAATGATGGCGGTGGCCTGAGCAGTTGCTTGCATGGGCCACGCCTAACATGAGTCGGCCCTCGCGCGTTTGATGCGTAGCCGGATTGATCGACCTATGTGTCGATGTCGCGCTTGTAGGTCTCCGGCAGCAGCAGCAGGCCGATCATCACAGTCGCGCCGGCGATCGCGATTGGGTACCAGAGCCCGCTATAGATGTTTCCGGTCCCGGCGACGATCGCGAAAGCCGTCGTCGGCAAGAAGCCGCCGAACCAGCCATTGCCGATGTGATAGGGCAGCGACATTGAGGTGTAGCGGATGCGTGCGGGGAAGAGCTCCACCAGCATCGCCGCGATCGGGCCGTACACCATGGTCACCAGCATGACGAGCAGGGCCAGCACGCCGACGACAAGCGGTTTGTTGATCGCGCCAGGATCGGCGGCCGCGGGATAGCCGACGGCGTCGAGCGCTTCGCGAGCTTGAGCTTGAAATGCGGTGATTGCGTCGGCGCGCGCATCGCCGGAAAGGCGAGAAGTGTCGGGCGCCTGCACGACCGTGTCGCCGACATGGACTTGGGCGACAGCGCCGGCGGCAAGCGGGCGGTTGTCATAGCTCACGCCGGCGCGCGAGAGAAATGCGCGCGCGACATCGCAAGACTGTGTGTCGAACTTGTTGCGCCCAACGGGATCGAACTGGAACGAGCATGCGGTCTGATCGGCATAGACCACGATCGGTGCGTCGCGTTGTGCTTGCGCTAGCGCGGGGTTGGCGGCGTCGGTCAGCAGATTGAACAGCGGAAAATAGGAGAGCGCGGCGAGCGCGCAGCCGGTGAGGATGATCGGCTTGCGGCCGATTTTGTCGGAGAGCCAACCGAACACGATGAAGAATGGAGTGCCGATCAGCAGCGCCAACGCGACCAGCATATTGGCGGTCAGGCCATCGACCTTGAGCATGCGCTCAAGGAAGAAGAGTGCGTAGAACTGGCCCGTGTACCAAACCACGGCTTGGCCGGCGACGGCGCCGAAGAGGGCGATCAACACCAGCTTGCCATTGCACCAGCGGCCGAACGATTCGGCCAGCGGCGCTTTCGAGGTTTCGCCCTCGGCCTTCATCCTCTGAAACACGGGGCTCTCGTTGAGCTGCAGCCGTATCCAGATCGAAACCGCCAACAGCACGATCGATGCGAGAAACGGCACGCGCCAGCCCCAGTCGGCGAACGCCTCGGCGCTCAGCACTGCGCGTGTTCCCATGATGACGATGAGCGACATGAATAGGCCCAGCGTCGCCGTCGTTTGTATCCAGCTGGTGTAGAGCCCGCGCTTATGGTTTGGCGCATGCTCGGCGACGTAGGTGGCCGCGCCGCCGTATTCGCCGCCAAGCGCCAAGCCTTGCAGCAGCCGCATCAGCACCAGAATGATCGGCGCGGTGACGCCGATCTGCTCATAGCCGGGCAGCAGGCCGACCACGAACGTAGAGACGCCCATGATCGCCATCGTGACGAGGAAAGTGTTCTTGCGCCCGACGATGTCGCCGATCCGCCCGAACACCAGCGCTCCGAATGGCCGCACGGCAAAGCCCGCCGCAAACGCCGCCAACGCGAAAATGAATGCTGTCGTCTCGTTCACACCGGAAAAGAAATGTGCGGAGATGTAGGTAGCCAGCGAGCCGTAAAGATAAAAATCGTACCACTCGAAAACAGTGCCGAGCGACGAGGCGCCAATCACCAATTTCTCGCGGCCCGTCGCTGTGTGATGCTTCGGCTGCTCGGCGGCCGCTTCCGTGCCCATCTGGCGCCTCCCTTTAGCGCCACATTGAGCAGAGATCGCGCCGTGCGCAATCGTTCAGTCGCGGAGCTTGCTCATGATGACGCTGTCGCGAATGCCGAGATGGGTTTTCCAGTTTCCGCGCAGCAGGCCCTCGCGCTGAAAGCCGGCGCGTAGGAAAAGCGAGATTGACGCGCTGTTGTCTGGATCGATATCGGCGCCAATGCGGTGTAGGCCAAGCGCGCCAAAGCCGTGCGCGATCACCAGATTGAGCGCCTTGGAGGCAAGGCCGCGTCCCATCGCATCGGGGCGCATAATGATGCCGATCTCGCCCACGCCATCGCGCGGGACGAACAAGGCGATGCGTCCCAACGCTTCGCCGCCGCTTTCGGTGATCGCCCAGGCGTGAGCGCCGGGAATATCGATGGTGTCGCGAATATAGTCGGCGGTTTGCGCCACGCTCTTGTGCGCAGGGCCGGACCAATAGGTGTGCGCCGCTTCGTCGCCGTGCGCCGCGAACAGCGCCGCGGCGTCCGCAACGAGCAACGGGCGCAGCACAATGTCAGGCGCCGAGAGGGTCGGAGGGCTCATGCTAGCGATTTTAGCCGGATTGCGCCGCCCGCTTCCAGATGGCGTGGGTGACTTCGGTGCGAATGGAGAGGCCAAGCCGCTGATAAAGCGCGATTGCGCCGGTGTTTGACGCGTAAGCGTGCAGGAAGGGCGTGGCGCCTTCGCTGACGATCCGCTCGCCCACAGCACGCAGCAATGCTTCGCCCAGCCCTCGGCCGCGGAAATCGGGATGCGTGCAGAGCGCGGTGACTTCGGTGAAACCGTCCAGAACGAGCCGCTCGCCGCCCATGGCGATCAGCCGGCCGTTCTCCCGCACGCCGATGAAGCGGCCCATCGTGTGCGTGCGCGCGCGAAAGGGACCCGGTTTGGTCAGCAGCGCCAGCGCCAACATTTCGGCCGCGTCCGCATCGCCCAGCGGCTCGATGGCGAAGTCGCGTCCGCCCGCCGGGAAAGCGTCGAGGATCATCTGCACGCCGGCGATTTCGGTTGCATCGACACCGGCGGGCGCGCGTGGCGGCGCGCGCTGCAACAGCGAGATATCGCCATCGAGCGGAATGAGTTTGGCGAGTGCGGCGACCGCGCTTTCGCTGTCGTCACGCGCCGCCGCGTACGGGCTGACGTCGGCGGGAAAGCACAGCGCGCCAGCGCCGCCCCGCGCGAAATGCGCCTGCCGGCTGGTCAGTTCGGTCCAGATCGGCTTGTCGAGCGGATGCGTCATGGCGGA
>JBFWYC010000049.1:0-16040 GCA_050186805.1 Hyphomonadaceae bacterium
CGCGCATCTTCGCGCTGATCGAGGCGCTGGCGCGCCCCGATCGCGCCGTCGCCTATTTCTTGAAGCGCATGCGCAAGGGTTTGCGCTTCAAGCGCTTCATCCCGCTGCCCGGCGCCGCCGATGCGCTTCCGCGCGCTGCTTTCGTCGCCGCGCTGCGCGCCTCTCCCGACACCTCCTGACGCTAAGCACCGCCGGCATCCTGCCGGCGCGCCTCGGAGCCACGCTGCGCCGCGCGAAGCCCGCTTCGCCGCGGGCGCCGGCGCGCGCCGTGGCCGACGCACCGCACCTTGGTCATCTCCTGGATTCCGGCTCGCGCTTCGCGTCGTTTGTGACGATTTAGAGTGCGTCTAGCCCCACATCCAGCGATCGCGCCGAATGCGTGAGCGCCCCGATTGAGATCACATCGACGCCCGTTTCCGCCACCGCGAACACGTTCTCGATGGTGATTCCGCCCGACGCTTCCAGCAACGTTTGCCCCTTCGCCAGCTCCACCGCAGTTCGCATGTCGGCGAGCGAGAAATTGTCGAGCAGAATCGCGCTTGGCGCATGAGGCAGCGCCTCCTTCAGTTGATCGAGATTGTCGACTTCGATCTCGATGCAGGTCAAATGCGCCGCCGCTTCGCGCGCGCGCTGCAATGCGAGGCTCACCGAGCGCGCCGCGGCGATGTGATTGTCCTTGATCAGCATCGCATCATCGAGCCCATAACGATGCGCGCCGCCGCCGCCGAGCCGCACGGCGCGTTTCTCCAGCGCCCGCATGCCCGGCGTGGTCTTGCGCGTCGAGGCGATGACGACGCTTGTGCCGGCGACCGCATCGACATAAGCGCGCGTCAGCGTGGCGATGCCGGAGAGGCGGCCGACGAAATTCAGCATCGTCCGCTCCGCCATCAGCACCGAGCGCGCCGCGCCCTCGATCTCCAAAATCGTATCGCCCGCCTTCACCCGCGCGCCGTCCGGCGCGAGCACCGTGAACGCCAGTTTCGGATCGATCGTCGCGCCAGCGAGCATCGCTGCGTCCAGTCCCGCGACCACGCCCGCTTCGCGCGCGTTGAGCGCCCAGCTCCCTTGCGTCTGCGGATCGATCAGAGCGTCGGTCGTCACATCGCCCGCCGCGCCCAGATCTTCGGCCAGCGCGAGCTTCACGATCGGCTCGATCACCACGTCAGGCAGCGGCGGAAGCAAGCGCCCCGTGTTGGGTGAGGAAGCTGCGGTTGGGCGTCGCGCCATCTGGGTAGTCGCTCCTGAAATGGGCGCCGCGGCTTTCCTTGCGGCCAAGCGCGGCGATGAGAATGAGACGGGCGGCGGTCAGCGCCAAGGCGCGGCCGTGAGCATTGCAGAGCGCATCGACGCGGTCGAGCGCCGACGCCAAACCGGCGGCGTCGCGCACCACGCCCGCATGCGCCTGCATCAGCGCGCGCAATTCGCTGCGGTCGGCTTCCGGCAGCGCAGGGGGAGGCGTGACGGCCTTTATCGACAATGGCGCCGGCGCTTCGGCCTCGCGCAGCCGATCGGCGATGCGGTGACCGAACACGACCGCCTCGAGCAGCGAGTTCGAGGCGAGCCTGTTGGCGCCATGTGCGCCAGTCGACGCGCATTCGCCCGCGGCCCACAGGCCCTCGAGCGTTGTGCGTCCCCACGCGTCGGTGACGACGCCGCCCATGTGATAGTGCGCAGCCGGCGCAACCGGGATCGGCGCCAGCCGCGGATCGATCCCGGCGCTCATGCAAGCGGCAAACACGGTGGGAAACGCCGCCGGGAAGTGCGAGCCGACGGCTTCGCGCGCGTCGAGAAACGCGCCGCGTCCGGCCTCGCGCTCGATATGGATGGCGCGGGCGACCACATTGCGCGGCGCCAGATCGGAGACGAATGCTTCGCCGCGGGCGTTGATCAAGTGCGCGCCTTCGCCGCGCAGAGCCTCAGTCGCCAGAGGCGCGGGATCGCGCGCGATATCGATGGCCGTTGGGTGGAATTGCACGAACTCGGCGTCGGCGATGAGCGCGCCGGCGTGCGCGGCCATGGCGAGGCCTTGACCCATGGCTTCGGCGGGATTGGTGGTCACCGCATAGAGGCCGCCGACGCCGCCGGTGGCGAGCACCGTTTCAGCTGCTTCGAAGCGGTCGCCGTTTTCGCACGTCACGCCGCGGACGCGCCCGTTCTCGTCCTGAAGCAGCGCAACGGCCCGGCTGTTCTCGATGACGGTGATGTGCAATTCGGCGCGTGCGGCCGCGATCAGCGCATCCATGATCGCCTTGCCGGCAAGATCGCCGGACACGCGCACAACGCGCGGCTTCGAGTGGGCGGCCTCGAGGCTCTGCGCGAGCTTGCCGTCATGGGTGCGATCGAACGGCACGCCGAGCGCGACCAGATCCAGCACGCGCGCCGGGCCTTCGCGCGCGATCAGCGCGGCGATCGCCGGATCGACCAATCCCGCGCCGGCTTTCACGGTGTCGGCGGCGTGGAGTTTTGGATCGTCGCCGGGCGCCAGCGCCGCCGCGAGCCCGCCTTGCGCCCACGCCGACGCCGACGCTTGCCCAAGCGGCGCCTGACTCAACACGAGGCAGCGCCGCGGCGCCAGCTTGAGCGCCAGAAAAAGACCAGCCAGTCCGGCGCCGACGATGAGAACGGGGGCACGGTTCATTCCCTCCCCCTTTGCGGGGGGGCGGGGGCCAGGTTCAGTTCAATCTGGAGAACGTCACTTGCGGCGAAGCGCTCGAACTCAGCACGCCGACAAGTTGGTTCGCTTCGCCTTGTTGCAGCACGAAATTGTCTGGCTCGTAGCCCTCGACTGCTTCGGCCAGTTGGCAGGTGATCGTGAACTGGCCGCCGTCGCTGCTGCCGGTGCAATTCTGGCGCGCAGTGAGAAACGCCTGCCGTCCCGAGTCGCGATTGACCAGCCGTTCGTTCGAAATGAGCCGAATGTCGTACCGGTCCTCGCCCGCGCGCGTGATCACCGCCGCCCCGCTCATGATCGCGCCGACTTGCTCGCTGCCGTACGACGCCGTCTGGAACGCCCATGTGCCTTCGAACGCGTCGCCGGATTGTGCCTGAGCTGGCGCTGCCGTGAACGCCAACAAAGCCGCCGACGCAATCATGAATGCACGCATACTTCGCCTCTCTTTCGCGGAGCGTGTTGGGCGGCGAAAGGGGCGGCAATTTGGCGAACGCGGCCGCTTAGACCAGTTCCACCGCAGCCGGCGGGCGGCCCGTCGCAAACGCCCGCGGCTTCTCCTTCGGAAGGTCGAGCATGCGCTGGATCGCGCGCTTGGCGCGCACGCGGACCTCTTCAGGGATCGTCACCTCGTGCTGCATGTTGGCGAGCGCATCGTAGATGCCTTCGAGCGTGATGCGCTTCATGTGCGGGCAGAGATTGCACGGGCGGATGAAGTCCACGTCGGGCGCCGCCTGGGCGACGTTGTCGCTCATCGAACATTCGGTGAGCAGCACCACTTTGGCCGGGCGTTTCTCGGCCACGTAATCCTGCAGCGCCGCGGTCGAGCCCGCGAAATCGGAAGCGGCCATCACGTCCGGCGGACATTCCGGGTGCGCCAGTACGACGATGCCGGGGTGGGCCGCGCGGAGCTCCGCGACGTCCTCGGCGGTAAAGCGCTCATGCACTTCGCAGCGGCCGTGCCAGGAGATGATCTTGATGCCGGTCTGCGTCGCCACGTTCTTGGCCAGGTATTCGTCCGGCAACAGAATGACGCGATCGGTATTCCATGTGCGCGCCGCCCATTCGACGACGGCGGCGGCATTAGAGGACGTGCAGCAGATGTCGCTCTCGGCCTTCACGTCCGCAGACGTGTTAACGTAGGTGACGACCGGAACGCCGGGATAGCGTTGCTTGATCAAGCGCACGTCCGCGCCGGTGATGGAGGCGGCCAGCGAACAGCCCGCGCGCAAATCCGGGATCAGCACCGTCTTCTCGGGCGCGAGAATTTTCGAGGTTTCGGCCATGAAGTGCACGCCGGCCTGGACGATCACATCCGCCTCGGTCTCCGCTGCTTCGCGCGCGAGTTGCAGCGAGTCGCCGCGGAAATCGCCGACGCAGTGGAAAATGTCCGACGTCATGTAGTTGTGCGCGAGGATCACCGCGTTCTTGGCGCGCTTCATCTTGTTGATGGCGTTGATCAGCGGGGCGTAGGCGGGCCACTCGACGGCCGGGATGACGTGCTTCACCCGTTCATAAAGTGGCGCGGTTTCGGCGGCGATTTCCGGCGTGTAGGCAAGGCCGCGGCGGGCGGCGGCGTCAAGCGCGCCCCAGGTCCCGTGCACGGCGCGAGGGTCGCAGCCGCCTTCGCTGGAGGTAAGCGGAGCGTCAATGATGCGGGCCATGAGCGGCCTCCTGCGCCTGGAGCGGGCGACTTATACTCCTTTGGAGCATATATGGGGTGCAAAAGATGGCCGAGAAGACCCTCGGCCCACCCCTTATGCTACAATTGAGCATAACCTGAAGGCGAACTTATACCCGGAGACTCGGGCGTGCAAGCGAAAGGCGACTCGCCGGCCGAGCGCGCGTTAGAACGTCGCCCCAGCCCGGAGACCCTCCATGCGCCAAACGCTGACGCTGATCGCCGCCGCCTCCGCCCTCGCCGCCTGCGCCAGCACTGGTGAACGGACGCCCGCCGGACCGGAGACGCCGGAGACGCCGGCCGCGGAATTCGCGCTCGCACCGGCTTCGTTCAATGACATTCCGGATTGGACCAATGTCGACCTCGCCCCGGCGCTGCTCGCCTTCCGGCGCTCATGCGAGGGCCGGCGCTTGCGCGATCCGAGCGCGAGCCTGCCGGGTGGAGGGCGTTATGGCGGCACGGTTGCCGATTGGGCGCCCGCGTGCGCTGCGGCGCAAAGCGTTGCGCCCGGCGACGAGCGCGCCTTCTTCGAAGCGAACTTCATTCCGAACGGAGTGCGCGGCGGCGGCGAAGCGCGGCTGACGGCGTATTACGAACCGATCGTACAAGCGCGCCGCACGCCCGACGCGATTTACTCCGCCCCGCTCATGCGCAAGCCCGGCGATATGGTCACGGTCGACATCGCCGCATTCGCTGAAGCCTACGACAACGAGGCGTTGCGTGGCGCGCCGCGCCAGCTCACCGGACAAATTCGCGGCGCGGAGGTGCGTCCGTATCCGAAACGCGAAGACCTCAATCCATCGCACGATCAGGTTTTCGCGTGGGCGCACCCGGTTGATGTCTACAATCTACAGATCCAAGGCTCGGGCCGGCTCGCGTTTCCCGATGGCACGCAAGCGCGCGCTGCGTTTGCCGCACAAAATGGCTATCGCTGGCGCTCGGCGCTCGGTGCGCTGCGCGACTCCGGACAGTTGCAGGGCGGCGCGACATGGTCGAACTTCCGCGCCTGGAGCGACCAGAACGGCGCCGCCGCGACGCGTCAAGCGCTGAACGCCGATCCGTCCTACGTCTTCTTCCAGGAGGAGCGCATCGAAGATCCCAGCGCCGGCCCGCGTGGCGCAGCCGGCGTACCGCTGACGCCGATGGGATCGATTGCCGTCGATCCGGCGTATCATCCTTACGGAGCGGTGGTGTTCGTCGATGGCGAGTATGAGGGCCAGCCGTTCCGCCGCCTGCTCGTGGCGCAGGATACCGGCGGCGCTATTCGCCGCGGGCCGTTGCGCGGCGATGTGTTCTTCGGCTCGGGCGACGAAGCGGGACGTGCGGCCGAGCGCATGAATGCGCAAGCGCCACGCTGGTGGACGCTGACGCCGCGTGCGGCGCCGATTTCCTGATGCGGGCGCGCTGGAAGTACGTCTGCTACGCCGATGCTCAGGGACATGAAGTTCTTGAAACTTTCGAGCCGTCGACGCTTCACGCCGCCTACGTTTCGGATGAAGGCATCGATCGCGAACGCTTGATTTCAGCGGGTTTCGCGACGGCGGAGGGCGAGTGCTTCGGGGTTTCAACCTCGCTCAACCTGCCGAGCCGGCCGCTTGCCGATACTGCACTGCTCCGCGCGCTGCTCGGTTGAGCTGCGGATCACGGTTCTTTAGCCATGCTTGTTCAGCTAGCGTTCAGGCGCGGCTGCAATGGTTGACGTGGGCGTGCGCGGTCGGGGCGAGGCGGGAGCCATGCGACATATCGCTTTGAGTTTAGCGGCCGTGTTTGCGCTGGCGGGATGCGCGACCACCAACACCCCGTACCCGAGGCCCGCGTCGGCGTCAGTCTATCAACCACCGGCGCTTCCGCCCGGCCCCAACCATTACACCACAGCCGCACGCGCGCCGGTGCACAGCGAATTGTTCGCCTGCGGCAGCTGGGGCTCCAATTTGGGTCTCATCGGTCTGCGGGGCGAAGCAGAGAATTACTCGCCCTATATCGACACCCCAGCGGGGCCATTGCTGCGCAACCCGACAGAGACGGCGTGCCTGTCGTCGGGTTTCGGCTGGCGCGGCGCCGCAACGGGCGGCGGGCGGCAGCACAATGGTCTCGATCTCGCCAATCCGAACGGCGGTTACATCTATGCAGCCGCCGACGGGCGCGTTGTCTCCGCCGATTGGCGCGGCGGCTACGGCAATCTGATCGAGCTCGATCACGGCGCCGGCGTGCGCACGCGCTATGCGCACCTCGCCGAAATCGATCCAAGCTTACGGCCCGGCATGCGCATTTCCGCTGGCACGCCAATGGCGCGCATGGGCATGAGCGGCAACGCGACCGGCGTGCACCTTCACTATGAAGTGCAGGTCGATGGCTTGCTGGTCGATCCGCTGCACTACGGCTTGCCGGCGCATTATCAAACCATGCCGATAACGCAAACCTATCCGGAACCGCTGCCGCTGCCGGCGCCCGAAGCACCGTTCGAACAAGCGCCAGACGCCGCGACCGAGGAAGCGCCCGTGCTAGACGCGTACCCGGAACCGGTGCGACTTGAGCCGCCATTCCAACGTTAGCTCACGGCACGCGTGATCTGTCCGTAGACGGATTATCGACGCCATCCGCTCAGCGCGCGGTGGCGATTTCCGCGTCGGTCAGCGGCACGCTGGAAATGTCCATCTTGGCTGATCCTTCAACCAGTTCGCGCGAGTGCGAAACATAGAGGATCGTGCGGTTCTGCAGATCGACGATGCGGCGAATGGCGGTGTTCTTGAAGAAGAGGCTGGTGCGCTGACTGAAAATCTCTTCGCCCGAGCGCGATGTTGGCACGCCGGCAAGGTCGATCGCGCCGATGCGCTGACAGGAGACGGCTGAGTTGGAGGGGTTCTCGAACCAGTTTCCTTGGCGAATGCGGTCGAGCATCGAGCGGTCGAAGTAGGCCACGTGACAAACCACGCCCCGAATGGACGGATCGGGCAGCGCCTCGACCATGATCTCGTTGCCGAGCAGATCGTTCGAAAACTCGCCGACCTGACTGTCGCGGTCGCCGCCGCAAGCGGAAAGCAGAGCGCACGCACACGCCGCACCCAGAATCGCTTTCGATCTCATCGTCACGGGGGCCTCCTGAAAAGCAACGAATGACGCGCAGGCCGCAGCGTTTGTTCCGACTACTCCCCGCGCGGCGCGGGCACATGCACGCCGACGACCGGCCGCTCGCTCAGCGTCTCGCGGCGCGCGCGGAAGAGTTCTGCCGGACGCCCGCCGGCGCTTGAATCGAATTGACCGGTGCCTTCCACGAGCCCAGTGCGGTCGAGCAGGCGGCGGAAGTTCTGCTTGTGCAATTCGAGCCCAGCGATCGCTTCCACCACGCGCTGCAAGTGCAGCAGCGTGAAGTGCTCGGGTGCGAGTTCGAAAATCACCGGCCGGTATTTGATCTTCGCCCGCAACCGTCCGATGGCCGTGGCGAGGATACGCCGGTGATCGGACGCCATCGGCTCGCCAAGGCCTGGGGCCGCCGTCATAGCCGGCGCGGGTTTGCCATCGAGCCTGGCGCGGTCGCGAGCCGCCTCGGGCGCAAGCGCCGCTTCGTACATGAGCTCATAGCGCTCGAGCGCGCGCTCTTCGTTCCAGACCGCACCGTCGAGCGCAAAGGCGAGCCTGGCGCGCGTGCGCCGGTAGTTTACCGCTTCAGCATCGTCGGCGTTCTCGGCCCACGCCTTGAGCGCTGGCGCGATGATTTCGTCGATCACCGCGGGGCGGCCTTCACGCCAATTTTCCCATGGGAAGAAATCGTACCAGGAGCGCCAGCGCGCCGAGGCGCGATCAAGCACCGCGCGCGATGGCGTGAGCGCGAGGTAGGAGATGGAAATCACGCGTTCTGCGCCGGCGCTTTTCATGTCGGCGAGCGGCATTTCGCGGCCGCGATCGCCGAAGGTATAGAGTTGCTCGACGTAGCCGATGTCGAAGCCGGTTTGCTCCTTCACCCAGCCGCGCAGCGAGAGTTCGAGCGTGCGGTCGCCTGCGGGATCGAACGGACCGAACGGCAGGCCGGGCGCGTCGCCGCCCTCGCGGGTGACGACGGCGTAGGGCCCGTCCTCCGTCACGGCGACGATCACCGCGGACAAGCCAATGATGACCCGCGTCTCGCTCATGGGTAGCGGCTCGGGATGGAGAAGGGCGCTGCTTCGCCAATATCGAACCAGTGCGCACCCCGGCCAATCCGCTCGATGGCGCGCGACATCCGCCCGCTGCGGCCGAGCTCGGCGTCAGCAAGCGCGATGAAGCGGCGGTTGGGGCTGGCCGAAGGCGACGCTTGGCGCAACGCCAGCGCAATGCTCTCTTCATCGGCGCCAGGATTTTGCGCGCACGCCGTGATGAATGCCGTCGCGGTTGAACGGCTGATGCCGGCGTAACAGTGGATCAGAATAGGGTGCGCGCGATCCCACGCGCCGACGAAGTCGAGCATGCGTTTCATGCGCACATCGCAGCAGGGATCGAGTCCCTCCATCTCGTTCTCGATATCGTGCGCCTCGATGCAGAGATGGCGTTGACCAAGTCCTTGCACCGCCGGGAACGCCGTGCCCGGATCGAGGATGCTCACCAGGTGCGACACTTGCTTTTCACGCGCCAAATGCGGGGCGCGCGAGAGGGGGCAAACATAAATGGTCATGGGCGAGGGAGTTTACGCCGGATCGAGCAGCAACCGGAAGCGCTTCAGGAACGCCTCCTGCACCTGGCCGGTCGGGTGCGGCGTGATTTTGAGCTTCAAGGCTCGCGGCGGCGGCCCGAAAAATCGTCTGGCTTCAGCTTCGGTGAAACCGGCAAGCTGAGTGGCCTCGAAATAGGCGCAGATAACGTCGGCGCGCTTGATCACGCCTTTCACCACCGCGGGCGCATGCGCCGGCAAGCCGAAGCGCAGGTGAATAGCGGCTTCGAGCTTTGCCTCGAACGCCTTGTAGTCGAAGCCGAGCGCCGCCTTGAACGGGCTGATCATGTCGCCGATCACGTATTCGGGCGCATCGTGGAGCAGGGCCAGCAGGCGGCGTTTCTTGTCCCATTCCGGCGCGAGCTTGCGGCAAATTTCTTCCACCAGCAGCGAGTGCTGCGCCACCGAGAAGGCGTGGGCGCCGAGGGTTTGGCCATTCCAGCGTGCGACGCGCGCGAGCCCGTGAGCGATGTCTTCGATCTCGATATCGAGCGGCGAAGGATCGAGCAGATCGAGTCTCCGCCCCGACAGCATACGCTGCCAGGCGCGGGGCTTTTCTGTTGCTGAGGTCGAAACTCGCGCCATTGTCAATCCAATCTAGGCGGCGCTCGCCGCGCGCATAAGCGACTTCCCCTCATGCGTCCGCGGTTAGCACGGCGCGATAGCGCCTGCTGCCGAGGACGGTGGGGCCGCCGGTTAGCGTGATCTCCATGTCGCCGGATGGCGTCGGTTTCAGCGCCGCGATCTTGGTCCGGTTCACCAGCCGCGAGCGGTGTACGCGGATGAAGCCGCGCGCGGTGAGCCGCGCCTCCCACGACGCAAGCGTGCCGCGCACCAGATGTGTCTTCGCAGGCGTGTGGAACTCGACGTAATTGCCGGCCGCCTCAACGTGACTGATGTCGCCCGGGGCGAGGAACACCGCCGTTCCGCCGTCGCGAACCTCGATGCGATCATTGCTGGGCGTGTGCGCCGCAGCTAGGCGCCGTTCCTCCATGTATTGGAAGATCCAGTAGGTTGCAGCGATCGCTGCGTAGACCAGCACGTCTTTGCGCCATTCGTAGAGCAGCGTGATCGCAACGCCGTCATCGAAGAAGCCATAGCGGGCGCCCACAGCCCAATACGCCGTTTCGCGCATCGCGAAGATCGCCAGGATGTGAGCCAACGAGAAGGGAATGGTCAGGGCGCAATGGATGAGCGCGAATGCCGGAAGCCTCTCTGTGCGCGGAGGCCAGCGGCGCATGGCGCGGCCGATCAATGGGGCTAACGCGATGATGACCAGGGCGCTCGTGGTTTCCCACAGGACCGGTTCGATCCAATGCTCGCCTGCTCCCTCAATGATACCCGAGGTGGCGTTGACGAAGGCCACCGCACAGCCGACCAGAAGCACCGCCAGCCAGGGCCGCCACTCGGCCCGGGCCCATCGGTTCGTCCCTTTTTCATCGCCGGTGGTCACCGGAAGCTCCCTGTTCGTCCCAGCGGGCCGCCGGGCGCGTCGTCAACGTAGCGGGGCGGACGGAAGCGCGAAAGAAGCGGGCGCAAGGAGAACGCCCGCCGATGACCGACCGCCGCTTTGACCTCGATTGGCTCCGCATCATCGCGTTCGGCCTGCTCATTCTCTACCATTGCGGCATGTTTTACGTGACCTGGGACTGGCACGTGAAATCGAGCCGGGCGAGCGACGCCATCGAGCCGCTGATGATGCTGACCAGCCCGTGGCGGCTGACGCTCCTGTTCCTGATCACGGGCGCCGCCACCCGCTTCATGGCGGACAAGATGAGCGCTTGGAAGCTCACCGGCGCGCGGATGGGCCGGCTCTGGCCGCCGTTGCTCTTGGCTGTGTTCGTGATTGTCCCGCCGCAGAGCTATTACGAGATCGTCGAAGCGCTCGAGGCGTTGCCGCCCGAACTAGCAGCGCAATACCCGCTCGCTCTCGACAATTTCTACGTCAAGTACCTCACCGCCTCCGGCAATTGGTGCGACGGCGACGGCTGCCTCACCACGCCGACCTACAACCACATGTGGTTCGTCGCCTATCTCATCCTCTACACGCTGGCGCTCATTCCGCTGCTGCCGCTGCTGCGCCACGCGCCGAAGGCGCTGAGCGCGCTGATAGCGGGCCCGTTCCTCTTCATCACGCCGTGGCTGATCATGGCGGCGCTGCGGGTCACGCTGTTTCCCATCTTCGGCGAGAGCCACGACTTCCGCGAAGATTGGTATCTACACGTGCTTTATTTCAGCGTGTTCCTGTTCGGCTTCGCCATCGCCAAGCATCAGCAATTCTTCGCTCGCTGCGTGAATCTGCGCTGGACGGCGCTTGTGATCGCCCTGGCTTCGTGGGCGGCGTTGATCGCGTACTTCAACGCCTATCCCGAAGGGGTCACCCCGCCCGAATGGTTGCGCGCGATCATGCGGTCGGTGCGGGAGTTGGACGCTTGGTGCGCTATCGTTGCCGCGATCGGTTTCGCGCACCGCCACTTGAAGAACGCCGACGGCCCCGTGCGCCGCGTGCTGACGCAAGCGATCTTTCCATTCTATCTGATCCACCAGACCATTATCGTCGTCGTGGGCCATTACATTGACGACGTGCAGCTGCCGCTCTGGATCGAGGCGCCGGCGCTGATCGGCGTGACCGCGCTCGGATGCTGGCTTTTCTTCGATCTGGGGCGCCGGGTTCCCATGCTGCGCGTTTGGATCGGCCTGCCCTCGAAAACGCCGTCTGGAGCCGCTACATTATCTACACTCGCAGTTGGGGAGGCGCGTTAGCCCCCGGCGGACCAAGCGCATGTCCGCCCCATGGAGCAGACATGTTCTTCTGGTTTCTCGTCGCGGTGGGGGTGGTGGTCGGACTGACCCTGCTGGGTGCGTTCATGACGCGCCGCTCCGGCGGCTGGGATCATGACGACGGCGGGCCGATGGGGCCCTGGGTCGACCACTAGTTCCGGTTCGCCCGCAAAGCGCTGGCGGCGCTTCTGTTTTGCTTGCGTCATCAGCACTTCCGCGCCTTACATGAACGCAGGTTATGGAGCGCCCGATCATCATCCGGCGCGCGGTTCCGCGCGACGCTGACGCTATCGCGAAGCTCGCCGCCCTGGCGGCGAGCGAAGAGGGCGCGGCGTCGAGTCTGGAAACGGACCGGATCAAGGCGCACGCCTTCGGCTCCAATGCGCTGTTCGAGGCCTGGGTCGCGCAGGAACGCAACAATGCGCCCGTGATCGCCTTCGCCATCATCACCAAGAGCTACGACGTGCGCCGCGGCGCGCCGAACGTGGTACTTTGCGAACTCTATGTCGCGCCGCAGGATCGCCGCGGCGGGCTCGCGCGCAAGATGATGAGCGCGGTTGCGCGCCGGGCGCGCGATCTCGGCGCCCGTGAGCTTGCGATCACCACCGGCGTCGAGAACGAAGTTGCGCAGAAGTTTTTCGCCGCCGTGGGCGCCAAGAGGCGTGACGCGGCCGTGTTCATGATGTCGGCGGACGGGATCGAATGGCTTGCTGCTGAGGGAAATTAGGGGGCGTACCGCCGGCGACTTGCCGGCATGCCGCCTGGAAGGCGGCGGTGCGAAACAAGACAGGGAGAGACCATGATCGCGAAACCATTGCTCAGGACGGCTGCGTCCTGGATCGCCATCGCCGCGTTCGCCGCGGCGTGCGCGACGACGCCGGCGACAACCGCGAGCGGCGGCGCCGCCACAGGGCCGGTCAATGCTGAAAGCGCCGCGGCGTTCGTACAGGCGGCGGAAGAGGAGTTGATGCGCCGCTCCGAGTACGAAGGCCGCGTCGCCTGGGTCTATAACACTTACATCAATTACGACACCGAGTGGCTGCTGCAGCGCTCGGACGCCGAAGGCACCGAAGCGCGCGTGCGCCTCGCATCCGAGGCCGGCCGCTATGCCAATGTCGACCTGCCGCCCGACACGCGCCGCAAGGTCGATTTCCTTCGCTTGGGCCTCACGCTGCCCGCGCCGCAACGCGAAGGCGCGGCGGGCGAACTCTCGGAAATCACCACGCGTCTTGCCTCGATCTACTCGACCGGACGCATCGACTATCAGGGCCGCCAAGTCACGCTCGATGAACTCGAGACCCTGATGGGAACCGAGCGCAATCCGGCGCGGTTAGAGGAAATCTGGACCAAATGGCATGCGGTCGCGGCGCCGATGCGCCAGGACTATGCGCGCATGGTCGAGATCGCCAACGAAGGCGCGCGCGACCTTGGCTTCGCCAACGTCGGCGAAATGTGGCTGTCGAAATACGACATGCCGGCGGACGCCATGGAGGCGGAGGTCGAGCGTCTCTGGGGCCAATTGCAGCCGTTCTACGAACAGCTTCACTGCCTCGTCCGCGCGCGGCTCAACGACCGCTATGGCGACGCTGTCGTGCCGATGGATCAGCCGATCCGCGCCGATCTCTTGGGCAACATGTGGGCGCAGGATTGGTCGACGTTGATGCCGATCGTGCGTCCGGCGGGCGGGCGCGCCACCTACGATACCACGCAACTCTTGACCCGCGCGCGCTACACGCCGGTGCAGATGACCGAAACCGCCGAGCGCTTCTATACCTCGCTGGGTTTCCCCGAACTGCCGGATACTTTCTGGGAGCGCTCGTTGTTGACGCGCCCGCGCGACCGCGATGTCGTCTGCCACGCTTCAGCCTGGGATATCGACAACGTCGACGATCTCCGCGTGAAGCAGTGCATTCAGATCAACGCCGAGCATTTCCAGACCATTCACCACGAACTCGGCCACAATTTCTACCAGCGCGCCTACAACCAGCAGCCGTTCCTTTATCGCGACGGCGCGCATGACGGCTTCCACGAAGCCATCGGCGACTTCATCGCTCTGAACATCACGCCGCAATATCTGGTCGACATCAATCTATTGCGCCGCAACCAGATTCCGCCGACCTCGGCCGACATCAACCTGCTGCTCGAACGCGCGCTGGAGAAGATTTCGTTCCTGCCGTTCGCGCTGACCATGGATCAATGGCGCTGGCAGGTGTTCGACGGCCGCATCACGCCGGACCGCTACAACGCCGCTTGGTGGGAATTGCGCGAGCGCTATCAGGGCATCCGCCCGCCGAACGCGCGCGACGAAACCATGTTCGATCCCGGAGCGAAGTATCACATCGCCAACAATGTGCCGTACCTGCGCTACTTCCTCTCGTACGTGCTGCAATTCCAGTTCTACGAAGCAGCCTGCCGTCAGGCCGGCTGGGAAGGCCCGCTGCATCGTTGCACCGTGTATGGCAACCAAGAGGTTGGCGCGCGCTTCCAACGCATGCTGGAAATGGGCTCGTCGCGCCCGTGGCCGGACGCGCTCGAAGCCTTCACCGGCACGCGGCAAATGGATGGCGGCGCCATGGCCCGCTACTTCCAGCCGCTGATGACGCACATGCAGGAGCAAAACCGCGGGCGAACGTGTGGGTGGTGACGTGAGCTGAGCGCGGACGTCTGCGCCAGCAGTGCGAACGCCCGCTTCGGTGTTGACGCGGCGAGCCGGCAATCGCATCGTTTTTCACGCGATAGGCGGAGAACAGGCGTGGACGGGTTTTCGACCTTCGTCGGCACGTTGAAGCAGATCGTGCCTGAAGACTTAGGCGACGACGAAGCGCCGACCAAGATCAGGGCGTTTCAGTGGGCCTTTCCCGCATTTCTTGATCCGCTGCAAGAGCACATCACCGATCAAAGCAGCAGCAGCGCAAAGGCGCGTCGGCGACGCTACTCTGGCGGCGCTTTCAGCGGCGTGCAGCCGCTGCCGAGAGGCAGATACAGCTCAATATGCCAGAGTCTGCAGGGAGACGACCGCGGAACCTTATGCCGGGAGTTGTCGGCTTATGCCGGCTCCGTTATCCGCCAACGCGTTGATATCCATGACGCGTTGCTCGACAAAACCGCCGCGGACCGCGGTAGCTTGTATCTGTGGTTTGACGATCCAGACGGCCAAATAGCAGGTCGCATGTTCTCAGGTGGGATCGACGCTGGGATGTTCTTCAATGACCTTCGACCTGGTTGGTTCGGAATCCGGCTTCCGTACAGATTGCAGCAGGTGACGATTGAGAACGTCGTCGATCTCCGCTCGCCCGCGACACAGCAATGGTTTTTTGAGACATTTCGCTTCGGCTTTGGCGAGTTTTGGAAAAAACCGTCCGGCGCTAATGCACAGCGCTTCACTGACATGCTGCCGACGCTTTACGACACGTCGCTTGGCGGGAACGAAGTCACTGACGCGATCGGCTATTGCCTGAGACGCATGGGTGCGGCGGCGCTGATCTACCCCTCCGCTCGCTGCAACGCAGCGGCAATAGCTGAGAATGGCGTGCTGAGTCGCTGGTCCGGTTTCAATCTCGTGGATTTCAGAGAGGAAGGCTCCCAAGCGTCGCCCACGGCGCTGAATGCTTTTCACGACGCCAGTGAATGGACTCAGCAATTTCCGTGGCCGCGCGCGAAACTCGTGATCATCGACCCCGCGGACCGCAATGCCGAGCTCCTCAAGCAGTCGTGGGCGGTGGGGGACATCCAGCAATCGCATGACGAATTCTACGCCAACGGCGGCATGCTGGGAGGGCGAGAGGTCGGGGAATGGATCGAGGCGGGCGTCGACAAGAAGGGCGCGGAAATTCGGGCCATGGTTCAAGCCACCAAGGCCGCGGTCAACGATAAGCCACGGCCCGAGTCATCCGCCGATCAAGCCATTGCGTTTGCCACGAAGTTCGATGACGCCGATGCTCTCCTCCAAGGCGTCGCGTACTATAACCTCTACAAAGATGTTCGCGCGCGCGGCCATTCGCAACAGAGTGAAGAGCTGTGGCGGAAATCGTTGCACACGCTGCTGCTCGCGTCGCGTTCAAAGATCACGATCGTTGCCCAGGCGGCTAAACTGAAGATTGGGTGGATGTACCACGTACTCGTCGTGGAATATTTGAGGAAAGGCGACACCAAGAATGCGCTCCGGCATTCTGATGCAGGCGTGAAGATGCTCGAGGAGGCAGCCAAGGGGCCGCGACAGGAGGCCGTCG
>JBFWYC010000050.1:0-14942 GCA_050186805.1 Hyphomonadaceae bacterium
AACCAGGGCTTGCGCTGATTGAGAACGCGGGGAGTTCTGCAAATAGATTGGCGGCGTGGTCCATCATTGGCGCGCCCGCAAACGGCGCCAATGCTTTTTCGGCGCCGAAGCGGGTGGAGCGGCCGCCGGCGACAAGAAGCCCGCCTATGGTATCGAGTGGGATCACGATTTTGGCCGCGTATAATCTTCAATCCAGGTCAATGCGCGGATGGCGTGCGGCCAGCCCAAGGTTGTAATGGCAAGAAAGGCGACATGGTGGAGTTCCTCCGCCGTTAGGCCCTCGGCCAGAGCCCGGCGCGCATGGGAGTGCGTTGCGCCTTCAGAATCTGCGCCGACGGCCAAAGCGAGCGTCACCAGGCGTCGCGTCTTTGCGTCGAGCGGGCCGGCCTCGCCGGCAGCGGCGCCCAGCGCTTGTAGTGCGCGCCAGAGCGCCGGTTTCTCGCGTGCAACCCGCCCCGCTGCTTGCGGCAGGTCTTCCTCGCCTGGTTCAGTTGTCATGACGTTCGATCCTTCTTGGGCGCGGCAGTCAAAGGCGCCTGCCGGAGGAGGTCAACCGAAGCGGTGAGCGTCATCTGGGTTTGGCTCGCGAGAGTTCAGAAAGCCAGATTTCGGCGTCCGCTTCGGCGATGATGTCGCCACCGCGCGGAGCGTTGTTGTCGATCAGAGGATCGGGTCTCGCCAACTGTTCCAACGCGGCGATGTTGCTCAGCGTGACGACCGAACCTTGTACGCTCACGCCTTGTTTCTGCAGGGCGGCGAAAGAACGTGAGAGATTTTCCGGGGTCATGCCGAGAAGCGAAGCCAGTATCCGTTTCTCGTGGTGAAGAATGACGGCCGATCCTGAGGCGTCGATCGCCCGTTGTGCGAGAAGGTAGTTGGCGAGCCGCTCTGTGCTGTTGCGCAGTTTAATGTTCTTGATGTTGCGGACGAGGCCCCGGTAGCAACCGGCAAGATCGCGCGAGACCGACATTGCAAATCGCGGATCAAGACGCATCGCCGTGCGGATCGCGTCGCCAGGGATCATCAGAATCTCGCAGCGCTCCAAAGTGCGCGCCGACATGAGCGCTGCCGCGTCGAGTACGACCGCAGCTAGGATGAAGGTCGATATTGGCCGCAGGATGGTCAGCACGGTTTCGTGGTCGTTCCAGGTGCCGTGAAGCTCAACCTGGCCGTCGAGCAGCACGTAAAGGAAGTCCACGGGATCGCCCTCGAGCAGCAGCATGGTGGCGGCCGGGAAACGCTGCACGTGCGCCCCCGCGGTGGCCACGCGAAACGTCTCGGGCGCTGCTTCTGCGAAGATCGGCAGCGCCCTGACCCGGTCGGTATCGCTCGCGCGCATACTGTCCTCCAACAAAACCAATGTGGCGCCGTTCTCGTCCGGTTGAATTGATGCAAATCAAGCCAAAGGCGCGGCCTGATAATGGTCAGGCGGTTGTTTGATAAACCTCAAGCTCATAGCCCCCCAGTGAGATTGGGCGCCTGGGAGACGCGTCGCATGGGAGCAGATTTTCCACCGGCTTGCCAGTGCGGCTTGATTTGCATCAAATGATCTCGCCCCGATTGGTGCTGTTGATGCTTGTGCGTACGCCGCCGCGCGCACGCGCAATGGGGCGATCGACATGGCTTCACCGCAGGAGCTTCAAGGCAAACAGAACGGGGCCGATGTCGGCCTCTGGCTCAGCACCATCGCCTTCACGGCTTGCTTTGCTGTCTGGACCATCTTCTCGATCATAGGCGTCCAGATCAAAGAGAATCTGGGCCTCAGCGAAACCCAGTTTGGCCTGTTGGTGGGCACGCCGATTCTAACCGGCTCCCTCATCAGGCTCGTTCTCGGCGTCTGGACCGAGCAATTTGGCGGCCGCATCGTCAATTTGCTTGTGATGCTGGCTGCCGCGGCGGCCACCTTTCTCTTGTCTTACGCGCAGACCTACGAGCAATTTCTGATCGCGGCGTTGGGCGTGGGTATCGCAGGCGGCTCGTTCGCTGTCGGCGTCGCCTACGTCACCAAATTCTATCCCTCCAAAGAGCAGGGGACGGCGCTCGGGATTTTCGGCGCAGGCAATGTCGGCGCGCCGGTGACTAAATTTCTGGCGCCTTTCGTGCTGCTCGCCTTCGGCTGGGAGGCAGTGGCGCAGTACTGGGCCGCAGGCCTCGTCATTATGGCCTTCATCTTCTTTGCATTCACAAAGGATGAACCGGATCTGATCGAGCGTCGGCGCCGGGGCGCTCGGCCGCGTTCGATGCTCGAACAGTTCGCGCCGCTCAAGAACGTCCAGGTTTGGCGGTTCTCGCTCTACTATTTCTTCGTTTTTGGCGCCTTTGTCGCGTTGGCGCTCTGGCTGCCGCGCTATCTGGTCGGCGCTTACGGCCTCGACCTCAAGACAGCCGGTCTAGTGGCGGCGGCGTTTTCGGTGCCGGCCTCGCTCTTTCGCATTTATGGCGGGCATCTCTCCGACAAGGTGGGTGCGCGCCAAGTGATGTACTGGACGTTTCTGATCGGCATCGCCGCGACCTTTCTGCTGTCCTATCCTCCCACAAGCTACGTCATCGACGGCATCGAGGGGCCGATCGCATTCCGGCTGGAGACCGGTTTGGTCGGATTCACAATAATCGTCTTTGTGCTGGGCTTCTTTATGAGCCTCGGCAAAGCTGCGGTATTCAAGCACATCCCAGTCTACTATCCCAAGGATGTCGGCGCGGTCGGCGGCCTCGTCGGCATGATCGGCGGTCTTGGCGGGTTCGTGCTGCCGATCGCCTTTGGCGTGCTCAACGATCTCACCGGCATCTGGACGAGCTGCTTCATGCTGCTCTTCCTCATCGTCTCCGGTTCGCTCGTGTGGATGCACTTCGCCATCCGGCAAATGGAACGTGATGCGGCCGGCAAGACACTCGATGTGTTGCCGGAATTCCCGGAAATGCAGCCGATTCACGAACCGGATAAACATAGACCGGCGAAGGCAGGTCTGATCGTCGACTGGCGTCCCGAAGATGCGGACTTTTGGCAGGCGAAAGGCAAGGTGGTCGCTGCGCGCAACCTTTGGCTCTCGGTGCCCGCACTTTTTCTGTCCTTTGCGGTTTGGATGGTGTGGTCCGTCGTCGTAGCGAAGCTGCCGAGCATCGGCTTCAATTACACAACCGACCAGCTCTTTTGGCTTGCCGCGCTGCCAGGCCTGTCGGGCGCTACGCTGCGTATCTTCTATTCGTTCATGGTCCCGGTGTTCGGCGGCCGGCTCTGGACGACGCTCACCACTTGGTCGCTGCTGGCGCCGGCGCTCGGTATCGGCTTTGCGGTGCAAAATCCGGATACGCCGTACTGGATCATGCTGGGCCTGGCGTTACTGTGCGGGCTGGGCGGGGGCAATTTCGCGAGCTCGATGTCCAATATCGGCTTCTTCTTCCCACGCGCGGAGAAGGGCAATGCGCTCGCGCTCAATGCGGGGCTCGGCAATCTCGGCGTGAGCGCCATGCAATTCCTTGTGCCGATCGCCATCACCATGGCGGTGTTCGGCAGCTTCGGCGGCGCCGGTCAGGCCACCGAAGCCGGCAGCGTGCTCTTTATGCAGAACGCCGGTTTTATCTGGGTTCCGTTCATCGTCGTCTCGGCGTTCCTGGCCTGGTTCGGCATGAACGATCTGGCGACCGCCAGGGCATCGTTTGCCGAGCAATCGGTGATCTTCACGCGCACGCACAATTGGCTCATGTGCTGGCTCTATACTGGCACCTTCGGCTCCTTCATTGGCTTCTCGGCAGCGTTCCCGCTGCTCACCAGCACGCAATTTCCCGCCGTCAACGTGCTGCAGATCGCTTTTCTCGGGCCGCTTGTGGGTGCGCTGTCGCGCTCGCTCACCGGCTGGGTGTCGGATCGATTTGGCGGCGCGCGCGTAACGCTTGCGGTGTTCGTCATGATGATGCTCGGAACCATCGGCGTCATCTATTTCCTTGCCAACAAAACCGAACCCGGCGCGTTCATCGGCTTCTTCGCCTGCTTCATGCTGCTCTTCTTCGCGAGCGGCGTCGGCAATGCTTCCACCTTCCAAATGATACCGGCCATCATGCGCAAGGAGGTTGCGCGCCTGGCGCCGCAAGCTTCTCCCCAGGATCAGTTGAAGCAGGCGGAGAAGGAATCGGCGGCTATTACCGGCTTCACGTCGGCGATTGCAGCTTACGGCGCGTTCTTTATTCCGAAGAGCTTCGGCTTCTCGCTCGCTGAAACGGGCAGCGCCAACGCGGCCTTGATAGGCTTTCTTGCTTTCTACGTGTCGTGCCTGGCCGTCACATGGTTTGTGTACGCCCAGCCAAAAGGCCTTCTCTTTGACGTCGAGAACACGCGCCCAGGCGCCCAGCCCGCCAATGTCGCGGCGCAATAAGGACTGAACGCACATGAGCCACACACTCGATCGGTTGACCTTCTTCACCCGCAAGACCGAGCTCGACGCAAGCGGCCACGGCGTGACCAACGACGAGGATCGCTCCTGGGAGGAGGCCTATCGCCGGCGCTGGCAACACGACAAGATCGTGCGTTCCACACACGGCGTAAACTGCACGGGCTCGTGCTCATGGAAGATCTACGTCAAGGGCGGCATCGTCACCTGGGAGACCCAGCAGACTGATTATCCGCGCACGCGTCCCGATCTCCCCAACCATGAACCGCGCGGGTGCGCGCGTGGCGCGTCCTATTCCTGGTATCTATATTCCGGCAACCGCGTAAAATATCCGATGGTGCGCGGCAGACTGCTGAAGCTCTGGCGCGCGGCGCGCAAGACGCTGTCGCCGGTTCAGGCATGGGCGTCGATTGTCGAGGATGCGCAAAAGCGCAAATCCTACACCTCCATCCGCGGCGGCGGCGGACTGGTGCGCTCGACGTGGGATGAGGTCACTGAACTTATCGGCGCGGCCAACGCGTACACCGTAACGAAGCACGGACCGGATCGCGTGTTCGGCTTCTCGCCGATCCCGGCCATGTCGATGATCTCCTACGCCGCAGGCGCGCGTTATCTGCAATTGCTGGGCGGCGTGTGCGGCTCGTTCTACGACTGGTATTGCGACTTGCCGCCGGCGAGCCCGCAGACTTGGGGTGAGCAGACCGACGTTCCAGAATCCGCCGACTGGTACAATTCTGGCTTCATTCTGGTCTGGGGTTCGAATGTCCCGCAGACGCGCACGCCTGACGCCCACTTCTATACCGAGGTGCGTTACAAGGGCGCAAAGTCCGTGGTCATTTGCCCGGACTATTCGGAAGCTTCGAAATTCGCCGATCTCTGGATTTCCGTGAAGCAGGGCACCGATGCGGCGCTCGCTATGGCGATGGGCCATGTCGTGCTCACCGAGTTTCATCGCGACCGCGAAGTGCCGTACTTCAAGGACTACGTACGCCGCTACACCGACATGCCGCTCCTGGTTCGGTTGGTGAAGAAGGGCGGTCGCTACGTGCCCGAGCGGCTGCTGCGTGCGTCGGATTTCGACGATGCGCTGGCGCAAGAGAACAATCCCGATTGGAAGACGATCGGCGTCGATGAAGCGACCGGCAATCCGGTGGTGCCCACAGGATCTATCGGCTTCCGCTGGGGCGAACAGGGCAAGTGGAATCTGGAAGAAAAGAGCGCCGACGGAGCGGACGTGAAGCTACGTGTAGGTCTCAAGGGCGCACATGACGATATCGCCGAAGTGCTCTTCCCATATTTCGCCAACAGCGCCGCCAACGGTTTTGCCTCCACCGATCACCCCGACACATTGATGCGCCGGGTTCCGGTGAAGCGCCTGCAGCTGAAGGATGGCGAGACACTGGTCGCTTCCGTTTACGACCTCTTCCTCGCCAATTACGGCGTCGACCAAGGCTTTGGCGGCGAGCACATGCCGTCGAGTTATGACGAGCTTGAGCCATACACGCCCGCGTGGGCCGAGAAAGTAACGACGGTGCCGCGCGAGCAGATCATTGCGGTGGCGCGTGGATTTGCCGCCAATGCCGAGAAGACCAACGGCAAGTCGATGGTGATCATCGGCGCGGCGATGAACCATTGGTACCATATGGACATGAATTATCGCGGGGTGATCAATCTGCTCGCGATGTGCGGCTGCATCGGCCAGTCCGGCGGCGGCTGGTCGCACTATGTCGGCCAGGAAAAGCTTCGGCCGCAAACCGGCTGGGCCCCGCTCGCCTTTGCGCTCGACTGGACGCGCCCGCCGCGGCAGCAAAACTCCACCAGCTTCTTTTACGCGCACACCGATCAGTGGCGTTACGAGACGCTCGACGTGAAGGAAATACTCTCGCCCACCGCGCCGGACGGCGACTGGGGCCAGACCTTTATCGATTATAACGCCAAGGCTGAGCGCATGGGCTGGCTGCCGTCAGCGCCGGCGCTGAAAATGAACTCTCTGGAGGTGGCCAAGGCGGCAGAGCGCGAAGGCGTCGATCCGCGCGAGTATGCGGCGCGCGAACTCAAATCCAAGCGGCTCGAAATGAGCTGCATGGATCCCGACCATCCAGACAATTGGCCGCGCAACATGTTCGTGTGGCGCTCGAACTTACTGGGATCGTCAGGCAAGGGCCACGAATACTTCCTGAAACATTTCCTCGGCACGTCGAACGGCGTGCTCGGGAAGGATTTGGGCGAAACAGGACGGCGCAAGCCTGTCGACGTCGTGTGGCGCGAAGACGCCCCGGAAGGAAAGCTCGATCTTCTCGTCACCATCGATTTCCGCATGTCGACGACGGCGGTTTACTCCGACATCGTCTTGCCGACCGCGACTTGGTACGAGAAGAACGATCTCAACACCTCCGACATGCATCCCTTCATTCACCCGCTCACGGCGGCGGTGGATCCGGTATGGGAATGCAAGTCCGATTGGGACATCTTCAAAGCGATCGCCAAAGCGTTTTCGGACGTCTGTCCCGAAGTGCTCGGGGTCGAAAAGGATGTTGTCCTGACGCCGATCCAGCACGACAGCCCCGGCGAAATGGCTCAGCCTTTCGACGTCAAGGATTGGTGGAAAGGCGAGTGCGAATTCATTCCCGGCAAGACCGCTCCCCAGATCAGCGTCGTCGAGCGGGATTACCCAAATCTCTATCGTCGTTTCACCTCGCTTGGGCCGCTGATGACCAAGGTGGGCAATGGCGGCAAAGGATTGGCCTGGAACACCGAGCATGAAGTCGAGCATCTAAAGGCGCTCAATGGCGCTGTCCTCGACGGACCGACTAAGGGGCTGGCCAAGATCGAAACCGAGATCGACGCCTGCGAGACCATCCTCATGCTGGCGCCTGAAACCAATGGCGAGGTCGCCGTCAAATCATGGGCTTCGCTTGGCAAGCAAACCGGGCGCGAACACACCCATCTCGCGCTGCCCAAGGAGGACGAGAAGATTCGTTTCCGCGATGTCGTCGCACAGCCGCGCAAGATCATCTCCTCGCCGATCTGGTCGGGCATCGAAAGCGAGAAGGTTTGCTACAACGCCGGTTATACCAACGTGCATGAGCTCATTCCGTGGCGCACGCTCACGGGCCGCCAGCAGCTCTACCAAGATCATCTCTGGATGCGCGCGTTCGGCGAGGGATTGTGCGTATATAAGCCCCCGGTGGACCTGAAGACCATCGAGCCGCTGCACAATCGCAAGCCAAACGGCGAAAAGGAAATCGTCCTCAACTGGATCACGCCGCACCAGAAGTGGGGCATCCACTCAACCTATACCGACAACCTGCTGATGCTGACGCTCAATCGCGGCGGCCCAGTCGTATGGGTTTCGGAGAAAGACGCCGAGCGCGCCGGCATCGAAGACAACGACTGGATCGAGTGCTTCAACGCCAACGGCGCGCTCGCAGCGCGCGCCGTCGTCTCCCAGCGCGTCCGCGAAGGCATGGCGCTCATGTATCATGCGCAAGAGAAGATCGTGAATACGCCGGGTTCGGAAATCACCAAGCTGCGTGGGGGCATCCATAACTCAGTGACGCGGACGGTGCTGAAACCCACGCACATGATCGGCGGCTACGTGCAGCAGGCCTATGGCTTCAACTATTACGGCACCGTCGGCGCAAACCGCGATGAGTTCGTCATCATGCGCAAGATGCGAAACGTCGACTGGCTCGACAAGCCGCTCTCGGAAGTGGAGGGCCGCTGAGATGAAGGTGCGCGCTCAAATCGGCATGGTGCTGAACCTCGACAAATGCATCGGCTGTCACACGTGCTCGGTGACCTGCAAGAACGTCTGGACCAACCGCGAAGGCGTTGAATACGCCTGGTTCAACAACGTCGAAACCAAGCCTGGCGTCGGCTATCCGCGCGAGTGGGAAAACCAGAAGCGCTGGAACGGCGGTTGGGAAAGGACCCGCAACGGCAAACTGCGGCCGAAGATGGGCCCCAAATGGCGCATCCTGGCTAAGATCTTTGCGAACCCCGACCTGCCCGAGATCGACGATTATTATGAGCCATTCGATTTTGATTATGCGCATCTGCAGAACGCCCCTGAGATGCAGGCGTTTCCGACCGCTCGCCCGCGCTCGAAAATCAGCGGCCAGCGCATGGAGAAGATCGAGTGGGGACCGAACTGGGAAGAAATCCTGGGCGGCGAATTCTCCAAGCGATCAAAGGACGTGAATTTCGAGAACGTGCAGAAGGAGATCTACGGGCAGTTTGAAAACACCTTCATGATGTACCTGCCGCGCCTGTGCGAGCATTGCCTCAATCCGGCATGCGTCGCCGCGTGCCCGTCGGGCGCCATCTATAAGCGCGAAGAAGACGGCATCGTGCTCATCGATCAGGATAAGTGCCGCGGCTGGCGCATGTGCGTGTCGGCCTGTCCGTACAAGAAGATCTACTACAATTGGTCGAGCGGAAAATCCGAGAAGTGCACGTTCTGCTATCCGCGTATCGAGTCAGGTCAGCCTACGGTTTGCTCGGAAACCTGCGTCGGCCGCATCCGCTATCTGGGGGTCATCCTTTATGACGCTGACCGCATCGAAGAAGCGGCGAGCGCCGATGAGAAGGATCTTTACGAGAAGCAGCTCGAAATCTTCTTGGATCCGAACGATCCGAAGATTATCGCTCAAGCACGCACCGACGGCGTGCCTGAGGCATGGCTTGAAGCCGCGCGCCGCAGCCCGATCTACAAGATGGCGATCGACTGGCGCGTCGCGTTTCCGCTCCATCCTGAATATCGCACGCTGCCAATGGTCTGGTACGTGCCGCCGCTTTCACCAATCCAGTCGGCGGCCTCGCTGGGCGCAATCGAGCATGACGGCGTTATGCCGGACGTGAAGAGCCTGCGTATCCCGGTTCAGTATCTCGCCAACATGCTGACGGCGGGCGAAGAAGCGCCAGTGGTCGCCGCGCTTGAGCGGATGCTGGCAATGCGCGCCTATATGCGCGCCAAGTCGATCGATGGCGTCATCGATCACGCGATCGCCTCGCGCGTTGGCCTGACCGCGGAGGCAATTGACGAAATGTACCATGTCATGGCGATCGCCAATTACGAAGATCGCTTTGTCATCCCGACCTCGCATCGCGAAGGCGCGGAGGACGCCTACGGTCTGCGCGGCGCCTGCGGCTTCAGCTTCGGCAATCAAGCCTCAGGCGGGCGCACCGAGCTTGGCCTGTTCGGCCCCGTCAAGAAGGGCGGCGCCAAAAACCCGATGGAGGTCTGACGATGGCGAGAACCTATCGCGCGCTAGCGATCTTCTTGAGCTATCCGACGTCTGAGACCGCCGCGCTCATTGCCCCGGCAATGCAAACGCTCGCCGCCGATGGCATCGTTCCCCTCGCGCTCGTACGCAAGCTGGGACCGCTCGCCAAGGAGCTATCGCAAGACGACCTCTACGAGGTGCAGTCGCGCTATGTGGATCTCTTCGACCGGACGCGCTCTCTGTCACTGCAACTCTACGAGCACGTCCATGGCGAGAGCCGCGATCGCGGCCAGGCGATGGTGGAATTGCTAAAGCTCTACTCGTCGCACGGACTCGAACTGACCGCCAAGGAATTGCCGGATCATCTTCCGGTCTTCCTTGAGTTTCTCTCCCAACGTCCCGCTGCTGAGGCGGCCGCGCTATTGGGGCAGGCCGCGCATGTGCTTGAAGCGTTGCGCGAACGGCTGAAGAAGCGTCAGTCTTCCTACGCCGCCGTGTTCGACGCCCTGGTGGCGCTCGTCGACAAGGATCGCAACGCCGAAGCGCTGAAAGCGCTGCTGCAAGAGCCGGAAGACAATCCGAACGATCTTGAGGCGCTCGATCGCGCCTGGGCCGAAGAACAGGTGACGTTTGGGCCCGACAAGGTGGACTGCCCAAAGGCTGCGCTGCTGAAGGAGGGCGCAGCGTGAGCGGCGTATCATTGAGAATTGCGGCGATCGCCGTCAGCGCGCTCAGCGGCCTGTTGATGGCGTCCGCGGCGTCAGCGCAGGCGACGGGCAACACGGGAGATCTGATCGTCGATGCGCGTCTCCGTTACGAGAGCGTCAGCCAGGACGGCCTGTTGGACGCCGACGCCGTGACGTTTCGCACCCGACTGGGTTACGAGACCCCCGCTTGGCGTGGGCTTAGATTTATGGGCGAGGTCGAAGGCGTCGCCCAACTCAATGATGAATTCAACGACACCGTAAACGGCAACACGACGTACGCGGTCGTGGCCGATCCCGAGGCTTTCGAAGTCAATCGTTTGCAGGTGTCCTGGTCTGGCAGCGAAGGCCGGCGCGCCGTGCTGGGGCGTCAACGTATCGTCCTCAACAATGCGCGCTTTGTGGGCAATGTTGGTTTCCGTCAGAATGAGCAGACCTTCGACGCCCTCAGGCTCGAAGCCCGCCCGTTCGAGCACGCTGGCTTCACTTACATCTACATCGACAATGTCCGCCGGGTCTTCGGCGATGACAGCCCGCAGGGAGAATGGGAAAGCGACTCGCACATCGGGCAAGCCGACATTGATCTGCCGTGGGGTAAGGCGAGCGCGTATGGCTTGTTGTTTGACTTCGGCGATGATGCGCCGTCGCTGTCGAGCCAGACCTATGGCGTCCGCTGGGCCAATGAGTGGACGGCGGGTAGGTTTCGCCCACGCCTGACGCTCGAGGCGGCGGCGCAGAGCGACTACGGTTCGAACGCGGCGTCGTTCGATCTCGGCTACCAGCACGCCGAACTGTCGGTGCGACGGGATCGCTGGACTGTCGCGGTTGCAGGCGAGCGTCTTGAGGGTGATGGCGCGCGCGGCTTCGCGACGCCCCTGGCGACGCTGCACGCTTTCCAGGGTTGGGCGGATGTGTTCCTGACAACGCCGCCGGACGGCGTGCGCGACCTCAACGCGAGCCTGTCCTACGCGACGCAACCATGGCTCGCCAACCAGCCGGTCGTGTTCACCGTGCGCGCGCATGATTTCACGGACAGTGATGGCGGCGCCGATTTCGGGTCGGAGCTGGACGCCTCAGTTCGTTTCTCGATTTCCGAACACGTCACCTTCGAGGCGAAAGCCGCCTCGTTCGACGGCGAAGATCCCCGTTTTGCCGACCGCACCAAGTTCTGGTGGGCGATCGAATATCGTTATTGAGGATACCGCGATGGATTGGCTTAACCAGGCTCTGTTCGGCTTCTATCCCTACGTGGCGCTTGCCGTCCTTGCTATCGGGTCGATCCTTCGGTTCGATCGCGAGCAATACACTTGGCGTACCGGATCGTCGCAACTCTTGCGCCGGCGCCAGCTCGTGCTCGGGTCGGTTCTATTCCATGTCGGCATCCTGGCGATCTTCGCGGGACATTTCGTGGGCTTGCTCACGCCGATCTGGGTCTGGGATACGCTGGGCGTTTCCCATGCCGCCAAGCAAATGCTGGCGATCGTCGCCGGCGGTGCGGCGGGCGCACTGTGTCTCGTTGGCGGCTGTCTGTTGCTGCACCGCCGTTTGTTCGACCCGCGCATTCGCGCCACTTCAAGCTTCGGCGATTCGGCCATTCTCATCCTGCTGATGGCGCAGCTCGCTCTTGGGCTGGCCACCATTCCCGTTTCGCTCGAACACCGCGACGGCGCGGAAATGGTGAAATTCATGAGCTGGGCGCAGAGCATCTTTACCTTCCGCGCCGGCGCCGCCGATTTTGTCGCCGAAGCGCACTGGATCTTCAAGGCGCACATCGCGCTGGGACTGACCATCCTGCTGGTGTTTCCATTCACTCGGTTGGTTCACATGCTCTCGGCGCCGATCTGGTACCTTAATCGCCGCGGCTGGCAGATCGTGCGCTCGAAGCGTCTGGCGGCAGGGGGCGGCAAATGAAGCACACGCTCATCCGTACAGTTTCCGAACCACCGGCGCAGGAGGCGTTCTCTGGCTGTGGGCACGGTCCGGCGCCTGCAGCCCGGCGTGAGAAAGGGGCGCCTCCCATCTTTGTGGACGGCGTTTTGATCCCGGAAGCCGCCATTGCGGCGGAGGCGCAAAACCATAGCGCCGGCTCGGCCTCGGAAGCACGCGCGGCCGCCGCTAGAGCTCTGGTGATCCGCCACCTCTTGCTGCGCCGCGCCGAGGCGCTGAAGCTTGAGCCCACGACCGAGCGTGACGAGCGCGGCCGGGAAGAAACGTCCGAGGAAGCGCTCGTGCGGCTGGTGCTGCAGCGTGAAGCGCCCGGCGATGAACCCACCGAAGCCGAATGCCGCCGCCTCTATGAGATGTCGAAGGCAAAATTCGAGGCGCCCGAAATCTTCGAAGCCTCCCACATTCTCTTCGAGCCGTCCGGTGCTGAGGGATGGGACGAGGCGCATAGACGCGCGTGCGCGGCCATCGCCGAACTGGAAGCTGGAAGCGATTTCGCCACATGCGCACGCACGCATTCAAGCTGTTCGAGCGCCGCCGACGGCGGCGCGCTGGGACAATTTGCGCGCGGGGACCTTGCGCCTTCGATTGAAGACGCGTTGGCGGAGCTGACGCCCGGCCGCTTCACTTCAGCGCCAGTCAGAACCCGCCATGGCTGGCATGTCGTGCGTCTCGATCGCCACGCGCCGGCGCGCGTCTTGCCGTTCGAGGCCGTGGAAGAACACATCCGCGCGACCATGCATGCGCGCTCGGCGATCGCCGCCTCGGCGCGCTATGTTGAACGGCTTGCGGCGAGCGCTCAGATCGAGGGGCTTTCGCTGGGAGCGGGCGGTGCGCGATGAGGGAGCTGATGCTCGGCGATATCATCTCGCTGGGGATACAATCCAGCGACCAATTGGGCGCCTGGCTTGGCGCCGCCGACCCGCAAACAGCGCAGCGCTTGGGAGAAGAAGCGGCGCGCCGCGAGGAAAGCCCCGCGCAATTCCTTCGTATCGCGGTCTCAGATTTCGTTTCCGAAGCCGATGAGGAGGCCTGGGCCAGCCTCGTCTCTGCCGTGCGGGACGCAGCCGATCCAGGCGCGGCGTGCGCTGCGCGCATGATCGCCTTTCGCCTCAGCTTGGAGAGCGTCTCATGAACGATCTGCGTGATCCGGGCGTGCGTCCAGTTTCGCCAAGCGACGCCATCGAGTTCCTCCTCGCCGAGCATCTCAATCATCGGCGCATGTGCAGAGCGCTGGAGGATATTGCTGCAAGCGCCGATTTCGACGCCTCGAGAATCACCTCGCTTGTCGACTTCATCCGCTTTGACCTCACTCTGCATGTCATCGACGAAGAAGAAGATGTGTTTCCGCTGCTGCGCCGCCGCTGTCAGCCGGAAGACGACATCGAGGAGATATTGGGGCGTCTCGGCCGCGAACACGCTGAAGACAAGGCGCTCTCGGAGCGCGCGCGCGATGTGCTCAATGCCTGCCTCATCGTGCGCCAAGCCCCGCACGCCATCGAAGGCGGCGCCGACGCGCTCATTGCGTTCGCCCAGCACGAGCGGCGTCATTTGGCGCTAGAGAACGCCGTCATCATCCCGCTTGCGCGTTTGCGGCTTAGCGAAGGGGATATCGCCATGCTCGGCCGCCGGTTTATGGCCCGCCGCCGCCGCGTGGCGACGACGGGCAAGTAGCCTTACGAACATTTCGAATAGCCGCACTCCAGGCACTTGTCGCAGCCTTCGGTGCGAATGAGGGCGCCGGCGTTGCACTTCGGGCAAAACCGCGGTCGCGCTTGCGTCAGCGCGGCCGGCGCCGGCGCCGAAACCGTGTCGCTGTCCAAGTGCTGTTGGATGACATCGCCGATGGCGGCCAGGAGCGAAGGCACATAGCGCCCATTAAGCCACGAGCCGCCGCGAGGATCGAAGACGGCCTTCAGCTCTTCAGCCACGAAGCTCACATCGCCGCCGCGCCGGAAGACGGCCGAGACCATGCGCGTCAGCGCCAGCGTCCAGGCGTAATGCTCCATGTTCTTGGAGTTGATAAAGATCTCGAAGGGCCTGCGGGCGCCATTCTCTTCGATATCGTTGATCGTAACATAGAGCGCGTGCTCGCTTTCAGGCCATTTGATCTTATAGGTCGAGCCGATCAACGTTTGCGGACGCGCGGCGAGCACGGGCGCAGGGGGCGCGGCGCCGGCGTTTTGATCCGGCTTGTCCACCGACAGGATCGAGCCGGTGACGGCGTTGGGCCGATAGGTTGTGCACCCCTTGCACCCCAAATCGAATGCCCGCGCATAGATGTCGGAAAAATCCTCGAACGGAATGTCCTCCGGACAATTCACTGTCTTCGAGATTGAACTATCGATGAAGCGTTGCGCTGTCGCTTGCATCGCCAAATGATCGGCGGGGGTCAGAGTTTGGGCGCTGACAAAACTATGCTCGGGGAGCGGGGCCTCTCCATGGAGGCGGCGCCAAAGCGTCAGCGCGTAGTCCTGCACCGGCTCTTCAATGAACGAATTATCCTGCTGGCGGACGCGCCGCTGATAGGAGAAGGCGAATACCGGCTCGATGCCGGAGGAAGTGTTGCCGGCCAGAAGTGAGATCGTGCCCGTGGGGGCGATTGTGGTGAGGCAGCCGTTGCGTAAGCCATGCTCGGCGATGAGTGCGCGGGTGTCTTCGTCCAGCGACGCAAGCGTCGGCCG
>JBFWYC010000051.1:0-14035 GCA_050186805.1 Hyphomonadaceae bacterium
TAATTCATTCAGACCGGTTCGCGCTTCCTGCGCGAGGTGTTAAGCCATCTTCTCGTAGATGAGATTCGGCGACGGCGCTTCTTCTCGCGCCCAGCTCTGTTCAATGACCTCAATCAGTTCATCGGTGATATCGATACACCAGCGGTCGTTCCAAAGATCGTCAAACCACTTGGTGAGCTTTGTGGTCGCGTCTTGGTCGAGGACGTCGACATTGAGCTCGCCCTGCTTCGACAGGCCAGCGAGAGTCAGGTTGCTGCTGCCAAGGAAACCCGTGACCGGGTTGTTGGGATCGGCGCGGAACAGAAGGTAGAGCTTCGCATGTAGCGGATGCCGCAGGAAAAGCTTGACGACGACTCGTTTCGTCCTGAGCTGGTTCGCGAGGCGCTGGAGCCCAGCCTCATCTGAGTTGGTTGGCACGCCAAGCGTGAGTTGATCTCGAAACTCCTCGGCGAGCTTACGTTTGAAGCGAAGAGCGGTTTGATTGTCCAGCTGATCAATGCCGGTCATGGTCAGGCTGACCCGCAACTCGTCTTGAGGCGAGCGCTGCATGCCGACGAGCAAGCGGCATTGGGCCCCCGGGCCGCCCGGCCACTGTTCGATCAGTTCATCGATTGCCTTCCAGCCACGAAGATTGAAATAGCCCACGCAAAAGTCACTTCGTGTTGAGATCGATAGCGTCTCACGAAGCGCTGGGAGGAGACCTTTTTCGATATTGTCGAAGATGCGCGGCATTGGAGAAGGTGATTCCGTGGCTGTGTTACTGACCGGCCATCGTAACCGGCTGGCGGCTCTAGCATAGCCCAGTTTCCCAATCGGAAATCGACGGGTGCGCGACCTCGTTGGGTCAGCTTTACGCTACGCGGTCGCCCACGTCGCTGAAACGGTGTCCTCCTCGGAGGGCGTTCAGCTCGCGGCGCTCTGCTTCATCGACGGGATCGGTGCGCGCGAAGGCGGTTTGAGCATGTCCCCGCTCTGCTTCGTTAGTTAGAACCGCCCTCCCCGACTGAGGTGGTGTCACCGGCAAAGAGCGCCCCTACGTGTTTGGCATACGCCTTCCGCAGATGCTCCCGTGATGCGTCGCGATCGGGCGTATACCCGAGCTTCTCCTGGAAGAAGCGCATTCGGGCCTTCGCTTCTTCTATCACTTGGCCCCAAGTTTTTGCCCACACCGTGACGCTTTGCGATGAGTCCTGGTAGAGAATACCAGGCGGCCGGTTGGCCTGCTCCGCGCGTTTGCGCACGTCAGGCTTGATGTCTTTAGCAATCGCCCAGAAAACCCATCGTGTCTGCGTATCCTTGAAACGCTCGTCGTCGGAGACCGCGATGGCATAACTTTCGATCTGGTCGGCTTCGGCACGACCGATATCCACGTTTGGACGCTTGAGTTCGATGATAAGGTGCTCCCGTTGGGCAATGCCTGGCCTCATGATGCAGCGCGACAACATGAGGTCGACGACGCCATCACGGCCGTCCGCACGCCTAACTGGATCATCCACTACGACATCGGTGTCCAGCAGGTTGACGTGTTTGCGCAGGACATTCGTCAGGTTTTGGTCGTCAACCGAAAGGTGATACTGCTCGCCGAATATCCAGGCGTTGGGCGCAAGAACGCGATGGAGCTGACTTCGCTCTTTAACCACCTTTTGCAGATCCGGCGCGAACACAAGCTCGTCAAGCCCTTGCAAGAATTCGAGGCGGTCAGTGATCAACTTGGTCGCGCTGATCATGTCTGAGAGAGTCGTGCGATCTAGAAGTTCCGCTAGCTCTTGCCGTCGCTCTGCGGGGAGCTCCAAGGCCTCATTAAGGAAACGAAGAGCCTCCTCCGGCCCGGTCTCCAATGCGTGCCGCAACAGACGGAGCTGCAGCTGTTTGGCCTTAGGATCGGCTTCCGCAAATTTCGGAAGGTACGCGTTCACGTGCAGCGCGGCGATGTTGAAAACCTGCCGCTCGACTTCCTCGACCGGCGTCTGCGGGTCGCCGCGATACGGATAGACCTTCTCTTCCTTCCACTGGTCAACAAGGCCGCGCGCTTCTTCTTCTGCTCGCCGCCGAAAGTGATCGCGCAGGACCTGTTTGGCTTCGTCGATTGCCGGCGATGTGACGCCGTCGAGCTCGCCCAGACCCGTCAGGCCCTCATTCGCGAGAATGGCTATGGCTTCGGATTTTAGATAGGCCGTGAAGTTGAAGCGCGGTGCCTGAACACCAGGCTGCATCTCGTCGAGCGGAAATCCATCGTGGGAGCAGAGGTAAAGTCTGCGATCGGCCGAGACCTTCCACTCGACAATCTCAAGTTCGGCCGGATAGACCTTACCGCCGATCAGCGTAATGGGCGACAGCGGCACGCGTGTGACGCGATCTTCGACTGCACTTGGGTCAACGCTCTGATGTTCGAGTAACAACCTAAGTGATTGGTACTTACGCATGTAGAGCGCAAAAATCTGTGCGAGTTCGTTTACGGCACTCTCGCCTTCAAGCGAGGGAAGGGCGCGCTGGATTTCCGAGATGCGGACTCGAACGCCGCGCGTGTCGCCCGCTTCTGCAGGAACCGGATCACTCATCTCGAACCGGTCGGCGGTGTCGGCTATGATGCGAATGCTATACTTGAAGAGCTTGCTTCCGTGAGGATAGACGACAAACCACTCGACCACACGTCCGAGCGCCAGTGCTTTGAAACGCCCTTGCCCTTCTTTGCCGTGGATCAGGCGCCCATCGTGTTCAGTCTTATTCGTCAGCTTCTTCCATGATCCCCCGAGGCCACTGAAGCTCTTCTTTGCCCTGTCCGGAGACATTCCCCAGCCGTTGTCGGTCACTTCGATCGCTGTAAGGCCGCCAAGGCCGTCCGGTTCAAGGGCGACATCGACTCGCCCAGCATCGGCGTCGAAAGCATTCCATGCGAGCTCGGCCACCGCGAGGATCGGCTTGCGAACTGCCGTTATCTTGTTGATGTGATCCGAATGGGCACTGACCGTGTATTCCGTCATGACACACGACCTTAGCCGAGTTGCCGATATGTTCCAAGCAATGAGCGGGCTACATGCCGTGCGGCCGGTGTGGGTACCGAGGCCCTGCCCTGGTTCAGCGGCTGACCCGCCGACGCCTCTGACCACACTCCCGGCCAAGGCTCTTGGGATTCGGGACGGAAAACGCCCAGTTCTCAGTTTCATCCTGGAATGGTGGGCGCGACAGGGATTGAACCTGTGACCCCTCCCGTGTGAAGGGAGTGCTCTCCCGCTGAGCTACGCGCCCGAACCGTGCGGTCCGAAGGGCGCGGACCATAAGCGCGGCCCTGCCTGCGTCAAGCGGCCCATGCGCGGGCACTTGACGCTCAGCCGCTTTGGCGTGCTATTGCGAACCGTTCGCAAAATACGCCCTGGGAGGCTCCTCTGTCCTTTGCCGTCAGCCGCCGCGCCTTTGCGCTTGGCGCCTCCGCCGCCGCTCTTGCCGCCTGCAGCCAAGGCGGCGGCGCGGAGAATTTCGTCAACGTCTACTCGGCTCGTCACTATGACGCCGACCGCCAGCTTTACGCCGCGTTTGAAGCGGCGACGGGCGTTGCCGTGCGCGTGCTGCCTGCGAACGCCGAACAACTGCTCGAACGGCTGCGCGCCGAAGGCGAGGCGTCGGAAGCCGACCTCGTCGTTGCCGCCGACGCCGGCAATCTCTGGCGCCTCAAGGATGCGGGCCTGTTGCAGAACGTGACGACGCCTGCGCTCGAACAAGGCGTGCCGGCGCACCTGCGCGATCCAGACGGCGCGTATTGGGGCTTCACCAAACGCGCGCGCGTGATCATCTATCGCAACGGCGCGGCGCGGCCCGAAGAGCTTGCGTCCTACGACAATCTTGCCGACGCCCGTTTCCGCGGCCAGATCGTGGCGCGCTCTTCGACCAACGCCTATCAGCTCTCAACGCTGGCGGCGCGCATCGAGCAACATGGCGCCGACAATGCGCGGGCCTGGGCGGCGGCGGTGCGCGGCAACTTCGCGCGCGATCCTCAGGGCAGCGACACGGACCAGATCAAGGCGGTGGCCGCCGGCGAAGCGCAAGCGACGCTGTGCAACCATTATTACTTCTTCCGCTTGCAGCAGTCCGAGGATCCGGCTGACCGCGACGTGGTGAGCAAAGTCGGGCTCGTCTTTCCCGATCAGGCCGGCGCCGGCACGCTGATCAATGTCTCCGGCGCGGGCGTCACCGCGCACGCCAAGCGCCGCGACCGCGCCGTGCAATTGCTGGAATATCTGGTCAGCGACGAAGCCCAGACGCTGCTCGCGCCACTCAACGTCGAGTTTCCGATCCGGCCATCGATCCCGGCGGCGCCGGGCCTTGTCGCCATGGGCGCGTTCAAGGAAGCCGAGGTGCCGCTCGACGCCTATGGGCGTCACCAGGCGGAAGCGGCGCGCATTTTCGAAGAAGTCGGTTGGCGCTGATCGCGCAGCCGTTAGAAGCTGTCGGCGTATGAACACGGCGGCGATTCCTGAAACGCGTTCGCGAAGCTTGCGCATCGATGGCGTCGCAATCGCCGCCGCGATCGCGACTCTGGTGTGCGCAGCGCCGGCGCTGGCCGTAATTGGATTTGCGCTCTCGCCGGAGCGTGCCGGCGCGGCCTTTGGCGGCGACTTGTTGCGCGACGGCGTGATCGGCTCGATCACTTTAGTGCTGGCGGGCGGCGCTGGCGCGATCATCTTTGGCGCCGCCGCTGCATGGCTCATCAGCCTCTGCAGCTTTCCCGGCCGCGGCGTGTTCGAGTGGCTTCTGGTGATCCCGCTCGCGGCGCCCTCTTATGTGCTTGCCTATTCCTATACGAGCCTGACGTGGGCAGGCGGCGCCATCGACTTTCCGGTCGCCGGCTTCTGGGGCGCGGCGTTCATCTTCGCCATCGGGCTCTATCCTTATGTGTATCTCGCCGCGCGCGCGGCCTTCGCCAGCCAATCGGCGTGCGCTTTGGAAGCGGCGCGCGCGCTTGGCGCCAAGCCATCGCAAGTGTTCTGGCGGGTCGCGTTGCCGCTGGCGCGGCCGGGCATTGTCGCTGGCGGCGCGCTGGCGATGATGGAGATCGCCGCCGACTACGGCGCGACATGGCATTTCGGACTGACGACGCTTTCCACCGCTGTGTTTCGTGCTTGGTATGCGCATGGCAACCCGCACGGCGCTTTGCAAATCTCGGCGATCCTGCTGATCGCGGCGCTGGTGTTTTTGATGGTGGAGCGGCGCGCGCGCGGGCGCGCGTCCTATGCTGGCGCATCGACGCGTTGGCGTCCGCTGCCGCGCTACACGCTGAACCCTGTCGCCGGCGCGCTGGCCTTCGCGCTGTGTACAACGCTCATCGTGCTCGGCGCGGTGCTGCCGCTGGCGTGGCTGGCGCGCCTCGCGCTGTTGCACGCCAACGTCGAAGACATCGTGCAGCCGTTCGTGAATTCGATCCTGCTCTCCGGCCTCGGCGCGCTAGCGACGCTTGTGCTCGCCGCCGCGATTGCGGTTGCGGCGCGCCGCGCTGGCGCAGCCGGCAAGGCGTCGATCTTCGCTGCCGGCATGGGCTACGCCGCCCCTGGCGCCGTGATCGCGATGGGGGCGCTTGCGCTGTTCGGCGCCGCGCGCGAGGCGGGTTGGGTTGGCGGCCTCGGCGGCGGCTTGGCGCTCCCGGCGTTGCTGTGGGCTTACGCCGCGCGTTTCGCGGCGGCCGGCGTGCAGCCGATCGATGCCGGCCTGGCGCGACTTTCGCGCGGCCTCGACGCCTCCGCCCGCACGCTCGGCGCGGGGCCATGGCGGCGCTTCCTGCGCATTGATCTTCCCATCGCCGCGCCAAGCCTCGCGGCGGCGGCGCTCATTCTGTTCGTCGAAATTCTCAAAGAATTGCCGGCGACGCTGATCCTGCGGCCATTCGATTTCGATACGCTGGCGGTGAAGGCCTATTCGTATGCCTCCGACGAGCGTTTGCTTGAGGCGGCCGCGCCGGCCCTGCTGATCTTTGTCGCGGGGCTTGCACCCATCTTGCTGCTCTCGCACGGCATCTCGCGCGCACGGGCGGGCGCACAATGAGCATCGTCACGCTCTCTGGCGTCGCGCGCATGTACGGCAAGACGGCCGCGCTAAGTGATGTCTCGCTCACCGCGCCGCAAGCGCAAGTGCTGGCGCTGCTTGGCCCATCGGGCTCCGGCAAATCCACTGTGCTGCGCCTGATCGCCGGGCTCGAGCCGGTCGACGCTGGTGAAATCCGCATCGGCGACAAGAGCGTCTCTGCGCCAGGCCGCACCGTCGCCACCGAGGACCGGCGCATCGGCATGGTGTTCCAGGATTACTCGCTGTTTCCCCATCTCAGCGTCGGCGCCAATGTCGGCTTCGGGCTCGACAAGCTGAGCCGTGCTGAACGCGACGAGACCGCATTGCGCTGGCTCGACCGCGTCGGCCTCAAACACCGCGCGCACTCCTATCCACACGAACTCTCCGGCGGCGAGCAACAGCGCGTAGCACTGGCGCGCGCGCTGGCGCCAAAACCGCGCGCGGTTCTGCTCGATGAGCCGTTCTCCGGGCTGGATGCCGGCCTGCGCTCGGAATTGCGCGACGCGACGCTGGCCACGCTCGCGGAGGCGCGCACCACCACTTTGTTCGTGACCCACGACGCCGAAGACGCGCTGCAAGCGGCCGACCGGCTGGCCATTCTCATGCAAGGACGGCTGCTGCAGGAGGCGACGCCGCGCGAGGCCTATGACAAGCCTGCCTCGCTGGAGGTCGCCGCCGCGTTGGGGCCGATCAACACCGTTGCAGGCCAGGTTGAGAACGGTGTGGTGCAGACCCCCTTCGGCGCGATACCCGCGCCGCATCTCGCCAGCGGCGCCATGGCGCGTATTGGCGTCCGCGCCGAAGCGCTGCGCCTCGCGCCGGGCGCCGCTGCGCGCGTCGTCAGCGTGCGCCCGCATGGCGCGCACGACGTGGTGCGTATCGAGGCGCAAGGCGTGACGTGGCGCGCGCTCGTGCCGTCGCGCTCAGGCCTGGGCGATCACGTCGATGTCGAGATTGACCCGGCAGGGGCCTTCGTTTTTCCGGCTTAGGCCGAGGCGTCCGCCGTCTGCTCTTCGGCGGGCTTGCGCAGGATGAAGCGCCGGCGTTCCAGGCGCCGCTGCGCCAACAGCTTCAACCTCATGCGCCACGCTTCGGTTTCCCAGCCGAGTTCACGCGCCACAGCGGGGTCGAGTTCGCCAGCGCTTTGCAGCGTGTCGCCAAGCTGCTTGAACGCAGTGCGCGCCGTCTCGAGAAAATCGTCACTCAGATCTTCGTCCGCCTCGACGCTCAAGCCGGCATCGGCGAAGAAGTGCAGCAAGTCGCCATGGGCGCGGATTTGCGGCTCGGCGAAAGACGAAGCGAACGCCGTCGCCAGCGCATCGCATTTGAGCCCGACATAGCATTCCACCACGGCGGCGGCGCCGGGCTTCAAACACTTCATGATCTGTTGCGCCAAGTGCGGCGGGTAACCGCAATAGGCAAAGTCATCCGTGCTCAGGAGGCCGTCGAAATGGTTCGGCGTAAACACGTGCGCTTCGAGATCGATACGCGAGATGCTCACGCGCTCGTTGAGCTTGGCGGCGTGCGCGGCGTGGGTCATCGCTTCGATGGTTTCTTCGCGCCACTCGAACACTTCGATCTTGCCCGGATGGGTCGCAGCGACGGCGGCCAGCGGCCCGATATGCCCTGGCCCCAAAACGGCCAAGACGCCATCGCCCTCCAGCCCAATGCGCGCCGGCTCCAGTTTGTCGGCAGTGCTGTCGCCAGGACGGATTCGGCCCTCGCCCCAAAGCGTAGCCAGCGCTACCAGGCGCGGCGGCGGCTCATATTCCGGCGCGTCGAACAATTCGTCATCGGCCCCGCCGATGTCGTTTGCCGCCAATTTCGCGTCAATTTCCGCGCCGGCGGCCGCAGCGTCGAACGCGGCGCCGTCCCACCACGCGCGAAAACGGGCGCGCGTCATCGCGAGCCTGCGTTTGTCGAACAGGGCGTTCAGGGCTGCCATAGCCCCGCCAAGCTAGGCCAACGACGTTAACGATTTGCTTGGACGATGGGTAAAAGCGGCGGTGAACCGGATGGCAACGGCGCGCGCGGATCGGCCAGATAGGCCAGGATATCGGCGTAAACCACTTCACGCTGCAGATCGCGCAAAAGCCAGTGCCAGCCGTTGGCGTAATAGGCTGTTCGCGCGCTTGTCGGCAGACGCCGCGCCGCCGCCACCGCCGACGCCCGCGGGATGATCTGATCGTGCGCGCCGTAGAGGAACAGCACATCGCCGTTGAGCGACGCGCTACGCCGCGAGGCTGTCTCCATCAAACCGACAAGACCGTACACGGCGTCGATGCGCGTATTCCAAATCATGTGCGGCGCCCGCCCTGCCTGCAGCAGCGCCTCGCGATTGTCCGACGCGGTGCGCGTGCGCGTGACATTGCGCGGCGGCGTCACCGCGCGCCACGGAAACGTGTGCGCGCCAACCCAAAGCGTCAGCGCGTAATGATCGGGCAGCGTCGACCACCCCCACACAGCCGGTGCGACCAGAATCAGGCGATCGATGTGCGGCGCATCCGGCGCGCCAAAGGTGGCGATCGCCGTCGCTGCGCCCATGGAATCGCCCGCCACCGCAATCGTCGCGTTTGGATGCGCACGCCGCGCCACGGCCACTGCCGTACGCAGATCTTCCGTCATCAAGCGCTCGCCTGCCCAGACGCCGCGATTGGGCGAACGCCCGAAGCCGCGCGCATCGTAGGCGTAAACCGCCACGCCGCGCTCGGCGAACCAGGGCCCGGCGAGATAGAACGTGTTGGCGTAGTCGTTCATGCCATGCAGGCCGATAATCACCGCGCTCGGTTCAGCGCCGTTCGGCGGCAGCCATGCGGTTAGACCAAGCGGCGCGCCATCGAAGCTCACGAACCTTTCGGCGGCGACGTCGAAGCGCGGTCCCGAAAAACCTGCGAGCGGCGATTCCGCGCGCTGAATGGTCGGCGCGCACGCCGCAATGAGCATCAACGCAAGGCCAATGAGACCCTGCGCCGCAATTCGGGGATGAGCTCCGCTTCGAACCATGGATTGCGCTTCAACCAACCAGTGTTACGCCATGACGGATGCGGCAAAGGCATGACAGACTCAGGGTATTCGCGCCATGCGCGCACGGTGTCCCCCAAAGTCGGCTTCGCCGCAGCGCCAAGATGATAGCGTTGCGCGTAGGCGCCGACCAGAAGCGTCACCCGTACTTTTGGCAGCAACGGCAGCAGGCGCGCGCGCCAGAGCGGCGCGCATTCGCGGCGCGGCGGCAAATCCGCGCCATTGACGGTTCCCGGAAAGCAGAATCCCATCGCTGCGACCGCTATAGCGCGTTGGTCATAGAACTGCGCGCGATCCATCTCGAGCCACGCGCGCAGACGACCGCCGGATGCGTCGTCCCACGGCACGCCGCTTTCGTGCACGCGCCGCCCCGGCGCTTGGCCCGCGATGAGAATGCGCGCGTCAGGATGCACCCACACAACCGGGCGCGGCTCATGCGGTAGCTCGCACGCACGGCATGCGCGGATTTCAGAGACCAGGCGATCGAGCGCACTCACGCGAGCGACTTAGCACGGAACATAAAGCGCCGGCAGTTCGCTTTCAGTCCGTCAACGTGACGGCGGCGAGGCGTCCGTCGCGGCACGCCAAAGGCGTGATCGACAAACTCGCTTGTTGCCGCAGCAAGTCCTCGAACAGGTCGCGGAACTGCACACGGGCAACGGCGTCGCTGAGATCGGTGGCGATAAAGCCGTTGCGCTCCACGATGAGGTAACCCCACGTGGCGCGATCGCCGCTGCAGGTCTGCGCATCGGTCAGCGAACTGGGCGCCAAGCCATTGCCGCCGGTGACATAAACGAGGCGATCCGCGCCATCGACGCCGCCGACCTCCAACTCGCCCAATCGCGCCGGCAGATTGCCCGGCGCCATCGCCCACGCCATGTCCGGCGTGAGGCCGATATCGGACAGGCTTTGTTCGCTCGCGTACTGAATGGTCTCGGCGCCGTCGAACACGATGATCTCGACCAGATCGCCCGCGAACGGGCGCCATACCAGCGTTGCCGGCGTTTCGCCCTGCGCCAGCGCCGCCGCGTAACTCGTCAGCGTGTCACGCGTGCGCAGCACCGCGACCACCCGTTCAGCCATTTGCGACTCCTCGGGCGGCAGGATGGCGAAGCTCACCCAGCGATCGAGGATATCGGTGACGGCGTCGGGATTGCGTTGGTACTCCGCATAGCCGTTGTCGAAATTGATGCTGAACTCGGTCATCTCCTGATTTTCCGGACGACGCACCGTAATGCCCAGCTCGTCACGAATTTCGATCTGAGCCTCTGGGACCTCGGCGCGGATCAGCGCGATCGCGGCGTCACGAAACTCCGACGGCGTCATCAAATCCTGCGCACCCGCGGGCGCTTGCGCCAGCAGCAGCACAAATAGAGCAGCAACCAACCCGCGCATCAGCACACCCGCCGCGTCGACATGGTGCTCGGCTGGTGCGGCGCGCATGGCACCGCGCGCGTGTGGGTCTCGCGCACGCGCACTTCGCCCTCGACGCCGCCGGCTTGACGCACTACGGCGCGGGCGTCGTTGCTATCAAGCCGCCACGGGCGAACCACGGCGGTGGTGTCCTCGATATCGGCTTCCCAGATGCCCAGATAAATTGCCTCGCCGGCGCGCGCCTCGAACGTGGGCCGCTCGGGGCCTGTGATCACGCCCTGCGCCACGTAATTCACGCGCCCGTCCGGGATAATGGCGAAGACGCCATCGAGCGCGTAGACGCCGGGCTCGACGCGCAGCACCACGAATTCGCCAGGAATGCCCCGCACGCGCACCGTATCGCCATCATTGGTCTCGGCGTCGAAACTGGCGCGCCCGCTCAGCTCCCGAAACGCGCCCGCCTCGTCCAGCTGCCGCCAGAGCATGACGTAGCGGGGCGAGGTGTCGCGCCCGGATTTGGCGATGCCAATGATGACGAGGGCGTCCTCCCCGGACCCGACGACGAAATCCTCGCGCCCGCCGGGCGTGGCGCACTGCGCCAAAAACACCATCGCAATCAACGCGCCAATGAACCGCATGAGCCCCTGCCTTGCAGCTTTGCCCCTACCATGCCAGCACGCCGAACAGGAGCGAAATGTATGAGCGACGAAGGCCCCAATCCGCCAACACTCGTCAAGGACGGCCCGTTTGCCGGCTGGAGCACGTGGGGAACAGGCGCGGACCCGTACGAAACCGCCATCGGCCCCTTCTACATGAAGGTCGAAGACGCACGCGTGCGCTGCGCCTTCCAGCCGCTGCGCCATCACCTCAACGGCGGCGGCAGCGTGCACGGCGGCGCGCTGATGACGTTCGCGGACTTCGCGCTTTTCGCCATTGCCCACAACGAGTTGCGCGAGGTCCACGCGGTCACTCTAACGTGCAATTCAGAATTCATCGGCGCCGGCAATCTCGACAGCTTGATCGAAGCCACCGGCGAAGTGCTGCGCGATACGCGCTCTGTGATTTTTGCACGCGGCGTTGTCACACAAGGTTCACGTACGCTGCTTGCATTTTCCGGCACGCTCAAGAAAGTAAAACGATAACGCGCCGAAGCGCGCGAACGGGGCTCTCCACATGCGCTCGCCAGACAAGGCGTTCGATCTACGTGCGGCGTTGACGCAAGAAGTGCGCGGCGCAATCGAGGAATTCGACGCCGCCGGCGAGTACGCGCCGGCTTTGCATCGCTGCCGCGTGCGCCTGAAGCGTGCGCGCGCAGTTGCCCATGTCGGCCGCGCGTGCGCGCCCGGGTTGTCGGCGGTGTTCAACGATTCCGCCCGCGCCGCCATGCACGCCCTCGCACGCGCACGGACAGAGATCGCGCTCGAAGCCGCCGCCACGAAAGCGGCCGACCGCACCGGCAAGAAGTCAGCGGCGGAAGCGCTTGAAGCCGTCGCCAGCAGCCTCAGCGCGCCGAAAGGCCTGGAAGGCGCGGCGGAAACCGAGGCCGCCCGCGCAGCGCTGCGCGATCTCCTCGCGCTTGCTCAAGTCTGGCCGGAAGCCTCGCCCCGTCAGATCAAGAAAGGCGCGCTACGCATCGTCCGCCGCGCCAATCGCGCGCATGAAAGCAGCGACGACGATCCGCACACGCGCCACCAATGGCGCAAGCGCGAGAAAGATCGCGCCTACGCTGCGCAGCTCCTGGGCGGCGCATGGCCGCGGCGGCGGCGGCTTAAACTCGCCAGCAAGCTTGGCGACGTGTTGGGCGACGAACGCGATGCACTGCTGCTGATGGCGCGCGTCGCTGCTGATCCAGCCCTCGCGGGAACGCAGAAGGCAGCCGAAAAGGCGCTCAAGGCGCTCAACAAGCGCCGCGCCAAGCTTGCTCGGCGCGCCGATGAACTGGGCGCGCGCCTGCACGCCCGTTAGGCGGCGACCTGCCCGGCTGCGCGCTCGCCGATGGCCAAGCGCCAGCGGCGCAGGTTCGGCAGATCGTCACCGGGGCGCCAGCGGTTCATCTTGGCGAAGTCAACACCACAGCAGGCGGTGATATCGGCGATGGAGAAGCGGTCGCCCGCGATCCAAGGCCGCTCGGCGAGTTCAGTGTTCAACCACTTCGCCATGCGCATGGCTTGGCCCTGATTGTAAGTCGCCACCTCGGCATTCTGGTTGCGCTCCACCGCCGCCAGCACCGGATTGCCGTGACGCACCCACATCATCAGCGGCATTGAAAACAAGAGCTCCATGCGCCGATCCCACATCTCGATGAAGGCCCGCTCGAACGGATCGCGGCCCATCAAATTTGGCTCAGGATGCAGCGCTTCGAAATAGCTGCAGATGGCGCGGCTCTCGGTGAGGCAGCGGCCGTCGTCAAGTTCGAGCGTCGGAATCTGGCTGAGCGGACTCTTGAGCTTGAACGCGTCGGTGCGATGCTCGCCCTCTTGCAGATTGAGCGTCACGATCTCAACGCCACTGACGCCCTTCTCGGCCAGAAACATCATGACGCGGCGCGGATTGGGCGCATATGGCGCGATGTAGAGCTTCATTCTCCGCTCCCGAACAACTGAGCCGGCAAGGCCGCGACGATCGCCGCCGTCATCAACGTCGCCATGAAGCCCGGCAGCAGCGCCTTCCAGGCGAGCCCCATGATTTCGCTACGACGCGCCGGCATCAGCACGGTCATGCCGCCCGTCATGATGCCAACGGAGGCGACATTGGCAAAGCCGCAAATCGCATAGGTCAGGATCATGCGGCTGCGCTCGGCGATGGCGTCCGGGGGTATGGCGCCCAGATCAATGAAGGCGATGAACTCGGTCAAGAACAGTTTCGTGCCGAGGATCGCGCCTGCTTCAGGCGCATCCGCCCACGGCACGCCGATGATGTAGGCAACCGGCGCGAACACCCAGCCGAATATGCGCTGCAAGGTAAGCGGGGCGCCATCGACATGCGGCGCGAGTCCGAGCGCGTTGTTGACCAGCCAAACGAACGCCACGAACACGATGAGGAAAGCCGCGACGTTGACCGCCACCATCACGCCGTCTTGCACGCCGCGTGTGATCGCATCCATGGCGCTTTCGTATTTGAGATCGGCGCCATGATCGTAAGGCGTGCCGGCCTCGTGCTGCTCCGGAATCATGATGCGCGCGAGCAGAATGCCGGCGGGCGCCGAGATGATCGAGGCGACAAGCACGTGGCCAGCCGCATTCTCGAGCACCGGGCCGAGGATCACCGCGTAAGCGACCATGGTGGAGCCGGCCACCGTCGCCAGTCCAACCACCATCATCAAGAACAGCTCAGCGCGCGAGAGCTTGTTCAAATAAGCGCGAATAACGATCGGGCTCTCGACCATGCCCATGAAAATGTTCGCCGCCACGGCCAGCGCCGATGCGCCGCCGAGGTTCATCGTTTTCTCAAACACAAACCCGAATGCACGCGTGATCCAGCGCAGCACGCCCCAGTGCCACAGCAACGCCGAGAGCGCCGAAATCACCAAGATCAGCGGCAGCACACGGAAACCGAAGATAAACGGCGCCGACATGCCGTCGGCGCGCGT
>JBFWYC010000052.1:0-13260 GCA_050186805.1 Hyphomonadaceae bacterium
CGGGGCCAAATCGCGGTCGTAGAAGAGATCGCCAACCAGCACGATCTCGGCGTCGGTCGGCGCGCCGACCGGATCGGCGTCGCTCGTCGTCAGCTCAACTTGATTGAGCGCGGCGTTGAGGCGCACGGCGTGCGCGGCGAACGTATCGATGTCCACCGCAAGCGCCGCGGCCGCGCCTGCGCGCATCGCCGCGATCGCCACCAGACCCGAGCCTGACGCCACATCTAGCACGCTCTTGCCGCGCACAATGTCGGCGTGGTCCAGCACATAACGCGCGAGCGCTTGCCCGCCCGCCCAGGCGAACGCCCAGAAGGGCGGCGGCAAGCCCAATTCGCCCAGCTGCTCCTCTGTCAACTGCCACAGGCTCACCGCATCGTCGGCGAGATGGAGCTGCAGCTCCGGCACATGGCTTGGCGCGAGCACGCGCGTGTTCTCGCGAATGAAGGCTGGAATGTCTGAAATCATGCGGTCAGGCGGACGCCGCTTCGCGCAACACCGCGGGATATCCCGGTGCGATCGTCATGCGTGACCAATAGCCTTTGTCCATCAACATGCGGTGCATGCGCTCAAGCCGGTAGCACGGCACGTGCATGAAGACGTGATGTTCGGCGTGGAAATGCACCCAGTACGGGGCGATGAACAGGCGCTCCAGAATGTTCGCGTACGTTGTGCGCGCATGGCTGAACGGATCGTCATTGGTGTTGACGACGGCGTGCTCGGCGATATTGCGCAGGCGCGTCACCAGCGGCAGCCACGTCGCCATCGGCGCAAGCCAAAGCGCGAAATACGTCCACCAATATCCCGCCGCGCTCAACGCCGCCAAAAGCAGCGCGTTGAAGATCAGAAAGTGCGCCGTGCTCGGATTGACAAGCCAACCCGGCGGCCGGTTGCCAAACAGCTGCGCCCGGCGCTGCTTGAGAAACGTCTGCCCGGTAAGATCGCGCACAACCTTGCGCCATAGCGATGTGCGCGTGATCGGAAACGGCGCCGAGAGCGACAGATCGGGATCTTCCGGCTGCTCGGTGTAGCGATGATGCTTCAAATGATAAGCGCGATAGGCTTCAAGCCGCGTACCTGTCGGCGCTGCGCATAGCCATTCACCGACCCAGTCGTTGATCTTGGCATTCGGGTGCAGCGCGCCGTGAGCCGCGTCATGCATGAGGATCGCCAGCCCCAATTGCCGCGCCCCGATCAGCATAACGGCCAGCACGTAGCTCAACGGGTTGGGCCACAGCACGAACAGCGCGCCGGCGGCGACGATCAGCGCCCAAGCGCACGCCACCAACGCCAATCCCAGCCATGACGAGCGCGGCGACAGGCGCGCCCATTCCTCGGCGGTGAAGACGTCCTTCGGGTCAATGCGCGCGACAGCCGGCATGGGCGCAAGCTTAGCACCTACGCCGCCGCCGCGCAGCCTTCCCGCGACGGAACTTCAGGTCGTCGCCTGCAGTTCGAAGGCGAACACGCGTTGCAGGCCGGTTTCGCCGGCGCGCGTGAATTCCAGCACGCGGCTGCCGCGCCGCTGCACCGCCCAGCGCCGGTCGATGACGCAGTCCAAAATCGCCGCGCCCAGCGCGCCTGCGAGGTGATGGCGGCGCACGCTCCAATCCAGACAGCCGCGGCAGAGCGGGCGGGCGCCGTGTTCAAGTTCTTCGATATCAACGCCAAAGGTCGACACCTTGATGCGGCCGAGGCGCGTCAGTGCGTAGGTGTTTTCCGGCCCGGGCGTCATCCACTTGTTTTTGAGGAACGCGTCGAACAGCGCCACGCCGATGTCGCCGGCGAGATGATCGTAGCAGACGCGCGCATGCCGCAACGCCGGCTCCTTCGGCCCCGGACGCGTGCGCAACGCCTTGGCGCGCGCGGCCACGCCCATCAGCGTTTCCAGCAAGCCCGCCACGTCGGCGTCCGCCAAGCGATAATAGCGGTGCCGTCCCTGCGCTTCGACCGCCACCAGCCCGCCATCCACAAGCTTGCCCAAATGCGAACTGGCCGTCTGTTTGGTGACATTGGCCTCCAGCGCCAATTCGCTCGCCGTCAGCGCCGCGCCGTTGAGCAGCGCGGTGAGCATGTTGGCGCGGGCGAGATCGCCGACCATGGCCGCGATCGCGGCGATGTTGGGGCCTTCCTTCATGTGCGAAAATCCACGGTTCGATGTTAGTCGAACCATGGGCGGCGCGCAATCCGCTAGGTCTGGCGCCGGAGGAGGCGGCAGATGCTGACATGCTGTATTCGTTACGAAATCGATCCGTACAAGCGCGTCGCCTTTGAGCAGTACGCGCGCATTTGGGGTGAGGCGATACCTCGTTGCGGTGCTGATCTGATCGGCTATTTCGCCCCGCACGAGGGATCGGCGACCTTGGCGTACGGTTTGTACAACATTGAAAGTCTGGCCGCCTACGAAGCCTACCGCGCCCGGCTCGCCGCCGATCCCGCCGGTCGCGAGAACTATGAGTTCGCCCAACGCGAACGCTTCATCCTGCGCGAGGACCGCACGTTCCTGAATCGGTGCGACGGCGCTTAAATCTTGCTCTGCTCGGGCGTCTGCGTGTCGATGAACCGCCACAGATGCCAGGCGGCGGCGCTGCGGAACGGCGCCCAGCGTTCGCCATAGGCGCCGAGCTCCTTAGGCGTGAAGCTGCGGCGATAAAGTTTTTCCGCGCCCTTGCGCACGCCGAGGTCGTCGATCGGCAGCACGTCGGGGCGGCCGAGCGTGAACATCAGATACATTTCCACCGTCCAGCGCCCGACGCCGCGCGCCGCGGTGAGACGTTCGATGATCTCGTCATTGCTTAACCGCGTCAGCTTGCGCGCTTCCGGGATGACGCCGTCGATGCGCTTTTGCGACACATCCTGGATCGCCGCGATTTTCTGGCGCGAGAGCCCGGCGCCGCGCAAAAGCGTCGGATCGATGGCGAGGATGTCCTCGGGCTCGGGGTGATCCTTGTCCGGAAACAACGCCAACAGACGGCCATGGATGGTCGCGGCCGCTTTGCCGGAAAGCTGTTGATACACCACCGAGCGGATCAACGCGCGGTACGGGTCTTTGCGTTTCTCGAATGTCGTCGGGTAGGGCTCGTGCCGCGGCACCACGCGCGCGAAGCGCTTGCACACCGTGCTCAGATGCTTCTCCGCCTCGCCCACGTCACACTCCCAAAAGCGGCCGCAGCGTGCGCCAGATCGGCTCCAACGCGAACGCGAGCGCGACCGCTGCGCCGATCATGGCGTTTCGCTTGAAGGCCGCAAGCGCCGTTTCCGGACGTGCATCGTCGACGCCTTGCAACATCGGCCAGATCAAAAACACGCCGGTCGCACTCATCGCGACGGCTACGATCATGCCCGCGCCCGCCACCGCGCCCGCGACCGTCCAAAGTGCGACGGCAAGCACGTAAAACACGCTGGTCCAGAGCCGCCACTGGCTCGCGAACAGCCGCGCGGTCGAGCGCACGCCGACGAGCGCGTCGTCCTCGCGATCCTGCAGCGCGTAAATGGTGTCGTAGCCGATCGTCCAGCAGATGCAGCCGGCGTAGAGCACGAGCGCCTCGAGCGGCACGCTTGGCTCAGGCGCCACAGCTGCGCCGCCGACGAGCGCGCCCCACGAAAACACGATGCCCAGCCACGCCTGCGGCCACCAGGTGATGCGCTTCATCAGCGGATAGAGCGCCACGAGAGGGATGGCGATCAGCGCGGTGATCTGCGCCAACCGCGGCAAGGTCAGCAGTACGGCCAGGCCGACCAGGCATTGCGCCAAGAGCCAAGCCCACGCCGCCTTCAGCGAAACCGCGCCCGAAGGCAGCGGCCGCAGCCGCGTGCGTTCGACTTGCGCGTCAATATCGCGGTCGAGAATATCGTTATAGGTGCACCCCGCGCCGCGCATGGCGATGGCGCCGGCAAGAAACGCCAGCGCAAAACCGGCATCGGCCCCGAAGAAGCCGAACCCGGTGCGGCTGACGGCGATACCCATCAAGCACGGCAACAGCAGCAACTGCCACCCAATCGGGCGGTCCAACCGCGACAGCTGCGCGAACGGCTTCCACGCCCGCGGCAACGCATCCGTCCAATGTTGCCGCAACGCATCGGCAGGTTTCAAATCGGTCACATCGGCGTCATGCGCGCCGCTTGTGCTTTACGCAAGGCGGCGCAAACGCTATGTGGGCGCGCTCTCAGGAGAAAGCTGAATGAACGCCCGCCTTCGTTAAATACGGCGCCTCGACCGGTCGCCGTTGAGCCTTGAGGCAAGCTGTGCGCTGCCCCGGCCCAAATCCCGAATCCCGCATCCATCGGGCCTAAGGGAAACCGCGTCGGATTGCCGTGTTGCGGACGTTCGCGCCACTTGGCGCTGCGCTTTCAGCACTCCACCCCCATTTTCAATCTCGCTTCGCCGTTTTTTGCGGCTGCGACGTATTCGGTGCTCTAATGAGCGACGCATTTGATTTTGACGACGAGGCCGAAGGCGGCCGCCGCAAGGCTAGCTTGCGCGAGGTCATCGCCTTTCTGTGGAAGCATTGGTCGAGCCAGCCGGGCAAGCTCGCAATGGTGGGGCTGCTCTTTGGCCTCGCCATAGCGGCCGACTTGGCGATGCCGTTCGCCTCGAAACATCTAGTCGACGCCCTGACCGCGGGGCCGACGGAGGCCGGGCAGCGTGCGGCGGCGTGGGGCTACGGCGTCGTCGCGCTGTTGGCGCTCATCTTCTACACCGCGCGCAATACCGGCGTGCGTTTCCATATTCCGTTCGCCTCCAAGAACATGGAGCGCATCGTCACTGACGGCTTCCGCGACGTGCAGCGTTTTTCGGCCGATTGGCATGCCGACAATTTCGCCGGCGCCACGGTGCGGCGCGTGTCGCGGGCGATGAACGCTTACGATGTCATCTCCGACACGCTGGTTTGGTTCATGATCCCAGCGGTGGCCGTGTTGATCGGCGTGACCGTGCTCACCTTCATCCAATGGCCGCTCATCGGCGCATTCACGGCGGTGACCATACTGGCCTTCGTCGCAGTGGCGTACTTCTCGAGCCGCTATTATGTGGCTGAGCCGCTGAAGCGCTACATCAAAGCCGACACCGCCATCGGCGCCGCTTTGGCGGATTCGGTTTCCTCGAACGCGACGGTGAAAGCGTTTGGCGCTGAAGCGCGCGAGGAGGCGCGCTTCGATCGCGTCGTGCAAACTTGGACGAAAGAGGCCAACCACACCTGGACGCTGCTCACCAATGCCTGGGTGGTGCAAAACCTACTGCTCTGGATTTTGCAGGCCGGGCTGCTCGGCCTGGTTCTGCTTGAGTGGAGCGGCGGGCGCGCGACAGCGGGCGACGCAGTGTTCGCGATCAGTGCGTTCATGCTGGTGTCCGGTTATTTGCGGACGCTCGGCGAGAACGTGCAGAACTTGCAAAAAGGCATTGCCGACCTCGAAGACGTAGTCGCTTACGCGACGCAAAAATCCGATGTCGTGGATGCGCCTGACGCGGCGCTGTTTCAGCCAAAAGCCGGCCGCATCGCGTTTGAGCGCGTCTCGTTCGGTTACAAGAACGCCGCCGAAGCGCTCTACAGCGATTTCTCGCTGGAGATCACACCAGGCGAAACCGTCGCCCTTGTCGGCCCCACCGGCTCGGGCAAGACGACGTTCGTGAAGCTGGTGCAGCGCCTCTATGACGTCGATGCCGGCGCTATCAGCATCGACGGCCAAGACGTGCGCTCGGTGACACAAGCTAGCCTCCGGCGCGCCATCGCCCTGGTGCCGCAGGACCCGGCCTTGTTTCACCGTTCACTGCGCGAGAACATCGCCTATGCCCGTCCCGACGCGCCGCTCGACGACATTATCGCCGCCGCCAAACGTGCGCGCGCACATGATTTCATCGAGAAGCTGCCATTCGGCTACGACACCGAGGTCGGCGAGCGCGGCGTGAAGCTTTCTGGCGGCGAACGCCAGCGTGTGGCGCTGGCGCGGGCATTCCTGGCCGACGCGCCGGTTCTCATCCTCGACGAGGCGACGTCCTCGCTCGACGTCGAGACCGAGCGGCAGGTGCAATCCGCAATGGCGGAGCTGAAAGCAGGGCGCACCACCATTGTGATTGCGCACCGGCTCTCCACCGTGCGCGAAGCCGACCGCATCCTGGTGTTCAACCAGGGCCGCATTGTCGAACAGGGCCGCCACGCCGAGTTGATCGATGCACGCGGCCTCTACGCCCGCCTCAACGCCATGGCCCGCGGCGACATGATCGCAGAGGAAGCGGCGTAACCGTGCGTCAGAGCGCGTCAATGCGCTCCGCGCCGTCGAGCTTGGCGAGGTCTCGGTCGAATGTAACGAGCGGGAGATGGCCTGCTTTGCGGGCCATCTCCACGATCAGGCAATCGGAGAACTCGACCTTCTTGTTGCGTTGAAAGACCGCGAGAGCTGCTGTGACTGTGTCCGCGTCTTGGACTACGAAGTTCTGGTGGTTCAGAAATGTCGCGACCGTCGAAGCTATTCGCTGACGGTCGAGGCCATAATAGCTCTTCAGCACCCAGATTGCTTCAACGAGCGCGACAGTCGAAATCCAAGCGCCGGGCGATGCAGCTTCGCGAGCGAGCCGCTCTTGGTCCGCGTCGTCTTTCGCGATCAATCTGACCAGAAGATTGGTGTCAGCGGCGCGCATGTCGCTCGCGCATGTAGCGTTCGATCGCCTTTTTCACGTCAACCGGCGGGCCGGACGGCGGCCCGTCGGGAAACGCGGCCTTATGCAGGTCTTCGAACGTGAACTTGCCCGCACGGCGCACAATGACGTCGCCGTCTTTAGTTTGCCACTCGATCACGCCACCCGGTCCGACGCCAAGCTGCTTGCGCACTTCCGCCGGCACCGAAACTTGGCCCTGGGCCGTGATTTTCGACTTAATGCTGGTCATGACGTCACATTACCATGGTAATGAAGCGCGGTCAAAGTAGCCGGGGTCGTTGCGTGGCGCGCCTGAGCTTGGCACGACCGCGACATGCCTGATCCGCGCCTCCTCATCGACACGCCGCTCGCAGTGGGCGCAGCGCTTGCGCTGGACGAGGCGCAGGCGCGCCATGTCGGCACGGTGCTGCGGCTCGATGTCGGCGCGCGTTTGCGTGTGTTCAATGCGCGTGACGGCGAGTGGCGCGCCAGCGTCACAGCCAAGAGCAAGCGCGGCATGGAAGTGCGCGTCGAAACGCTGCTGCGCGCGTCGCGCGCTGCGCCCGATCTCGACCTGTTGTTTGCGCCGGTAAAGCGCCACGCCACCGATCTCATCGTCGAGAAGGCGACCGAACTCGGCGTGCGCCGTATCCGACCCGTCATCACTCAGCGTACCATCGCCGAAACGGTGCGGCTCGATCGCTTGCAGGCGATCACGCGCGAGGCGGCGGAGCAGACCGAGCGCTTCGACGCGCCGGAGTTTGCCGAGCCGATATCGCTGGCGCGCGTGCTCGACGGTTGGGAGGCGGACCGCCCGCTCATTTACGCCGATGAAGCCGGCGATGACGAAAGCGCAGCCTGGGGCGGCGCGCATGGAAGGGCTCAGCCTATCGCCGTTGCGCTAGGCGGCTGGAGCGCGGGCCGTCCAAACAAGCTTGCCGTGCTCATCGGCCCCGAAGGCGGGTTCACGCCGGAAGAGCGCCGCATGTTGCGTGCGCAGAGCTTTGTCATTCCGGTTTCGCTCGGCCCGCGTATCCTGCGCGCCGAAACCGCCGTGATCGCGGCGTTAAGCATTGTCCAGTCCGCATGGGGCGACTGGCGCGAGGCGTAACGGCTTGCGGGCGCGGCGCGAAAGGCCCACATGGCGCCTCAGAACGCCCGGGAGGACGCGCGTGGCTAAGACTGAAACCGCCCCGGTGCTGACGGGCTTCCGCGATCTCGTCGCGCATCTGGAGAGCGGCCCCAAGCCGGATCGCGCGACCTGGCGCATCGGCACTGAGCACGAGAAGTTCGCCTTCCATCGCGATACGCTTGAGCCGGCGCCGTATGAAGGTGAGCGCGGCATCGGCGCGCTGTTGAACGGCCTCGCCGACAAATACGGCTGGGAGCGGATCAAGGAAGGCGACAACACGATCGCGCTGAAGCAAGGGCAGGCGTCGATCACGCTTGAGCCCGGCGGCCAGTTCGAGCTCTCCGGCGCGCCGCTCGAGCATCTGCATCAGACCTGCGCCGAAACCGGTTCGCACCTGTCGCAACTGCGCGATGTCGCCGGCGCGCTGGGCATTGCGTTTCTGGGCGTCGGCTTTCAGCCGCTCTGGGGGCTCGACGACATCCCGATCATGCCGAAGGGCCGCTACAAGATCATGCGCGCCTACATGGCCAAGGTCGGCCGGCTCGGGCGCCAGATGATGTTTCGCTCCTGCACGGTGCAAACCAATCTCGATTTCGCCTCCGAAGCCGACATGGTGAAGAAATTCCGCGTCGGCCTGGCGCTGCAACCGATCGCGACCGCGCTCTTCGCCGCTTCGCCTTTCGCCGAAGGCCGGCTCAACGGCTTCCTCTCGTACCGCGCGCATGTATGGACCGACACCGATCCGGATCGCACCGGCATGCTGCCGTTTGTGTTCGAGGACGGCATGGGCTTCGAGCGCTACGCCGCCTACGCCCTCGATGTGCCGATGTATTTCGTCTATCGCGACGGCAAATACATTGATTGCTCGGGCCAGAGCTTCCGCGCTTTCATGGACGGCAAGATGCCGGTTTTGCCGGGCGAGCGCCCAACCGCGAAGGATTGGGAAGATCACCTCACCACGATTTTTCCAGAAGTGCGGCTGAAGACGTATCTCGAAATGCGCGGCGCCGATTCCGGCCCATGGTCGCGCTTGTGTGCGTTGCCGGCGTTCTGGGCCGGCATTTTCTACGACGACGCAGCGCTCGAAGCGGCGTGGTCGCTGGTGAAGAGCTGGACGGCGGAGGATCGAGAAAGCCTGCGCCGCGCTGTGCCGGTGCTTGGGCTCAAGGCGCCTATTCGCGGAAACTCCGCACGCGACATCGCGCAAGCGACGCTGGCCATCGCGCGGCAAGGTTTGAAGTCGCGTGCGCGCGCTGACTCATCAGGTCAGGACGAGACGCATTTTCTCGCCGAACTTGACGACATCGCCGCGAGCGGCGTGACGCCAGCCGAGCGTTTGATCGAACGCTACAAGACCGAATGGGGCGGCGATGTCCGCCGTGTCTTCGAGGCCTGCGCGTACTGAGCGGATGAATTGCGCGCGGGAGGCGAGTGCCTCCGCGCAACTCACCTGATTGGCGCTTGCGCGCCCGCGGCCACGCGCGGCGTCATGTGGTAGAATTCCCCAATGGTGAGACGTTTCCGCCGCACCAAGCGCGTTTTTGCCTCTATTCGCCCGCGTGGGGCGGCAAACCCTTCCGCACCTCCAAAATCTGCTGTATCCAAAAATTAACCATATGGCGAAGCGGCGTTGGGGGGTCGTTGATGGCTAGGCTTGATCGCAGTCGGGGCTTTGTGTGGCTGCAAGTCACGGCGGCGGTAATTTTCCTGGGCGCGTCAACGTGCACGCCAGTTGACCCACCGACGACGACGACGCCTGAGCGCGAAGTCCCGTTCGTCCTGCCGGCCAGTTGCTATGTGCAGCCCAGCGATGCGCTAGCGCGCAGCCTTGAAGCGAAGACTGACGGCGAACTGGACGAAATCGTGCGCAGATGCGCGGGCGATCCGGAGCGCCGCGTCGCCGGCATTGATCTGCGTGAGCAAATCGCCAACGGCGAATATCACGCCGGCCGCGCGTCGCGCATTCTCGCCTCCCGCATCCTTGAGCCGGAAGGTGGTGCGCCGGCGCCCGGCGCCAACGCTGCGTCCGAACTCAGCCGCGCCGTGCAGCTGCTGGACAGCTCCGCCAGCGCCGCCGGCAATTATCGCGTTGCGCCGTTTGCGCGCCTCGAACTGGCCCGCGCCTATCGCCTGCAAGACAATGCCGCCGACGCTGAAAACCAGCTGCGCCGCATCCAAGAGCAGGGCGCCGGCGCTCTGAGCTCCAGCGCACTGACCTACGAGCGCGCCATGCTTGCGGCGCGCCGTATTCCGGCGGCGAGCGACGCTAACGCCGAGCAAGTTCGCGCCGCCCGCGCTGCGGTGGTGCGCGAACTCTCCATGTTCCGGTCGGTCCAAGGCGGCGATCCGTACGCGCGTCTGCGCGGCCCGCGCCGCCTGGCCGAATTGGCCAACGAACTTGGCGTCGAATATCTGAACATGCCGGTTTATGTCGGCGCGCAAGCTCAGCAGAACCTGAACGCCTCGGTCGAGTTCTTGGATCTGGCGCTCGCGGCGATTTCGTCGGCGTCGAGTTCTGACACGGTCACGCGTCAGCTTGTTTCGGGCAATTTGGGCCGTGCGCGCCTGCGCCGCGCCGCGCTGCTGGCGGATGCGAGCAACATCTATGTCGAGTGCGGCCAACGCGAGAATATCGACCCGCGTGAACTTGGCGAAGCGCGCCGCAACTTCCGCGACGCCGGTTCAAGCGCCGTCGCACAATGGGGATTGGCGTGCATCACGCTGACCACCACGGGCAATTCCGCGGGAGATCAGAACGCGCTCCAAACCGCCACCGAACAGCTCAACAGCGCGGTTCGCACGCTGGCCAGTTCGCCGTCGACGCCGGAAGCGCGCGGCGGGCTCACGCAATCTGAGTTGTATGTGGCTCTCGGCCGCGCGCTCGCGCGCCGGCGGATGATCACCAGCAACACGACGTGCTCGGCGACGCAGGATGTGACGTACGCCGATTGCGCCTTCCGCTTGGCGGCGCAGTCTGCGGGGCAGCCGGAACGTCGCATCCAGATCGATGTCGAGCGCGCGCTCCTTTATAAGGACTCCGACCCGACCTCCGCTTTGGGCCTGTTGGACAGCGTTCTCTGCGGCGTTGTCGGCGGCACGCCCGCCGACGAATGCAGCAACGGCAACCAGCAGCGCGTGCAGGTCGATCCGATCCAGCTCGCCGAAGCGCGCCTTGCTGCAGCGAGCATTCAGTACAAGCTGTACCAAGAACTCGGCGGAACCGGCCGCAGCCGCGCCGATCAGAACTCCGCCTCGCGCTATCTGGCGGCGGCGCGCAACAATCTCGCCCGCGCTACGCAAACGCGCGATTGGCCGCGCCTGCCAGAAGCGTTCTTCGAGCGCAGCCTGGTCGAACAAGCGCTCGGCAATCGCGACGACGCGGTTGACGCCGCTGACGGCGCCGTGCGCTACGGCACGCAGCACCCGCAGTACGAATCCTATCGCCTGCGTGCGTGCCTCATTCGGATCAAGCTGCAGCGCCCGAGCGATCAGGGCGAGGCCGCCTGCTCGCCCACCAACAACGACTCGGCCGAGTGGCACCTCTATAACGGCCTCTATTGGTTCGCGATGGCCGATCACCGCGCCGGCGCCCGGCGCGACAATTGGGGCCGCGCCATGCGCGCCTTCGAAGCTGGCCAACGCGCCATCGAGCGCGCCCGCTTCAGCCCCGACGTGCCGGTCGATGTCCGCCGCTTGGCCGACATGGAAAACACCAACGTGAACGTCGGCCGCGCGCTCGACTTCGGCGTCCGCCAGATCCGCACCTGCGCGGGCCTCGGCGAAGCCAATGAAGGCGCGCAGACGTCGCCGGAATCGCGCCGCTTCTTCGCCAACATCGGCATCCATGGCTGGGGCTGTCCGCAATGACCGACGGCGATCACGAACCGCCGCGCGGGCAGGCGATCCAGGCGTGGAGCGACCGCGGCATGCCGCTCGTCGTCTATGCCGCGCCGCCCGAAGCGGAAATGTCGGCCACGCGCGGCATCACCGGCGTTGCTGTGTTGCTGATCCTGTTTGTCGGCGTCGCCGTCGCGGTGTGGCAGTTCTACGGCGCGCTCACCGCCTACCAGCGCTACACCGATCAGCAGCGCATCACCGAAATGGCCGAAGGCCTGCAGGACTATGTCGAGGCGCTGGAGGACGACAACGAGGCGCTGCGCACCAATCGCCGCTTTGCGCGTCAGCAATCGGCGCCAGTGCACTTCCTGCAGGAGGTCATCCAACGTGACCGCGCCGATTACGCAACGCGCTGCGCGCGCGTGGCGCGCAACGAAGGCGGCGCCTATTGCGCGCCTGCTGTTCCGCCCGCCGCTCAACCATCGCCACTGAGGTAGAACGCCGATGTCGACTACCAGTGACGATCATCATCCTTGGACCGAAGAGAAGCAGCAGCCGATGCTGGTCATGCAGCATCAAGGCAGCATGGCCTCGGCTGTCACGCGCGCGCTGATGAACCTCGCGGTTCTGTTCTTCATGCTGGTCGTGGTCGGCCTCGCGGTTGCGTCCTTCTTCATCCGTCAGCAGTACGAAGCGCAGTACGAGGCCGAGTTGCGTCTGACGTCGCAATCGGCGGCCGAGATCGTGACCTACGCCGAGCAGCTCGATTGCGCCCGCGAAGCGATGGCCCAACGCGACTACGAGGTCGTGTCGCTGCCGGAAGTGGGCGGGCTTGAGCCCGAGCCGATGCCGGCGTGCGATTACACCGCTTTGATGCCGCCGCGCCCGGCGCCGCGTCCAAACGATCGCGCCGGCGCGCCGACGCGCATCGTGTTGCCGTTGCCGCCCGATCGCCCCTCGCTGCAGGTGCGCATCGATGCGCTGGTGGCCGAGAACGAAGCGCTGCGGCGTCCGCCGCGTCCGCCTGGCGGCGGCACGGGCGGCGGTGGCGGCCTGATGCCGGAAAACTGAGTTCAGCGTCGCGCTCTCGACCAGCCCCGCGCCTTGGGTCATGCTGACCCCATGCCGCGTGTGCTTGACCATCCGCTCTACACGCCGCGTCTGCGGCTCGAACCGGTGACGCCAGCCCTGGCGCTGGCCGCGCGCGCCGGGCAGGCGGCGTTCGCCGACGTCATCGGCGCCGACGCCCCCGCCGATTGGTGCGCTGCGAGCCTGAGCCTCGTGGCCCGTTCGCTGCCAGAGGACGAAAACGGCCCAACCCGCGCCGTCGCCATCCATCGCCAGGAAGGGACGGTCATCGGCGACGTGCGTTTCGAGCCGTCCTTGCGCGCCGATGGCGAATTCGAGATCGGCTACGGCGTCGCCCGCAGCCGCCGTCGCCAAGGCTATGCGGTGGAAGCCGTGGGCGCGGTCATCGACTGGCTGTTCGAAGAGGCCGGCGCCGAAACCATCCTCGCCGGCTGCGACAGCCGCAATCTCGGTTCCGTTCGCACGCTGCGAAGGCTGGGCTTCTGGCTCGATTCAACCCCCGGGCGGACCTTCTGGTGGGTGCTTTCCCCCGATCTGCGTATGTCGACGCAAGCTTGATGCGAAGCAGCCGCTC
>JBFWYC010000053.1:0-12725 GCA_050186805.1 Hyphomonadaceae bacterium
CACGACGCTCTTCCGATCTGGCCGTTTGCGTATCAGAGATCTGGATTGAGCTGACGCGGGATGGAGCAGCCCGGTAGCTCGTCAGGCTCATAACCTGAAGGTCGTAGGTTCAAATCCTACTCCCGCACCCAAAAGTGCGCTCAATCCACGAAGCGGCCCCGCTGACAACAGCGGGGCCGCTTTTTATTTCCGTCGCGTCCCGCCGATCGCATCGTAACGCGCGCGTGTGTTAGGCGGCCAGTTCGGGCGGGACGGGTATGTCGATGTCCAAGAGCTGCTGCGCCTTGCCTTTGGCCAGCGCGTCGAGCCGCAGCGTCGCCATCTGGCCGCCGCCGAGAGCTTGCAGAAAATGGAAGTTCAGCGCGTCGAAACCCGGCAGTTCGTATCGCAGCACGGCGGGAGCGTCGGCGCCTTCGAACTCGTGGGCGAAGAAGGCGAGCAATCGCGCTTCGGTCAGCGCCGCGCGGATAAAGGGCAGATACTCAGGTTTGCGCGCGATGACGCCGACATTGAAGGCGTTGCCCTTATCGCCGGAGCGCGCCCAGGCGAGGTCGATCAGCGGCACAGTGCGCCAATTGCCGCCCGGTTTTGCGGTGTCGCCCGCCGGCGGTTTTGACGGCGCTTCGCTGCGCGGCGCATCGGCGATCGGCGTCTCGAAGCGCTTGCCATCGAGATCGACAAACGCCGGCGCGCGCTCGCGCGCGATCAGCGTCGAGAACACGCGCATGACCGGCGCTGGCGCCGGGCGCGAGCCGAACCAACCGGTGGTGCCGACCGCCATCGACGTCGCCGGGCTTTCGATCTCGCGCAACAGCACGCCGAGCGCTTCGACATCGTCGTGCTCGACGCCGATCTTGCAGGCGACTTCGCGCGTGCTCTGCGTGCGGGCCTGTGCGCCGTACGTGACCTCGGCGCCGAGCGGCTCGATGCGCTTGGCGCGGAACGGCGGCAGGTTGCGCGCGCGCAGCAATTCCTCGACGCGCTCGATCACGGCTTCCGACTGGCGCACCGCCTTGCGCGCGGCGTCGCGGCCGAGCACAGGCGCGACCGCGATCAGGCGCCAACCGTCCTGAAACGTCGTGCACACTTTGTAGGAGCCCGAGGGCGCGCGTCCCTTGGCGCCGCTGACGCGCACGCGCTCGCTATCCAACGCCTCGATGCGAAGCCCTGAAAAATCGCAAATTACATCGGGAAGCGCGTAATTTTGCGGGTCGCCAATTTCATACACGACCTGCTCGGCGATGGTGGCGCGCGAGACGAGGCCGCCCGTGCCGGGTGGTTTGCTGATGATGAAACTGCCGTCGGCGGCGCAGGTCGCAATCGGATAGCCGATGTGGGCCCAATCCGGAACCTCCTCCCAATCGGTGAACAGACCGCCCGTCGCTTGCGCGCCGCACTCCAGGATGTGGCCGCACAACGAGCCTGCGGACATCTTGTCGTAATCGTCGAACGACCAGCCGAACTCGTGCACCAGCGCGCCGAGCACGAGCGCGGAATCGACAACGCGGCCGGTGATCACGATGTCGGCCCCGGCGGCGAGTGCTGCGGCGATGGGCGCGCCGCCGAAATAGGCGTTGCTGCTGAGCACGTCGGTGGCGTGCGGAAAGGCGGCGTCGGTGAACATTTCGCGCGTTTGCGCGAACTCGCTCAGGCGCGGGCGCAGATCGTCGCCCTCGACAATCGCGATCTTGAAGGAGAGCCCCGCTTCGGCGGCCCATTGCTCCATGCGGGCGCGGCAGGCGCGCGGATTGAGCGCGCCGGCGTTGGTGATGACCTTCACGCCGCGCGCTTTAATCTCGCGCAGATTGTCCTTCCAGACCCAGTCGGTGAAATCGACCGCGTAGCCGCCCTCAGGGCGCTTCTTCTGGGCCCGCGCAATCAGCGACAGCGTCGCCTCGGCCAGATAGTCGAGCACCAGATAGTCGACGTGCGCCAACAGCTGAGGCGCAGCGATCTGGCTGTCGCCCAAAAAGCCGCCTGCGCCGCCAATTCGGATCGTCTTCATGGGTGGGTCGCTCCGTAGAAATTGCACCAAAGGGCAAAATTGGCGCGCTGTCAAAACGGCCCGGTCGAACGCGGCGCGAGGCATTGATCCGAGGCGGGTTTTGGGCTGATTGGCGGCCATGTTCGTGCTGCAGGCGGCGGTGGTGAAGGGGCGCGGCGGCATCGCGACGGCGGTGGCGCATTATGAGCGCATGTTCCGCGCGGTGGGCGTGCGCTCGACGGTGCTGTTCAGTGGGCCGTCGGCGGACCAGCTGCGCGAACAGGGCGTCGACATCATCCCCGCGCCGGCTCTGGCGACCTCGCCATTGGCGGGCGCGCTGCCCATCCTGGGCGATCTGGGCGGCGCCATCCGCACGCGCGCCGCGGGCGCGCCGATCACAATCATCGCTCACAGCGACCGCACCTTGCCGGTGTTGCGGCGGCTGCTGCCGGGCGCGCGGATCGTCGCGCCGTGCCACTCCGACAAGTTCAAGCACAAACGGCGCGCCGATCTGGTGGTGACGCTGAACGGCGCGCAGAACGCCATGGCGCAAGCCGCACTGCCCGGCGTGCGCATCGCGCAGCTTGGCAATCCCTATATCGCGCCTGCGCCGGCGCCTTTGCCGGCGGGCGACGCGGTGCGCTTCAATTTCGTCGCGCGCTTCACGCCCACCAAGGATCCGCTGACGCTTGCGCGCGCGGCGAAGCTGGCCGGCGACGTGGAGGTGCGTTTCATCGGCGCGGGAGAGTTGGAGGCCGATGTGCGTGCAGCGGCGGTTGGCGTCCGTGCGAGCTTTCCCGGCTGGCTCACCGCGCCGTTCGCGCACTTTCACGATAAGGACGTGCTCGTGCTGCCGTCGCATTGGGAGGGGCTGCCTTACCTGTTGCAGGAAGCCCTCGACCACGGCGCGCCGATCATCGCCGCCGACAATGCAGGCAACCGCGCAGCGCTTGCCGATGGCGCTTACGGCGCGCTGTTTCCGATCGGCGACGCCGACGCGCTGGCAGGGGCGCTGCGCGCGGCGCTGGGCGATCTTGACGGGCTGAAGGCCAAAGCCGAGAAGGGCCGCGCCGCGCTGGAGCCGCATTATGGCGCGGCGGCGTTTTGGCGGAACCTGCGGCGCGAACTGGAAGAGAGCGCGAATGTTTGACTGGCGCGCCATCTCCGCTGATCCGACCAATCGCGAAGCCACGCTGAAGATGGATGCGTTCTTCCGCTCGATCACGCGCATCGAGCCGATCGCGCGCATGGATATGATCCTGAACTTTGTGCGCGGGCAGGACGTGCTCGACATCGGCGCCGGCGAGCACGATGTCTCGTTCTATTCCGAGCAAAGCTGGGAGCACGGCCGCATCGCGCGCGTCGCCAAGCGCGCGGTGGCGATCGAGATCAATCCGACTTTGTGCGAACACTACAACGCCAAGGGCTTCGACTTTCGCTGCGTCGATGCAACCAGCGACGCCGATCTGGGTGAGCGCTTCGATCGCATCTTCATCGGCGATGTGATCGAACACGTGAACGATCCAGTGGCGCTGTTGAAGTTCGCCAGCCGGCATCTGAAGCCGGACGGGCGCATCTTGGTGACGACGCCAAACCCGTTTGCGCCGCGCTTCCGTCGCCATCGGCGCCAACGCGCGACCCGCTATGTCATGGCTAATCTCGAGCACACGCGCTGGGTTTCGATTTCCAACATGCACGAACTCGCCTTGCGCGCCGGCGTCGCCATGACGGCGCTGAATTGGCCGCTTTTGCGCAAGCCAAAGAAGGGCGCTTTCGCGCGCGATCTCGCGCTGTTCGGCAAAAGATGTCTCCTCGCCGTTGCGCCTCTCGAAGACGTGTTCGTGGAATACGCTTTTGAACTTGCGCGGGCGCCGGAAAAGGGTTCGCCTCCCGCCTCGGGCCTCGCCACGGCTGCTGCAGACGCGAACTAAGACAATTCAGCAGTTTGCCACGACGAACCGACACGAAATTGCGACGAAGCGGAAACGCCGCTGCGTTCGGAGATACTAAATCTGTTCGAGTGTTCGCTAGGCTGGCGCGGATGAACCAAACAGGGGATGCGACCGCGAATGCGGCCGGCAAGCCAAGCGGCTTGTTGGATCATCCCGCATGGACCCGCTGGGGCGCCCATGTCGCGTTTTGGTTGATGTATTTCGCTATCCGCACGGCCGCCGCCGCCGCCGATCCGCCAGAAGACGTCAACGACTTCCCCTATTTCCTGAACCGCGCGCTGGTGGTGGCGAGTTACGCAGCGCTCACGGCGATGCTGTTGGCTGTGATTGCAGGCATTCGCGCCGACAAATCGAGCCGCGCGCGCAATCTGGCGCTGGTGTTGGGCGCGGTCGCTCTGTCGCCGCTGACGCAATACAGCGAACAATTCTGGCCGATGCGTCTGGCAGGCTTTGCGCCCGAGCCGTATCCTTTCGTCATCTATGTGTTCCAGTTCGGCTGGGCGTTGCCGCTGTGGGGGCTGACGCAGGCGCTGCTGGGCTATCATTTCGAGACCATGGCGCAGGCGCGCGCTGTCTCACGGGCGCAAGCGCTAGCTTATGACGCGCAGCTGAAGATGCTGCACTACCAAATCAATCCGCACTTCCTGTTCAATACGCTCAACGCGATTTCGACATTGGTGCTGGAGAAGCGCAACGACCAGGCTGAAAGCATGCTGCTCAAGCTTGCGGGCTTTCTGCGCTACTCGCTCGATCGCCAACCCACGGCGCTCGCCAATCTCACGGCGGAGCTGGAGGCGCAGCGCAAGTATCTCGAAATCGAGCAGACGCGCTTCGATGACAAGCTGAAGGTGCGCTTCGATATCGAGCCTGGCCTGGAAGGCGCGCAGCTGCCGAGCCTTATTCTGCAGCCGATCCTTGAGAACGCCATCAAGTACGCGATCACGCCGCGCATTGACGGCGGCGCCATCGAGGTGTCGGCGCGGCGCGACGGCGATCTCTTGCGCATCTGTATTGAAGACGACGGCCCCGGCTTGCCGAGCGAGCAAGGCCGGCGGCGCGGCGTTGGCCTCGCCAATGCGCGCGAGCGTTTGGAATTGATCTACGGCGAGCGGGCGGGCCTCACCGCACGCAACCGCGAACCGCACGGCTGCCGCGTGGAGCTGTGGCTGCCCTTGGAGGAAGAACGTGTCGGCCGAACCCCTGCGCCTGCTCTTAGCTGACGACGAACCGTTGGCGCTGCGCCGCATGAAGCTGGCGCTGCAGGAGATCCCCAATGTTGAGGTCGTCGGCGCCGCCACCGATGGCGCGCAAGCGATCACGGCGATGCGCGATCTTCGGCCCGACGTCGTGCTGCTCGATATCAAGATGCCATTGGCGGACGGGTTCGAGGTTGCGAACGCGGTTGAAGATGCCGGCGGGCCGGCGGTGATCTTCGTGTCGGCGTTCGACTCATATGCGTTGCGGGCGTTCGAAACATCGGCGGTGGACTATCTTCTGAAGCCGGTGGAGTTCGAGCGCTTGGCGTCGGCGATTCATCGCGCCCGCGAGCGGCGTGCGGCGCGCGATGCCGGGCGCCGGGCCGAGGAGCTCGCGTCAGTGCTCGATGCGCTGAAGAAGGAATCGGACGAGCGCGAAGGTCCGCAATACGACAAAGAATTCTGGATTCGCGATCGCGGGCGCTTTCTGCGCGTGCCGGTAATGGACGTCGAGCGCATCGAGGCGGAGCGCGATTATGTGCGGCTCTATTGGGAAGGCCGCACGCTCCTGCATCGCGAGACCATGTCTCATCTGGAAGAAAAGCTCGATCCGAATTTGATGCTGCGCGTGCACCGCTCGGCGTTCGTGAATTGGAACCGATTGAAGGCCGTGCGGCGCGACGCCAACGGGCGGCTGATGGCGGTGCTTGAAAGCGGCGACGAAGTGCCGGTGAGCCGCGCCTACGCGCAGCGCGTGATGTCGGAAATGAAAGCGCGGGGCTGAAAAAAGGAGCGGGCGGTTTCGCCGCCACGCTCAAGTCCAGGCATGAGGCAAACCATTCGCCTCTGCGCTTAAGGATGCAGGCAAGCGCGCGCTTGGATGCGCTAGACGCCGATGACGAAGCTGACCGTTGTCGTGGTTGAACCGCCGATATTGAGCGTCTGGCAGGTGCGGGCGCCCTCGACCTGATAATCGCCGGCATTGCCGCTGGTTTGTTTCCAGGCATCGAGCGCCATGCGCACGCCGGTGGCGCCGACAGGATGGCCCAAGCCGATCAAACCGCCGGAAGGATTGATCGGCAGGCGTCCGCCGATGGCGATGTCGCCAGCCTCAATCGCCTTCCAGGACTCGCCGGGCGCCGTGAGGCCAAGATGGTCGATGGCCATGTATTCGGTCACGGCGAAGCAATCGTGCGTCTCGATAACGTCGAGCCCTTCCAGTCCGACGCCTGCGCGTGTGCGCGCATCTTCGATGGCGCGGCGCACTTGCGGGAATACATAAGGCTGATTGGCGCTGGCGCGCACTTTGGCGTCGTAGGAGATTGGCGCCGAACGATGGCCCCAGCCCTTGATGCGCGGGATCGCGTCGAGATCGGCGCCGCGCTTGGCGGCATAGGCGGCCGCAGCCTTCGGTGACGCGAGGAAAATGATCGCCGCGCCATCGGTGATCTGGCCGCAATCGTTCTTGCGCGTGCGGCCTTCGACGATGGGGTTGGCGGCATCGTCTTCGCTAAAGCTCTCCGGCGTGAACGCCCATTTGCGCGTCTGCGCGTTGGGATTGCGCTTGCCGTTGCTGAAATTGGTTTCGGAGATCGCCATGAGATGGCGATAGTCCAAGCCGTAACGGCGGTCGTATTCGTCGGCGAGGTCGGAAAAGGCGCGCGGCCACGCGAACGGCGTGTCGACATATTCCTGGCCCGCCCACGCGGCCGCGCCCAGATTGCGCGCCGCTTGCTCGCCGCTGACATTGCGCATTTGCTCGATGCCGACGACGCAGGCGATGTCGTAGCGGCCGGCCTCGATCTCCGCCGCCGCCGCGAGGATGGCGACGCTGCCGGATGCGCACGCCGCTTCATGGCGCGCGGTGGGCATGCCGTCGAAATCGGGATGCGCGAGCGCGAAGAAGCCGCCGAGCAGACCTTGGCCGTTGAACAACTCGCCGGCGAAATTGCCGACATGTCCGGTTTGAATGTCTTTCGCGTCGAGCTTCACCGCTTCCAGGCCGGCGCCGATCGTTTCGGCGAAGGCGGTGGCGGTGTCCCATCCCTTGCGGGCCCAGTTTTCGGAGAAATCGCTCTGCCAGCCGCCGAGAATGTAGGTCATGGGACTTTCCGGTCGCGGATGAAGGCGCGCTCGGCCCAGCACGCGTGTGTGCCTGAGCAGATTTTGTGCGGCAGCGCGATGCGAACAACAGGGCCGGCCTCGAAGCGCTTGCAGTCGATCAGCACGCATTCGGAGGTTCCGGCGTTCTCATCGATGATGAAGCTCACCAGGTAACCGTCGTCCTCGTCGCGCGCGCCGATGCGTGGCGCGAACGGCGCTTCGCTGCCATAGCGGCCTTCCGGCAGCGCGTAGGTTTGCGAGGTGCGCGCGTCCAAGTCGTGCTTGACGAAGCCGTTGAACAGAAACCAGCCGGGCTTCGCCGTGGTGGAGTAGCAATAGCGATGGCGCCGGCCGGCGAAGCGCTGGTTGATGGTGCCGAATTCGAGAATGCGCGGGTCGAGCGTCTCCTCGCGCGTGGTCCCGTCTTTGAGATTGAAGCGCCAGCGATGCAGGCGCGACTGGAACGTGTGTTCGTCCAGATGGCCCATCATGTGCTCGTAGCCTTCGGGCGCGTTCTTGTATTTGCCGGGCTCCGGATTGCTCTGGAAATAGCCGTCGAGCGCGATCTCATCGCCGTCCTCGTAAGCGTTGGTCCAATGCAGCACGAAAGTCGGCGCGGCGTCGAACCAGCGAATGGCGCCCTCGCCATGACGCGGCACGATGGCGAAGCGCGACGGCAGTTCGCTGTGCAAACGCACCACATGCAGGTCGCGCTTCAGCAACTCAGCGTCCCAGAACAGCGGCAGGTCGTTGAGCACGACGTAGTTCTCGGTGAACGCCATGTCGTGCGGCAGGCGCGGGCCGGGCAGCGGGATGGGCCGATACTGCGCGAGCTTTCCGGCCGCATCGACGACGCCGTAATGCATGTACGGCGGGTGCACCGAATAATTGAAGAACATCATTTCGCCGGTGCGCTCGTCGACTTTTGGATGCGCCGAGACGCCGTCGAGCGGGCCCCAATGCGCAACGCCTTCGGTCTCCAGCGTTTCCGGGTCGAGCAGGTAGGCCTCGCCGCACTGGTAGAACGTGGACACGGCTTTGCCGGCATGCACGACGACATCGGTGGAGGACGAATCCTTAAGCCCGCCATGGGCGCCAAAACCCGGGCGCAGCGACGTGCCGCTGCGGTCCATCAGGCCGCCCCAAAGCGATTGGCGCGCCTCCTGTTCGGCGTGGAAGCCGCGCGTGCGCACGAAGCGGTTGCGATAGCTCGCCGCGCCGTCGCGGAAGTCGATCTGGTGCAGCATGCCGTCGCCGTCAAACGGATGGTAGCGGCCGAGCGGCTGGTGGATCTGGTTTTCGGTGTTGCGCAGATAGACGCCGTCAATATCGCGCGGAATGGCGCCTTCGATCACGTCGAGTTCGATGGCGTCGACCTCTTCGTGTTGCGGGGTCCAGGCGCCATTCAAATACGGGTGATTGCTCGGCTTGAGCGTGGCGACGATCGGCTTGTGACGCGTGACCTGCATGGGCCGAAGCTTAGCAGCCGCAAGCGCCGAAGGAAGCCTATCGCGCTGGGGCAGGCTCGGCCGGTCGGCGCCAGTCGCGCAGCACGCGGCCCTGCGCTTCGCGGCTGCGGTAAAGGAAATTCGCCGGCAGCCCGAGACGCAGGCAGGCTTGCGCCGGCGGCGCGCCCGCAATCGGCACGCGCTCGCCAATCGCGCCCATGGACCGCACGAGCGTCCGCGACATCGGGCTCAAGTCGTATTCCGGGCCAAGCTGCAGCAAGCTGCGCAGCCAGTCCGGCAGGAGCGAGACGGACGCGCAGGCCATGGCGCGGCGCACGAACAGCGGCAGCGACAGCGCGCCGGGCGTGTTGGCGACGATGCCGAGGAACTCGTGCACGATCGGATGGGGCTCGAAGCGCGGCCGCAGGCGTTCCATCATGGCGATGAACTCAGCGTCCGAGGCGGGCGAGTGCTGGGCGCCGTAGAGACGCGAGATTGGCGTCGCTTCCTGGTAGAAGCGCAGCTTGTCGTCGGCCGTCAGCGGTGTGACGAAGCGGTCGTAGGCGGTAAGGAAGCCGTACGATGCGGTGGCCGCGACCCAGTCGAGCAGTTCCACATCGAGCGCCCGATAGCGTTCGCCGCTGGGTGTCGCCCCTTCGACGCGCGCATGCATGTTGGTGACGCCCTGGATCACGCGCTCGGCCGCCGCGCGCGGGCCGTAGACGCCGATCATCGCGGCCATGCCGGTGCGCTGGGAGCGGCCCATCGGATCGGCCTTGTAGGTGGAATGATCCCACACGCCGGAGCGGATGCGTGCGTCGGCGAACTCCAACAGCACCGCGGTGACGCCGCCAACCAGGAGCGCGACCGGATTTTTGAACACACGCCAATGCACGGAGTCCGGCGCCAGGAAGGCGGGCGCGCCGGGCGGGGTGGTGAAGTCGACTTTCCAGCCGAGATACGAGTCCATCTTCAGACCGGCGCGCTGCATCGTCGTGTTCGTCATGCGTCCAACATAGCATGACCGCCGGCGCGACCCAGCCGGCTGGCGCCTGTGAGTCCTGATAGGTGGCGCCTGCGTGCCCCAGCGGCATGGGCGCGCGCGCGGTTGCCGGCGTTCGGCAAACGGTCGAATGTGAGCGCGTGACCTCGCTCGATCCTCACGCACTCGCGGCGCTGGCGCTGCAGCTTGCGCAGGGCGCAACAGGCGTGAGCGACGTGCGCCAGCTCTCCGGCGGCGCCAGCCAGGAATTGTGGCTGCTCAACCTCGCCACGCCCGAGGGCGAAGTGCGTGTGGTGTTGCGGCGCGCGCCGGATCAGCGCGTGGCAAGCGATCTCGCCATCTCGATGGAAACCGAAGCGCGCCTGATGCAGCGCGCGCACGCAGCGGGCGTGCCGACGCCGCGCGTGCTGCACATTCTGACTCCGTCGGATGGCCTCGGCGCCGGCTTTTTCATGCAGCACGTGGAGGGCGAGGCGCTGGGTGGACGCATCGTGCGCGATGCGGCGTTTGCGGCGGCGCGGCCGCGCCTCGCGCGTCAATGCGGTGAAATCTTGGCGCGTATTCATGCGCTGCCGATGGGCGAGATCAGCGGTCTGCCGGTGAAATCGACGGCGCAGATCGTCGATGAATTGGACCGTCACTATCGCATTGAGGACTGGCCGCGGCCGGTGTTTGCGCTGGCGCTGCGCTGGTTGCGCGAGAACTTGCCTGCCGACGCGCCGCCCGCCGTCGTCCATGGTGATTTTCGCAACGGCAATATGTTGATCGGCCCGGATGGGGTTCGCGCCGTGCTTGATTGGGAACTCGCGCATGCGGGTGACCCCGTGCAGGACTTGGGCTGGATCTGCGTGAATTCCTGGCGCTTCGGCGAGATCGACAAGCCGGTCGGCGGGTTCGGCGATCGTGAAGACTTGTACGCCGGATACGAAGCCGCGGGCGGGGCGCCGGTGGATCGGGCGCGCGCGCACTTTTGGGAAGTGCTCGGCACGCTGCGCTGGGGCGTCATCTGCACGATGTCGGGCGTGCTCATCCGCAGCGAAGCGCAGGTGACGGTCGAACGCCCGATGATCGCGCGGCGCGCCTCCGAAACCGAACTGGATTTGCTGGACCTCTTGGAAAGGGGCGCTTGATGCAGGATCACCCGCCGCCGGCGCGCATTCTGGAAATTGCCATCGCCCATCTGCGCGAGGCCGTGCTGCCGGCGCTGAGCGGGCGCGCGGCGTTCGACATGCGCGTGACTTTGGGGGCGCTCGGCTTGGTGCAACGCGCGCTGATGCTGACGCCAGCGAGCGACGCTGCCGAGCAGGCTCGCCTGCAAGATTTACTTGGCCAGCACGGCGATCTCGATGCGCTCAATCGTCTGCTGTGCGCCAGCATCGAGGCTGGCGAGATGAATGCCGACACGCCGGGCTTGCGCGAACATTTGCGCCAGACCGCGATGGAAAAGCTCGCTGTCGATCAGCCGACTTATTCTGCCTATCGCCGCGCGCGCGACACATAAGAGGAAACGCCGATGGATTTCGATCTTCCCAAAGACCTCGTGGACTATCTGGCCGAGCTCGACCGCTTCATCGAAGCCGAGATCAAGCCGCTCGAAAACGTCGACGACAATATCCGCTTTTTCGATCATCGCCGGGAGTACGAACGCACCGATTGGGCGCGCGGCGGGTTGCCGAAGACGGAGTGGGAAGACCTGCTGGGCGAAGCGCGCGCGCGCGCTGACAAGGCCGGCCACTTGCGCTTTGCGTGGCCGGAAGAACTCGGCGGGCGCAACGGCTCGCAGCTCTGGCTGGCGGTGATCCGCGAGCATCTCGCCGCCAAAGGACTCGGCCTGCACAACGATCTGCAAAACGAGCATTCGATCGTCAGCAACAATCCGTTCGTGGTGATGTTCAAGGAATTCGCCACGCCCGAACAATATGCGCGCGACCACCAGAAGCTGCTCAACCACGAGATGATCACGGCGTTCGGCCTAACCGAGCCCTATCATGGTTCGGACGCCACCCATATGGAAACGCGCGCTGTGCCGCACGAAAAGAATGGGCGGAAGGGCTGGCTCATCAATGGCGCCAAGATGTGGACGACAGGCATGCATGTCGCCACCCATGTCATGGTGTTCGCGCGCACCAGCGGTAATGATGGCGATGCCCGCGGCATCACAACGTTCGTGGTGCCGGCGAATGCGCCCGGGCTGAAGATCGAGGAATATCTCTGGACCTTCAACATGCCGACCGACCATCCGCGGCTTTCGCTGACGGATGTATGGGTGCCGGAGGACGCCTATTGGGGCGAGATCGGCCGCGGCCTCGCGCTCGGGCAGAGTTTCGTGCACACCAATCGCATCCGCCAGGCGGCCTCGTCGCTCGGCGCGGCGGTGTATTGCCTGGAAGAGAGCGTAAAGTACGCCCGCGTGCGCAAACCGTTCGGCAAGCCGCTGGCGGACAACCAGGCCATTCAGTGGCCGCTGATCGAGCTCGCAACCCAATGCGACATGCTGCGCCTGCTGATCCGCCAGACCGCCTGGCAGATGGATCGCATGCCGCACAAGCGCATCGAGCACGAACTCTCGGACAAGGTGTCGATGTGCAATTACTGGGCGAACCGCCTGTGCTGCGACGCCGCCGATCGCGCCATGCAGGTGCATGGCGGCATCGGCTATTCGCGCCATAAGCCGTTCGAGCACATTTATCGCCACCATCGCCGCTATCGGATCACCGAAGGGTCAGAGGAAATCCAGATGCGCAAGGTGGGCGCCTATCTGTTCGGCTATTTGGGGCCGCGCCGGGCGCTGTTTGCGGAAGGCGCTGCGACTTAGCGCAGCCTCTTACGCGCATCGCATTGGCGCCGCGCACGCGGGCGGCTAGGACAGCGCCGCCATGCGCACGCTCGACCGCAAATTCTCCGTCGCTCCAATGATGGATTGGACGGACCGGCATTGCCGGGCGTTTCACCGCGCGCTGACGCGTCGCGCACTGCTGTACACGGAGATGCTGACGGCGGACGCCATCATTCATGGCGACCGCGCGCGGCTGCTGGATT
>JBFWYC010000054.1:0-12627 GCA_050186805.1 Hyphomonadaceae bacterium
CGTGGAGAATGATCGATCATGAAGCTGCTTGCCGCGATCGCCACGCTCGGCCTTATGGTCTTGGCGCCAAGCATCGCACATGCCGATCCTTGCACGGCGGAGCTGCCGCGTCGCGCCGGCGACACGTTCAGCGGAACCGTGCGATATGTCGGCGATGGCGACAGTCTGTGCGTCGGTAATTCCGATGATCCGAGCACCTGGATCGAAGTGCGTCTTGGCGACTTCGATGCGCCGGAGCTGCATTCGCCGGATGGCTCACGCTCGAAGCGGTTCCTGGAACAGGTCGCCGCGGGCCGGCAGGCAAACTGCACCGCGCAGCGTGGCCGAAGCGGCCGTGTCATCGTCTATGACCGCGTCATCGCTGTGTGCCGGGTTGGCGGCCGAAGTGTCGGCGATTTGCTTCGCGCAGCCGGTGCGCCCACGGGCGGAAACTGAGGCCCGCTAGCCTAGCTTGCTGCAGGCCACGGTGTTGCGTTTGTCCCATGCTTGAAGGGAGGCGCGGCTGTAGAGCACAGCCTTGCCAACCTTGATGTAGGGCGGACCGATTTTGAGCGCGCGCCAGTTGCGCAATGTGCCGAGCGTGATGCGGCCGCGATAGCGGGCAACCACGTCCTCGTCAGTCAGCAGATCATCATCTTGCGTGTCGTGGGCGTCGTTCGCGGCGGCAGACATGGGCTTCGGGCTCCGATTGTTGGAAGCCGATGCTGTCGGTGCCGAAACGGCAGGAACCGGTCGGGAAATGACGGGAAATGGTGAGCTCGCTTGACGCGGGAAGTGGTCAACGATCAGGACCGCGCAAGAGAGTCGAAATCGACTTGCCGCTCTGCTGCGCGCGAGCTGCTTCGATCGCGCGAGACTGCATCAGCGCCTTGCGAATGTCGAGGTGAAGCTCAAGTGCCTTGAGGCCATCGCGCCAGTTCGGCGTGAACTGCAGCACGTTCCGGCTGACCTCGTTAGCCAGGCCGAGACGTCGGAGCTCGTGAGCGCGGCCCTTCAGAGCGTCTGTGGCGGCTGGGTCGCCGTTCGCCGCGCGCAGATCCGCGATGCGCACCTTGCCGTCCTTGTCGAGCTGATCGGCGATCCATTGATCGAGCCGCGTCGGCCGGTGCGCCCGCACCTCGCGGTGCAGTGCGAGGCGATCATCCTCGCGGGTGCGGCTGCCGAGCCGTTCGGTCGCGACATCGCGCGCCACGGAGCGAAAGCCGTGTTGGACGAATTCTCGGGGGATGATGAGATCTCGCCCATCATCGCGGACCCCGCGCAGGACGATATGCGTGTGCGGATTGTCCGTGTCCCAGTGATCGACCGCGACCCACTCCAAACGGGTGCCCAGGGCAATCTCTGCACGGCGCATAACCTCGCGGGTGTAGTCCTTGAGGTCGCCGAGCTTGGTCCCGTTCTCGGGAGCCAGGATGAGCCGAAAATGCCGGCGGTCCGTTTTGGCCCATGACGCGGCGCATTCGCCGCCATCAACGCCATCCGAGGCGGCGCCGTAGAAGACGGTGCGAGCGCTTCTGTCCAGATAGCCCGCGTGGGCGCGCGCCTTGGCCTCCGGCTCTGATGGAGACATCTCTCCTTCAGGTGCGTCCGACGGCACAGGCGATCGTGTTGCGGCGTCTCGCGCAACGTATCGCGCGTGCGCGCGAAGCGCGGCGCCACCACCGCCAGCGTGGCTGAAATAGTGGAGCTTCACGATCGCCCGTTGGCGAGCATCAAAACCCGCATTCACACCCTGCGACGAGGTGCGGCGCGCAATGCCGCGCGACGGACCAATGAGGCTCGCGAGCTTCTTGCCATAACCGACGCGCGCCGCGCCGCCTGTGTTCTTGCCGCGGCCATCGTGTCGCCCTTCAAGCATGTCCGCATCAAGTGCGCGTGTGATGCTCAGTGCTTTACCCGGACGCAACACTTCAGCGCCGAACATGTCGCGCTTCAGTTTGCTGGCACGGAAGATTCGATTGACGCTATCAACTTGCATCGTACGCGTTCTGCGCTGGTGAGGTGCGAGCACCTCGTGTGCACCCTGTGATCATCGCGCGCACCTCGCATTTGCGCCAGTGTTTGCAAGCGATTGGTGTGCGAGGTGGGGTTCTCTTTATCTTGCCTTCAACCCCACTTTCTTTTCGCAATCAAATTCACACCCACATTCAGGCACGCTGAATCACGAAATCTTTCTTCGCGATAGCGGGCGGGTGGGCGGGTGTTGCGCCAGGGATGGAAGCCCAAAGGGCCGAGACCGAAGGGCTCGGTTCACGACAGCCCGTCGCCGACGAAGTCGGCGAGGCGCCTATACCGAGTTGTTCAGATTCCGGAAGTCGAACTTTTGCATGCGCCCTTAACGACTCCGGCCAGCGAATCGAATCAGTGTTTCGTTGCGATCCCGATGCGCGGGCGTTTGCGGTGACGTGCTGTCAATCAGCAGGACGTTGCTGTGGCGATACGAGTGCGCGTGTTTCGCACAACAGCAGAATGAGCCGGACGACGTGTTGCGCGTTCCGCGCCGGCTCACCATCTCTCGCCGATACCCGTACGGAACCCCTCCATGGCCGACGATCTCTTCCCGCTCCAGACCGCCAAAGACGAAGCCGAAATCTTGCTCATGGATGTGGCGGACAAGATCCAGCTCACGCCCACGCAGCACACCGAGGCCGAGCGCAATTATCACGCGCTTGCGGACTGGGTGGATGGGCCGGGCTCGACGCTGCAGGGCAAGGTGCTCGACGTCTATGCCTCCGGCAGCTTCGCCATCGGCGCGCCAATCCTGGGTAAGATCAAAAGCCAACAGCACGATCTCGACGCCGTCATCCAGTTGGCGCTCTCGCCGACGGCCGATCCGAAGAGCGTGCTCGAGACGCTGGAGAAGGCGATCAAGCGCGAGCCGGGCACGCGCTATCACGACAAGACCCGGCGCAATTCGCGTTGCGTGACGGTGACCTATGACGACGGGCGCAGCGTCGATCTGATGCCGGTGGTGCGCCTGGCCGGGACGCCGGAGAAGGTTTCGAACCTGTTTCACTGGAAGGCGGACGCCGGCGAGAGCTACCACAAACAGGTCAATCCCAAGGGCTTCGCCGATCACTTCCTGGCGCGCGTGCGCGTCAGCGCGTTGTTCGAGAAGGCCTATGCGCGCCGGCGGCTCGTCACCAAGGCTGATGCGAAGCCGCTGCCGGCGCTGGTGCCGCTCGACCAGAAGGCGCCGCGCATCGTGGCGCTGCAATTGATCAAGCGCAAACGCGACATCGCCTACCGGCGCGCCGAGTTCAGCGGCGTGCGCAAGCCGCCCTCGGTGGTGCTGGCCGCGATGGCGCTCGATGCGGTCGTGGCGTCGGATTACCTGGTCGACGAAGTGATCGCGGTGGCGACGACGATCCGCGAAGCGATCCGCGCCGAGAGCGCGTTCGGCCGCGTCCTGCAAGTGGCCAATCCCGCCTGGACGGCCGACATCTTCACCGACCGCTGGCCGAAAACGGTCGCCGTGCAGGAGATGTTCGCGCGCGAACTCGATGGCCTGATCAAGGACATGCAGCGCCTCTCGCGCGAGTATCTCAGCGCCTATGACCGCATCGATATTCTGAAGCGCCACTTCGGCGAAACCGCCGCCAATCACGCCGTCGACCGGCTGGGCGAGATCTACGAAGCCCAGCGGGCGCAAGGACGCACGCGCGTCGGCGCTGGCGGAGCGGTCTCGATCCTGCCGACGGGCGCCGAAGCGCTCATCAAGCGCACCCCGTTTGGAGGCGATCGCGATTAGTGATTTGGCTGCCCGAACAGAACGATCGGCTGCATGCGCGCTTTCCCGGCTTCCGCACGCTCCTGCTCGAACCGCGCCGCGCGGTCTGGGAAGGCGTGCTCAAGCCGACGTCGCAAACCTACGACGTGCGCATCGACTTCGAGCTGCCGGCGCATTTCGCGCTCAACGCAACGACCTACGAATACTATCCGCGCGTCTACGTGCTACGCCCCGAGCTTGAAGAGCATCCCGATTACGAACTGGGGCCGATCCCGCACGTTTGGTGGGACAGGCGCTATCGGCGCCAGCCCAATCTCTGCCTGTTTCGGCCGTTGAGGAATGAATGGTGTTGGGATGACCCTATCGCAGACACGACGCTGCCTGACGCCAGCGAGTGGCTCTTCTTCTACGAGTTCTGGCTTGCAACCAAGCGTTGGCGCGGGGGTGGTGAACATGCCTGCGATCCGCTGAAGAGCAATGACAATTCCGAAACGCTCAGCAGGGACGCTTTATCGGCCACGGGAAAAGCTGCCCTGGCCGGACGATGAGCCGTTCCGGATTCTCTCCATCGACGGCGGCGGCATCAAGGGCATCTTGCCCGCAGCGCTCCTCACCAAGGTCGAGCGCGAGATAACCGGCGGCGTGCCGGCCGGGCGTTACTTCGACATGATCGCCGGCACATCGACCGGCGGCATCATCGCGCTGGCGCTCGGGTTCGGCATGCCGGCGAGCACCGTGCATCAGATCTACATCGAGCAGGGCGCGGCGATCTTTCCGCGCAAAACCGCGCGCTCTTCCGTGCTGCGCGGGATGCAGCTGGCTTGGCGCGCGCTCAACGATGTGCAGCGCTATCGTTATGACGCCGCTGCACTCGATCGCGCGCTTTCGGGCGCGTTTGGCGGCGCCATTCTTGGCCGGTGTGAACGGCGCCTCGTTGTGCCGGCGTTCGACTGGAACACTGAGGTGTTCCTGTTCAAGACGCCGCACCATCCCGACTACAAGCTGGATTGGCCGAACGAATTGGTGACCGTCGCGCGCGCGACATCGGCCGCGCCCACCTATTTCCGCGCCTTCAAAGGCGCCGATCGCCGCTTTCTCGATGGCGGCGTTTGGGCCAACAACCCGATCATGTGCGCGCTCGTGGATGCACTGGCCTGCTACGACGTCGATCGCCGCGCCATCGAGATCCTGTCGATCGGCTGCGCCGACGACGAATACGTCATGACTTCCGCGCACGAGACCGGCGGGCTCTGGGCCTGGCGGAAGATCTTCTCCGCCGCTGCCCAACTGCAGAGCCAGAATGCGATTGGCCAGGCGCGTTTGCTCATCGGCGGCGACCATGTGCATCGCCTCGACGGTCGCGCGCAGCGCCTCGTAGAGATGGACGATTATGAGGGCGCAGCCGCGCTGATGCCGGCCTTGGCTGAGACGATGTTCGACGACAATCGCGTAATGCTCGAGAGTTTCTTCACATCGGAGCGGCCCGCCTTCGAGGCTTGGCATGGACCACGCGCCCCTGCGCCGGGTGCGCGCGCCTAGACGGGCCGCCACACGCCTTCGACCAGTCGCATAGGCGTGCGGCCACCAGTAACGGCCATCGAAGCTGTCCGGCGTGTCGCCCAGTAAGAACACTTCGCCGCGCAGCGTCCGGCGCCCAGACCACGTCGGCAGCGTCCGCCCCGCGGTGTCGCGTGCTGCGCGCTGCGCGGCGCGCTCGCCATTGATCGTCACCGTGGAAGCCTCGGCGCAGACGATATCGCCATCCACGGCAGCGGCGCGCATGATGAAGCGGTCGCCCGCATCGGCGAAATCACGCAAGCGCGCATAGTCGGGCGCAACGTCAACGGCGCGCACGGTAACGATCGCGCCTAGCATTGGCGCGTTGCTGTCGCGCACGTAGAAATCCCGGGGGATCGAGGGGCTCGAATTGTAAAGGATGACGTTCGGCACGACGTCAATGCTGACGATCACGATCGCATGACGGCGATAAAGAGCCACGCCTGGACATCGAGTTTTGGCCGCAACGCAAACTTCAAGGCAACGGCCGCCGCTGGTGGGGGAATGCGGCGGCCGTTACGGCAGGTGAGGGCTCGGCGTGACGGGCTCGAGCCGCCGGGGGATTCAATTACCGGCGCTCTAGAAGACGGCGAACTTCCGTTTCATCCCAGCAACGCCGAGGCGCTACTCGTCGCATCTTCCGCATTTGCCAGTGGTAACGGCCCGGCATGTTCGATCAGCCAATCGACCGCGGCTTGCGCCCTGGCGCCGGCGCCCAAGAACGCACGTGGCTCGGCGCGCAAGAGCTCCAGCCAATTGGCGATGTAGCTGGCGTGGTCCTCCAGCCAAACTCAGCCGTATATCTTGACAGTCCAGCCGGACGCGGAACGATTTCCACAGTCTTAAGGGCCATCACGCAGCCTCGTGGCTGCGTGATGGCTGCATCGAATGCATCCAGTCGGCGGCTTGCTGCGCCTTCGAAGCGGCGGTGAAGATGGCGCGCGGATCTGACTTCAAAACCTCCATCCACGATGCAAGGTAAGCGGCGTGATCTGGACGCGGTTCGCAAGCGAGACCGAGATCGGCGAGAATGAAGCTCGCGGTCAATTCGGCGACCGCTTCGTCCATCGCATACGTAAATGAACCGAAGCGGCCGGTGAGATCGCGCGCCAGCCGATGGGGCGCCCCGCTCGCATGCGCATGTTCGTGCGTGGATACGGCGATGTGAGAGACCGCGTCCTTGAAGCGCTCGAACGGCGGCAGATGCACGGTGTCGGTCGAAGGTTGATAGTACGCCGTGTCGCCGCCGATGACGATCGGTACTTTGAGCGCGGCGATGAAGGCTTCGGCGTGCGCGATGCGCTCTGACTCGGGAAGCCGTGGGGTCTCCGGAGGAGAATAGCCATCTACCTGCGATGCATTGAAGAGAGAGAAGCCGCGCGCGAACATGCGCGGGCGACGCGCTGACCCTTCATTGTCGTCATCTTTGGCGCCGTCCGTGCGCTTCCAGAACACGGCCAGCGTCGCGCGCTCTCCTTTGCGTACTTGGGCGCCGAGCTTCGCCCAACAGCGATACGTCCCCCAAAGGCCTTGCGCATATCCGGCGTGTTCGGCTGCTGCCCACAATGCGAGAATGTTGAGACCGCGGTACGGAATGCCGGTGGCGACGTTGACAGGGCGCGCTGCGGGAGAACCGTCGTGATGCCAAGGCATGCGCCATTTGTCGGCGCCGTGCTCGATCGCGGCGAGAATGTCGGCGGTGATGCGCTCATGGATGCTGGCGCGTTGAGAGGAAGACATCGGTGAAGCTCCGAACTCACGCCGGAGCTGATCTCCGGCGGCGGAGCTTTCACGCGGCGCCAAGAGCGCCGGTGCGCACCCAAGGGCCGCAGCGAAGCGGAGGACGGCGTCAGCCGTTGCGCGACGGCGCGGGCGCCGTCTGCTCCGCCCATTCGCCGGAGATCGGCTGCGCAGTTGTGAGGAGCGTTGACGCGTCGCGCGCTTACGCGTCGCGACGCAGATAACGGCCCCAGGCGAACTCGAGCGCGTAGGTCAAGCTGGCGAAGACGAGCGCGCCCATGGCGATCGCAACCAAGCCCGTAGCGTCTGCGTCGAGCAGCCTCAGAGCGACAAGCCCGGTCAGCAGCGCGCCTGCAAGCAGGATCGGGCCGGAGAAGTAGCAATGCAGTCGTCCGCAGCGGCGAGCATTGATGAGACACGCCGCGCCCATCCAGGCGAACGCAAGCGACCACGCGCCGGCCGACCATGTGATCGACGGCGCGAAGATGCGGGCCGCAATGCCGACAAGCACCGGCGCGCCCCAGACGGCAAGGAAGCTGCCGGCGCGCGCCGACAGGTCGCGCCGTACGCAAGCTTCATCGGGCGCGCGTTGCCGGTCCATCACGTCACCCGGCGCAGCAGGAGAGCTTGGCGACATCGCGCTCGAAGCCCTGGGCGGCGAGCTTCAGGCCCTCGACGGTGGTGAGATAGGGAAAGATCGTCTCCCCCAGCGCGCGCGCGGTCATGGCGTGCTTGAGCGCGAGCGCCAGCGTCTGGATGGCGTCGGCGCCTTCGGGGGCGAGGATCTGGCCGCCCAGCAAGCGATCGCTGCGGGCATCAGCGACGAGCTTGATGAGCCCGCGCGTGTCGCGCGCGGCGAGCGCGCGCGGCACCTGGTCGAGCGGAACAATGGAGACCCTGACCTCGTGACCAGCGGCCGCCGCTTGCGCTTCGGTCAAGCCGACGCCGGCGACCTGCGGATCGGTGAACACCACCCAAGGCATCGCCGCATTGTCGTAGGAAAGCGTATCGCCATTGAGGGCGTTGCGCGCGGCGAGCTTGGCGCCGTAGGCGGCCATGTAGACGAACTGGTCGCGGTTGGTCACATCGCCCGCGGCATAAACGCCGGCCTTGCTGGTGCGCATCTGCGCATCGACGATGATCGCGCCGCGCTCGTCTTGGGCGACGCTCGCCTCGGCGAGGCCCAGCCCTTCGACATTGGGCGCGCGTCCGGTGGCGATGAGGAGCTGCTCGGCGCGCAGCTCGATCAACTCGCCGTCGTCTTTGACGCACAAAATGGCGCCGGCGGTGTCTTCGCGGCATACGTCATAGGCAACGCCGCAGTGAAGGCGCATGCCCTCGCGCCGGAACACATCCATCAGCGCGTCAGACACCTCGGGCTCGGCCTGCGGCAGCAGGCGCGAGCGGCACACCATGGTCACCGCAACGCCCATGCGCGCCATCATCTGCGCAAGCTCGGCGCCGATGAAGCCGCCGCCCACGACGATCAGGCTCTTCGGCAGTGTGTCCAACTCAAGCAGCGAGGTGCTGGTGAGAGAGCTGACTTTGTCGATCCCCGGAATTGGCGGAAGCGCCGGCCGCGCGCCGGTCGTGATGACGATCTTCGGCGCACGTATGAAGCCATCGCCGAAAGCGACGCCGCCGTGGGCGAGGCGCGCTGCGCCTTCGATGTAAGCAATCCCCTCATATTGCGGCAGCAGGTCGATGTATTTCTTCTGCCGAAGGCCGGTGACCAGCTCGTCCTTGGCCGCCATGACGCGCCGCCAATCAATCAACTGCGCTTCCCCGACAATGCCGTCGAAGCGGCTGGCGGCGCGGGCGCCGTGCAGCGCTTCAGCGGCGCGGATCATGGTCTTGGACGGCACGCAGCCGACATTGACGCAAGTGCCGCCGATAACCCCGTGTCCGATCAGCGCCACGCGCGCGCCTTGCTCGGCCGCCGTAATGGCGGCTGAAAAACCGGCCGAGCCCGCGCCGATGACGGCGAGGTCGTAGGCGTCGTCTTTGCTTGGAGTCGCGCAGCAGTCGGACATTTCAGGCTTTCTTGTGCGAACGATCACTCGCGTTGCGTCGGCGGCGCGCGAGCGCTCTGAGTCCCAGCGCCAGCGCCGCCAGCGCGGCGACGCCGATGAGCAAGGGCAGGAACAGGTCGCCTACGATCGCCCGGAGGCTGGCGACGCCGAGGAGCGCCAACACGATCGGCGTCAACAGACAGCACCGCGTCGCTGCGACGATGCCGATCGAGAAGACCGGCCACTCTCTCACGAGGCCGGCGCAACGAGACGCGCGGGATAGCCGGCGTTGGTCGAGGCCGCCGCAATCGCTTCGGGCGTGGCGCGGGCGGGATCGTAGCTCACGGTGGCGCGCTTGGTTGCAAAGTCGACCTCGACCGAGCGCACGCCGTCCACGCGCGACATCGCCGTGCGCACGGTGATCGGGCAAGTCGCACAGGTCATGTTGTCGACTGTAAACGACGCGGTGCGCACCTGCGCCTGCGCGGTCTGGGCCTGCGCTTGCGCCGCCGATTGCAGGGGCGCGAGCGTGACAACGGCGCCGAGCCCAGCGAGCGCGGCGAGCGCGCCGATAATCACGAGCTTCTTCATGAGATTGTCTCCTTCAGTAGAAAAGCGGCGCCCACCAATCGATGGTGGCGGCCAAGATGACGAGCGCGGCGGCGAGCCAGAGTGCGATCTGGGTGACCAGCGCCGATTGCGGTCGCGCGCAGTAGGAGCCGTCCTCGCACTTCGCCTGCGGGCGAAAATAGACCTGCCAGAAGCCGAGCCCGATGAAGGTTGCGGCGACAGCGATGAAGACGGGCTTATAGGGCTCAAGCGCGGTGAAATTGCCGATCCAGGCGCCGGAGACACCCAGCGTCACCAGCGCCAGCGGCAGCACGCAGCACGACGAGGCGAGGATGGCGCCAGCGACGCCACCGGCGGCAAGCCAGGACGAACGGGGGCCGGGATCGGGGCTTTGCTGGATCATGCGATCACGCTACAGTCTGTAGCGACTACAGGATCAAGAGGATTTTGCAGGCGCATGAAACAACGCAATTCCATGCCCTTACTGCGGCGGGGCGAGCTGGCCGAACGGGCCGGCTGCAACCTCGAAACCATCCGCTATTATGAGGGCATCGGCCTGTTGCCGCACCCGCCGCGTTCGGAAGGACGCCATCGGCTCTATGACGCGGACCTCGCCAAGCGGCTGCGCTTCATCCTGCGCGGGCGTGAACTCGGCTTCTCGATCGACGAAGTCCGCGCGCTCCTGGCCATCGCCGACGGCGCCGGCGGCTGCGCCGACGTCTATGCGCTGACGACGCAGCATCTCGACGTGGTCAAGCGCAAGATCGCCGATTTGCGCAAGCTTGAGAGGATTCTCTCGCAGACGGCGGCGCGCTGCGCGCGCGACGCCTCGCCCGAGTGTCCGATTATCGAGGCGATGTCGGCGCAGGCGGCGGCGCGTCAACGGCGGCGATGACGTGTTCATAGCTTGCGATGTCGGCCTGGGGAATAGAAGGCTTGCGCGCCGCCGATGCGCAACTTCACACCCGCACGTGCCGATCACTGCTCGATTGCGCCAGGCGCCGCAGGCGCCACGATAGTCTCGGCGCCAAAGCCCTTCGGCAGCTCGTCGATCTGATCGACGTTGAACACGTAGAAGAGTCTTAAGAAGCGATAGCTGCGCGAAGCATCGCCGCTCTCGTTACTGATCACCTCGCCGAGGTTCGGCTGTTTCGGAGTTGCTTGGCCATAATAGATGACAGGGCACGCCTTTTCGCCCTTACGCACATGTCGCCGAGTTCGAGCGCCTGACGAAAGTGAGCCAGGTGCGCCTGGAATAGCCGCGCGCGATCTGCGCGGCCCATAAGAGCATCACATTGGCGCCGCGATAGGGCTCCCCCGTTGATCGTAGCGGCAGGCCGGGCGTCAGCGCCAGCGCCTTGGCGTTGTCCCATGGCGCGCGCCAGGGCATCACGCCGCGTTCAAGCATGCCAGAAATCTCGGTGGTGACGTGCGCGATCGCATCGAACGCTGTGCGCTTCGGTTGGGTCTGTTTCAATTGAGCTGAGCGTTTCATCGGTTCGCTCCAAATGAATGCGCCCACGCGCGCGAGCCGCGTGGGCGATGGAAGGAATGGCGCCGCGCGAGGCGGCGCCGAGTGAGGTGAGTTGGCTACGCTGCCGCGTCGGCGGCTTCTTCGCCTCGCTTAGCGGGCGTGGATTTCGCTTTCGGGCGGGACAGACGCTGATAGCGGGTGATCTCGAACGTGTTGTCGTAGATCTTCTGCTCGCCCTTCATCCAGACGGTCGGAACGATGCGGCCCTCGAAGGTGACGCTGTCGCCCTTGTCGAGCTGGGTCAGCATCTCGACATTCAGATCAGCGTCGAAGGAGACGCAGCGCAGCCATTCGGTCTTGGTGTATTGGCCGTCGCGGCCTTCGGCCAAACGGTCGGCGGCGATCGAGATACGCAGCGTCTTGGCTTTGAGTTCTTCGATCTTGCCGATGCGGCCCTGAGCGGTGAAGCGGAACATGGAAGTCTCTCCTGTGCGCCGGCAAGCTCCGGCGAGAAGCGCCGCGGGCCTTTCCCGCGATGGGGCCGTGGGCTGCATGCGGGGTTTGAGGGCGCTTGCAAGGGGTCGCGGGTACCGCGACCGGAGGCTTGCCCCTTGCAAGCGACCGCCCGCATGCGAAGACGAGGACCAATGAGCGGAGAGGCCTCGTGGTGTGTTGTCGGATCGACGACGCGGGAGAGCCGCATGCGTTCGCTGCGGAAGGGTCAAGAGCAGAGGCGGTGCGGTGAGGGCTGATGTGCTGCCGCATCGGCGCCGGTTATTCGCCGGTTTGGCGCCGCCCGAATCTGTGCCGATGGGTTTATAGTGAGAAGGTCAAGGAGGCTGGTGGCGTGCTCAAGTTTGAACTCGATGGTTCTGAGGTGAAACGCTTGCGCTCGAGCCGTGAGCGCAGCGCAACGCAGAAGGAGTTTGCCCACGAAGTGGGGATTAGTGAGCGGCGGCTGAGGGAGATTGAGAACGCAAAAAGTTTGGTCGCTGTCGACGTTGTCGATCGATTAGCGCGAGCCCTAAGCGTGCCGCGGACGCAACTTTGCAGCTCCGCTCCGGCGCCCGCCTTGGCGGCGCCGCGAAACGAGCAGGATCGTTTCTTCCCGCGCTTCGACACCGGCATCGCCGAGGTGGTCGAGGATGAGGCCATGTTGATGGACTCCGCGTCAAAGGCTCAGGTCGTCCTCTTGCAGATTAAGATCCGGCTTCTGGAAGAGACTCTGAGCTACATCACCGAACTCTACGAATTGGCTTCGAGCCTCAGCTGGAGCGGGAGCAACCGCGCGCTGCTGCAGACGGAGGGCGAATTGTCCATTCGCCGGCGGTTCCGTGAATTGCTCGTCCTGCTCAAGGGCAACGATGTCTGGGTTTATAAGACGGACAACATCAAAATGCTGCCGGAGCGCCACGAGATCCCAGCTCAGCCAGATCCGTTCAATTGCGAGCTTCAGCTTATTCTGGCCGCCGGTCCGCCTGGCGAGTACGGCGAAACTTCGATCCACGTCGATATCGACGCCGGTCAGCCGCGCATGATCCGCT
>JBFWYC010000055.1:0-12380 GCA_050186805.1 Hyphomonadaceae bacterium
ATGATGGATTGGACGGACCGGCATTGCCGGGCGTTTCACCGCGCGCTGACGCGTCGCGCACTGCTGTACACGGAGATGCTGACGGCGGACGCCATCATTCATGGCGACCGCGCGCGGCTGCTGGATTTCTCCGACGCCGAACATCCGGTGGCGCTGCAGCTCGGCGGCAGCGATCCGGTCAAGATGCGCGAAGCCGCCGCCATCGGCGCGGCGCACGGCTATGATGAGATCAATCTCAATATCGGCTGCCCCTCGGACCGCGTGCAGTCGGGGCGCTTTGGCGCTTGCCTGATGCGCGAGCCTGAGCTTGTGGCTGCGCTGTGGCGCGCGGCCCAGGATGGCGCGCCGAATACGCCGATCACGATCAAGTGCCGTATTGGCGTGGACGACCAAGAGCCGCGCGCGGCGCTGTTCGCCTTGGTGGACGCGTGCGCGCGCGAAGGGTGCCGCTCGTTCACCGTGCATGCGCGCAAGGCCTGGCTCTCCGGGCTGTCGCCGAAGGAGAACCGCGACGTGCCGCCGCTCGACTACGAGCTCGTGCGTATGCTGAAGCGCGAGCGTCCGCAGCTTGAGATCGTGCTCAATGGCGGGCTGCGCGATCTCGATCACGCGCTGGCCGAGAGCGCCGATCTGGACGGCGCAATGCTTGGGCGCGCGGCGTACCAAAACCCGGCCATCCTGCTTGACGTCGATCCGCGCGTGTTTGGCGTGGCGGCGCCGGCTTCGAGCCGGCACGCCGCTGTGGAGGCCTACATTCCCTATATTGAACGCAAGCTCGCAGCCGGCGCGCCGCTACACGCCATGACGCGCCACATGCTCGGCTTGTTCAACGGCCTGCCCGGTGGACGCGCTTGGCGGCGGACGCTGTCCGAACAGGGCGTGCGGCGCGGCGCCGGCGCCGAAGTGGTGCGCGCGGCGCTGGCGCACGTGTCGAGCGCGGCCGCGCACGCCGCATGAGCCCAGACCTCATCTGGTTCATGGCCGGGCTCGTTGTGGCGGGCCTGTTCGCGGGCTTTGCCGGCGGCCTGTTCGGCATTGGCGGCGGCGCGGTGATCGTGCCGGCGCTCTATTTCGTGTTCAGCGCCCTCGATGTCGACGAAGCGGTGCGCATGCATGTGGCGGTGGCGACGTCGCTTTCCACCATCGTGTCGACCTCGTGGCGCTCGCTGTCGACGCACCTGAAGGCAGGCGCGGTCGATATGGAGGTGCTCAAATCCTGGAGCCCCTGGATCACTGGCGGGGCGCTTATCGGGGCGGCGGCTGCGGGCTTTGCAAACACCGAAACGCTGCTCGTCGTGTTCGGCGCGGGGCTGTTGCTGATCGCGCTGCAAATGGGTTTCTCGAACCCGAACTGGCGTGCGTTCGCCGATGTGCCGCGTGGCATTGGGCGCGCCGGCGTCGCCGGCGGCATCGGCTTTTTCTCTGCGCTGATGGGCATTGGCGGAGGCGCGTTCGGCGTAACGGCGCTGACCTTGTGCGGCCGTCCGATCCATCAAGCCGTGGCGACGGCGTCAGGCTTTGGCGCCGCGATCGCGCTGCCGGCGGCGCTTGGCTATGTGATCGCGGGATGGGGCGAGCCGGATTTGCCGCCGTGGTCGCTAGGCTATGTGAGCGTGCCCGGTTTCTTTGTGCTGGCGGCGCTGACGGCGATCACCGCGCCCATCGGCGCGCGCCTCGCGCACCGCTTGCCGCAATTGGCGCTGAAGCGTGCGTTCGCCGTGTTCTTGGCGTTGATGGCGCTCAACATGCTGCGCGAAGCGTTCAGTTGAAAGCGTTGTAGGCCAGCACGATGGCCACGATGATCGCCACCCAGATCAACAGGCTGACGAGCGCAGTGCCTGGATTTTGCCGCAGCCGAGGAAAACCGTAGGCGGCGCCGGACACCAACAGTAGCGCCATCAGCGCCCACATGACGGACGCGATATTGAGCCCGCCCGGAAACCAATCGGGACGCTCCATCGCGGCGATGGCGACGATGATCATCGCCACGATCACGCCCACCCAAATCCAACGATTTCTCACGGCCGCTTCTCCTGGGTCGCCGCCAGCCGCGCCGGCAGCTCGGCCATGATGGCGAGGCGGCGGGCGTCGTCCAGCGCGCGCCAGCCGGCGATTTCGGCCAGCGTACGCCCGCAGCCGATGCAAAGACCGGTTTCGCCGCTGACGGCGCAAACTTGGATACAGGGTGACGGGATCGGCGCGGTGCTCATCGCCGCCAGAGCTAAGTGCTTGCAATCACTCTCGCAAATGCGAGCTTGGGTGCGAATATCGTTTTTCGATAAAATCTCATTGACATTCGAGATGACATATCGTAAATCGATATCAGCTTGAATTCGCAGCCAGATCGCATCCAATACCCGCAAGGATGGCATCTCAGCTGCGGGTTCGGGCGGTTCTAGACAGTTTTCGCCGACTTGGAGGGTCGTCATGCGTTTCGCCACTATCGCCGCCAGCGCCGCTGCTCTGGTCGCGGTCCCGTTCGCCTTCAGCGCCAGCGCCCCCGAAATGTCGGGCGAGGAATTCCTCCAGGCGGTGCGCTGCACGGCTTATGAGGACGCCGCCGGGCTCGATACGCCGGCTTTGGCCGAGGCGCGCTACCAGCTGAACTCTGAAGCCCGCCGCCAGCCGGCCGAAACCGCCGCCCGGGCCGAAGCCGAAGTCGGCGCTGCTCGCCAAGCTGTGATCAGCGAATCCGAGCCATCTCAGGCTATGATGGCGGGATGCTCTGGCGGCCAGGCGGTCGCCGAGCGTGATGCGCGCGGCGCGGCGTAAGTGCTATAAAAGCGCGCCGGCCTGAATCGGCGCGCGGAGGGGAGCAAGATGAAGGTCTGGATTCTAGCCGGTCTCTTCACCGTCGCGACGGTCCCGTTTGCCGCCGCCGCCGAAGTCACGGCCGAGTGTCAGCTCGACGAAAGCCGTCGCGCAACGCAAGAGCGTTCGGACGTCGCGCCCGCGGCGCCGGCGCTGCCCAGCGTCGCGCGACCGGTGGTGGCGCAGCGCGACGCCGTAACGGAAACCGCGGCGCGTGCAGGCGGCGAACGGCGCCGCAGCGGCAAGCGCATTCCCGACGCTGAGTTGATAGGCCCACGCGGGGCACTATAGTCGCGGCCAATCGCGTGCGCGATGTGCGCGCGCTCATGGGCCAGCGTCATGGATCTTGAATTTTCGCCGGAAGAGATCGCGTTTCGCGACGAAGTGCGCGCGTTCATCGAGGCCAACTACCCGAAGCACCTGAAAGGCAAGGTGCTACGCGAAGACCTCTCGAAGGAGGACTTCCTCGCTTGGCACAAAATCCTTGGCAAGAAGGGCTGGTCGGCGCCGGCTTGGCCGAAGGAATACGGCGGCACCGGCTGGACGGCGACGCAGCGCTACATCTGGCTTGAAGAGAACGCGCGCGCGGAAACGATTCCGCCGCTGCCGTTCGGCGTCGCGATGGTGGGGCCGGTCATCTACACGTTCGGCACGCCGGAGCAGAAACAACGTTTCCTGCCGGGCATTCTGTCCGGCGAGGTGTGGTGGTGCCAAGGCTATTCCGAGCCGGGCGCGGGCTCCGACCTCGCTTCGCTGAAAACCAAGGCCGTGCGCGAAGGCGATTACTACATCGTCAACGGACAGAAGACGTGGACCACGCTCGGCCAGCACGCCGATTGGGGATTCTTCCTCTGCCGCACCGACGCGAACGCCAAGCAACAAGAGGGCATCAGCTTCCTGCTCATCGACATGAAGTCGCCGGGCGTGAGCGTGCGACCGATCAAATTGCTCGATGGCGGCTACGAGGTGAACGACGTCTTCCTCGACAATGTCAAAGTGCCGGTCGATCAGCGCATCTATGAAGAAAACAAGGGCTGGACCTGCGCGAAGTTCCTGCTGGCGCACGAACGCGCCGGCATTGCGGGCGTGGCGCGGTCGAAGCGCAACGTCGAACGTCTGAAGACGATCGCAAAGGCGGAGCTGAGCGACGACGGCGCGCCGCTGATCGACGACGAGGATTTCCAGCGCAAGCTCTCGCAGCTGGAGATCGATCTCTCAGCGCTCGAAATGACGGAGCTGCGCGTGCTGGCGCGCGAAAGCGCAGGCAAGGGTCCAGGGCCGGAGAGTTCGCTGCTGAAAATCCGCGGCACCGAAATCCAGCAGCGTTTGACTGAGCTGACGCTGGAAGCTGTTGGCAATTACGCCCAGCCCTTCCCGCGCGGCCTGGGCGACAACGAGTTTGCCGTCGGCCCCGAGTACGCCGCGCCGGCAGCGCCGATCTATTTCAACTGGCGCAAAGCCTCGATCTACGGCGGCTCCAACGAAATCCAACGCAACATCATCGCCAAGATGGTGCTGGGGCTGTGAACGGCGCCGGTTCTGGATCGCGTAGCGCGCGGCCGGACTGACGAAACAACAAACGGAAACGCACGATGAACTTCGATTACACCGACGAACAGAACATGCTCCGCGACTCGATCGCGAAGTGGGCCGCGGGCGAGTACGATTTCGACAAGCGCCGCGCCGCTTTGGCGAACGAGGACGCCTGGAAGACCAATTGGGCGACGTTCGCGGAGCTTGGCCTGCTTGCAGCGCCTCTGCCGGAAGAGCATGGCGGGCTTGGCGGCGGCGCTGTTGATGTGAGCGTGGTCGCCGAGGAATTCGGCAAAGCCCTGGTGGTCGAGCCCTACGTGCCGACAGTGGTGATCGGCGCCGGCGCGCTCAAATATGCGGGCTCCGCGGCGCAGAAAGAGGCGCATCTGGGCGCCATCGCCGCGGGTGAGCGCGTCATCGCCTTCGCGCAAGCGGAGCCGAAGAGCCGCTGGGCGCTCAGCGACGTTTCCACCACCGCCAAGAAAGATGGCGGCGGCTACGTGCTGAACGGCCACAAGGCGGTGGTGCTGGGCGCACCGCAGGCCGATCATCTCTTGGTCACCGCGCGCACCGGCGGCGGCCAGCGCGACGCCAAGGGCGTGTCGTTGTTCATCGTCGCGAAAAACGCCAAGGGCGTGTCGACGCGCGATTATCCGACCATGGACGGCACGCGCGCGGCGGAAGTGTATTTCGAGAACGTCTCCGTCGGCGCCGATGCGCTGATCGGCCCGGCGGATGCAGCGCTGCCGATCGTCGAGATGATCGTGGACGAGGCCAACACCGCCTATTGCAGTGAAGCCGTCGGCTGCATGCGCATGATGACCGACCTCACGCGCGAGTACGCCAAGGGCCGCAAGCAATTCGGCAAAGCCATCGCGGAATTCCAGGTGATCCAGCATCGGCTGGTCGACATGTTCATGCACACCGAGGAATCGGTTTCGATGGCGCTCTTGGCGACGATCAAGCTCAGCGCCGATCCTGCCGAGCGCGCCAAGGCCGTCTCAGGCGCCAAAGTGTCGATCGGGCGCGCGGGGCGTTTCGTCGGCCAGGCCGCAGTGCAGATTCACGGCGGCATGGGCGTCACTGACGAAATGCGCGTGGGGCACTATTTCAAGCGCGTGACCATGCTCGACGCCACCTTCGGCAACGTCGACTCGCATCTCAAGCGCTACACCGCGCTGGCGGCGAAGGCGGCGTAAGCAGCCGATGTGGCTGCTGGTTTCCCCTTTGGGATACCCTCTTGTCGCGTTGTTCGTATTGATCGGCGCGGAGCCGTGGTTGCGGGAAAAATATGCCGGCGCGACCGGCTCAACACGAGGTTGGACCGCGTTCGTCACCCTAAGCATGCTGGCGATTGCCGCCCTTTTCGTGTCCGTCATCACCTTTCGGGACTTGCCGCATGTGTCTGCCCTAGGCGTCTGGGGGCAGTGTGCGTTGGCCTACGCCATAGGCGCTTTCATCGCGCTTTTTTCACTGGCGTTTCGGCGCTGATTTTCGCGGGTGGGCGTCATTGCGGTGTCCGAATCCGGCGAGACGGAGCGGGCGAAAGCGCCCATATTTGGGGCATGCTCGATGCCGAGACATGCCATGCCGCGTGCGATGCGAAGGACCGCCGTTTTGACGGGCGCTTCTATGTCGGGGTGAAATCCACCGGCATCTACTGCCGTTGCATTTGCCCCGCCCGTACGCCCAAGCGCGTCAACCGCACGTTCTGGCCGAGCGCCGCGGCGGCCGAGGGCGCGGGCTTTCGTCCGTGCCTGTTGTGCCGGCCAGAGCGCGCGCCGGGATTGGCGCCGATCGATGCGCCGGCGCGGCTGGCGGCGGCGGCCTACGCACGCATCGAAGCGGGCGTGCTGGAAGAGCAAGGCCTGGAAGCGCTGGCTGAAGATCTGGGCGTCACCTCGCGGCATTTGCGGCGGGTGATGAATGCGCAGTTCGGCGCCAGCCCGATCGAGATTGCGCAAACCGGCCGCTTGCTCGCGGCGCGGCGTCTGCTCAACGAAACCGCGCTGCCGATCACCGAGATCGCGTTCGCCTCCGGCTTCCGCAGTTTGCGCCGCTTCAACGCGACGATGAAGGAACGCTACGGCGCGCCGCCGTCGAAAATGCGCGGCCGCAAGGCGATCCAACGCGGCGAAACGTTCACCGTCAGCCTCAGCCCGCGCGGCGATTACAACATCACGCCGATGCTGGATTTCCTGTCGATGCGGGCGCTGCCCGGCGTGGAGATCGGCGGCGCCAAGACGTACGCGCGGGTGCTGAAATGGGGCGATGCGCTAGGCTGGATCGAGATTGGCATGGGGTCGAAGGGGCTGATGCTCACGCTCTCGGAAAATCTCGCGCCGCATTTGCGCCCGCTGGTCGCCAATGTGCGCGGCGCGTTCGATCTCGACGCCGAGATGATCGCTGTCGACGCTTATCTCGCCAAGGATGCGGGGTTGCGAAACGATGTGAAGCGCGAGCCGGGCGTGCGCGTGCCGGGCGCGCTCGATGGGTTCGAGACCGCAATTCGCGCCGTGCTCGGCCAGCAGGTCACAGTCGCGGGCGCGCGCACGCTGACCGATCGGCTCGTTGCAAAGTATGGCGCATCGCTGGAGCGCGGGCCGGACGGGCTGAGCCGGGCGTTTCCCGATGCAACCGCGCTGGCGAACGCCGGCGCAAAGGAGATCGCCAAGATCGGCGTGCCGCACAAGCGCGCGGAGACGCTGCACCATCTGGCGGCGGCGGCGGTCAACGGCAAGCTTCCGCTCGCGCGCGGCGCCATCGCGACGGGGCGCGCCGCGCTCGCCAACATTCCAGGCATCGGGCCATGGACGATCGAGTACGTCGCCATGCGCGCGCTCGGCGATCCTGATGCTTATCCTGCGACCGACATCGCACTCATCAACGCGCTCGGCCGCAAGGGCGAGACGCTCGAACACCTAAAACCCTGGCGCGCGTACGCAGCGATCCGCTTGTGGCGGCGCGGCGCCAAGAAAGGACTGCGGCAATGATCAGTTGCATCTATGAAAGCCCAGTGGGGCCGCTCACGCTGATTTCCAACGGCGCGGCGCTGACGCATCTTGAGTTCGAGAACCCGCGCTACCCGTATGAAGCGGCGCCCGCGGGCGAGGACAAAATTCTGGCCAAGGCGCGCCGCGAGCTCGACGCGTATTTCGCCGGCAAGCTGAAGGCGTTCAGCGTGGCGGTGGCGCCCGAGGGCACCGCGTTTCAAAAGCGTTGCTGGGCGGCGTTGCAAGCGATCCCTTACGGGCTGACCCGTTCGTACGGTCAGCAGGCGAACGCGATCGGCTCGCCACAAGCTTCGCGCGCGGTGGGTTTGGCCAATGGGCGCAACCCGATTTCCATTATCATCCCATGCCATCGTGTGATCGGCGCCAATGGCAGCCTCACCGGCTATGGCGGCGGCATGCAGCGTAAAAAATGGCTGCTGGATCTGGAGCAGGGCGAGCCGTTGTTGCGCTGTTGATTACGAAGCTTCAACAGTGTTTGGGCATCGCTTGGGCCTGCCGGGCCGTGCTAAGAGCCGGGCCGGACCAACGGGATGGGAGACCACGCGATGCGGAAGCTTTTGGCGGCCTGTGTGTGCGCTGTGGCGCTGGCGGTCCCCAGCATCAGCCCCGCGCAGCAGCGTCAGGGCTGGACCTACTCCTATACCGACGGCGTCGCCACCGCGACGCAGATGGGCGAGCGCAACCGGGTGACGGTGACGCTGACGTGCCGTCCGCCGGATGGCGACATCATCATCACCGACTACACGTTGGCCAGTTCGCGCGATGCGCGGCGCGCCACGGTGGCCGGGGTCCGCATCGGGAACCTTTCGGTCAACGTGCCGATGACGGTCGAAGGGCGCGGCCGCAACAGCTACATCGTCATTCATCTGCCGCAGCGGCCGCCGATTCTGGCTGGCGTGCAGCCGACCGATCAGCTCTCCGTCACCGTCGCAGGTCAGACCGCGACCTATGCCGGCCATAGCGCCATGCAGTTGAAGGACATCGCCTTCGCGTGCTGGGGCAGTTGAGCCTGTCTCTTAGGGTTGCGCTGCGGAAAGCTTGCCGCCTAACATTGCCGTCATTGGACCGCCGGGGGGCGGCGCGAGGGCGCAGATGGGGCGGACCGACGTAGGCGCGTCAACAACCAGCAAGCAGCCATCAGCTTCGCAGCGCGCGATTTGCCTGATTGTGCGCGCGGAGGCGCGTGCGGGCGCGGATGAAGATGTGGAAGCATTGCTGCGCGATCATGCGCACCGGGTGCTGGCCGAAGAGCCCGGCTGCGAGACTTACGTGGTGACGCGGCTGATCGGTTCGCGCGAACACTTTGCCGCGCACGCGCGCTTCATCGACTGGCCCGCTTTCGCACGCCACGGCGAGACGACGCATCTGCAACGGATCATGCCGAAGCTGACGGCGCTGTTGGCGACGCCGATCTCGATGGAAATTTTTTACGAAGTTTAGCGGGCGGCCGGCTGCGTGAGCGTCACGCCCGGCGCGAAATTGATGCCGAGCGCGAGCGCAAAGGAAGTCGCGCCGACGATGCCGACTGCCCAGTCCGGCGCGGACTCGACCCGCACCATTTCCAGCGTGACGAACGCCGCCGTCAGCAATGCGCCCGATGCGAGCGCTAGCCGCGTTTGTATGCCGGCGCCGTGCGAGCGCCAGAACACCCAATGCGCCCAGAAAAAGATCGCCGGGAGCGCGAAGCCCAAGGTTTCGCGCGTCCACATGCCGGCTGCACCGGACGTGCGCGCGTCCCAGAAGCCGATCGTCCACATCAGCGCCGAACCGGCCGCGACAAGCAACGCCAGCAGCCCGAGCAGATTGGCCGCGCCGGCGCGAACACCGCGCGCACCACTCTCGGCTTGCGTCGCCGCCACCAAAGAGATGAGCAGCCAGGCCGCCGCGTGCGCGCCCGCTTCCGGAAAGCTGACAGGCTGCAGCAATGTTGCGCCGCCCGTGAAAAAGAGCCGGATGGCCAGGCTCGATCCGATGGTGACGAGCAAGAGCGTCAAGGCTTCGAAGAGCGCGGTGCAGGAGCGCGCCTGGGCGCTCGCGGCGAAGTACGCGCCAGCCGCCGCAACCAGCGCGCCCAATCCGTAAGCGGCCGCAACAACGCTCCATGCCGGCCAAAGCAGGGCTTCGCTCAGCACCAAACGTGCGCACAACACCGCCATGATCGCCGCGATCAAAGCCGCGGCGGCGGCGGCGGTCTGCCACGCGGCATTGGGCAGGCGCGTATTGAGCGCCAACAGCGCAAGGCCAAGCGCCGCAAACGCCGGCGTCGCGATCGGCGCGGAAGCCGCCAGCAAAATAGCGCAAGCGCTCGAGGCAAAGGCGCCGACCGAAAGCACCCAGAGCGTAAGGTGCATGCGTGCAAAGCCGCGATCGTGACGCGTGGCGGTCAGTCCAACGATGCCGGCAAGCAGCGCTGAAAGCGCGGCGAAGGCGCCAGCGGCGGCGTAACGATCGGCCAGGCCGTGCTGGGCGCCGTACAGCGCCGCGATGGCGGCGAACGGCGCCAAAGCGCCGATGCCGGCGATCGTTGCGCCGCGCATGCCCAATTGTGGCGCGCGAATGAAGGCGATCGCGAGATAAAGCGCGCCCGCCCACGCGGCCGCGGGCGTGAACCACACCGAAGCCTCGTGTTGGCCGCTCAGCACGAAAAGGCCGATCAAAGCCGCGCCGAATGAAGCCAGCAGCACGCCTTCGAGCCGCAATGTGAGCGCGCCCACGATGGCGGCGAACGCAACGATCAAGCCGAACGCAATGCCGGCGGCGCTGACCATGCCGATCTCACTGCCGAGCGCCAGCGCAGCCGCGCACATTGCGAGCGCCAAGGTTACGCCAGGGGCCGCGCGGCGCAGGTGCGCGTGCAGAAGGCCAGATGCGGCGACAATGGTGAGCAATACGGCGTAGCCGATCGGCTCAGCCTCGGCCGAACGCAATGCAAAGCCAAGGCTTGCCCAAGCGCCGGCGGTGAGCACGCTTGCCCATGCCGCCACGCGCCACATCGGGCGCAGCGAAATCGCCATCATGGCGGCGGCGATCGAAAGCCCCATGGTGATAATGGCGGGGGTCGCCGCGCCAAAGAAGAAGCCCAGCGACGGCGCCGCCGCCATCAAGGCAAGCGCCAGCCCGCGGCCGGTTTCGGGCGAGAGCGTTGGCCCGTCATAGATTGGCTCGACCTCGGGCGTCTCGTCGGTGTCGACGCCCCAGGCTTGCGCTGCGCGCGCACGCGCGTTGCTCACATGGACGACAACTGCGTCGCTGGCGGGCGCGGGAGCGGCGGCAAGTTCGGCGCGGCGGGCGCGGCGCTGCCCGGCTTGCGCCTGAGCGGCTTCGAGTTCGGTCTTCAGCCGCGCGATCTCGCCGGACAGCCGGCTCTGCCGGCGCCACAAGAACGCGAAGGCCGCCGCAGTCGCCAGCGCCTGCAGAACGAGGAGGAGGGTTAGCCCCATGGCCGACTATCTAGGGCGCCGGGACGTCAGAGGCATTCCCTAATGAAGGGATAACAGGCGCCCGGATCGGCAGGCGTGGGCGATCTGCAACACCTGTGATCTCAGCCCATCGACTTTCGGGCAAACTTTTGCGTCTGACCATGGCCTGCGGGGTAGGCTTCCGCGCCAGTCGGGTCGGTGATCTTGGTCCACTGGTCGCGGACAGCTTCGGCGCTGGCGCCTTGGCCGAGATAGGCGCCCTCCGTTTCCACAATCTGCGCCAGCGCGAACACGCCAGCGCCGGCGGTGAGAATGGCGCCGGTAGGGGCTTCCTTCGACGCCAGGTAGACAACACCCGGGGTGACCTGTTCGGGGCCCAGCTTCGAGAGCAATTCGGGCGGCATCAGCGCCTCGGTCATGCGCGTGGCGGCGACCGGCGAGATGGCGTTGACGTGGATGTTGTTCTTGGCGCCTTCGAGCTTCAGCGTGTTCATCAAGCCGACGAGCGAAAGCTTGGCCGCGCCGTAATTGGCTTGGCCGAAATTGCCGTAAAGCCCGGTCGACGAGGTGGTGACGACGATGCGCCCGTAATTCTGCGTGCGCATGATTTCCCAAAGCGCCTTCACCGGCTTCACCGTGCCCATCAGGTGCACGTCCATGACGGCGGCGAAATCCGCCAATTCCATCTTGGAGAAGCTCTTGTCGCGCAGGATGCCGGCATTCGCGATCAGCACATCGACGCGGCCCCACTTCGACATCGTGCGCTCAACCATGGCAGCGACGCCGGCGTCGCTGGTGACGGAGGCGCCGTCGGCGATGGCTTCACCACCCCCCGCGTTGATTTCCGCAACGACAGTATCCGCCGCCGCGGATGAGCCGCCCGATCCGTCGATCGCGCCGCCGAGATCGTTGACGACAACCTTCGCGCCGCGCCGCGCAAACTCGAGCGCGTGGCTACGCCCGAGGCCGCCGCCGGCGCCAGTGACGATGACGACCTGGCCGTCGAAACGAATGTCGGACATAGCGCCCCTCTGCTCTGCTTCTGCGACGGTTTGATGAAATGCCGCGGCGGCTGGGGTCAAGCGTTCGCGCCTGCGATTGCACGAGCCGGATTGCCGCACTAGCGTCGTGCAACCCAGGGGCAGGCCGGCTTTGTACTATTCCATCGAGAACGCGCGCAGCCTCATTGCGGTCGCGCTGATCATCTTCATCGCTTGGCTGTTCTCGGAGAACCGGCGCCGCTTTCCGGTTTGGCTCGCGCTCGGCTCATTGCTTTTGCAAGCGGGGCTGGTGTTGCTGTTGTTCGCCATCCCCAACTCGCAGGCCGTGCTGGGCGGCGTTACGGCCGCCGTCGATGGCCTCGCCGACGCCGCTGACAAGGGCGCGCAATTCGTGTTCGGCTATCTGAGCGGCGGCGAGCAACCTTATCCTACGCGCGCCGACGGCATGTCGGCGCCGTTTATCTTCGGTTTCCGTGTGCTGCCGCTGATCTTGGTGATTTCGGCGCTCTCGGCGTTGCTGTGGCACTGGGGCGTGCTGCGCTGGATCACGCGTGCAGTCGGGGTTGTGTTTGAGAAATCGATGTACCTCGGCGGCGCTTCGG
>JBFWYC010000056.1:0-9709 GCA_050186805.1 Hyphomonadaceae bacterium
TACGCCTTGCTCGCCACGCTCAACTCCCGTCGCAGCCACATCTGGACACATGACGGAGTGCAATCGGTCGACGCCAATCTTGAGCGTCAGATCGCCAGCGTGTGCGGCATGGCGACAAGCAGTAACGGCGCAAAGCGCCGCGACGGTGCGCGTTCAATGATCGCAACAGCGCAAAGGATCGCGGCACGTGACGCTCGCCTCGCTGAGCGCATCGCGATGGATTTGCAGCGGCTGGAGGATCTCCAGCAACGCTATTCGCAGCGTCGGGCGATTGCACTTCGCCAGAAATGGTTCGTGATCGGCCGCGTCATCGAGGCCGCGATGCAAGAGGACGCAACGCTGCGCGCGGCCGTCATGCAACTCCTGAGCACGGCGAAGCTGCGCCGCGATGAGCGGCATTGTGTCAACCTTGGCCGTGATTGAGCATTCTTTGGCGGGCGAGAGGGCTCATTGCCGCCCTCTCGCGCTCGCCCGCTAGGATGCTTCAACAAGGATATTGGCGATCACGAGCGGCAAAGCCGGGAGGGCGGCTTTCCGGGAATCCGGTTTGCCGGCATGCCGGGAAGTAAGGCGAGGGAAGGCCGCGCCCGGGCGCGGCCTTCGTCTGCGCGTCACCACCAGCTGTCGTAATAGACAACCAGCCCATCAGCGATGGCGGCGCGGGCCTTGGCGACGAATGCAAGGTCGTCTTCGTGCTCCGTGCCGTCGCTGGCGCCGAAGAAGAAGCCCGCCGTGGACGGCAGCGTGCCCGCCCGAACGGCGGCTTCGAGGTCATCGAGATCGGCTAACGTCAGCTCGACCGTGTCACAGTTGAAGTCGGGCGACTTGCCCCCTTTGCGGCGGTAGAGGGCTTCCATCCAGCCGTGCAGGTTCGGATGCTTGCGCCAATAGTGCAGCTCAGCGATGCCGTCGCCATTGCGGTTAGGTTTGAAGTCGACCGGCGTTGTGATCGCCGAACGCTCTGTCGTGAATGCATACATATCGAGTCCCATGCGTGCTCCTTTCATCTGAGCCGCGCCCCATGCGCGGCTGACGGAGCCCGCTCGCGCCACCTCTTGCGGCGCGCGCAAGACGCAACACGGTCCCGCGGCAGCGGGAGTGGTGCGGGCGCGTCTTGTGCGGAGAAGCCGCAGGATGGCGCAGGGATGGCCGGCAGCTGCGAAGGGCCGGCGCAGCGGAGCGATGCACGGGTTAGCAGTACTCGGATGTCAGGCAGACGATGTCGGGCGCAGCGTGCAGCACGTCATCGACGTGAAAGGCGTGGCGCGCGCCGCTCCACCAGAGCGTCTCGGCGACGCTGCGCGCTTCATCGGGACTGGTTGCCTGACACTCAAGTGTGTGCACACCCGTCACATAGAGCCGAACCTGATAGGTCGATGCCGGCGAAGGTTCAGACATTGGCGTCCTCCCTCGTTTCCTCGGCATAGTGGCCGCGCGCGGTTTGGAGGGAGCGCTCGAAGTCAAGTTCGCGGTCCCGATCGCACAGATGCATGAGATTGGCGAGAAGATCGCCAAGCGCGTCAGCCCAGTCCGTGCCGGTGTTGACGATGAACTGCAGAAGCGCCTGCTTCGCCCAGGTGGCCCGGACATCGTTCATGCCTTCAGGGTCGGGTGGGAGCTTCTGGTACATGTATCTTATGCCGCACCTCCCTCGATCTCGTCGACCTGGAAACCGTCGGTGCCCTGACACCTGAAGCGGAATGCGTCGCCGCAACCCTCAAACCAGAACCTGGCCGCCATTTCCTCCGCAGCCTTCGCGTCGGCGGCATCGACAACAATGACGTGGCTCAGCCATTCGAGGACGGTCACCCGGAAGCGCCTTTGTCCGGCGGTCGGGGGTACAGAAAGGTCCGGCAGGCGTGCCAGCAGCTCTTCCGCAGTAAGGGGCGCGCTCATTGCGCGCCCCCGTTATCGTCTGCGGCGTCTTTCGGCGCCCGCAGCAGCAGCGTGCCGTTCATCGGCAGCGCATCAAGGCTGATGTTGTACCCTTCGCCGTCTTTGGCGGCGAACGCGACGCCGATCTTGCGGAAGTAGGTTCTGCCTCTGTCGCGCTCGATAACCGTGACGACATCGAAGGTGATGGTTGGATTGCTCATGGTGCTTCTCCTTTCGGTTCACCGCGCCCCATGCGCGGCTGATGCGGGTCCCTAAAACCACGCGTCTCGGGTGCACGCGCACAGGGCCGACACGGGAGCCTGCTTGCGGGCGAACGGAGCGGGCTGGCCCTTGCGCGGGCACGGCGCGGGTTTAGACCGCACGATCAGCTGCGCGCCGGCGCATCGAAGCAGAGGCAGCCAGTGGCGCAACGCCATCACGCGATCACGGCAACGAGAGCGAACACTAGGAACGACGCGCGCAAACGGCGTCGATTGTACGAGCGCAGCACATCCCTAGCGTCGTTGCATTCAACAGCGACGAGAGGTGCGCATCATGACGGGCAACGCTTATCAGCAAGTCGAGGCGGAGCGGAAAACACGCTGGGTGCGGCGCGATTTCTCACTGCACCCGTTGACCGCAACGGAGAAAGCCGAACGGCGGCACCACCGCGTGAGCGCTTGGTGGATGCGTCTCTTATGGCTGACGCCGCTCGGGGCCGGTGCGGCGTTCGGACTGCCGCTCGGCGAATGGGAGACGCCGGTTCTGATCGGAATGTCGACGTTCTTTGCGTGGGCGCTCGCCTTGGTAAGCTACCTCATCGCCGGCTGGCTTATGGGCGAGCCGAGCGCGCGCGTCGTCTTCTGGATCAGCGCCGCAGCCATCGGCGTCGCTGGGTTCGGACTCTTTCTGCTCCTGCTTCTCATGGCTGCGGAAGCTCCGCTGCTAAGCGGACTCCTTGTGAGCGCGCTGCAGCCATTCTGGCCCTTCGTCTGGCGGCGTCTGCGGGACCGGCATCCGACTGACTACGAGCGCATGCTCGCTGAGAGCGCCACGCCACCGCAGGGCATCGTCGAATAGCCCGCCACTACCTTTTCAGGACAATCGCCATGAACTTCTTCAAGCGCCGCCCGGCGGCCCCTCAACCTGTCACGCGCATCGCCAACGAGGGCGATCTTCTCCCCTTCCGCGAAAGGGATCCGCATACGCTTTCGAGCACGCTGCATGGCGAAGCGCGCTTTGGTTGGCTGCAGCATCTGTGGCGGGCCGGAATGTTCCAGAGCAATGACGCATATCTGAGCCAGCCGCGAGGCTATCCGCTCGCGAGCCTGTTTTTCGCGGCACCGCCGTCGCGCGTCGAGGGGTTCGCCATCTGGCCGCACGAGGGACACCGCCTAGTCGTCGGCGCACCGGGCTCGGGCAAGTTCACCTGCGCGCTTGCGCCCCTCCTCCTCGATGATGACGGCGCCAACGTCTTTATGATTGATCCCAAGGGCGGCGAGGGGGCGCAGTGGAGCGCGCTCTTCCGCAACACGCTGCATGACGGCGACGCGATCGGCGTCGAGATTCTCGACCCCTGCGGCGTGTTCCCCGATATCGCCAGCCAGGCGCTGAACCCGCTCGACGTGATCAACCCAGCCAATCCGAATTTCATCGCCGACGCCGATAAGCTCGCCGAAGCGCTGGTGCCGGACGAGAACGCCAAGGACCCCTTCTGGGCACGAGCTGGGCGCAAGGTCGTGCGCGCACTCATGGTGCACATCGCAACCGCGCCAACCTACACGCGGCGTTCCCTTCTCGAAGTGCAAGATGCCATCGCACGCGGCCCTGATGATGCCCTCCTCGAAGAGATGGCGGACAACCCCGTCGCCGAAGGGCTCGTTGCGCGTGACGCGGCGACCATAAGCGGATGGAAGTCGGCCGAAGGTATGTGGCAGGGCATCAAAGCACAGGTCGATGCGTCGCTGATGTTCCTCGACCTACCCGGCGTGCGGCGCACGCTGGCGCAAACCGACTTCGACGTGCGCGACCTCCGTCGTCGCCGCAAATCGCTCTACGTCGTCATCCCGAACAAGGAGAAGGAATCGATGGGGCGCTGGCTGCGCCTTATCTACACGAGCGTCATGGACCAGATTGACGCGGAGGCGGGACGGGACGTGCACGTCGTCGTCGATGAATTTGCGGCGCTCGGGAAATTCGATCGCGTACTGACGGACCTGGCAACGCTGCGCTCAGCCGGCTTTCGCTATCACATCGCGATCCAGGACCTGAACCAGCTGAACGAACTTTATGGTCATGGCTGGCAGACGATCATCGGCAATTGCGCTGTGCGTCAGTTCCTTGGTGTGAACGACAACTTCACTGCCGAATATCTGTCGCAGGCTCTCGGCACAACGACCGTGCAGGACGGCTGGGACTATCAGCAAGAATTCGCGGATGGACCACAAACAAGGCGCCCGCGCTGGGTTGCGCGTCCCCTGCGCACGCCCTCAGAAATCCTCGGTCTATCGCGCGAGGAGATGATCATCCTCACCGATCGCACGCGTCCCTTTCTACTGCCGAAGTGCCACTACTTCGATACAGACCCGTGGCTGGAGCGGGCGGTCGACCTCCACGACCTGCGTGAAGCTCAGAACACCGTCGGCCCTCTGCCGCGTCGGTAGCAACGTGGTCACGCAATAATCGGAACGACTGACAGTCCAACAACGCAACAATCTTACGTCGATCACGGAAATGGTTTCGTCCACCGCGCTTATCCTTCGCTGAGTGGGGTGACAAATGTCGAAGCAACGAAATCAGCCGAAGCGGTACTTGCTAGTATACTCAGCCAATCAGGCGCGGGTGCTCGGAGAAACAAAGCAAGACGGCACGCGCCAAGGTCTCACGGCCTACATCGATCGACACACGGGTAAAGAATACGTCGTTACCGAGGTTATTCCCGATCGTCGCGTGTGGGGTTTGTTCGGGAGACGCCCGAAATCGCGGTTCGCTGACGCCGTCAATTTGGCAACTGTTCCGAGTGCCCGACTTCAGTGTCAGCGTATCCTTCCCGCTGGTGACTTCCGAGCATCTCGTCCTGAAATGGCCTGATGGCCGTTGTTGGCAGTCCTTTTGCCAGGCACCCGACGTGCGACCGGACCGCGTTCATATTGCGCTAGCGAAGCCTGTTGCCTACGGTGATCCGATCGCGGGCGGCGGAGCAATCGAGTGCTGGAGCGTCTTTGGCACGATGTAAACGTGGCTTTGCAGCCGTTTACCACGTGGCTTCTCAGCTTCCAGAGCGCACCTGTCGTTGTCGTTGCGGCGCTTGTGCTCGGATTTTTTGGATTTCTCTCTCAACGAAAGCAGGCGAAGCGTCAAAGGGACGTTGAGAAAGACATCCAAAGCCTGAGACAAATAACGACCGAGCAGCGTGAGGCGATAGAGCGAGCATTGACTGTTGCCGGTAGCATCGAAGCTGGCCGCATGGGGGCCGATAGTGCAGGTGAACGTCCGTTACGCCGCGCGTTAGAAGACTATGCCACTGGAGACGACATCCGCGGGCTGAAGATCCCTTCTTTGATTGCTGACCGCCGGATCGAGGAAGCGAAAACGCTGGCATTTGAGATTGCCGAGCGAACCGAGAGCGCCGCTCAGAGACTCGGGGGAAAATGGCAGGAGAAGGCTGCCCAGGCTTGGGCTGATGCAGGTGAGGTCGCCTATCTCTTTGATCCGCCTGCCGCACTGAAGGCATTTGAACGCGCCAGCACGCTCGGTTTGAGAGACATTCGAATTACGAAAGCACTGGCGATTCTGCTTTATCGCGTTGGACGCATCCAGGAAGCTGACACACTATTCTGCGAGGTCGAGGCGAGTCTCGGTCCGGAAGAACACGCGATAAGGGCGGACCTTCTCGGAAATCGCGGCCTCATTGCGCGATCGCGTTCTGACCTCTCTGCGGCGGAGCGTTTGCACAAAGAAGCTCTCTCGATCAGCCGTTCAATTGGCGACCGGTACAGAGAGGCCCAACAGTTGGGGAATCTCGGCAGCGTCGCACTTGATCGACATGACCTCAACAGTGCTGAGGCGCTCATTACGCAAGCCCTCAGAATATTCGAGCAACTAGGCGACGCACGCGCCATAGCCATCAATGCCAACAACCTTTGCACTGTTTATCAGATGCGCGGTGATGACGAGAGGTTGCGCGCCGAGCTTGCGCGATTGGTCCCGTTGCAGGAGCGGTTGGGAGATCGAGACGGCCTTGCGAATTCATACGGGATGCTTGGGTTACTCGCCCGAAGCGCAGGTGACCTCACCACGGCCGATGCGATGCTGCATCGAGCATTCGTCCTTCACAAAGAAGTGGAAAACCGGGAGGGTATGGCGAGGGATCTCTCGAATCTTGGACTCCTTGCCCAAAGCAGACATGACTACAATGCTGCGCGAACGCTTCACACGCAGGCGCTAGAACTTTTTAAGCAAATTGGTGACGACAGGGGGACAGCGGGTCAGATCGGAAATCTGGCGCTCGCGGCCTACCGGAACGGCCAGTTGGACGAAGCGGATCGGTTATTTTCGGAGTCCATTGCTATCTTTGAACGTCTGAACGATCGCGAGGGCCTCGCCATTGACCTGGTCAATTCCGGAACCGTTGCGAACGCGCGAGGCGACAAAGGAGCCGCCTGTGCAAAGTGGCAGCGCGCAAGAGCGCTTATGCAAGCAATCGGGCATCCGGCTGTGGAGCAGGTGACGAAGCAAATGCGTGAAGCGGGTTGCCCTTCCGCTTAGCGATTTGTGCAAAGCGAAAACCCGCCCCAGCGGGGGAAGCCGAGGCGGGTTGGTGCGCGATGGAGCCGCCTTAGACGGCGGTCTTCTTCTTTGCCGCGCGATTCCAGATGAGGATGAACCAGCGGTTCTGGCCTTTCCGGTCGGGCCCCTCCTGCTCCAGGCGGGCATAAACCGGCGTCGCAAATGTCGGGTCGTCCAGCGTCACCTCGTAATGGGTCGAGCCATCCGTGGCCGACACCTTGCGCCACGCGGCGCCAAGTTCGACTTCATCGCCGGTGTACAAGCGATGGCTCGGCGCCTTCGCGTGCTTTGACGTAATGGGCTCGAACACGACCTTGTCTGATTTGAAGAACAGTGTGCGGATGTGGCCGATGAGAACACCGCTCACTGGGCTTTCTGCAAAGCGTCCGATAATCATGTCCGAGCCCTCCGCGGTTTACTTCGCGGCCGTGCGGCTCTTGCCGCCGGGGGCCGGTGCCTCTTTATCAGCGGCCGCTAATTCAGCGGGTGTCGCTGCCGGGCGCACCGGTGCCCGGTTTGGATCTGGCGCTTCCCACGCCATCACGGACTCACCGTTCTCCCCTGCTACGAGGATCGGGTAGAGCGCTTGCCCGCCGTTGAACGCGGGATCGCGAAGCACAAGCGAGATGTACGGCTTCCCGCCATCGCGTGAGAGTTTATTCCAACCAGCACCAAAATCGCTTCCGGTGGGACCGAGCACGCGAAAGTCGGGACTGGCTTCGCTGCGCTTATGCGCGACGGGAACGATCTCGATGTTCTCGACGGCGCTGCTCAGCGTCTTGATACTTCCTTTGAGGTTGCCGGATTTGGCATCCTTCTTAAACACACCTAGTTGCATGGCTTACTCCTTCTTCTTCTTTTTCTTCTTCTTGTTGTTGTCGGCCACGCGGTTCGATTAGCAACCGGAACGTTCCGGATGGAAGAAGAAATTTGCTTGCGCGCGAAGAACGAAAGATTGTTGCAGCTACGCGCGAGAATTCATGCCGAAGATTCTGCGCGCGAAATACGCACGTATGTCGCGCACACAAACGCATGCGCTTGCCGAAAGTGCGTCATGCGCGCATCATCGCTGCACGGTACAGGCAGGGATGCCGATGACCGTCAAGGATATAAGCGGCGGCGAGGGAGCACCTTCGTCGCCGTGTCTTTTTCAAGAGTGATGGCGGCGCACGATGAGCATGAACCCAATCAAGGCCGGTGAATTGGGGCTGGGACCGTGGCACCTCGCGACAAATGCCGCAATTCCGATTGATCAAGCGCGCCGCGCAGCGCTTCAGCAGGCAGAGGATGGCATCCTCGCGATGCTCGGCTTCGAGGATCGCTACGCGATGGTCATCGACAATCTGATGGACCTGGAGCGGCATCTGTTCAACTGGTCGCTCATCGACATGCTACGGCCGATGGAGGGATTTGAGGAACTCTTCGATCACAAGCGCGATGCCAATCGCTTCTTTGGCAACCTACTGAGTTCGTGCCGGCAGTACATCGACCAAACACACCATCATGTTGGGCCATATCTGGCGACGACCGGACTGACGAGCGAAGCAGCGCTGAGCGAACAGTACGATGCCCACCTGAGTTTCCGCGTCATGGAGGCGCTGCGTAACTATGTGCAGCATGAAGATCTCGGCGTGCACACCGTGAGCATTGGCGGCGGCTGGATTGAATCGTCTGGCGGAAAGGTTCGCCGGTACGTCGTAACGATCGGGATTGATCTTGATCACTTGGGCAAGGCCACGAAGTTCAAAGCGAAGGTGCTGGCTGAACTGAAGGCGCTTCCTGCCATTCCTGATCTCAAACAGATCATTCGCGAATACATCTCGGCGCTGGCGACGGCGCATAAAAAGATGCGTGACACACTCAAGCCTCAGCTTGACCAGTGGCGCTCTGAGATGGAAGCAGCCTTCGCGGATGTGCAGAAGGCGTATCCGAGCGAAGAGCTGCACCGTCTCGCAGTCTTCGAGCAGAATGCCGATGGCACAAGAACCAAGCTGCTCGACCTCGGACGGGAGCCCACGGCGCGTCTCGACAGGCTGCAGCGCGTCAACCAGACGACCCTCAACCTCGGGCCAGCCTACGCCAGCACGGAGGCGCTGCCTCCCAAGGCATAACTAGCGACGAAACCCTGGAAAATCGCGCTCGAACGGCACGACGGCGTCCACGTCTTCCGTCTCCTCCCAGGCGACGACAAGGTCGACCAGGTGATTGTGTAGCTCAAGGAGCGCCGGCCACGCGGCGGCATCATCGCGCGACACCGTCCAGAATTGCCACTCCCAGCGGTCACCACGTTCGCCGGCGAGCCTTAAGAGCACGCCGGCTTTGAGATCGGCGAAGTCGGCTGAGAGCATGCCCGTGATGCCGGTGCGCTGCCAGACGGCCGGAATATCGAGATTGCCCAGGTGACGCGCCATGCGCTGCCCGAATTCCTCCGTAAGGTCGAGCGCGCCGTCGCCCGTGCGTACGAGGCCGCTCATGACCGTAAACGCCGCGATCAACGGCGTGTTCGGCGTAATGTCGTCTGGCTCTTTGTCACACAAGGCGTTGGCTCCGAGCACTCATTATCAGTCCGCATACCAGCGCATGCAACCGCCGCACTTTGCGATTGACGCGGCGCGCTCATCTGCGCTCTTCTTGTCATCGGCCGATAACAACAACAATAAAGGAGGCCAACATGGCGAAGAAATCTTCGCGTATCACGACACTATCGTTTTCCATGCCCGACATGCGGCGTGCCAGCGCGTGCGCGGTGTCTATCGATCAAGCCGGGCATCACGTCCCGCGCAGACCTTGCACGCATGCTGGAGTTCGATACGCCCGCGCGACTGATCAAGTCGCATGCGTCGCGGCGGATGCTCGTCGCGCGCAAGAAACCGACCCGCGCACGGCCGGGCTAGGCGTCAGCCAAGAAGATGCCAGGCTTCCTCGTACTGCTTCCACTTTTCCTGGAACCCGGCGCGGTATGATGTCGGATCACCTGTCATCGTAAAGCCGCGAAGCGCCGTCTCTTTGTGCGGTTTGCCGTCGCGCCGCGTGGAGGCCAGCCAGC
>JBFWYC010000057.1:0-8327 GCA_050186805.1 Hyphomonadaceae bacterium
ACATCCAAAGGCGATGATTGAAGATCAGAGGATCATTCGATGCAGCTTTGGATGTGATAAACGACTTGTCCGCGCTGCACAGCGTAATGAGCCGCTTCACTTTGAGGTTCAAATCGGCCTTCGGCGCCCAATACTCAAATCGATACGGTGGTTGGGGGCTGGCGCCGGCACTGAGTACCACTAGAGCGGTAGGGCGGATGGCGCCATCGAACAGCTGAAAGCGCAGGTCCGCGAAGTTAACGACCTTCCGAATTCGCGCTGATGCAATCAGCTGCTGACGTGCCGCGATGGAAACATCGGAATGATTGTGAAGGAAGCCCATCGCGGGCAGTAGAAACGCGACGGTGCCCTCTGGCCGGAGATGGCGCAGCGCTTTCCACGTGAAGGCCCACGCGTCCTCGCGGTTAGGCATCGGCAGGCTTTCGCGCTCGCACCATTTGATTGACAGGCGCGTGGGTCCGCGTCGACTCGTCCAGGGCGGATTGCCGATTACGACGTCGAACTGCTCTTTGGATGGATTGACCGAGAAGAAATCACGGCACTGGAGTGTGCGCCCCCACAGCTCAGGCAGAACCTTTCCGCGCTTGATAAGCTGCCGGATATCTGGGGGGCTTACCTGTTCCAGCAGTGCGATGTACAGCGAGAATACAGCGACCCGAACGGCGGCACCGTTGAGGTCTGAGCCGTGCAAACGCGAGAGGATGTTGCACAAACTATCCCAGCGGATGGTTCTCGAAGTTCGCGTCTCGCGCCAATGCTCGCAAATGCGCTGAAACGAGCGAACGAGAAAGACACCGGAGCCGCAGGCGGGATCAAGGAAGTCACCCTTCTCTTTCGTAGAGAGAGGAAGCGCATCCCAAATCTGAGACACGACCGTGTCGGCCAAGAACATCGGCGTGTAGTACGCGCCGGCCTCACGGCGCTCGCTCTCGCGTTCACCAAGGAACCGGTCGTAGACGGCGCTGATAAGTTCAATCGGAATGTGTTTGAAGTTGTAGCCCCAGAAGCGGAGTTGGCCGCTGCCGGTCATCTCCTCACGCCCTGTGCGGAAGCGCGCAAGGATCGCCAAATGGCTCTGGTCGATACGTGGCGGTTTCGCGCTGGGCTCGAAAGAACAAGGCGCGACGAACAGATCGCCGTTGAAGTCTCGCCGCAGCGACGAAAAGAGCTGCCGCAGCGCCGTAACGCTTCCAAGTTCCAGAAGGGCTGCGAATGTCTCAGGGCGCTGCGTTGAGGCTGCGCGGAAGTAATCCTCTCCCGTAATCTCGCGATCTTCCAGGTAAGCGATAAACATCGCCTGGATCAGCAATGCCTGCGCCGCATCAGATGACAGGCGCGCTTGGCACAGAAGTGCGTGAGCGCCCGTCAGGTTCTCCAGCAACACCTGATCGATCCGTTCTTTGGGGCGAAAATAATCCGCATACTCTTCCCAAAGGCGACCGGATTCCGCTCCGTAGATGACGTTCTTGAGTTCGAGCGCATCCGTGATCGCGTTTAGCGTTCGAACAAGACAACGGCTATCAAACTCGTTGCCGGCATCGCGATAGGGCTTGCGGGCTAGCGAAAAGGCTCGGACGAGATCGCCGCACAAGACGAGCAGAACGCTCGCCAGTCCTTGATTCCAGAGTGCAGCGTGAAGAGCGATAACAGCGTCGCGATCATATTGCGCGACGTTGACGATTACGATTGTTGGCACGCCTTGCACGCAAAATACGGCTGAGGCGCCGAGTTCGTCAAAAGTCGCGCGAATTGCTCCAGCGTGTGGAGTGTCGCGCACGTCTTCGACACGCTCGAACAGTTCCGGCGCGCTGCGGCCGTCGAGGTCGAAACGTTGCTTCCAATGAGCGTCGAGGGGGCGAGCGCGCAACGTCGTCATTGAGCGAGCCGCCGCTCGTTGCTGCCCGTCCGCAGCGCGCTTTTATTCGAGCCCTTGCGCGTGGGCGGATTAAGAAGCTGTTCCCTAAACTGTCTGACGACCGACGACATGGGGCAGACAATGGTTAGCTCAGTCAGCGGAATCGATTTCGCGTCGCCGACTGCCACACACCGTTGTGATCCGAGTTCGATTGCCAGGAGTTGGTCCTCAATTGCTTCCAGCGGCGCGGCATTGCACACCTCGAAGATGGCGGGCGCGACCGCCGCAAGGTGACCGATGCGGACGCCGCAAGCGTCGGTCAGGTGTCGAAGGACAGCTGAGGCGAGCACATCGCCCAGAGTGAAACTCGGGGCATGACCACGCGCGGTGGAGAGGGCCGGGATGACCCCTTTCCAATGGCGGAAGGCTTCTTTGGACAGCCCGACAGCGTCGCGAAGTTGACCCGGTGTGTAGAGCAAAGTGGCGTGCACCTAATTGACGTGTGGTTGACCACACTATGAGCCGCGCCGCGTCTCGCGTCAACGAAAAGTTCGTCGTTTGTTCTATTCTCTGGATGGGTACCCGGCCGCGCGTGATGTTGGTCCAGGCGACGGTTTCCCGGGAGCCTCGCCGGCCCAGATCGGCAACTGAGTTCGGCAAGCGGGCATCCGAAACCGACCAAATCTCTATAAACTACAAGATGATGGTCAAGATTGCCGGTCGGCAAGATAGGTTCGCCGGTCGCGTCGCGTCAGTATATTACGTATGCGGAAATTACCCGAATCGGTGAATGTTAGTAGATAGACTATACGCGCAGCCTGAGGTACATTCAATGCGTGGTTATTCGCTGAAAGAAGGAATTTATGCGGTCGCGTAGTACCAATGCGCCAGCTCTTCCCGCCAGTCGCCAGCGGCTGACTGAGGTCGTGCGCGCCACGGGCGATGTCTTTACCGTCGCCGACGCCGCCAGAGAACTCCGCCTCGACCGCACGACAGCCGCCAAGATGCTCGCCCGCTGGACCCGGCAGGGCTGGCTCCGGCGCGTCGGACACGGTGCCTACGTCTCCGCCAGCCTCGATCTGCTCGACAGCAACCTGGTGCTGGAAGACCCGTGGGTTCTGGTGCCCGCGCTCTACGCCCCTGGGTACATTGGCGGGCGCACAGCGGCCCACCACTGGGATCTGACCGAGCAGCTCTTCAACGACATCGTCGTGCTGACCGCGCGTCCCATCCGGGAGAAGGAACAGGAGCGGCAGGGGGCCTTGTTCTCGCTGAAGCACATTGCAGAGGCGAAGATATTTGGCACCACGCCGGTCTGGCGCGGGCAGACCAAGATCGCGATCTCTGACGTGCATCGGACGATGGTCGATATGCTCGACGATCCCGCCCTCGGCGGCGGCATCGAACATGTTGCCGACTGCCTCAACGTTTATCTGCGCCGGCGCGATCGTAACGACGCGCAGTTGCTCGCCTACGCGGATCGCCTCGGTAACGGCGCCGTGTTCAAGCGCCTCGGCTTTCTGGCGGAACGTGACCCTAATGGTGCGCCGCTTGTCGAGCCTTGCCGCGCGCGCCTGACCAAAGGCAACGCCAAACTCGATCCGGCCATCGCTTCGCCGCGCCTATCCGCGCGTTGGCGCCTCTGGCTGCCAGTGCAGTGGGCCGGAGCGGGAGCGGCGTCATGATCGACAAGCAGGAAATTCTGACGACTGCCACACGGATGTCATTACTACCGAACGTCGTCGAGAAAGACTATGTGCTCGGCTGGATGCTGGCCGGCATCTACGCGCACCCCGACATCAAGGACACGTGGGTGTTCAAAGGCGGTACGTGTCTCAAGAAGTGCTTCTTCGAGACCTACCGCTTCTCTGAAGACCTCGACTTCACGCTGACCGAGGAAAGTCATCTCGACGAGACGTTCCTGCAGCGCGTGTTCGGCGAGATTGGCGCCTGGATTTACAACGAGACCGGCATCGAAATCCCCGCCGACAAGCAGGATTTCGACATCCACCAAAATCAGCGCGGATCGATGCAATGCGAAGGCAAGATCACTTATCGCGGGCCGGTCTCGCCGAACAGCGGCGGGCTGCCACGCATCAAGCTCGACTTGCTCGCCGACGAGCGCCTCGTGCTCGCGCCAGTGAAGGCCAAGGTCTTTCATCCCTATTCGGATGAGCCGGGCGAGGGCATCGAGGCGAGTTGCTACGCTTACGAGGAAGTGTTCGCGGAAAAGACACGTGCGCTCGCCGAGCGCACGCGTCCGCGCGATCTCTACGATGTGATCAATCTCTTCCGCAACGCCGATGCGCGGCCCACCGCATCCGTCATGCTCGACGTGCTGCGCCAGAAATGCGAGCACAAGGGTATCGGCCTGCCGAAGCTCGCTGACCTTGAACCGCACCGCGAAACTCTCGCATCGGCGTGGGAAAGCATGCTGAAGCATCAGTTGCCGTCGCTACCTTCCCTCGACACCTTCTGGAGCGAACTGCCCGCGTTCTTCGAGTGGCTCGCGAGCGGCAAGGCGCCTGTTGTCCCCGCCGCCTACGGCGGCAGCACAGGCGATCGCGTCATTCGCGACCGCGTGTTGCGCCTGCCGATCGGCGCCGAGCGCCAATCCTATCTCGAAGTCATCCGCTTTGCGGCCGCCAACCGCCTCTGTGTCGAGATGGATTATCGCAGCGAGAAAGGCGAACGCTCGCGGCGGATGATCGAGCCTTACTCCCTCCGTCAAACCCAGCAGGGCGATATCATCCTCCACACATGGGATCGTTCGCGTAATGCGCACCGCGGCTTCCGCATCGACCGCATCGAAGGCGCACGCTCCACCAACCAGACTTTCGCGCCGCGCTACGCCGTTGAACTGTCCCCGCAAGGCCCCGTGCACGCTGCGCCCGCCGCGTATCGCGCACCGGCGCCGCGCGCCACATTCGGCGGCGTCACGCGAACGCCCGCCCGCAGATCACGCCAAACGGGCGGTCCGAAATACATCATCCAGTGCCCGGTCTGTCAGAAGACGTTCACGCGCTCCACCAACGACCGGACATTGAACGCGCACAAGAATGACTGGGGAAGCAGGTGCGCCGGCTCAGGCCGCACAGGCTATCTGGTCGATACGCGCTATTGATGCGCGCACATTGCCCGGCTGGGCGCTGTGCGGTTTGAAAAACACCTGATTGCGATGCCGTAGATATCGATAAGCGGGCCTGGCTAAACCGGCTCGCGTGACGCAAGAGCAGCGCGCGCATAGTCGAGGAACGCCTGCACGCGCGGCCTCCACACCTCAGGCCGATAGGTATTCTTGAATCGCGCGCGCGGGTGGTCCGTGTGTGCCACAGGACAGGACCCATCGCGATAAGTGTACCGGTACACGCGGCCTATGCCGCCGACATCATCGGTTTCCAGAGCGGCGTTTTCCTCGCTCATGTCTTCCCATATGGCAGCGCTCATCACGAGAACGGCGTCCGGCCGCACATCATCGAGGAGTTGGTGAAAAGCCGGCCCCGAGCGTCGGATCATCGCCTTCGAGACTTTGTTTTTTCCCGGCGTGTCGGGAACGAACTCTTGAACATAATTGCAGAAGCACACCCGGCGCCAGAACGCGCGATATTCGTCATCGGGTATAGTCAAAGCGCCATCAACGAAGGTCTGCGTGATCCGGACGAAGAAGGTTGTGGTCTCGCGCGCCTCTGCGCCGTATCGCCGGACGACATAGTGAGTGTGCTCCCACTGCTCTGCCGGGCTGTATTTGATCCCTTCATCGTAGTGTGACTCACCGACAATGAGCAGACGAAGGCCACCCCAGTCCGCGCTATCGGGAGCCCACGGATTGAACCGGTAGGCCTTGCTTGGGATCACTCGCGACTCCGCGTCCCGCTTCTTGTGTGAAACTCAGTGCCATCGTGCTCGCGCCCGTCAAGGGCAAGCAATGAGCGCGTGATCGTTGGGTGCCCGCTTGAACCCTTGACCTTGTCGTTGGCGTCCTAACTCTACCATCGGCGCGCTGAGCTGGTTGAAGCGCGCGAGCAACAAACAGCGCCGCACGCACAACAACAACGCAACATTGTTGCGCGGGCCGACGAATTACTTGCGCGGCCATAGCTCAGACTATGTCTATGGCAAACACAACACAGCGCATCCTCGATCCCGCGCTCAGCTACGGGCAATCCGCTGGCACGCGCGTGCTCGTGCGCGCCGTGCAGCTTGGTGCCTGTCTCACCGGCGGATGGTTCGGCGGGCTTGCCGCGGCCGTCATTGCCGCGCCGCACAACGCCGAGACCGAGCGCAGGATTCGCCGTCTCGGATCAGATCAGTTGACAGTAGTAGGGCGCGCTCTGGAGCGCGGAGAGTGGCTGGCCGCGAACTTCGTTGTGCCCGGCACCCTCAAACGCATCGTTGCGAGCGAACTCCGGGCCAGAGAAGCGGCACCTCGTGGCTAACGACAGGTTATTCGCTTCGCGTCGACCTCGCCGAATCCAGCGCGCCGATGGTAGAGTTAGGCCGCCTCTGACGCTGAACACCTTCGCAACAGCCGCGACCAGCCCTGGTTGAACGAGCGGCTTCAGCCGCGAGGTTTGGTTGCGAGAAGCAACAGCGCGGCAAGGCAGGCAAATGCGGCACCTGCCGCGAACGTCGCCTCAGCTCCCATCGTTTCCCATAGAAGCCCTGCGGTCACGCTTGCGAGCAATAGCGCGAGGCCCGTCGCTAGATTGAAGAGGCCGAATGCCGATCCGCGAAGTTCCGGGGGCGCGTGATCCGCAACAAGTTTCGCGAGCAGTCCCTGCGTGAGCGCCATGTGAGCGCCCCACAGGGCAATGCCGGCAAACGCCGCAGGCAAGCCCGGCGCCAAAGCCAGGACGAGATCAGCCGCGACGAGCGCGGCGAGTCCCCAGAGCAGCAGCTTGCGTGGCTCCATGTGATCCGCCGCAGCGCCGGCCGGGTAGGCACCCAGCGAATAGACGACGTTCATCACCACCAGCACCAGAGGAGCCCACATCATTGGCAAACCCTCGGCGCTGGCTTTGAGGATCAGGAAAGCCTCACTGAAACGCGCTAGCGTAAACACAACTCCAGCGGCGACGATCATCCAGAAAACGCGCGGCAATCGGCGCACATCGTGCAGGCGAATCGGAATGCGCATTGCTGTCGCCGGGCCGGCGCGATCCTCGACGCCCGTGATCACAAAGAGCACGGCAATCGCGCCTGGAACGACAGCGATCCAGAATACTGCCCGCATGTCGTTTGCGAACAGCGCCATAAATGCGATTGCAATGAGTGGGCCCGCAAAGGCGCCGGCCGTATCGAGCGCCTGGCGAAGCCCATAGGCGCGCCCGCGCACTGCCTCGGGCGTCACATCGGCGACCAGCGCATCGCGCGGTGCGCCGCGCAATCCCTTCCCAATGCGGTCGGCGAAGCGTGCGCCGAGCACGACGCCGGCGCTACCCGCCAGGGCAAAGAATGGTTTCGACACGGCGCCAAGGCCGTAGCCAAGCAGGATGAGCGGCTTTCGGCGGCCAATGCGATCCGAAATGTACCCGGAGAATACCTTTGAAATTGCCGCCGTTGATTCAGCCACGCCGTCGATCAAGCCGACGATTGCGACGCTCACGCCCAGCGTTGAGGTAAGGAAGAGCGGAAGCAGCGCGTGAACGATCTCGGAGGAGATGTCCATGAAGAAGCTGACAAACCCGAGCATCCACACGGTGCGCGGGATCATCCTATGGTGCGTGCGGGATGAGACTTCGGACATCGCCTATTGTGCATGAGGCGATCGCGAGCGGCAACATGGGAAGAAGCGTGGAGCCACCAAGTGCCATCGTGCTCGCGTCCGTCAAGGGCAAGCAAGCCGCTCCGCGGCCCTTGACGGCCGCTGCGCGCGCTGGCGTTCGGGAGAGGTCGGGACGCGGGGCGTCCGTTCTATTTTTCGACCTGCCTCTGGCGGGTCGAACTCGGGGCTGAGGCTGGCGGGCGCGCGTGTGGCGAGGTCGGTGCCATGCTGGTCTTGATGTGTTGCGCTGGTTTGTCGGCCTAGCGCTTGGCGTCGAGGTCGTCGAATAGCTTTGATGGGTGTACGCCGAGCGCTTTGGCGAGCTGGAGAAAGGCGCGCACCCCGACATTGCGCTCGCCGCGCTCGATGCCGCCGATGTAGTTGCGGTGGAGTCCGGACTCCTCGGCGAGTTCTTCCTGGCTGAGGTCTTTGGCCTCGCGCAGGCGCCGTACCGCCCGCCCAATAATCACAAGGTCTTTGTCTTTGCGCACAGCGCCGAAACGTTGCGGCGCCCGCGTATTTGGGCTACACACTATCAGTGTGATTATGGAGTGGACTAATGTCCGCCGACCTCTCGGCAGCCGACATCCCGACGCCCGAAACCCTGATCAAGAAGAGACTGCTGAAGGCGCCGGACTGGCTGCGCCGCTGGGGGCTGAATGCGCTTGGCGTCGTGGCGTGGGTAGGCTTGCCTTCGACCGTGCTGAG
>JBFWYC010000058.1:0-7988 GCA_050186805.1 Hyphomonadaceae bacterium
GAGACTGGGCTGGCGCAGCAGAAGCGTATCGAGCCAACGCGGCAGCAGCGATGGAAACACTCAGAGACTGACCGCCGAAACTCCAACGCGCACGGAGGTGATCAAAGGGTCGGCGCAAACGGCCAGGATCGACGCGTTGCTGAAAGCGGCGCGCAGCCATACGAGCGTCGCCTCAAAACAAGCATCATTGCCAAAGTTGCCCCCGCCATACGTTCCAAGAATAACTATGCGCCGCCGCCAACTCATCGTTGCCGCATCAAGCCGACGCCGGGTAGCTCGCAAACACGCTCCGTCCATCGCCAAAGGCGACAACATCGAAGGCGTCGCGCCGCCCATCGGGCATTTCCATGCCCGGTGAGCCGGCGGGCATGCCCGCAACGGCAAGCCCTCGGACGCCTGCGGGACGTTCTTCAAGCAAGCGCACGATCTCACGCTCCGGCACGTGACCTTCGATCACGAAGCCTTCGACCACAGCGGTATGACACGAGGCCAGGTCTTCGGGCACGCCGAGGCGGCGTTTCAGCGCGCTCATATCCGCCTCGTTGACGAGCGCCGTGCGAAAGCGCCCGCTTGCACTCATTTGCTGGGTCCACACCTCACAGCAGCCGCAACCTGCGTCGCGGCGCACCTGCATCTCGAGCGCTTGCGCCTCCTGGGCGCAGCCTGAGGTGACGGCGGCGGCGATAAACAAGACGGTGGTGGAAAGAAGTCGGCGACGATTCACGTTGCTTGTCCTGTCTTCGGTTCAACGCTTGCGCGCCAGTGTGATCAGCGTCCAACCCAGCCCCGCGCGCGCCATGGCGTTCTCAAGGCTCCTTCCGAACAACGCACGCATGGCGCGCTTGGCTTTGCGGCCAAGAATAAGCCGGTAGAAACCCTTGTTTGCGGTAGCAGAGATAGATCGCAGTTGGCGAATCTCAAACTGCGGCATCAGCAACGCCGTCAATTCATCGCGATCCACCCAATTGCGCAATTGTTCTGGAGCAGGCGGCGGCACGTTGTTGTGGCGTTCAAGAACCGGGCGATTTTGCGTCGCCAGCATGAGTAGCCCGCCTTGGCGCAATAGACTGGCGAGCTTTGTCATGAAGGCCGGATGATCCGCCACATGCGACAACACTTCGAGACTGACGATCACATCATATTGCTGGGCGCCAAAATCGAGTTCCATGAAGTCGCCTGCAATAAATTTGACGTCCGGCACGCGCGCGGCGGCTTCGCGCAGCACCGCGTCGGAGAGGTCGGTGGCGGTCACATGGCCGAATGGTTTTAGCGACGGGCAAAGCCAGCCTGCGCCGCAACCGACTTCCAGAATCTTGAGGTCGGTGCGCCCGATGCGGGAAAGCCAGCGCACCACCAACTCGCGCTGATCGGCGGAAATGTCGGAGAGCGGGCGCTCGTTCTTGGCCGCGTTCCAGTCGTTCCAGTACGCCTGCTGAACGGCAATTGGTTGATCCATACGCTCCGCTCCCTCGCCCGAGGCGGTTTTTCCACCTCTCCCTTTGGCTACGCAGCGTCGGCCCAAAACCCTCAGCCAAAGCCGCTTGAGGGTTCCGAGGCTTTGGTGCGTATTGCTGGTGGAACAAGAGTGGGAAAACCATGAACGCCGATCTTGAACGATTGTTTTCAGCGCTCCGCGAGCGCCCCTTGGATCGTGGACTCGATCAGTTGGAGCCGCGCGTCTGGGAGCAGATAGAGGGCGCGCGACCAGATATTGGACACACCCGGGCCTGGCGCTGGCAGGCGGGTTTGGCGGCCGCTATGCTCACCTTCGGCGTGTTTGCTGGCGGCGCCGCGGCGGCGCGCCCAGAAAATGACTTCTCGCCCTTTGCGGTGCACGCGGCCTACGCGCCGTCGACGCTGCTCGGAGACGATCGTTGAAGCTATCGTTTCGCGGCATCGTGCTGACGGCGCTGGTGGCGCTGGCGGCCGGCTTTGGCGGCGTCTGGTTGGGCATGAAGGCGCTGGCGCCCGCGCCTGCCCCCTCCATGCACGATGTCGTGCATCACCGGCTGGATCTAAGCGGCGATCAACTCGCCAGAATTGAAACGCTGGAGGCGGCCTTCGCCGCTCGCAAGCGTGCGCTTGAACTTGAAATGCGCTCCGCCAACGCCGAACTGGCCGCGGCCATCCGCGAAGAACATGAGAATGGTCCAAGGGTCGCGGCCGCGGTGGAGCGATTTCATGATGCGATGGGGCGGCTGCAGACCGAAACTATCGCCCATATGTTTGCGATGCGCGAGGTCTTGAATGATGAGCAGGAGGCGATCTTCGACGACACCGTCGTCGAAGCGTTAACCGCCGAGCCGCAATGAGCGGCCCTCCGCCGGAAAGCGACGACGCTTCGCTCGTGGCTGCCGCACTCGCGGGTCAGGAAAATGGCTTTTCCCTGCTGGTGCGCCGCCACAAGGAAAGAGTCTATCGCTTCGTGCGTTCCTACGTGGCCGACGCTGACGAAGCCTACGACCTCACACAAGAGACGTTCGCCGCCGCGTGGGGCGCGTTAGCCCGATACGACAAGGACCGGCCGTTTCCGGCCTGGATCAAGCGGATCGCGCTCAACAAATGCCGTGACTGGGCGCGCCGTCGCGCGGTGCGGCGTTTCTTCTTTGGCGCCGAGAGCATTGAAACGTCTCCAGACATTGCCGCCGCGACGGACCCTGACGATGAAGCGTTGCAGCGAAATCTTGCCCGACTCGACGAAGCGATTGCAGCCTTGCCGACCGGCCTCAAAGAGCCCCTGTTGCTGACGGCGATCAGCGGTATGAGCCATCACGACGCCGCGCGCGTGCTGAACCTAACGCCGAAGGCGGTCGAAACTCGGGTCTACCGGGCTAAGGTCGCGCTTTCGCGCGCACTGCGCGATGACTAGAGCCAACAAATGGCGGGGCGCGGCCCGCATGGGGCCGGCGTGGGCGGTCTTCCTGGGCGCGGCGGGCGACAATGGCTTTCATCGCCACCACGCAATTCAAGCATTCGCCAGCCCCAACGCCGTGCTTGTGGACGCAGCCGGCGAACATCATGGACAAGGATTTGTGACGCCCGCCAATGTCTCTCATCGCGCAACGGCGGCCTACCCCAGCAGTTTTCTCTACATCGATCCCGATAGCGCCTCAGGACAGCGGATCGCTGCAGCGATCGGCGAACGCATTCGCGTGCTTTCCCCGCTCCAGGCCTCGGACCTTGCCGCCATCGTCGAGACTTCGATTGCGGATGAAGATGCAGACCCAGCCGAGCGTCTAGCCGTCATGTTAGGCGCAGCAGAGATCGCGCCAGCTCGCGACGCTCGCATTGATGCAGCGCTTGGCGCCTTTCACAAGAGCGGCGCTCCCCTTGACGCACGCACACTCGCTCACGCCCTCCACCTCTCGCAATCGCGCGCAACACATCTTTTTCGCGATGAAATCGGCGTTCCGATCCGATCTTTCCTGCTTTGGTCGAAGCTCCGGCGCGCCTTCACCGGCATCGCTCAGGGACTGTCGCTCACGGAGGCGGCCCATCACGGCGGCTTTGCCGATTCCGCTCACTTCTCGCGCACCTGCGCACGCATGTTCGGCGCAAGCCCTCTCACCATCACCGGCGCGGTGGATTTCGACGAAGCGTAGCTGTTTCGTTCAAGCGCGCGCGCGTCGAACTGGCGAAATAGGCGCCAGGAGACATTTCGATGCGCCTGGCCATTCGCTACCTCGCCTATCCCCTTGTCATGGCTGTTGTGGTCTTGGCGGCGGCAACGCTCGCTGCGTCCCCAAGCGCCGCACTGGCGTTGCCGGCCGTGACGCTCGCGGGCGTTCTCGCAGTGGGCGGGCTTGAACGGCTCTCGCCTTATCAGCAGGCCTGGACAAGGGGCCATGGCGATCTTTGGGCTGACGTCCAATACAACGTGCTGGGCGCGGCGCTCATTCAGGCGAGCGTCCATTTCATCTACCCGCTCAGCGCCGCAACGCTGTCGTTAGGGATTTGGCCCAATGCCTGGCCACTCTGGGCAAGCGTGCTCGGTGTTGGCGTCATGATCGATCTCGGCCTCTACTGGATGCACCGCTGGAGCCACACCTCGCGACTTCTGTGGCGCTTCCATCAACCGCATCACAGCCCCGAACGACTTTATTGGCTGAACGGCGAACGCCGCCACATCGTGAGCGCCCTTATTCTGGCGACGCCCGGCCTCTTTGCAGTGGCGTTACTTGGCGCGCCGCAAGCAGCGCTTGCCGGGTGGTTCGCGATCCTGCCCGTGCACCTGGCCTTCCAGCACGCCAATATCGACTACACATTAGGTCCAGCGCGGCGTCTGCTCGGCGTCGCCGAGATGCATCGCTGGCGCCACAAACGCGATTACGAAGATGCGCAGGTGAATTTCGGCGAAGTCTTTCTTGTATGGGATTGGATGTTCGGGAGCCTTCACGACGCCCCGGGGCGAATTGAGACCGGCGATTTGGGTTTGAGCGACGCGACCTATCCGAAGGGGTTCTTCACCCAACACGCCGCGCCGTTCGACCCGCGGCGCTGAGAGTGTTCGCCCGCCTCTAAGGCTCTGCGCGCTTTGGTCTGTCACTGCGCTCCATGCAAAGGTCACGTCGAATGAACAATGCTGCCTATATTCCCGCGCTCGGCCGCCGCGAATGGACCGGAATGTATGATTGGGTGATTGCGGTCTTGACACGCGAGCGGGTCTGGCGATCGCTCGTCCTTACGGCGCTCGACCCGCGCAACGGCGAGGTCATCGTCGATCTGGGCGCAGGTACGAGTTCGCTCGGCATCATGATCAAAAAGCACGCGCCCGGCGCGCGCCTCGTGGCAGTTGATCCAGACCCTGAAGTGAGGCTCATCGGCGAACGAAAGGCCCACGCGGCGGGGGTCGAGATCGAGTACGAAACCGCCATGGGAGATGCGCCCGTCGCCTCTGTTGGGGCGGCCGGCGCTGATGGGGTAACATGCTCGCTCGTGCTGCACCAATGTGCGCTGGAAGCGAAGCAGAGCATTCTTGAGAACGCGTTTCGGTTGCTAAAGCCCGGCGGGAGGCTCGTACTTGCCGATTACGGCGACCAGCCGACGCCATTGATGCGAATAGCCTTCTTGTTGGTCCAGATGACCGACGGCTTTGAGCCGACCGAGCACAATCGCCGCGGCGCGATCCCCCAGCTGTTGCTGGCCTGCGGCTTTAAGCGGACCGAGATAGTGGAGCGCGTGCCCACCTTGACCGGCCTGATCTCGATTTGGCGAGCCACAAAGGAGGTCGAAGCAAGCCAGCGGGCCGCCCAAAGCGAGCAGGATTAGCGCCTAATGACCGTCCGCTCGCCGTCCGACGCCTCGCGTGCGAGCGACGACGCTCCTCGCGATTCCAGATCGTATAGGCAATGCGAACCATGTCGCGGCGCCAGACGCAATTTCGTTCGCGTTGGGCGCTTGCGCGAGCGTGCGCCGGAGCGGCGAACAGCAACCAAACCGCCTCTCGCATCGCAGCCGCTAATTTGCCGGCGGCCGGGGAGCACGTGCAGACGAGTGATACACAACGATGCGCCACTCGCCGCCACGGCGCTGCAACACGCTGGTGGCGACCCCGCGGCGCGAAATTGGTGCGCGCGCTGCGGCTTCAGGGAACGTGATCGCGTAGCTGTAGACTTCGCTGGCGTAAGCGAAATCGCCGGCGACTTCGACATCAGTCTCAAGACCGTCAAAATCGAAACTGGCGATCTCGTGCAATTCTGGTCCCAAGTGGTGGGCAAGATAGGTGGCAAAGTCGCCCTCGACGCCGCCTTGTTCGAAGACCTCCGAGTCTGGCCAGAAAAAACGCGAGGCCGCCTCGCCGTCGCGGGCCTCAATGGCCTGGCGGTATCCTGAGAGAACCGCCTCCACGGCTAGCTCATCGGCGCTGGGCTGGGCCGCCGCCGCGCCAGCCATCGCCCAAGCCGCGACAAAGATGACCACCAAGTTCTTCAGCATCCGCGCCTCCCCTTAGCACTGTTGCGCCTATTGCGTTTACGCGCCGGTTGCTGATTTCCCGCATCCTGGCGCCAATCTCGGGCGTATGGGGTGAGGGATCGCACGCGAGGGCGCGTACTCTAAGATACTGTCGGGGTCTTCTCAGACTGGAGCATGCTTGTGCGCAAGGCGCTGGATCGTCGAACTTTATTGAAAGCCGCTGGCGCAGGCGCCGGATGGCTTGCCTTCGACAGCATGATGCCTGCATGGGCGCAAACCGGTTCCACCGGGATCGGGCCGGCGGTAACGACCTTGGCCGGCCCCGAGGTTGCGCTCAATGTCGGTCATTCCTCCTTCAGCGTGGGCGGACGAACAGGTCACGCCGTCACCATCAACGGCACGCTGCCGGCGCCGCTGCTGCGGCTACGCGAAGGACAGAACGTCCGCCTGTCCGTCACCAATGCGCTCGAAGAGGACACATCGATCCATTGGCACGGGGTGCTGCTGCCGTTTCAGATGGACGGGGTGCCAGGCATCAGTTTTCCCGGGATCCGTCCGGGCGAAACGTTTGTCTATGAGTTCCCGATCATTCAAGCGGGCACGTTTTGGTATCACAGCCATTCGGGTCTCCAGGAAGCGATGGGCCATTACGGGCCGATCATCATTGACCCGGCTTCGCGCGATCCGGTCGAGTACGACCGCGAGCACGTGCTCGTACTGTCGGACTGGAGCTTCATGCATCCGCACCAGATCCTGGCGCGGCTAAAGCAAAGCCCAGGCTATTTCAATTATCAGCGCACGACGGTGGCAGGCCTCCTGTCAGGCGAAGACCGCATGAGCGCCGCCGATCGGCGCATGTGGGCTGAAATGCGCATGGACCCACGCGATGTGCTCGACGTCAGCGGCTCGACCTATACCTACCTCATCAATGGTCACGGCCCTGAAGAAAACTGGACGGGCATCTTCCGCCCCGGCGAGCGGGTGCGCTTGAGGATCATCAACGCGTCGGCGATGTCGATCTTCAACGTGCGCATTCCGGGCCTGGCGATGACAGTCGTGCAAGCCGACGGCGAGAATGTGCGCCCGGTCGAAGTCGATGAATTCCAGATTTCGGTCGCCGAAACCTATGACGTCATCGTCACGCCGCGTGAAGACCGCGCCTACACAATTGTCTCCGAGGCGATCGACCGCTCCGGCATGGGGCGGGCGACCTTGGCGCCGCGGCTTGGCATGAGCGGCGAGGTCCCGCCATTGCGCGAGGTTCCCAACCTCACCATGCGCGACATGGGCATGGACATGGGCGGGATGGGCGCCATGACCCACGACATGTCAGGCGGCATGGCCGGCATGGACCATTCCGGCATGGACATGAGCGGCATGCAAATGGACGGCATGCAGATGGGCGCTGCGGATCACGGCGCGGGTGATCACGGCGCCATGGATATGCGCGATCCGGAGAACGCCCCGCCCGACATGGCGGTCGGCGTCGGCGTGCAGACGATTGCGCCGATGCCGCAGAACCGGATGGGCGAGCGCCCGCTTGGACTTGAGAATGTCGATCATCGCGTGCTCGTCTACACCGACCTTGTCGCGCTCTCGCCCAACCGCGATCGCCGGCCGCCGTCACGGACGATGGAAATTCACCTGACCGGCAACATGGAACGCTTCATGTGGGGCTTTGACGGCAGGCGTTTCAGCGAACTCGTCGAGCCGATCCGGTTTGAACGCAACGAACGCGTACGGGTGACGCTCGTCAACGACACGATGATGTCGCACCCCATTCACTTGCACGGCCATTTCTTTGAACTGGTCAACGGCCATGACGGACATCAGCCGTTGAAGCACACCGTCAATGTAGCGCCTGGCGGACAGGTGACGTTCGATCTGACCGCCGACAATCCCGGCGACTGGGCGTTTCACTGCCACCTATTGCTGCACATGCATGCAGGCATGTTCAACGTGGTGACCATCCGTCCGCTTGACGGAGAGCTCTCGTGAGATTCTATGCAGCCACTCTGACGCCGCTAGTGCTCGCGGTCGCCGGTCCCGCGCTTGCTCAAACAAGCGATCACTCC
>JBFWYC010000059.1:0-6817 GCA_050186805.1 Hyphomonadaceae bacterium
ATCCCAGCTCAGCCAGATCCGTTCAATTGCGAGCTTCAGCTTATTCTGGCCGCCGGTCCGCCTGGCGAGTACGGCGAAACTTCGATCCACGTCGATATCGACGCCGGTCAGCCGCGCATGATCCGCTATTGAGGGCGAACGCGCCGGGAGGCGCGCGTTAAGGTTTGATTCCAGACTCAGTCCCAATCTCAGGGCCTGAGGTCGATCCCAATGCCTCGACACGCTGGAGCATCACGCATGGCGAAGAAAGCCAAGAAAGCCAAAGCCGCGCCGAAGAAGGCCGCGAAAAAGAAGAAATAGGAGGACGTCCCCACGTCCGAACGACGTTGCGCCGCCGCGGGTTAAATCCCGCAGCGGCGCTTCGTTTGTCCGCTACTCGGCCGCTATGGCCAACGGTGCAGCCGCAGCTAACGTGCGCAGTGGGGAGGGAAGCCACGGACTCTGTTTGAACGTGCGCTTGGCGCGCGTGAGCACTTCTTTCTTCGGCGCTTTCTCGAGCGCGGCGCGGTCTAGCTTTGGATTGACCTCGATTAGCGCTTCGACGACCGCGTCCTTCCGGACGTGCTCGAAGTAACTCTCGACCGACGGCTTCCAGTATTTGGTCATGTCGAGTCCGGCGAGGTCGCATAGCGTCTGACCAAGCGATTGGCGTGATTCCATCCCCGACATCGGACCAACACGCCTGAGATCGATGCCAGCGGCGATCGTCACCGCGATGAGTTCGAGCAAGATCGGCTCGTCCATCGAAGAGATGTAAGCCCAGAGTTCTTCTGGATTGGCCGGCAGGCGCGAACGCCACACGGACCCAATCTCGGCAAACTCATCGGCCGCTTTACTCTCCGCGCGCGTAATGGAGCGCCCGACGTCAACGTGATCGACAGAGATCGCAAGGCATGATGCGGATGCATCGCCCATGAAGCTTGCCGCCAGGCTGAACGCCACGAGGCGAAGTGCGAGTTCAGGGCTATCGACGATAGCGACCCTAAGGCCGAGCGTCTTGTGGGCGAGCAATTCGTCCAGCAGCTTGGCAGGAACGGCCGGCTTCGGCGCTGTTGCGACCTCGGTGTTCTCGTCGTCCGCGTCAGTGGCGCCGTGGGCTGACGTCGTGCGCTTTCGGCGCAGCGCCCTCAGCGCCTTCACGTCTTCAACGCGCACCAGGCCACGCTCGACCTTGATGTCTCCGGAGTGGCTCAACGTCACGATCGCGCCGGCGAGGGCGACTTCGTCGTCCTCCCATTGCGCGGGCGCCAGCGCATCGATCGCCGCGTCGATTTTTTCGATCTCGGCTTGGTCTTCGGTTTCGTCCAGCTTCGCGTAGAGCCGTTCTTGCTCAGCGGTTTCGTCGGTCGTAAGATCGCGCCGGCGTTCACGCACGCGTTCCGGGAATTGGCTCCAGGCGACGCCGTCGATCGAAATCTCGACGAAGGCCCAACCTTCACCCTGGACGTCCGCCACGATGGGTCCAAGCTTAGCCTGAGCGAGGCGAACCAGAAGCTCGCGATCGGCAAGAAAGCGCGTCTCGTCTTCGTCCGCGAAGAGATCGGACGCGACCGCGCCGCCGGCTTCGACATAGGCGTCGACGCCGACGAAGCGCGCGAGCTTGTCGGTCTCGGCGACGTGCGCTTGGGTCACATGTGCTTTGAGCTGCTCGGGGGTTCGTTGCCACTCGGGAGTGTCGAAGAACGCTTTGTCCTGCAGCGCATGATCGTCGGTGAAGGCCAGGGCGCCCAATTGGGCGAGATCGAGTTCGTCCTTCTTCAGCGCCTCAATCAGCCTCGGCGATACGCGCGCCAGCCGAAGGCGGCGCGCCACGTGCGTGCCGTTGACGCCGAACCGGCCTGCGATGGCTTCGGGACCGTGACCAGCTTCAGCAAGCTGAGCAAATGCCTCGATCTCGTCGGCCGGATGCATAGGCTCGCGCTGGACGTTCTCGGCCAGCGAGGCTTCCGTCGCATCGTCAAGTGGCACGACGCGACAGGGGATCGGCTCGTTGCCGGGAATGGCCTTTGCCTTGGCGAGTTTTCGAAGCGCCTTGAGGCGCCGGCCGCCAGCTTCCACTGAATAGCGTCCCTTGTCAGCTTCTGAGACGACCAGGTTCTGCAAGAGGCCATGCGCCGCGATGGACGCGGCGAGTTCATCAATGCTCATCGCAGGCTTGGTCTTTCGGACATTGCGCTGTCCTGGAACGAGCTTCGACAAAGCGATCATGGTGATGTCGGTCATTGCATTTTCTCCATCGCCCGCACGCGAGGAGCCGCGCCGGGCGATGCTCGCCCTGCACGCCGGCATGCGCGGTCAAGGGCGAAGAGCGCAGCGTCCCTTGACCGCACGGAGCAGGGCGGCGTGCGACAAGAAGTGGCCCGGCGCGGGGCGCGGCGTCATCGCCGACGCCAAACGCCTTCGATTAGGTCCGAGGCAACAGGTCCCCAATAACGGCCGTCAAAACTGTCGGCTGTATCGCCGATCAGGAATACTTGACCATGGAGGCGCCGGCATCCCGACCAAGTTGGCAATGCGCGCCCGACGCTATCGACTGTTCGACGCTGCAGGGCAATCGTGTGATTGATTGTTACGCGGGGCCCGAGCGCGCAGACGACATCGCCATCCAATGCGATGACGCGTTTGAGAAAGCGATCGTTTGCGTCTGTAAAGCGCCGCGTTGTGGCATAGTTCAGCGCGACATCCCGCGCCCGCACAGTAACGATTGAATGGCGCACGATTGGCGAGTGCATGCGCACGTAGATGCCTTGGGGCATCGACTGGCTGGCATTGTAGATAACGACGTCGGAAAGCGTTGATACAGCACCAAAGCCGATGCCGAGACACAGAGCAAAAGTGAGGAAGCCGCCTAATGCGACAGCCCGCGATGGCGCCACTAACCTGATGCGTCGCATTTAGGAGTTCTGACGCGTGGCGGCACGGAACGCCAAACCATTCCTTTGAGCCACGAGCGCGATCACCTGAAGCGGGCAGACAAGGTGCTATGAGGTGCAGGCTGAGACGGGACTCGCCTCTCGGGACGAGGCCGGGACCCACGTCGCGCGCTGCGAGAATGCGCGAAGTGCAATGCTTATAAACTTGCAATTCACTTGAAAAAGGGCGCGCTTAGGGTTCAACCTGAGCGCGCAGAGGGCGGAGTAGATGTTACGATGGGCCGGCGTGAGGCCACGTTGGACTTTGTGCAAAAGTGCCGGGCGGCTGCTTCGGCAGAGGATATTGCGCGTTTTCTCTTTGCAGAGATGGAGGCGTGCGGGATCAGATATGTTGCTTGCGCCTCACATGTCGATCCACTGAAGCCCCCGGCGGGCGCCGTCGCCATCGTTAACTATCCGCACCCTTGGCTGGTCTGGTTTTCCGACAAGAAATACGCCAACCGCGATCCAATCTTCTTCGGCGCGCACAACGCACTGCTGCCGTTCTGGTGGGAAGAGTTCGTGGTCCAATACGATCTGGCGCGTGACCAGCGCCGGATTCTGAACGAAGCCGCTGAATGCGGCTTGAGGAAGGGACTGACTATTCCCATTCATTCGCCAGGAGCGCTGCCGGCGTCGTGTTCGCTTGTGCCTGGTCCTGACGGCATCGATCCTCTCATCGTGCCTGACTTACAATTGATGGCGTTTCACGCCCACGAGGAAGCGAGGCTGCGGGCGACCGGCGAGCCACGAAAGCCGGTCGTATTGACGAAGCGCCAGAAGGAGTGCTTGGCGCTTGCAGCCCGCGGCAAAAGCGATCCGTTGATCGCAGACATTCTTGGCATCAAGACCGCAACGGCCAAACATACGATTGAGCATGCGCGGGCGCGCTATGGGGTCAGCTCCCGCATCCAAGCGATTATGTTCGCTTATCTCGACGGCACGTTGACCTTGTCCGATCTGGCGGACTGACTTCTCCACAACTGCTTCCGGTGCGAGGCGCGTCAATGGGCCGATCGGCCCATAGCAGAGCGCACGCGTCTACACGCAATCTCACTGAGTTCGGTGCGGAGGACACTAGACTCATGATCCAGATCATCACGCGCGACAATCGCCGTCTCTTTCATCACGCGCTGATGGAGATGCACCGCCAGCGCAAGCAGGTCTTTATCGACCGCATGCATTGGCGGTTAAGCGAAAGCATGGGCCTTGAGATCGACGAGTTCGATAGCGAGGAGGCAATGTATCTGATTGATGTGGATGCAAACGGGGACGTGCAGCAATCGGCGCGGCTACTGCCAACGCTCTCGCCACATCTTATGAGCGAAGTGTTCGCCAAGCTCTGCGACGATGGACCGCCACGGTCGGCGCGCGTTTGGGAAGCATCCCGATTCTGCCCCGCGCCAACCATCGCGAAAGGCGCGCCCCGTCGCGAACTGCTGGCGCGGATGATCGCGGGCATTTTGGAGACTTCGATCCTCTTCGGCATCGAGAAGGTAAGTTTCGTGGCCGGCGCCGCGCTGGCGCCGCTTGCAGATCAAGCGGGCTGGAGCGTGCGCGCATTGGGCCCAAAGCAGAGGATGGGGCGAGAGCGTCTCGTCGCCATGCTCGCCGACGTCACGAGCGATGGCCTTGCGGCCGTACGCCAGCGGGCGCGGCTAACCGGTCCTGTCACGCGCTTCGCTGATGCCGGACTGGCGCGTGCCGCCTGAGCGCGATCGAAACAACTCAACACGTTAAGGAGGCTGTCATGCAAGTCGCCGCCCCGCGCATGTCTATTCAACCGGCGCTTCATTCAGAGGCCCGTTTCACGCAGGCGTTTGAGGACTTAATGCGGGACGGCTATGTCATCTTGCCAGAAGCGATCAGTCATCTGAAATCGCGTTTGATTTGCGCCGAGGTCGCGCCGCATTTGGCCGCCACGCCGAAGTGCGTAGGCGATTTTTACGGATGGAAGACAACGCGCGTCGGAGGTCTCCTCAACAAGGCGCCTTCAACACAAGACCTGGTTCTCCATCCAGGCGTGCTCGCGATCACCCGCGCGGCGTTGCAGCCGTCGTGTGATTGCCTCCAGCTCAATCTGACGCAAGCCATTCGCGTGCACCCACAAGAGCGAGCCCAGGCGCCGCATCGCGATGAAGAGATGTGGCCCCACGAACCGAAGCTTCGCCCCTGGCTCATCAATGTGATGTGGCCGTTGACTGCTTTCACCGAAGAGAATGGCGCCACGCGCCTTTGGCCAGGCAGTCACACGGACGTGCTCGACCGCAGCATTGATCCAGCGCGGTCGATCCCCGCGGAGATGCAACCCGGTGATGCGCTGGTCTTCCTCGGCGCGCTGACGCACGGCGCTGGCGAGAACCGGTCAAGCGCGCCGCGCGACGGCATCATTGTCTCCTATTGTTTGGGTTGGCTGAAGCAGTACGAAAACCAGTTCTTGGCTTACCCGCCCGCGGTCGCGCGGTCTTTCCCAGAGCCATTACAGCGGCTCATCGGTTACCAGATGCATCGCCCCAACCTGGGCGGCTGGGAGGGGCGCGATCCGATCTGCGCGTTTGAGGACGGGCAGTGCCTGCCTGGACCGCACATTGACGCGTTGACGCCGGATATCGCTCGTCAACTAAAGGCTCATTATGGCGAGGACGCCTGAGACGCCAACATCCGAGCGGACTTACCAGGAGATCAAGGCAAGGCTGATGGCCGGGCGCTTTCGGCTGCGTCAGCGTCTTGACGCAACCGCGATTGCTACGGACCTGGCCGTTTCGACAACGCCCGTGCGGGAAGCACTGCTGCGCCTCACGGCCGAGCGGCTTGTGGGCTTTCGGCCTTCGCACGGGTTCAGCGTGGCGATGTGGAGCGAAAGCGGATTGCGCGATCTCTATCAATGGCGTGGTGAGCTCGCAGAGCTTGCACTGAACAGCGTAAGCTCATTGAGCCCGCCCATAAATGTTGTTGCCCGCGACTATCCGGACCGTACGGCTGCGCTGTTGACGGCATTGCAAAGTGGTGCCCACGGCGAACTCGTGGCGTCAGCTCGCAACGCCGATGACAGGTTACACATTGCGCGCGTGGCGGAGCGCGAACTTTGGGCTGATGTTGAGGAAGAACTTACTCCCTTAGATGAAGCTATAGAAAACGGCGACGTCAGCGGCTTGAAAGTCGCACTCCGGCTTTACCATGATAAACGCGTAGCGGCCGCAAAGGCGATCCGTGACTGCGCTGCCTTGCTAGGGCTGCCGTCGAACGGCGCCTGACGCGCCGCTAGAACCCCGCAAAATATTCACGTTTATAAACTCTCTTATCGACGTCAGTAGACGCAGCATCGCTCCTGGGCCGAGCCTCGGCCCTTCAAAGGAGCTTTGACAATGCGTGACGAAAACACCTTCGAACAAGATCCAATCGAACTGGGCGCCGTCTCCGAGCAAACGCACGGTGGCGTGGACACCGAAATCGAAGACCGTGAGCCGCTTTTCTAAGCGGCACGAGGAGGCGCGCGGGACGTGTTCCCGCGCGCTGGCTCTATCAGACGAAAAGCAGACGGAGTGAAACATGTCGGATCATGAAGTAATCGAACTGGGCGCGGTGTCGGCCGAGACCCAAGGCGGAGTAGATCATCTCATGGAGGACCGCGACCCGCTGATGTGAACCGGTGAGCGGGTCCACACCACAATTGCGCGCTGATGTGTTCATGGCGTTCGCCGACGAGACAATTGTTTTCCTCGATCTCCAGGCCGATCGCTACTGCGCACTAAGCCGCGCAATCTCCTTGCGCCTTGTCGATGAGTTGAGGCGCCGCGCGCCGCTGTCAGGGGAGGTCGTGCAAAGCCTCCGCGCGGCGCGCGTGCTCGCGGACGGCGCCGGGCGTCCGCTTGCGTTAGCGAAAGCCCCAACGCCATCACGCGAGG
>JBFWYC010000060.1:0-6692 GCA_050186805.1 Hyphomonadaceae bacterium
CCCGCGTCACCATCACCGACCTCGGCCCCGACACCCTCGTCACCATCGACGGAACCGACACCGTCCTGCTCGAAGGCGTCACCGGCGATGGAGGCAATGTCGTCACCATCGCAGACTTCATCCTCGGACCGTGAAGCTTAACCTTACTGGCGTCGGCATGGCCGTTGCACATTCGCTTCCGCGCGGCGTCAGCGTCGCGGGAGAGAGTGCGTATGCTGAGGATCTGTGCCGTTGCGACCATTTTCGCGCTGAGCACTGCGGCCGCTGACCCGCTGCCGCAGCGCCTCGACGTGGTGCACGGCGCCATCGTCGAACTCAGCGGCGTCGACATCGCAGAAACGGCGCGTGGCGCGGAAGTGAGCGGCTGGGCGCGACGCACGCCCGGGCGCTTCGGGCGCATCCGCGCCCATGTGCGCATCGAGGCTTTCGACGCCGCCGGCGTCAGCCTGGGCGCGGCCGTGACCCACTGGAACGGCGCCCTCTCAGTGCGCGACCGCTCCTCAGCCCGCTTTACCGCGTTGTTGCCGAGCGCGGCGGCCGATGCCGCGCTCGTGCGCGTCGTCGTTGTCGACGCGGCGGACTAATAGCCCTTCCAGACGGGCGCGCGCTTTTCGAGGAAGGCGCGCGGCCCCTCCTTCGCGTCTTCGCTAGAGAACACGCGCCCCGAGGCTGCGCGCGACAATGGCCGCAATTCGTCTTCGCTCAAATCCTGCGCCAGCCGCGCGACAGCGAGGCTTTCACGCACGGACATCGGCGCATTGGCCGCGATCGCACGCGCCAAGTCTATTGCGGCCTTCATGACGCCGCCAGACGCCGTCATTCGATTGGCAAGCCCCATGGCGTAGGCGCGATCCGCCTCCAAAGCGTCGCCCGTGGCGACAAGCTCAAGAGCGATATTGCGCGGCAACCGCCGCGGCAGCCGATACACGCCCGCGGCGCCGGCGAAGAGCCCGCGCTTGACCTCCGGCAAGCCAAACTTGGCGTTCTGTGAAATCACGATCATGTCGCACGCCAATGTGAGTTCGCAGCCGCCCGCGAACGCCGTGCCTTCCACCGCCGCGATCCACGGCTTCTCGCGCTTGTTCTCGACGAAGCCGGCGAAGCCGCCATCGGGCGTCGATAGCGTGTGCGCGCGCCCCGCCGCGATCTCGGAAAGATCGGCGCCGGCGCAAAACACCTTGTCCTGCGACGAGGTAAGAATAGCGACGCGGATCTCCGCGTCGGCCTCGATCCTTTTGACGAACGCGTCCAGCGCCTGCGCCACCGCGCCGTTGACGGCATTGCGCACCTCGGGGCGGTTCAGCGTCACCACCGCGATGTGACCATCGACAATTTCAAACAGAACTTCGTTGCCAGTCGTCACGTCCCATCCTCCGTTAGCGGCCCACGCCAAGCGAACTGCCGCCATCACTCACCACCAGCGCGCCGGTTATGTTGGCGCTAGCTTCGCTGCACAGAAACACGGCGAGCTCAGCGATATCCGATTTGAACCCGAAGCGCTGGAGCGGAATGGCGCGCGTGATCCGCTCGGTTGCGCCAGGATCAGGCGCCAGCCGGGCCATGCCCTCGGTGTCAGCGATCGGCCCGGGCGCGATCGAATTTACGCGCACGCCTTCGGGCCCCCACTCCAGCGCCATCGCCTTCATCATCGCATCAATGCCCGCCTTGGCGGCGCAGGCATGAACTTGCGAGGGGTAAGCGCGGAACGATTGCAGCGCTGAGATCACCAGCATGGCCGCGCCCGGCTTGCGCGCGCGCTCATAGCCGGCCTTGAGCACATGGAAGCTGCCGATCAGATCGATATCGATCACGGTGCGAAAGCCGTTGGGCGAGAGATCGGCGGCGCGCGCCAGGAAATTGCCCGCGGCCCCCGACACGACGATGTCGAGCGCGCCGAACTCGGCGACGCACGCATCCATGGCGGCGGCGACCGCCTCGAACGAGCGCACATCGGCGGCGACGCCGTTCGCCTTCGCGCCTGCCTCCCGCAGCGTGTTCACCGCCGCCGCCACTTTTTCAGCAGAGCGACTGATCACAAACACGGAGGCGCCGAGTTGCGCGAAGCGCTCGGCGATCGCGAGGTTGATGCCACTGGTCGCGCCCGCCAGGAACGCCACCTTGCCCGCGAACAGATCGCTTCGAAACACCTCTGACATCGCTTTCACTCACTTGCTTGCCCAAGTTGCAGAATGGCGCGCCAACGGCGGTAAGATCAACGGCCTTACACCACGACAACGCTGGCGCGATGCATGAAACCTGAACGGCCGCCGCCGCGTTCACTCACGACGCAGGCAAGGAGCGACGCATGGGCGGCCGTCACGCAAATCAGGACAATCGGCAAGCGGATGGACACGCGGGCAAAAAGCCGCCGCAACCGGCCGCGCCGCAGAAAACCGGGTCGAAGCCGTCAGGAGCGCGCGCCGAAGACAGCGCCAAGAAGCCAACCTGATGCGCATCGCCCAGATTGCGCCTCTGGCTGAGCGCTGCCCACCCGCATTTTACGGCGGCACCGAGCGCGTGGTGTCCTATCTCACCGAGGAACTCGTCGCGCGCGGACATGACGTGACCCTGTTCGCGAGCGGCGATTCCCGCACCGCGGCCGAGTTGGACCCAGGCTGCGAGCGCGCCTTGCGGCTCTCGCCCGAGGTCGTCGATCCGCTGCCGCACCACATGATCCTGCTCGAAAAAGTCGCCGCGCGCGCCCACGAGTTTGACGTGCTGCATTTTCACATCGATCTCATTCATGCCCCCGCCGTGCGCGCCTTTGCGGAGCGCACGTTGACGACGCTGCACGGGAGGCTCGATCTGCCGGACCTTGCGCCGTTCTATCGGGCGTTTCCGCGCCTGCCGCTGGTGTCGATTTCCGACGCGCAGCGCAAGCCGCTGCCGCCGGCCAATTGGGCGGGCACCGTCTATCACGGCCTGCCCGGCGACGTGCTGCGCTTCAACCCGGGACGGCGCGAAGGCTATCTCGCCTTCCTCGGGCGCATCTCGCCGGAGAAACGACCGGATCGCGCCATCGAGATCGCCGTACGCGCTGGCATGCCGCTGAAAATTGCCGCCAAGGTTGATCGCGCCGACCGCGCCTATTGGGACGAGAAGATCGCGCCCATGGTGGCCGCCCATCCCAACGTCGAATATATCGGCGAGATTACCGAGCGTGAAAAAGCAGGCTTCCTCGGCCAGGCGCGCGCCCTCCTCTTCCCGATCGACTGGGACGAGCCGTTTGGCTTGGTGATGATCGAAGCGATGGCGTGCGGGGCGCCGGTGATCGCCTATGCCCGCGGCTCGGTGCCTGAGGTTGTTGACGACGGCGTCACGGGATTTGTGGTCAGCGATATGGACAGCGCGGTCGCCGCGGTCGGGAAAATCGTCGACCTCGACCGCGCCGGCGTGCGCGCGCGGTTCGAGGAGCGCTTCACGGTCACACGTATGGTCGACGACTATGTCTCGCTCTACACGCAACGCGCCGCGTTCGATCCCGACGTCATCACGTTCAAGGCGCGCAGCGCCGCAACGCAAAAGGATAGCGCCACAGTCGCCCTCTAGGTGGAGTTTGCGCGCATGAGCAACGCGACGCAGAAATTGACGCCGGATGCTTCGATCGGCGTTGATGTGGACGCGCTGGACGTACCGGCCGAGGCCTCTCTCCAGGAGCAGCGGCCGCGAACGATGAAGCACGGCGATACGTTTGCCGTGTTCGACCACAATGGCGATATCCTCACCGGGCGCGGCAGTCCGGAGGGACTGTTTCATGGCGACACCCGCCATCTCTCGCATCTGTGGCTTTCGCTCGACGGCAAACGCCCGATGTTGCTGCGTTCCAACCTGCGCGACGACAATGCCGCCCTGATTTGCGACCTCACCAATCCGGACATGCACGACGCCGGCGGCAAAGTCGTGTTGCGGCACAACCGCATTCACATTCGCCGCGTGCGGGTGTTATGGAACGGCGCTGCGTGCGAACGGATATCGATCCGCAATTTTGACAGCGAGGCGCACACAGCGCGCCTCAGTATTGGCTTCGGCGCCGATTTCGCCGACATCTTCGAGGTCCGCGGCGCGGTGCGGGCGAGACGCGGTCGCCAAGAGCCCACAAGCATAACCCGCGACAGTGCAAAGCTCTCATACACCGGGCTCGACCACCGGCTACGCGAGACGCACATCCGCTTCGCGCCGCAACCGAACGTGCTGGCCACCAATCGCGCCGACTATGTGTTAACGCTGCAGCCCGGCGAAACGCGCGTTGTTTTCATGGATGTGGCGTGCGATGCGCTGCCCGGCGTAGAGTCGCCACGCCGCGCTTTCTTCACCGCGCTGATGGGCGCCCGACGCGGCCTACGTGCATCATTGGCGCGCGCCGTCGACATCTCAACCTCGAATGAAATCATGAACGAGTCGCTGCGGCGCGGCGTCTCCGATCTCTACATGCTCTGCACAACCACGCAGCATGGGCTCTACCCATACGCCGGCATACCGTGGTTCAGCACCGTGTTTGGCCGCGACGCGCTGATCACGGCGCTGCAGACGCTCTGGTTCGATCCCTCGATCGCCGCCGGCGTGCTCAAATACCTCGCCGCCAACCAGGCGACGCAGCATGACGCAGGCGCCGACGCCGAACCGGGAAAAATCCTGCACGAAGTTCGTCACAGCGAAATGGCCGAACTGGGTGAGGTCCCGTTTCGGCGCTATTACGGCAGCGTCGATTCCACGCCCCTCTTTGTGCTTTTGGCCGGCGCGTACTTGCAGCGGACCGACGATTTCGAAACCATCCGCGCACTCGCGCCCAATATCGACGCGGCTTTGGCCTGGATCGAAAACCACGGCGACCGCGACCACGACGGGTTCGTCGAGTACTATCGCCAGACAGACGCAGGGCTCGCCAATCAGGGCTGGAAGGACAGCCACGATTCCATTTTTCACGCCGACGGCCGGTTGGCGAAAGGGCCGATCGCCCTGGCCGAGGTGCAGGCCTACGTCTATGCCGCGTGGCGCACCGCAGCCGACATTGCGCGCCGGCTAGGCGACGCTGAACGCGGCCGCATACTCGATATTCGCGCCGACGCCTTCCGCCGCCGCTTCGACGCCGCCTTCTTCGACGAACAACTCGGGACGTACGCGCTTGCGCTCGACGGTGACAAGCGTCCCTGCCGCGTGCGCAGCTCAAATGCGGGACACATCCTGTTTGCACACTTGGCCTTACCGGAGCGTGCACCGGTTGTGGCGCGCACGCTGATGGCGTCATTTACTGGCTTCGGCATTCGCACGATTGCCGCCTCAGAGGCGCGCTACAATCCGATGAGCTACCACAACGGCTCGATCTGGCCGCACGACAATTCCATCATCGCGGCGGGGCTTGCCCAATACGGCTTCCAACGCGAGGCCGCGCAGATTTTCGCCGGTTTGTTCGATGCTTCGATCTACATGGATCTGCGCCGCCTGCCGGAACTGTTTTGTGGCTTTCCGCGTCAGCGCGGCGCGGGCCCAGTATATTATCCCGTCGCCTGCTCGCCGCAGGCGTGGGCGACGGCTGCGCCTTTACTCTTGCTGCAGGCATCGCTCGGCCTGCGCTTCGAGCCGCGCGCCAAGCGTATCGTGTTCAACCGGCCGGCGCTGCCGAACTTTATGGACGAGGTAACGCTGCGCGGCTTGCGCGTTGGCGCCGACTGGGCCGACGTCATGCTCAAGCGCGCAGGCGAACACGTCGTCGTGCAGGTGCTCGAACGCAGCGACGCCTGCGAAGTGGTGACGAGCGCCTAGCCCTCTTGCAGATTGGCGAGCACCAGTTCGAGCGGCGCGGCTGTCGTCCGCTTGGATACGCGCATCACAATCCTCGACTGCACGTCGGACACGAGCCCCAGCCCCAGCATCTTGTCGCGCAGAAAATCGTCATAAGCGTGCATATCGCGCGTCACCACGCGCAGCATGTAGTCGACCGCGCCGGTGACCGTGGCGCAGTCTACCACTTCGGGCCAATCGGCGATGGCGCGCTCGAACTTTTCCAGATTTTCCCGCGACGGCAGCTGCAGCTTCACCGAGGCCAGCACCTCAAAATTGAGACCCAGCTTCTCTTGGTCCAACAAGGTCACCTGCCGGACAATGACGCCCGCCTTCTTGAGCCGCTCGATGCGCCGCCAGGCCGGCGACGACGACAGGCCGACCTTTTCGGCGATGTCGGCGATCGAGAGGCTGGCGTCGCGCTGCAGCAGGTCGAGAATGCGTGCGTCTACAGCGTCAAGGTCTTCAGCCAAGCCTATCCTCCCACCCCGATGGGGTTGATTTTGCCCAGCCATGCCCCCGGCTAGCGATTTAATCAATAGTTAATACGCCAGTTGGGGCGAAAATTTCCTCAGTACGCCTTGGGAACCCCTCGCCGCTCGGGTCGTTCAATGCCCGAGGCGAGGATAAGTCATGAGCACTGAAGCCGAAGACGAGCGCATCGAGCGCACAGCGACCGAGGCGCGCCAAGGCCTGAAGGGTGCGGATGTACTGGCCATGCTCGCGGTATCGACCTTCGTGGCCGCCATCGCCCTCATCACCTTCGTTCTGACCACCGCGATTGGCGGCTGAAAGGCTTGCCCCGCCGCGGCGCCGCGCGTATGTCTCGCGCCCTTCGGTGGCGTAGCTCATCTGGTTAGAGCGTGGGATTCATAACCCCAAGGTAGGTGGTTCAAGTCCACCCGCCACCACCA
>JBFWYC010000061.1:0-6132 GCA_050186805.1 Hyphomonadaceae bacterium
GCGAGCGCAGTGGGGCTTGTTCGGCAATCGCGCGCTCGGCGGCGCCGTTGCGGTCCGGCTTGGCGCTTGGGGGCGCCTTGACGACCACGCCCAGGGAACGATGGCCCGCCCAAGGTGAGGGGAGCGCCGCGAGTGTTTCCGGCGGCGGCAGTGAGATGAGACGCTGGCGAAAGATGGGCTCTTCATCGTAGCGCACTTTGCGGGCGCGCAATGGCCGCGCGCCGGTGACGAAGATCAGTTCCTCGCGCTCGGGTAGGCTGCGCACTTCCGACGGCAGCAGCAGCGGGCGGCGCTCTTCGCGATAGGTGATGGCGCGGTGATCCAGTCCAAACAACTGGCGCTTGCCCGACCAGGTTTCCTGTGGGCGCATTTCGAAAATGTCGCCCGCCAGTTTGGAAATGGTCTCGGCCGTTTCTACGTCCGTGGCCGCGAACGAAGTAACGATCTGACAATTGTCCAGGATCGTGTGGTAGCGGCCGTAGGCTTGCGTCACCTGGTGCAGCGATTGGGTGACGAGATAGGCTTTGATGCCGTACCCCGCCATCGCCCCCATGGATTGTTCGAACACGTCGAGCTTCCCGAGCTGTGGGAATTCGTCGAGCAGCAGCAGAAGCGAGCGTGTTTTGGTGCGTCCGTCTGCGGCGCGCTCTTGATGCTCCATCAACACGCGGAGCACCGTGCCGAACACCAAGCGGATGAGAGGCTTGACGCGCTTGGCGTCATTCGGCGGCCAGCAGAGATATAGCGTGACGGGCCTATCCGCGCACATAAGATCAGAAATGCGGAAAGTTGAGATCGCCGTGTTCTTCCGCACCAGCGGATCGGCGAAGAGACCGAGATAGGATTCGGCGGTGGCCTTGATGCCGGCGCGGAGCTTGTCGTGGTATTCGGCATAGGACTGTGCGGCGCGGCGGACTTCGGGATGAGTCTCGGGCTCGCCCGTGGTTTCGTTGCGGCGATGGAGCGTTGCTTCCATCAGCTTCACGGTGTCATCGAAGCGCGCCAAGAGTTCGAACACGCGTGCGAGCGTCTTGCACTCCGGCGGCTCGGCATAGGCCACGTGCAGGATGAGGCCCGCGAGGATTTGCTTGGCGGCCCGGTCCCAGAATTCCTGAAAACGCTGGTCGCCATGGGGATCGGCGATCAATTCGATCAGATTCTGCACATCGCGGACTTCTTGTGGACCTGGCCGGATGGTGTCGAACAGGTTGAGGGCGTCTGAAAGCGCCTCAGCCGGTGCGAAGCGAATGACAGGACCGAGCTGCGCGCGCCACCCGGCGGTGCCGGGAAAGCCGACGCGCGCATCGCCTGAATACAGTTCGCTCTTGAGGTCGAGCACGAGGATGGAATGGGGGCTCGCGAGCAGGGTAGGGATGACGCTGCCGCGGGTTTTCCCTGACCGCGTCCCGCCCGTGAGCAGCAAATGATGGGGACCGTCATAGGCAAGGATCTCACCGCCCATCTTGCCGATAACGATGCCGCCTTCGGCGAAGAGGCCGGCGGCGCGGGCGTCCTCGGCTTTGCCCCAACTCTTTTGCCCAAAGGGGCGTTGGCCGGGTCGCTGTGGCGCAAACGCCATGAGGCACGCGACGCCGCCGCCGAAGAGCGCCAGCGCGAAGATGAGCTTCGGCATGGCGAAGGCGCGTGGGTAATGGCGCGACCAGCGTTTGGACCAGGATGCGATCGCAAAGGGCGGGTAGAGTTGCGCGCCAAAGACAGAAAGCCGTGGGCCTAGAACGGCTTGGTGCGCAAAGCGCGCCGCCAGCATTTGCGTCGACCAAGCCGCGCCGCTAAGCGCTATGAGCGCTCCCGTGCACGCGGCAATGATCGGTCGACTGAGCTGCATCTGACCCGCCTGCTGATCGTGACAGGAAAGATGAGGCGCCGTGGGGAAACGGCAGCGGCATGCACGCGGAGGGCGAAGGTGAAACGGGCGTCAGAGTGCTGGAAAAACGCCTATCGCTGAGGATTCTGCATCTCTGTGGTGATAATGTTGTGCAATCATCTGTGCGTGCCGAGCTAGGTCGCATGAATCAGCGGTTGTTGCGGCGCGACGCCGCAACAACCAGGAATTCATGTTCTCAGGGAGTAATTCGCAAATCTGGCGTGGTCATCCGCGCATCTGGGAGCATGTGTACATCTTAGCATCCATGGTAGGTGGTGTCCGTCAGCTCCAACCGCACCATTTTGCCGAGGTTGACGCAGTCGATCCTGAATTTTCTGTGCGCGCCGTCAAATCAGCGCATCGCGAGGACCCAATCCAGGCGTTTCCCGACGAAGTCGCCGTCGGCTGCCGTGCTAAAATGCGACCAAAATGAACCCAGAGCTCTCCATCCGAATTAGTCAGATCGGGAGCTCTAAAACATCGTATTTGTGTTTGCGGATTTGCCGGGAACGGCCATCCACACATCCCAATGCTCAACGATTTTTCCGTGCTCCAACCGGAAAATATCGACATAAGCGCGCCCAAGATCGCCGGTGCCGGTGGTTCGATGGCTGTGAAGAAATACGAGGTCACCTTGGGCGGCGCTCCGAACAAATTTGAAGTTCAGATCTGGGTTGTCGAGATAGTATTGCGGAAGCGCGTTGATGAGTGGCGCGCGTCCGTCACTCAGCGTCGGATTGTGCTGAATGTAGTTCTCCACGAGATATTCCTTCACGGCATTGATATCCTGCCTATTGAAGACTCGGTCGTAAAACTCAAGGACAATTGCGAGGTTCCGCTCTTCTTCCGCGATGTTGCGTACAGGCGCTGAAACGTCGGTGGGTTTCATTTTAGACCTCCTTCGACTTCCGGATGATTATGGGGCGCCGGCCAATCGAGTGATGGCGCGCTGGATTGACGGCTTCTGTTCGAGAGTGGCGCACCAGCGCGAAAGGTTTGGCAGGCCGGAGATGTCAACGCCGATGAAATCCCGTCGCCAGAACCAACCGAAATGGGCGATATCCGCGATGCTGAAATCGTCCCCTGACACGTAGCTTCGCATGGCCAAGAGCGTGTCAAGACGATTCAAGATGCGCTCGGTCTCCGTGCGAAACCGGTGCAGGGCGGCAGGATCAGACCCTGCCGAGGAGCGAGTGAAGTGGGCCAAGTTGGAGAAGGTCGGAGCTAGACTCGATGCGTGGAAAAAGAGCTGCTCAAACACACGCTCTCGCGCAGGAGAAGCGGCTGGAAGGAGCTGACCCGTTTTCTCCGCAAGGTAAACGAGGATCGCCGCGCTTTCGGACAAACTGAACCGCGTTCCATCGGCAAGCTCTTCGACAATGACCGGCACTTTCCCGTTTGGATTAAGCGCTAAGAACGTGGGCGTATTTTGCGCGCCTTGCCGCAGATCGACAGAGTTCAGCATGTAGGGAAGCGAAAGTTCCTCCAGTGCGATCAGCACTTTCACGCTGTTTGGCGTTGCAAAGGCATAGAGCTCGATCACGCATGGCTCCCGCGAAGGCTTAGCTCGAATGGTTCAGGCGAAAAAAAAAAGGAAGCCGCCTCGCTTAGAGCGAGACGGCTCCGAGGGGAGGGAGTCAGCATGCGCTCCGATTAGCGCATGCTGATAGCTCGTTTCAGAATTCGTACCGAAACTCGACGCCGAACTCCTGAGGCCGCCCAACATCTAGCATTTCAAAGCCGAACACCGTGTCGTGCAAACCGCCAGGGATGCCGGGCGTCGGCTTTGTCGCCGGCCCCGCGGGGTCGAAACCGTTCGTCAGATAATACTCGTCCAAGAGATTGGTCCCGATAAGCGAGATGCTCCAGCCGTTCAAGGAACGGAGCTCCACGCGTCCGTTCAGCAGGCCATACGCTGGCAGGATGACCATATTGCCCGGGTTGGGATAGCTCGCCTGCTCATCCTTATATCCATAGTTCAGGTCGAAGATCACGTCGCCGACGCTTGCCCAAGGCACCGTGTAGTTGACCCCGACCGAGTAAGAGAGTTCCGGGCTGCGGAAATACGGAACGTCCGGGGTGATCGCCACTGCGCCGCTTCGGCCAAGGATCACCTGGTCGTACGACGCGTCCACCCAGCCCGCGTTGGCCCGCAACAACAATTGGTCTGTTATCGCCGCCATGAACTCAAGCTCCACGCCCTCTACAGTCGCGTCGCCATTGGTTGTGTACTGCAGGGGCGGCGGGCCGGAGTCGATGAGCTGGATTTGCTGATCTTCGTACGTCGTGCTGAAGTAGGTCGCATTGAAGCGCACTCGGTTGTTGAACCAATCGGAGCGAAGGCCCGCTTCGTATGTTACGAGGTTTTCTTCGTTGAATTCCGACAATCCGCAATTGTAGAGGGGATCGCCGGGCAACGCAGCTGCATTGCACGTGGATTGCAGCGTGTCATTGAAGCCGCCGCCCTTGAACCCTTGCGCCGCCGACACGTAGGTCATGATGTCTGGCGTCCAGCGATACTCAAGACCAATCCGCGGTGAGAAATTCTCCCACTCGCCTGATACGGACTGTCGCTGCGGCGTGAGCACTGGCGGCGTGCCGACAGGCACGCGACCGCGACCGTCGCGGAACGATGCATAATCCTTCTCGTCCTGAGTCCACCGGACGCCGAGCGTTGCGCTCAGCTGATCGGTGAAATTGAAAGTCCCTTGTGCGTAAGCGGCTAAGCTCGTCGTTGAGATGAACTTGTTTTCGATCTGACCGCGGCCGATGCCAGCTAGACCTTCGGAGGCGCTATTGGCGCCCCCTGACGGATCGAAGCGGCGGCGGAAGTCATCGGCCTGATCATCGTAGTAAAAGACACCAGCTTGCCAGCGCAGGCGATCGTCGAACGACGTTCCGATCAACTGAAATTCTTGAGTGAAGTACTCAATATTGATTGTCTCGCCGAGCTGCACCAGAGGGATAGGCGTGCGATCCCAATCCTGGAATTGGAATTGATCTGAAGTGCGATAGCCGGTGTGCGAGTTGAAAGTGACTGTGTCGGTTAGATCATATGACACGGAGAGGGCCAAGCCGAGGCTCTCAAATTCGTTGATGTCAGGCGTGCCGCCATAGACCGAATATTGTCCGTCTTGATCGTAGTAGGACTGCAGATCACTCAAGGCGCAGGCGCTTACGCTTGCGAGTGTGACGGGGGCCGCAAGGACGAGCCCTTGGCCGCAATAGTTTGAGGGTGAAACGGACGCAGGCATTAGCGCGCGCATCGAATTGACGGCGGCGACATTGACTGGAGGACCGCCGGGGATTTGAGCGCCGTAGAGGGCGGCGGTGTAAATGTCCGTGGCGGAGTACTCGCCGATAATTGTCGCCGAACCATTGTTGTTGGTTCGGATGGAATCGACCGAGAAGTTGATATCGAGTTGATCCGTCGGGTGAGCGCGCAGCTGCAATCTGAACGTCTCAGAGTGCTCCGCGCCCGTCGCACCGCCATCGATGATACGATCAATGTAGCCTTCGCGATCCTTGTTTGCGAACGATATGCGCGCCGCAAAGGTATCTCCCAGCGGGATGTTGAGCACGCCGGAGATGTCGCGTCGATCATAGGAGCCAACGCCGACGCGGATGTTGCCCTCCAGTTCCTGGCTGGGCTGATGGGTCACGTAGCGGACTGCGCCACCAGCTGTGTTGCGCCCAAACAGAGTGCCCTGCGGCCCACGCAGCACTTCGACGCGTTCGACATCGAGCAGGTCGAGCAAGGCGCCGTTCGGGCGTGCGAAAAGAATGTCGTCGATATAGACGCCTACGGAACTCTCTTGCGTAACGAACCCCGATGGAGCGCCGCCGATGCCCCGAATAGCAAAATTGGCGACTGCGCCGCCCTGTCCGGCGGTGCCGCCGATGCTGACATTGGGTACGAAGGTGTCGAAGCCGCTGAGGCTACTCACGCCGAGCGCGTCCAATTGCTCAGCGCCGACGGCGACAACGGAGAGCGGGGTCTCCTGCAAGTTTTGCTCGTAGCGCTGTGCGGTGACGACGATTTCGCCAACGCCGGATTCGCCGTCCTCAGCATCTTGTGCGAAGGCCGCGCCGCCAAGGCCGCTTATCGATAATGCCGCCGCCGACGACAGCATAATGGACGCAAACTTTCTCCCGCTGGCGCGGTCCGATTGAAATAGAGCCACGTTTCTCTCCCTTGCCGTCGCTTGCGGCCGCTGTTTGTTGGGCTGGGTTTGACGCCAGCCACC
>JBFWYC010000062.1:0-5311 GCA_050186805.1 Hyphomonadaceae bacterium
CGGGCGGTATCGCCGTCGATTGCAATCTGATGGTTGCTGATGCAGGGGATGCTCTTGATCGGCTGCAGCGCCTTGCTCAAGAACGACTGAAGCGCGGGACGCCCATTCACTTCGGCGACCCCGGCGGCGAACCGACCGTCTTCTGTATAGAGGCTGCCGACGGATTGGCCGTCGCCTTGGGCCACCAATTGTGCGTAGCGGGCGCACAATTCTTTGATGGCCTCCCGATCCTCCAGTTCCTGCACGCGTTTCGATAGCGTCACCAAGTGCCTCCGCCGCGCACCCTAGCGGGGTGGCGCGGACGCCGTCAATTCAGTAACCTCTTACGGGATCCAGCGGAATTTGAAGGAAGCTCTATGGCGCGCGTGCTCATCACAGGATGCTCCAGCGGCATCGGCCGGGCGACCGCTGAATACCTCGCAGGGGTCGGACACCATGTCATCGCGACTGCGCGAAATCTCGACTCGTTGCAGGGCCTGCATGTAGCCCAATGTCTGGCGCTGGATGTCCGTGACGCGGCCTCCGTCGCAGCCGCCGTGAGCGCGGCGGGCGATATTGACGTCCTGGTGAACAATGCCGGCGTTGCCGTGTGGGCGCCGTTGGAGCTTGCGCCGATGCCGGAGGTGGAGCGTCTGTTCGACACCAATGTGCTCGGCGTCATCCGCATGTGCCAAGCGGTGCTTCCGCGCATGCGCGCGCGCGGAGAAGGGCGCATCATCCAGATATCCTCCGGCGCCGCGCGTCGTCCGCAGCCGGGAGTGGGACTGTACTGCGCCAGTAAGGCGGCGCTGGAAGCGTTCTCCATGGCGACGCGAATAGAAATGCGCGCTTTCGGCGTCGATGTTTGTGTCGTGAGCATGGGGGCGACCGCTTCCGAACTCGATCGCAACCGCTTCGTCGCGAGCGGCGAGGGCACCGACTACGCGCCCATGATGAATCTCATAATCGAGCGCACTCGCGCTGTGCGCGGAGCAGCGCAGTCAGGCGAGACGGTGGCGCGGGTAGTGCAGGACATGATCCTGGCCGAACGCCCGCCGTTTCGCACTTATGTCGGCGAAGACTACGCGAAGTCGGTCGAGGCGATGGCGCACATGAGCGACACGGACTTCGAGGACAAGGTCTTCGCTACGATCCGCGACGCGATGCCGGGGGCCTAACGGTAGCCCTGCCAGGGCGGGCCGGAGAGCGCGTCAACTGGCTCCGTCTTCGACCATTCGTGCACGTGGCGACGGTGGGCAATGCGCCACCCGCCCGGTTCTCGCCGGAGCTTGTCAAAATAGCGCAAAGCCCGGGTGCGCATGCGCAATTGGTCGGGCTGATCGATCAGGTGGGCCAGGGCGTAGGTTTCGCTGTCTGCGGTCTCACCGTTGAGCGTGACTGTGACGTTGCCGATGAAGTGCATGCGGTGCTTCATGTTCACAAAGTCAGGTTTCACCTTTGACGCCCGCTTACCGGTGAAGAAATCCATCAAGTCTTGACGATTGGCTGCGACCTGCTCGCCGTCATAGATGGCGATGCAGTCCGCAGTGAAACACGATTCGAGTTCTGCCAGTTGCCCGTGATCGACGGCGTGAAAATACCGCGTCAACACGTCGTGAATGGCTAGACGGTCGGCGAGCGCGCAAAGCGCGGCATCGTTCACCTCAGCCGTTTCCCGCGAGATAGCGCTCCACAGCGCGATGGAAGTTGCTAACGGCGACCTCCTGCACCGGGTTCGGCCGCAGGCCCTGGAATCCGCGCGAGCGCATGCCTTTCTGAACGGCGATCAGATTGCTGAAATCCTGCTCCAAGAACGCGTTCTGGCCCTTGAAGGATTCCGGATCGGGATAGAATTCATGCACCACAGGCGGTTCCTTGCCGGGGGCGTAACGTTCAAGCCACCAGATGTCGTAGATGCAGGATTCGGGATCGTCGCCATTTGGCCGCGCACGATACCACTGCGCGCCGTCGATGCAGGGCAACACCATCTGGTTGGGAAAAAGGTGCCAGTCGACTCCGGTTTTGGCGATGTGCGCGTCGTTGAGTTTGTCCGGCCATTTGGCGCCGGCTTTTTCCATCTCTTCGCGGTGAAGCTTGCGATAGCAAGCCATGATCTCCTGCGTGGTGCCATCCGCGGGCGCTTCGGTCAGCAGGCGATCCGCGGCGCGCAGAGAGTAGGGGGAAATAAGCGCATGCAGAAGCTCGTCGCGCTCGTGCTCGCGGGCGCGAATCTGTTCGCGCATATCCGCAAATTTCTTTAGTGGGGCGGCGGGCGCGGCGGATTTCGGCGGCGGATAAAAAAAGTGGGCGTGGTCGCCATAGGCGGCTGAAGCGGACTTCGGATGGCCGAAACGCAGCACCTGTGCGTGCGTCGCCTCAACGTGATAAGCCTCGTTGAACGCGTCAACGATGGTCTTCCAATTGCACGGAAAGACGAGCGTCTTGTGCCAGGTGATCCGTGTGTTCTCAAGCTCGAACGGATCGAGGAGTTCGACCGCCGGCGCCAGATATTCCCGCAGCGGCTTGATATTGGGATCCATGCTGACCCAGACCCAGCCAGCCCAGGTGTCGAGCTTCACCGGCTTGAGCGCAACGCCTTCCTCGAAGCGCGGCGAGGGGTCGAAATCCTCACGATTGACGATGTGGTTGATCGAACCGTCGATATTCCAGCGCCAGCCGTGGAAGCGACAGAAGATGGTCTTGCCCGTGTTGCCGCACCCATCCTTGAGTCTGCGGCCGCGATGCTGGCAGACGTTATAGAACGCCTTCAGTCCGTCGTCGGCGCTCCGCACCACCACGATGGACTCGGCGCCGATGTCGAAGACGACAAAATCGCCAATATTTTCCACCTCTTGTTCGCGGCAGGCGATCAGCCAGACCTTTGGCCAGAGCCGCTCGCTTTCCAGCCGGGCATGGTCCTTGGAGTAATACATTTCCGGCCGGAGCACCTCGCCGTTTCCGCCGCCGTCGCTCATGGTTCCTCCTCGGGGCCGCGCGCCGAGCGCTTGCTCCAAGCAAAAGAGTTAGCTCTAATGCCGTTGTGAGGCAAGCGCGGCTGCAGCGGCGGCGGAAGAGGCGACGTGGATTTGAACCCCAACGGTGAGGAAGAGCAGGTGGCGCAGGCAGCCGCCGACTTCTTGCGCCGCCGGTTGCCGATGTCGCGACTGCACGCGCGTGATGACGGCGTCGTCACACTGCCGACGCTTCGTGAAATCGCCCAGCTTGGGTGGATCGGCATGGCTCTCGACGAGGCTCGCGGCGGCGTTGGTTTCAGCGTAGTGGAAGAGATGCTGGTGTACCGCGAGATTGGCCGCGTCTTGGGGCCGACCGCGGTGCTGCCACTCGCCTTGGCCGCGCGGACTGCCGCGCTCAGCGGTGAAGATGCGTTGGCGCGCAAGCTGCTCAATGTTGAAATCGGCGCTGGGCTGGCGTTTGTTGCGCCTGATGGTGTCGCACATGTGTTCGACGGGTTGGGGGCGGCCGTTTGCGTCACCGTCGCTCCCGATGGAGCCGCTGTGCATCGCCTCGACCCAGCCGCATGCGTCAACCGTCTGTGCCTCGACAAATCGATCACCTTGGCGGCCACCAGTCTCGATGAAGCCCGCGTGTTGGCCCGACTGGAGGAACCTGGCATTTATCGCGCCGGGGTTTTGGCGACAGCGGCGATGCTGACTGGCCTTGCGGAGACCGCGCTAGCGATGAGTGTCGAGTATGCCAAGGTGCGCCATACGTTTGGCCGCCCGATCGGCGCCTATCAGGCCGTGCGCCACCCTTGCGCGGACATGGCCGTGCGTTGCGAGGCCGCGCGGGCGCAACTGTTCTTTGCCGCCGTGGCCTTGCGCGATGGTCGCGATGATGTGGCGATGCAGCTCGCTGCGGCGAAAGTGTTGGCGAACGCGGCGGCCGTCAGGAATGCGGACGCCTCCATACAGCTGCACGGGGGCATTGGCATTACCGATGAGTTTGACGCGCATCTCGTGATGAAGCGCGCGCAGGTGCTGTCGCGCTGGTTCGGCGATGACCGTGCCGCGCTGCGCGACTTGCTTGAAAATCGAGCGTCCTGATGGATTTGGATCACCCGCCCGAGGATATCGAGCTGCGCGGGCGCATGCGCGCGTGGCTGGAAGAGAATGCACCGCGCGAACGGCGCCCGTCGGATCCCGCGGGCGCCAACGCGTTCGATCGCGCGTGGCAGCGCAGTCTTTTCGACGGAGGGTTCGCCGGCATTTCCTGGCCGAAGGCGCATGGCGGGGCGGGGCTCTCGCTGCTGCAACAGGTGATTTGGTATGAGGAGGTCGCGCGCGCGAAGGCGCCGCTCGCCAACGCGATGGGTCTAGCGCTCCACCACGCCGGGCCGACGCTGATCGCGGGCGGCAGTGAAGAGCAGAAGGCGTTCCATCTGCCGCGCATTCTCAAGGGCGAGTCGGTTTGGTGTCAGGGCTTCTCCGAGCCCGGCGCCGGATCGGATCTCGCCGCGCTGGTCTCGCGCGGCGAGATCGACGGCGATGACATGGTCGTCAACGGACAGAAAATGTGGACCTCCTACGGTCATTTTGCCGATTATCAGGAATTGCTCGTTCGCACCGACCCCAGCTCCAAACGGCACCACGGGCTCACCTGGATCATTTGCGACATGCGCTCACCGGGCCTGCGCGTCGATCCCATCGTAAACATGATGGGCGAGCGACACGTCAACATGGTGTTCTACGATGACGTGCGCATCCCGCTGAGCAACGTGGTGGGGGAGATTGGGCAGGGCTGGCGGATCGCCATGTCTACGCTCACAATCGAACGGACGATGTCGTTTTTGCCCGATCAGATAGAGCTTTTGGAACGCGTCGACAGCGCCATCAGGCTGGCCGAACGTACGCGGCTCAGCACAGGCAAACTCGCGATCGAAGACCAATCGATCGCGCGGCGCCTGGCGCAGGTGAAGGCGGACGCTCTGGCTGTGCGGGCGCTCACCATCGCTAACCTCTCACGTTTATCTCGTGGCGGCGCGCCGGGTGTCGAAGGGTCGGTCCTCAAGCTCTATGTGTCGACGGCGTACAAAGCGCTGACCGAGATCGTTGCGGAGATTCTTGGGTTCGATTTTCTGCAATACGGCAATGGACGCGACAGCAACAGGGCCGCCTATGACTTCATGTGGAGCTGGGTGCTGACGATCTCCGGCGGAAGTTCGGAGATACAGCGCGAAATCATCGCCGACAGGATGCTCGGCCTGCCACGCGCTCGCTGAAGAAGGGTATATGGTGATTGAGCTTTGCGATCGTCTCGATGCCGTGTTCGCGTTGGATCCTAACGCGCGGCTCGTCAAGTTCGACGGCGCTTG
>JBFWYC010000063.1:0-4841 GCA_050186805.1 Hyphomonadaceae bacterium
CAGCGTTTGCGGCTGCGCGCAGGCGATGACATCGCAATCGGCGCCGATGGCGCACGCTTCCGTTTCGGTGGCGTCGGGGTGAGCCGCACCTTCGCGCTCACGCCCAATCTGGCCACATACCCGGCGCCGCGCTTCGCCGGCGAAGCACTCTCCGCTTCAACCGTCGAGCTCTACGTCGATGGCGCGTTGCGCGCGCGTGAGCAGGTCGAGGTCGGCCCATTCGTGCTTGAGCATGCGCCGGGGGCGCAAGGCCCGGGCATGGCGGAAATCGTCGTCCGCGACGCCTTGGGCCGCGAGCAGGCCAGCAGGCAACCCTTCTTCGTCACACCCGACCTCTTGCGGCCAGGCTTGTCGGACTGGATCATCGCTGCCGGCATGCTGCGTCAATCCTTCGCGCTTGATAGCAACGACTACGATGATGGCTTTGTCGCCGCACGCTATCGTCGCGGAATAAGTGGCGCGCTGACACTCGAAGGCGGCTTTGAGCACAGCGCGCGCAGCGCGAACGCTTTCCTCGGCGCCGCGTTCGCCGATCCGCTCCTCGGCCAATTCCGCTTCGCACACATGCATGGCGAAGGCGCGTTCATGTCCGCCACCTGGCTTCGAACCGCGCGCAGCTGGAGCATTGGCGCTCAATATGACGCACGCGATCGCGAGACACGCACCCTCGCCACGCGTGAGCGCGACACCCCGCTGCAAAGCGCGGCGGGCCATCTCTTCTTCGATCTGGGCGACGCCGGCAACGTTAGCTTCACCGCCGCTTCCATCCGGTTCGATGACGAACCCAGCGCCCGAACCGCATCAGCCACCTATACCCCCGACATGCAAGACGGCGCACTCAGCTTCCGCGTCCTCTACGTTGAGCAGGACGAGGCTGAACTCGTGTTCGGCCTCAGCTATTCGCTGATGCTCGGCGATGCATCGGCGCAGGTCGGCGCCGACGTGGGCCGCGCCCAGTCGATCTATCGCGTCGGCGCGCAAAGCAGGCCACCGGCCTTGGGCGGTCTCGGCTGGCGCGCGCGCGCCAGCGGTGGCGATCGAGGTCGACTTGACGTGGCGACGACGTATCGCGGCGCGCACGGCGAGAGTGACGCACAACTCGTTCGCACCGATGACTTCACCGGGCTCCGCCTCGGCCATCGCGGCAGTGTGGGTGTCGTCGAGGGCGAGCACTTTGCCGGCCGATCGATCGATGGCGCATTTGCCTTGGTCGATGCAGGCGCTGCTGGCGTGCGGGTCACGCGCGATCGCCTTGCGTTGGGCCGCACCGACGCGGGCGGCCGGCTGCTCATCACCAACCTGCGCCCCTACGACGCCAACACTATCGCCATCGATGCGCGCGACCTACCCTTCGACGCAGCAGCGCCAAGCACAAGTGTGCGTGTGGCGCCGAGGGGTAGTGCAGGCGTGCTGGTTCGTTTTGCCGAACCACACGCGCGCCTGATCGAGACACAGGCGCGCTTTCCCGACGGCGCGCCGGCGCCGCGCGGTGCCATCCTGCTTCGCGCCCGTGATGACGCACGCTTTCCAGTCGGCAGCGACGGCCGCGTGGTGCTGACCGACGCGGCCATCGGCGACATCGTCCGGCTCAATTCTCAAGCAACTTGCACAGCGCGCGCTGACGAAGCCGCAGCGGCCGTTGGGCTCTATCTTCTGTGCGAGGCTACACCGTGAGATGGTCGCTGCCTATCGCCATCATGGCGACGGCGTGGCTCACGCCGCCGTCGGCAGACGCCCTGCTCTGCAACGCTTTGCTTGGCTGCACTTGCACGATCACCGCAACCGATGTCGATTTCGGTGCATTTACGCCACTCGACGGCGAGCAAGCGGCCGAAGGGGAAGTGAGCATCTCGTGCAGCGGTGTGATCGATGTGGCGCCAAGCGTTGTTGTTCGCCTGAGCGGCGGCCAATCGGGGGCGCCAAGCGCTCGTGTGCTCCGCTCCGACGAAGGCCATCAGCTCAATTACGGCATCTACACGACGAGCCAACACAGCACGGTCTGGGGAAATGGCGCTGGCGGGACGTCAACGGTCACCGTCAGCGGCGGCGTTCTGGCGCTTGGTCATTGGTCAGCCCAGCGCACGATGTTCGCCGCTTCGGCGCCGTCGCCGACCACCTTCCCTGGCGCGTACAATGATCTCGTCACCGTGCGCATAGATTGGTGACATGACGCCGGCGAGATCGCCGTTCGGCTGCGGCAAAATTACCACCACAACAACGCGCTAGCGCAAGGCAAAGCATGCCCCGCAAGCTCATGGGCGCTTTTACCTTGGCGCCTCGGATGCTAAGGACCGCGCCTCACTTTGGAGGGTAGTGCATGCCGCGATTGGACTTTGCGTTGGAGCTCGGCGCGGACGTGATGCGCGAACCCCTCAGCAAGGCCCGCGGCGAAGCGCTCGCGGCGCGTGAACACACCGGCCCCCTGCAAGCCCCGCAGGGCCCCGCCGTGCTCGCCATCGACACCATCCCCGGCAACGTGACGACGACCAACGCCCTCACCATCAACGGCGCCAGTGCAACCAGCGAAATCGACACTGCAGGCGACAAGGATTGGTATCGCGTCGATCTGGTGGCGGGTGAAAGCTACGTCTTCACCGTCATTTCCTCCGACGGACCAGCTGTCGGCATAGACGACGCATTCCTCGAAGTATTCAGCCAGACGGGCGTGCGCTTGTCAGTGGACGATGACGGACACCCCAATGCCGGCACCGATGCGCAGATGCACTACACTGCGCTGTACACCGGCGTACACTATCTTGCCGCGGGCGGCTTTGAGGATTCAGTCGGCCAATACACAATCAGCGCCGAAACCGGCGCCCCGCAAGACCCGCTCGATACGCTCGATCTCGACTTCGCGTTTCTTGACGACGTGATCGACGTCTATTTCGCGACCGGCGGTCAGCAATTCGGCCCCTCAGGCCAAGCCTTGCGCGATTTCCTGCCCTACGAGCAGCAAGCCGTGATGAACGCGCTGCAGGCGATCGCAAACACCGTCAATCTGACATTCGTCACCACCGCTTCGGCTGCCGCGGCGGATTTCATCATCTCGCTGACGGACCTCGATCCGAACACGCTCGGCCAGGCGTGGCCGGGGTCGACGCTCAGTTACGTCGAGTTTGCGCCTGATGCGACGGGATGGAACGCAACCGGCTTGCAACCTGGGGGACGGGGCTTCGCCACGATCGTCCACGAACTTGGCCACGCGCTTGGCCTGGACCACCCGCATATGGACGGCCAGGACGAACAGGTGATGCAAGGCGTGCTAGACGCGTTCGACTCGTACGGGGCCTTCCAGCTCAACCAGCAAGTCTTCACGGTCATGTCCTACAATGACGGCTGGCCCCTTTATAACGCGTTCTCTCAAGTTGAGGGCGTTGGCAACGCCGGCACGCCAATGGCGCTCGACATCGGCGCGCTGCAGCTGCGCTACGGGCAGAACCTCTCATACAATACGGGCGACAACATCTACTCGTTGTCCGATGGCGACACCGCATACCTCGCGATTTGGGACGCAGGCGGACACGACGCGATCGTCCACAATGGCGCCTCCAACGTCACCATCAATCTCAACGCGGCGACCTTGCGCAGCGAAGTCGGCGGCGGCGGTTTCGTCTCGTACAACATGAGCCGCGTCGGCGGCTACACGATAGCCGCCGGCGTCATCATCGAAGACGCCACGGGCGGCAGCGGCGCCGACATCATAACAGGCAACGGCGTCGCCAATCTTCTGCAGGGCAACGGCGGCAACGACACCATCCTCGGCATGGGCGGCGACGACGTCATCGACGGCGGCGATGGTCAGGACAATCTCAACGGCGGCGAAGGAATTGATTGGGTGCGCTTCTCAAGCGCCGGCGGCGCCGTGAACGCCAACTTGGCGACCGGCTCGGCCATCAGCAGCGGCGGCGCCGATACGCTGACCGGCTTCGAAAACATCGCCGGCTCAGCACACAACGATACGCTCACAGGCAACGCCGCGGCCAACACGCTGACCGGCGAAGCCGGCGCCGACACGCTCAATGGCGGCAATGGCGACGACACACTTGATGGCGGCGCGGGCGACGATGTCATGAGCGGCGGGTTGGGCGACGATACGTATGTCGTCGATTCCGCCGGCGATCAGTCTATCGAGGCCGCGGCCCAGGGGGCCGACACCGTGCGTTCGAGCGTAAGCTACACGCTCGGCGAAAACCTGGAACATCTGATCCTTCTTGCCGGCGCCACGGACGGCGCCGGCAATGGCGGCGCCAATACGATTACCGGCAACAGCAGCGCCAATGCGCTTTTCGGCTTAGCCGGTGACGACGCGCTGAACGGGGAAGCCGGCGACGACACACTGGACGGCGGGTCGGGCAACGACGCCATGACCGGCGGGCTGGGCAACGACACGTACTTTGTCGACAGCGCCGGCGATACCGTCACCGAAAGCGCTGCTCAGGGAATCGATACTGTCAACGCGCTGCGCACGTACGTCCTAACCGCAAACGTCGAGAACCTGATTTTGCTCGGTTCGAGCGGCTTCCAGGGCACGGGCAACGCGCTCGCCAACACGCTGACCGGCAATGCCAGCAACAATCGTCTCTCCGGCCTTGCCGGCAACGACACTTTGATTGGCAATGACGGCAACGATGTCCTCAGCGGCGGCGACGGCAACGACACTCTGCAAGGCGGCGACGGCGCCGATACGCTCGATGGCGAGCTTGGCAATGACGCTATGGCGGGCGGCGCCGGCAACGACACGTATTTTGTCGATAGCGCCGGCGATGTGGTGAGCGAAGCGGCGAGCCAAGGGACCGACACCGTCAACGCCTCGCGCACCTACACGCTCACCGCCAACGTCG
>JBFWYC010000064.1:0-4548 GCA_050186805.1 Hyphomonadaceae bacterium
CTCAAGCCGTAGCGCGGACATCGGCGATCCTCTTCACTCGTGCTGATGGAGATAACGCCAGCGAAGACTCGGACGCGCGGTTGAATGCGCGTCTCACGCCACCTGGCTCACGCTATGAGATCAAGGCTGGCGATGTCATCCCAGCGGCGCTGGTCACCGCACTCAATTCTGATCTGCCAGGGCGCATCATCGCGCAAGTCACCGCACCGGTGTACGACACGGTGACAGGCCAGCATCTCCTCATCCCGCAGGGGTCCCGGCTGATCGGCACGTATGCGAACGGCACGCGTTATGGCGATCGTCGTCTGCTGCTGGTTTGGAATCGGCTCATCTTGCCGAATGGCTGGTCCATCAATCTTCAGGAAATGAACGCCACCGATCCCGGGGGCGCCTCCGGCCTTGCTGATCGCACGGACAACCATCTCGGCCGGCTTGGAATCGCTATCGGTCTCTCTGCCATCATCGGCGTCGTGGCCAACGAAGCCGAGGATGACGACGAAAACAATAACTCGCTGTCGCAAAGCGTTGGCGACGCCGCTGCGCAGCAAGCCGCCCAGACCGGCGCTCGCATCGTCGACCGTGAACTCGAAGTGCGTCCGACCTTGCGCGTGCGCGCCGGCGCGCCGGTGCGTGTCTTGGTGACGCGTGACATTGAACTTAGACCCTATCTCCCGCCGCGCACGCCGTGAGGCGAAAGGATCTCCTTCCGCAGAAGGCTGTCGCCGACGAACTCTGTGTCAGCATCACCACGCTCTGGCGTGCACGCTCGAGTAAGCTTGAAGGCTTCCCGCCGCCGGTGATCGTTCAAGGCGCGGTGTTCTGGAAGAAGGCCGACCTCGACCAGCTGGAGGAGGCGCTCCTCAAGTTCAAAGGCCGCGGCGTCTTCGAACGCAATCGCGAGGCGGAACGGAAGCTCAAACGTCTGAAGGCTGCCAAACCTACCACGGGAAGCGCCAAGCCGCCGCCGCGTCCGCCGCAGCGCGATCTGTTCGACTAACGCTTTCCCGCGACTGAGCTGCTGGGGTGAAGGGTGGAATAGCCGTCTATGAAATCCGAGGCGCAGGTGGCCGGACTTTTGTTCTGGGGCTAACGGGGCTTTTCGCGCGGTTTGCGTCTCACCTCGGCTGCTCCGTGTTCGACCTCTGCCCGAGTAGGGCAAGGTCGAACATCATAGAGAGGGACGCTCCGCGTCCCGACGCCAACTGGTCGGCCATCGCGCGCACCGCGGGTCAAGCGCTTGCCGCTTGATGCGCGGGAGCACGATGGCACTCGCACGTTCTGCGTCAGCGATGGAAGCCCAAGGGCGGAGACGCGCAAAAGCGCGGCTCCGTGCGCAGCACGACAGCGCGGCCCGCGAAGCGGGCGACGCCCAAATCAACGCCTTGGATCAGCCTCTGCGATCTCGCCCTCGATCAGTGCCATCAGCGCCATCCGATGATGCGCCGGCATTGCCGCGAAATCCTCCGTCGTCAGCATTGGGCCGCCTCTGCGCCGCAGCCGGCAGGCCGGCGTCTGGCCGAACGTCACGCCCTCAAGCTCAAATTCATCGCCGCCGATCTTCACGATCACCTTCGCCTCCCACTCAATCAATCCACGGACCATTGTAGAAACCTGCGTCGCGCCGCTGGGCCATCAGCCCACGATGGGCGCTCTCGGCAACGCACAGCAGAGCGAAGGCGAGGAGCGCCCACGCATACTGACCGAGACAGAAGAGAACGACCGCGCCGACGCGCAGCACGAAGCGATCGACCGCAAACCAGAGGCGAAGGGTCGCCCACATGGCGACCAGCACCAGCGCGTGCTGAAGGAGCGAGAGAGCGTCGTTCATCATCCGCCGCCCCGATAGAAGCCGCGTCCCCGCAGTTGAGAGCCGAACTTCTTGCGCCTTTCGTACTGACTCATCACCTCGCCGTTGAGGCGCTTCACCTTCCAGATCGCTTGGATGTCCCTGCGGGTCTTGGGCTTGTGGTGCGCGGGGCACATAAGCTGGTCGGGCTTTGCCCAGAGCCACACTTGCGGCGTCGAATGCTCGCCAACGAGCCCTTCAGACTCTGTGCAGCCCTCGACGCAGCATCTGCGCCCCTGCTTCTCGTAGAGTTCATCGTATTCGCGCTGGGTGAGATAGAGTCGCGCCATCACGTCTCGCGCGGCTCGTCGTCGACTTCGGGATAGGGGCGGGCCGTGCCGCACTTTTCGGCGAGCGCATTCAGACGCCGCTTGCGCGCGCGGACTTCCTCAGGATTTGGTTTTCCCGCGAGCAGCCACGCTCTCACGCTTCCCGCTTCGGCGATGCGTTCGCGAATACGTTGACGCTCTTCGCGCGTCGGCCAGCGATCGCGCTTCACGACACACCACGCGCTTCGGCAGAAACGGAATAAGAATAAAGAGAAGCGCACATGCGCGGCCCTTCGTTTGAAGAAACGAAAGGGCCCGGCATGACGGCGCCAGGAGAGACAAGCCGTCAGCCGCTAGAACCAACACCGCCGTTTGCAGACAGCGTTGAACACGTCGCGCGCTTTGCAGCCGTTACCCGCCGGCTTGCTCGGATTGCTCCAAGCGCATGCGCGCGTTGGCATTGACACTACCAGAACAAACATGGAACGCAAGCGAAATGACGCGCGCCGATTGGATAGCGGCCGAACGCGCCTTCGACCGGCGCGAACCGCTGCCGAAGGAATACGAGATGGGCCAAGGCCGCTGGAGCAAATGGAGCGTCGGTGGCGAAGAACGCCACACGCTCGAATTCGGATTCACATACCGCTTCGACGTTCGCGCCGGTCCCAAGTCCAACGGTTTCCAACCAGATTTTTGGTATGCGAGTTCACGCGTGGGCTCGCTCGGTGAATTCCCGACGTTCGAAGCGGCCGCTCAAGCGTGCGAAGATGAAGCACGCCGTTTAATCGAGCCGGCGCTCAAGTGTGGCGTTGCTGCGTACGACATCAAGCTCATCGCCGAGCAATGGGCGTTGTACTTGGCGCTTCCGCATCGACTGCGGTCCCGCAAGACGCGGACACGGTACAAATGAATCGCGACGCGCCCCGCCCGAGTCGTCAGTCGGAGAGACTCAACGCAAGATAGCGGACAGCAGGCGCCGACGCCCTAAGTTGGCGGGCGAGGGGCGCATGTCTGTTGCGATGATAGAAGACGTGCTTCGTCTCCGCGACATCGCAAAGAGTTGCCCACTCTGCGGACGCTATTTCAGTCGCGTCGGCAAGGACCTCGAGCACGTGTTCCCGAGGTGGCTGCAAAAGCGGCATAATCTGTGGACGCGCAGGCTGACGCTGCCAAACTTCGTGGGACGCAAATACAAGAGCATCCGCGTCTTCATTTGTCCGCGCTGCAACAATCAACGCTTCGGTGAACTCGAACGACTGATTTCGGGGCTAACCGCCAACGGCGATGCATTCGACGCCATGGCGGAAGTCGATGACCATCTGGTCGCTGCATGGCTCGGCAAGATCTTCTGGCTGCTCTGCCGAAAAAGCCATGTATCCATTGATCCAAAGGCACGAGGCGCTCCAAAGCCGACGCACGTATTGGACGGCGAAATCATGCGGGGCGTCACATACCTTGGTGCGATTGAACGGGCGCACGCGATGTCGCGTAGTATGTATGCGTGCTATCGCGGCGACCCGCCAATTCCGGAATACTTCTATTCCGAGCCCTATTCGCTCTACCGTTTTCGCATCGATACAAGCGATCCAAAGACTGAGGCATTTGACTTCAAGGACAACCCGATTGTTCTCGGCGCGGCCATCCGGACCGGGTCGTTTGGCGTCGTGTGTCTCTACGACGGCGGATTGCACCGCTTTTTCCGCTCGCACTGGCTGATGCCACTTTGGGGCAATGCGCTTCATCCCCATCAGTTCAACGAAGTGGTGGGCCGCATCTTCTATGACCAACTCGTGCTCGACGACGCGGCTCAGCAGGTGCAGTACTTCTGGAACCGACCGCTCAAAGCGGTTGTGGCCATGAACGCCACGCGGCGCAGCTACAATCCATACTTGCAGGAAAATCACGATCCGCTCGCGTGCGCGGAATTTGTCGGTCGCTATGTCGGAGCCAAAGCTGCCGACCTTCTTACCGAGGGCGGGAGAGACCTCCGCACCGCCCTAGTCGACGATGCAGGCAAGTTCCGACCGTATCCGCGTCAGGAGGCTTGAAGTGCAGCCTGCACTTTGGCTCCAGCGGTCGCCGCTAGGTTCGTGAAGGTCGGAAGGGTTTCGATGAGTTCGCACTCCTCGGGGCTTTCGAGGCGGTACGGGTGGTCTTGCGGCAGCGCCTTCACGACATCGATGGCGGCGAGATATTGGCGATGCAGCCACAGATACTTGGCAAGCACGTCGGGTTCGGCGTGCTTAAGGCCAGCGTGAACCAATTCGCCGACTTGATGCAGATAGGCGGGGTAGCCGTCATTGTCGCCGCCCATGATGGCAACAACTGAGCGCCACGACACATAGTCGAAATAGTGTTTCCCGTCGGCGTCTTCGGTCATGAAGTCGCGGACGAAACGCTCTTCGTGCTCCTCATCGTGATCTTCAGAATGCG
>JBFWYC010000065.1:0-4515 GCA_050186805.1 Hyphomonadaceae bacterium
GGCGCGGGCGACACGTCGCATACCCGAGCGGCGGCGCCCTCTTCGAGGCAGCCCGCGACGCCGGCGTCGGCGAAGGCAAAATCTGCACCGGCGCTTAACGCCCTCGACGCTTCGTCTTTCCCCATTCCTAACGCCGCCAGGCAACGTCGAATCAACGCCAGAATCTCCGCCTCGCCCCAGCGAATACGTCCGCACGCCACCTCCCGCATGCCAGAAAAGATCGCGCTTAGGATCAATATCATGGCCGCCCGTCGCGCCCCTGCCTCGGCCAAGTGATCGAACTCTTCGCTCTTGAGTTCCGCAAGGATCAAGGCGCCGATCAACGAGTGTCGGCTTCCGGCGCCGCCGCCGCCGCCGCCGCGCCGTTCCAGGATCACCGCTTCCTGAGGAAACTGCGCCGCCGTCTCGAACATGCAACAGATGGCGGCGACGAGGCGCGCCCCGGCGCTGGGGCGACCCGACATCGCTCGACCGATGCGCTCGACGACGCGCGCTTCGACCCTTTGCGTGACAGCCTCGACCAGCGCAGTCTTGTCGACAAAGTAGTTGTAGACCGTGCCCTTGGCCAAGCCCGCGCGCGCCGCGATCTTGTCGACGGCAACGCACTCGCGAAGGTCAGCGCCGAGCACGTGTTCGCCCGCCTCAAGGATCGCCTGGCGATGGACGGCCTTTTGCAGCTCCCGTTTTCCCACTTGCGAACCGGGCCTAGCGTTGCGTTGGGGAATGAAAGCGACCGACATGACAACACAAGCTGTATGCTCGCATGCTTTGCCTGAACCTCGTTTGATACTTGTCAACTAGACTAGGCTACGTGGCCGCCAGCTCTTCGTCGGACCGCCGCTGGCCTTTACTCCGGCAGCAGAGAGCCCCTGGGTCTGCTCAATAGATGACTTTGGCGATCAGCATCCCCTCTTCTTCAACCAGTTCGAGGCGCGACATGCATGGCATGCAATAGACGCGATCCCCGGCCCGAAGTTCCTTGGTCGAACGGATGACCACCTTGCAGACTGGGCAGAGCGCTTCATTGGGCCCAAGCTTGTCTCCAGCTCCGCGCCATCGCCGGTAGAAGCGGCGAAAGCGCTTCGGCACTTCATTGAAGCCTGTTTCCTCGAGGTCGAAGAAAAGACGCGGACGCCGCCCCCCGCTGGGCAGTTCGAGCGGATCGGTCATCATGCCCCAAAGCCAAGGCGCGCGACGGCGGCCAAATAGTCGCCCGCCAGGTCGGGGCGGTCATCATGTTCGATGCCAAGTTCTCCCATCGTCTCGGCAAACGTATCGAGCACGAGCGAGTCCAGCTCTCGTTTGATCTTGCACAGGCGATCGTGGGTGTGGGGCGCTGTCAGCAGACGCCGGCCCAAGTCGTTCTCGCCGAAGCCCATATGCCGGCGCTCGTCCGACACGATGCCTCGCAACATATCCGCCGTGACCGGATCTGCGGTCCCGGCGTGATGGCGAAAGACAGTGAACTCAAGGCATTCAAGGATAACGTTCTGCGCGAAAACGGACGCTTCCCAATCGCGCGCATCGACAAAGTCGAGCGGCCGATCCTTGAACTTCAGCAAGCTGCGATTGGCGCGCTGCGCGATCTCGGCGTCGGGATCGGCGACGCCGAGCTGTTTCATGCGATGGAGCAAAACCTCCAGATGGCGGCCCTCGTCGACCACTTGGGTGGCAAGAAAGATCTTTGCACCGCGATCGGGCGCAAAGCCGATCATACCGCTCGAGGCGTCAAGAGCGGCAGTCTCGCCCACGCAATAATTGCAGAGCGTCGTGATAAGCCCCTGGCGTTGACGCTCGCTCAGTTCGATGTCCTGCAGGCCGGGACTGACGCCATAGGGCCGGCCGTGGAGGTATCCCTCCACGGCTTCGAACCAGAACTCGAACGAGTGCACGGTGGCGCGAAACTCGGCTTCGTCCAGATCGTGCGGATTGTCGCCTTGAGCCATGGGAGACGCCTTAAACCGGCGACTGATAGTCAAGACCGATGCGGCCAAGCCTTGTCTTGAACTCCTTCAGCACTGTCGCCGAGAGCGCCTCTTCCATGTCTTCGTTGGAGGCTTCGGCTAGGTTGAGCCCCTGATACGTTGGACCGGGCTTGCCCTTCTGCGACGCGCTAGCGCGCGCTTCGGTGGGACCGCCATTTCTTGCAAACGCCTCATGGAACGTCGCCAGCATATGCTTGGTCATGTCGCGCTGCATGCGCTGCACTTCAGGCTTCTTCTCCGGATAGCGGCGGATGAGTTCGCCGATGCGATTTTCGCCAAAGCCCACGTGCCGGCGTTCATCGGCGATTGTACCCGATAAAGTGCGCGCGAATTTCGGGTTAGATGTCTCGGCCCCCGCATGCAGCATTTCGAAGACGGAGAACGCCATGCCTTCGAGCACGATATTCTGGCCGACGACACCGGCCACGAAATCCTTCTTGTCGATCTTCTCAAGCAGGACTTCGGCGAACTTGCCGAGATGTGGATTGACGTAGGCCTTTATCGTCGACTCTAGATCGATTGGCTTGACGCCGAGGTCATAGAGACGTTGGGTGAAAATCTCGACGTGGCGGCCTTCGTCGAGCGTTTGCGTCGCCAAGAAGGTCTTGCTTGCCTGATCGGGCGCCGCGTTGACAAGCCCAGACGAGGCCGCGAGCGCGCAGCGCTCGCCGGCGATCAATTGCACCGTCGTGCGTATCTGCTGTTCGCGATAGGCCTCATTCTGGAGCAGATCCTCCGGCTCGCGCTCATCAGCGCCATGGCCGTAGACTGTATCCTCAAGATATCCTTGCGGACACGATTCCAACCATTTCTGGATTGAGTAATTGGAGAGAAAATCCGCCATCCCCGAACCTCCCTGCGCGACGCGTCATGAACTCTAATAGCGCCGCAGTACGCGACGCGGGATCGCGACGCGCATAATTGTGGAGGTGACGCCATTTACGCGCCCATGCGAGGATTGCGTTTGACCATCATCAAGCGAGCGTTGCGATCTGTCGCCGCAGCCGCTCGCCCTCAGGCGCGGATGCTCATTGTCCGTCATTGCGTCACGCAAAGCCGCCCTTGGTTGATACACATCAAACGCGCGCGCCACATCGGCTAAGAAGTGCGCTGCGTTGTCGCCCTGCAATGCAATTTACCTCCGCATTACCTTCGACTCACAGAGACTGGCGTGCGCTTAATTGTGATGGAGCACGTGACATGCCGTTCGACGCCGAAATCTCAGCTGAAATCTGGAACGCGAAGTATCGCTTCCGTTCCGACGGAGATTTGGGCGACGAAGACGTGAACGCGACGTGGGCGCGCGTCGCGGCGGCCATAGCCGAGGCCGAACCCGCGCGTGCGCGGCGTCATTGGCGAACGCAATTCGAAAGCGCGTTGAGCGATTTCAAGTTTCTGCCGGCCGGGCGGATTATCGCGGGCGCTGGCACGGGCCGGTCGGTCACGCTCTTCAACTGCTTCGTGATGGGCACGATCCCTGACAATCTTGACGGCATCTTCGAGCATCTGCGAGAAGCTGCGCTTACCATGCAGCAAGGCGGCGGCGTGGGGATGGACTTCTCGACGATCCGCCCGGCCGGTGCGCCAGTGCGCGGCGTGGGCGCCCGAGCCTCAGGCCCACTCTCCTTCATGGACGCATGGGACGCGATGTGCCGCACTGTGATGTCGGCGGGACAGCGCCGCGGCGCCATGATGGGCTGTTTGCGCATCGACCATCCCGACATCGAGCAGTTTATCGATGCAAAACGCGATCCTGCGCGGCTGCGTAACTTCAACGTGTCGGTTTTGGTCACCGACGCCTTCATGGCGGCGCTCTCAGCGGACCAGGATTGGCCGCTTCAGTTCAACGGTCAGGTCTATCGCACGGTGCGGGCCCGCGACCTGTGGGCGCGCCTGATGCGCGCCACCTACGACGTCGCCGAGCCGGGCGTGATTTTCATCGATCGCGTCAATGCAGAAAACAACCTTGCCTATTGTGAGACGGTCTCGGCGACCAATCCTTGCGGCGAGCAACCATTGCCTCCCTACGGTGCATGTCTCCTGGGCTCGATCAATCTGTCGCGGCTCGTGCGGCGGCCCTTCGAGGCGGACGCCGGAATCGATCCGCAAGATCTGGAGGACCTCACAGCGACGGCGGTGCGCCTCTTGGACAATGTTATCGACGTTTCGCGCTATCCGCTTCGCGAGCAGGAAGAAGAAGCGAAGTCGAAACGCCGGATCGGCCTCGGCGTCACGGGGCTCGCCGATGCGCTCATCTTCTGCAATGCGCGCTATGGCGCCGCTGACGGTCTTGCCCTGGCCGAAAGCTGGCTGAGCGCCATCCGCACGGCCGCGTACCGAGCCTCGGCCAAGCTAGCCGCCGAGAAGGGCGCTTTTCCGGCCTACGATCCCGCAATCCTGGATCGGCCGACGCTTGCGTCGCTGGACGAAGACACCCGCGCACTCATCGCCGAGCATGGCTTACGCAACGGCTGCCTCACCACAATCGCCCCCACGGGCACGATCTCACTTCTGGCCGGCAACACTTCCT
>JBFWYC010000066.1:0-3720 GCA_050186805.1 Hyphomonadaceae bacterium
TTCGGCCTGGGTGCATCGTGTCGATGCGCCTGGACTCTTGGTGCTGGAGGCGCCGCATCGATCCAACGCCGAGGAGGGCTTGCACGTTGGCGCTCACGTGAGCTTTGTGGGGACTGTATTCGCAGGCCGATCTCGCGCTCAGTCCGCGCAATTGCGCGACTCAGAATTCATTGAGAGCCGGGGGGCCGTCGCCTTTACACGTGTTTGGGGCCGTTACGTTTGCTTCATTCGTGACGTCCCCAACGCATGTGTCTTCATTGTTCGCGACCCGTCTGGCGCGCTGCCATGCTTCGTTGCCAGGCGCGGCAACGCCTTCATCTTTTTATCCCATAGTGAAGACATTGATGCCCTTGGACTGGGACCGACTGCGGTCGACTGGGGCTATGTAGCTCTGAGATTGGCGAACAATCGCCAGATCACGACCAAGACGGGCCTGGAGGGAGTATCAGAACTGAAGCCAGGCGCGGTGGCTCGCGTCGGCCAATCACGGCTGTTCATTGAGCAGGTCTGGCGCCCCGAAGCGCTTGCGAGGGCGCCAGTCGAGCAGCAAGCGGCCGAGTCCGCGCTTCGGGACGCTGTGGAGACGGCATGTGGCGCCTGGGCCGATTGCTTTCCCCGGTTCGGTCTTCGCCTTTCAGGTGGGCTGGATTCAAGCATCGTGCTTGCGTGCATGCCTGACCCATCGCGGGTGCGCGCCATAAATTTCGCGACCTCCAATCTTGAAGGAGATGAGCGCGCTTACGCGCGCGCGGCGGCGCGGTTCGCGGGCGCGGCCCTGTCTGAAGCCCGGCGTGATCCTTGCCGCGTGAACCTCCAAGCCGCAGTCCAGCTCAAACCGGCGCTCAATCCGCCCTTATGGTTGGCTGATGGTGAGACCGATGAGATCGAAGCGGCCTTCGCCGCTCAACACGGTGTTACGGCGTTCTTTTCAGGCCGAGGTGGTGACAATGTTTTTTTCCGTACATTGCGAAATGACGTGCTAGCCGATCGCTTGATTGCCCGCGGACCGGGTCTTGGGTTTTGGCGCCGCTGCTGGTCGCACGCCGCAGAGACCGGCGCGCCGTTTTGGGGAAGCGCCTTTAGCGCTTGGCGTCAGGCGCTGAGCCGCGATGCAGCGGCGCCCAGCACTCATCCGACGTACCTCACTTCCAAGGCTCTTGGCCTTTTGCCGGCGGCCGAGGAAGCGCCCGAAGGTCTGCTCCCAGGCAAACGTCTGCATCTCGCGCTGATAGAAGATCGCCTCAACTATTTCGATTGGCGTTCGCACGCAGATTATATCTATCCGCTTGTCGCCCAACCGGTTCTTGAAGCGTGTCTCGGCCTTCCGACCTTTGTGCTGTCGCCCGGCGAGAAAGACCGCGGCCTCGTGCGAGACGCCTTTGGCGGATGCATCGCCCCAGAGGTATTGCAGCGCCGCTCTAAAGGGCAGACCAGCGCCTATCTCGCCCAGATTCTGCTGCGGCAGCTTCCGTTTCTGCGCGGATATCTTTTGGAAGGCGCGCTGGTAGGGCGTGGTCTAATCTTTCACGACGTGTTGTCTGCTATGTTGAGCGAAGCCAGCATATTGCGGGCCTCAGAAAATTTGCCTCGCATCGTCGGCTTATTGAGTGTGGAGGCCTGGCTGCGCAATCTCCCGCGGGGCGTCGCTCTCGGCTAGGAGTGCACGCCAGGCACGCCAGCGCGCGTACTCATCGCCGAACGCCGCGTCCTCGCTCTCGCGCTGCAACAGCCAGAACTCGAACCATCTGAGGCTCCTTTGGTAGATAGCGAGCCGGTGTCGAGGTCGCCATTTTACATGGTACTCATCGGGAAACACATAGAGATCGAAGGGCTTGCCCAGATCCGAGAACGTGCGTTGCGCCTGCAGCATGAAGAGCACTTCGCGATCGGCGACTTGGGCCAGGATGGGCGCGGCCACGTGGGCGGCGTTTCGAGACAGCGATACATCGTCCCAGAACTGAACATCGTCAGACCCGCGCCCATGAAGGCGCATTGTCTCACGCTGGCGGTCTGAGGTTAAGTAATACGACATCGGGTCGTGCACGCCGCTGCTGATGGCCGCGGCGGCAATGCAGGCGCAATGGATAAGACCAAAGACAGCGGTCTCGGCGCCGTCGCTCAAACCTGTCACGCCCACGCGCGCGCGATCGGCGATTCCCATCTCGACCATACGATCAGTGCCGGAAGTCAGCGCCGCCAACGTTCGGCGGCGTTCGGAAAGTCCTTCCCATTCTCGCCGATCGATCTCGTCACCATCCCGAACAACAGCGCGCAACACGATTGGGTCAGGCCGCTCCAGCGCCAGCACCGCAAAGCCGGCGCGCACGAAAGGTTGAATGGGGTATTCGTCCCCGACGCCGCCGCGCAGAAGGCCGGTAGCGCGATACTGCACAATGATGAGCGGGTGAGGACCTCGTGCATCGGGCGGCGTGAGATAATAGCCGAACAATTCATCCCCCCCGGGGCTGCGCCATTCAAGCTTTCGCGCCGGCGCGAAGGCGGCCTCTGGCAGAGCCGGAATGGCATCGACAAGCGCACGCACAGCGCCGCTGGCGTAGTCGACGGATACGATCCGTCGCGGGCGCGTCGGGCCCTCGTGAAGACAAATCGCATCCGTGCGCCTTGGCGCGCACACCCGAATGACGTCATCTGTCACGATCAGCGGACGGACGGTGTTCGTGTCGATATCCCAAAGATACAGGCCGTGGCGGCTGAGCCCCCAACCCTCGCGCCGAACAAAGAGGACGCTCGTTTCGTCACGCGCGGCGAGTTCCACAATGTAGCCTTGGCATTCCCGCGCGCCGCACCGCACATCACGACTTTCACGCGAGGCAAAAAGCGTGAGCGGTGGTGCGCTTCCTGCCGCGTCTGGGGAAGATGGTTCAGTCCACGCGGCCCCGTCGCGTCCAAGCCTGATGAAGTCGCGCACATCGCGCCCTGACAAGAAGGCGGGCCGGGTTACGGGCGCGGATGCAAACAGGGTCGCGCTCCGCCCGGCGCCCATTGTAGTTGAAATGGGACTGCGTCTGTAAGTTTGGAAGCGTTCAATCTCTTGCGCGTTTGCGGTGCGTTCGCGTCCCGCAAGCAAATCGATATAACGCACGTCGCGGTTCGTCTCGAAACCACGGAGCGGAAAGAGAGCGTGAAACACATCGAACCGGTCATCAAAGCGATACCCGAGGTCGCCTTCGTCAGAGCGCGCGGCTACTCGCTCTGCGTCTGACGGTGTGCTGGTGAAGAGGATGCCCCGGCCATCGCCGCTCCACACCAAGTCTTCAACGTCGCCGCTCGTTATAAAAAGTCGACAGCGCCTCCGCCGCAATTCGCAGGTCTGCAATGCGGTGCGCCCATCGCGGCGCACCAGCATGGCGACGGCGCGTCCGTCAGCAGTCCAACGCGGCTGCAGCGTCATCCACATGCCGGTTCGCCGCCCGAGCCCGGCGAGAACTGGCATCGCGATGGTTCCGCCGTCACTAAGTTCGCTAATGTTGCCAGTGGCGATGTCGACCAAGCACCACGCGGAGCGATAGTCGTCACGTTCGACATCGGCTTGCTGAATCTGAAAGACCGCGCGAGTTTCATCTGGGGACAGACTCAAACCCGAAATGTCGCGCAGGGAGATCAGCTCAGCGACGCCCACCGTCGCCGCCGGCTCTATTTGCGGCGGCGTGCACGATAGCGCCGCGGCGATCGCCCATGTCAGCATGGTTAGAAGCGCGT
>JBFWYC010000067.1:0-3644 GCA_050186805.1 Hyphomonadaceae bacterium
ATCCTCACGAACCCATTCGCATGCAAAGAATGGCTGAACGCGGCGCCGGACCAGATCGAGACGATCCAGACCCGTGTCCTGTCGACGGATGCGCTGGAGATCGTCAGCGACGAGGAAGCAGCCCAGTATGTGGGCAGTTATTTGAAGTGAGAATCGCTAGAGCGCCGCAACGACGCGTTCGACGGCCGCATCAAGGTCCGCCCCAACTTCCTTGGCGCCGAGTCGAATAACGCGGATGCCCATTTTTTCCAGTTCAGAGGTGATGCGCGTATCGCGTTCTTGCTGCGCCTTGCTGCGGTGGTGACGGGTGGAATCGTAGAAGACCGCGAGGCGCTGCTCGCGAAAGTAGAAGTCTGTCGAGGTCACGATGTCGGGATTGGCCGAGAATTCGGGGTCGGACATGAGTTCGTACAGCGTGGGAAAGGTGGCGCCGTCGCGCAGGATCAGCGTCTGCAAGTCGGGCCAGAGATCGTGCTCTGACAATTTCTGGGCGATGAAGAGCTCAATGGGTGACTCAGCGCCCCATACACGCCGCGGCCGCCCGTCGGTGAACGGCTTGAAGTAAGTTCGGAGTTGATGCTTACGATAGCGCGCGTCTGCATCCTGATTGCCCATGCCTGGACCAGACATCAGCACATCATCGGCGTCATATGACTGCATCAGAAAATAGCCATCACTGACGAGGCCGATTTCGTCTGTGAACGCTTTCTTGAGTGCGCCCATGTCCGCCAGTAACGCCAGTTGTCCCCACAGGCCGCGATCCATCAAGAATGGATCGAAATTGAGATAGGCCATGCCGTCGAACGGATTTTGTTCAAGGTCTAATTGGCGCAGAAACTCGATATCGACGGTTTGCACGGCGCCGCGCTTCATCGCGGGTACGAGCGTGACGGCGTACGGGCGCGCCCGAGGGCCGCCCTCCGCCTCCCGCGCTGCATACACGCTGATCACGACCTGGATCAGCTGAAAGCGCGAGCCGTTGGTGCGGTGGATGTCGATCTCGGCTTCGCAAGGGTTGTCGCGCATGTGCCCGCCAGCGGCGTCCATGAGCTTGCCCGTGATGGGCTGGATGCCCGACAAACGCACCATGTCGAGCTTCAGGAGATCCGGCAGCACACTCAGCTCGGGCCGGATGTTTGGCGGCGGTCCGGCGTAGAATTTCTGCGTCAGGAGGCCCGATGGTCGATCAGTGATCATGGCTGTGCGCCAATCAAGCGCCCTCGGCGCGCAACCTGGTTAGCTCGGTGTTCGACGTAAACTCGGCGCTCGCCGTCGCCAGGACAGTGACGATGCCGATGCCCTGGCCGCCACCGCCTTGGCGCAGCGTCCGTAAAGCGGCGTGCCACGCGCCTCGTGGAGACGCGCTGGTGCGCAACTGAGCCAGGTCACCGCCTGCACGGCTCCAGAATTCATTGTCATTCGGTCCGTTTGGATAGAGAGAACACATCACATCTTCGAGTGTGCGCCACCATTCGTCGCCGCGCGGCAACGCAGCCGCGGCCTTCGTCACACCCTTCTGACCGCCGTTAAACAGCGCCAGCGGGAAGTTGCTCTCGACATCTGCCGCCTTGAACTGTGGGTGTTGCGTCGGCTCCATGGCTGGCACGCGTTCGGCGATGTGATGGAATACGTCGAACACGCGAACATAGCCGTCTCCCCGGACGGCCGCGTCACCGCGCAGCGCTCCCAGCAGCGCGTGGGTAAAGACGCTGTTCGGCATTCTCGCGTCGACCCAGGAATATTCATCGGGGCGGGAGGAGGCCATAACGACGCGCCCGGCGCCTGCGGCGAGGCCGGCGTAATAACCGTCGTCGAAACCGAGTTTCCCGGAGATGAGCGCTTCGATGTCTTTGGGATTGGCTGCGGCGCCGGAATGGCAGGCGTCCATGAAAAGCACGACGCGTTCGGCTTTGATCGCATTAATGGCGCCGGTCAGTTCCGCATTCGATATGCAGGTCCCGGGCACGTCGCGCGCGTCGAAATCGATCGGCAGCAGGAAACTCTGGGGGCCATCCTTCGTCGAGACGCGCGCGCCATGTCCGGAAAAATAGATGAGTGCGGTGCTGCTAGGACCGGCGCGGAGCGCCAAGGTCGCCAGGCCCGACAGGATAGCGCTTTTGGTCGCGGCATGATCCTGCAGCAGATCGACCTGATCTGCTGGATAGCCGGACGTATTGGGATCCTTCAGCAAAGCAGCTAGATCGGCGGCATCCTTGGCGACGGTCGGCGCTAGCCGCGCTTTGCCGGCATATTGTGCGATGCCAACGGCGAGCGCGTATCCGTTATTGAAAGACATGCTCAATCGCCCAACCAATTCTGCTTGGCTAACCATTGGAGGTGTTCGTTGCGCGACCGGTCGCGCAGCATCTCACGTAAGAGCTTCCGGCCCGTGATTGAAGCGCCGCCACGCTTCAAGAGGTTTATGGTTGCGTGCCAGCGGGCTGCGCCGGTTTTTCCGCCCGGCAATTTCGAGACCTTCCCGCCCGCGCGGCTCCAAAGTTCGTCGTCGTTTGGACCTTCAGGATAGAGTTCGGCGGCGATGTGCTCGAACGCAGACCACACTTCGTCAGCCGTGGGCGAGCCGGGCGAGGCGCCCGTCATGAACAGAAGTGTCAGGTCCAGCGGCCCCAAGATCGGTCTCAGCGCGGGAATCGCTGGGGCGAGTGAACGCCAATTGCGAATGCAGACATGCTGGGTGATTGCGCTGGCCGCGCCGTACCAGTGGCGTTGACGAACGAGCCGTCCGAGTTGCTCTGCGAGCGGGCGATCCAGGTCGGTCTTTTGCTGATGGAGGTGCTGTAGCCACCGCAGAACCGTCTCGGCGCGAATTTCGTCAAACGCCTCGAAGTAGCGGATAGAACCCGCAGGTGACGCAGTTGAACCGAACAGAAATCGGTCTCGCAGGGCATCGCCAACGATCGCGCGCCGCAGTGTGGCGCCGAGGCCAGATGGATCCGCGTCGCCCTTCGCGAACTTGGCCAGCCACGCCTCGGCGGTGCGCTGCACGAACTGAGGCCGTGCATCGCCGGGTATCTGCGTCCACAGATTCTCAAGGTTAGGCAGCTCGGTCAGGTCTGCGAGCGAGGAGCTGCCAAGTGCTTCTAGAAATTCTGGCTCCAACGTGGACGAGGCCGCGAATAGAGCAACCAGTTGCGCCCGCACGGCGCCCAGATCGCGCAGTCCGTCAAAGACCGCCGGGTTTTCAGCTGCCGCGCCAACCAGGATCTTGCGCCACGTGGGATTGGAGATGTCGAAATCGGCCATAGCCGCAGGTGTGGTGGCGCAGGCTTGGCCAGCATGCGTGATAAGTCGCTGATCCGGAAAACGTATCGCCATCGCGACGGCTTCTGACGGCGAGGCGTCCGCCATCAGCACGTCCAGCGCCTCGCCATGCGTCGCGTCGCGGTCAATCGCGAGTTGGGCGTCGACGGCTTCAACGCGGGGCATCGTGCGTGCGGCCTGCGCGTGGAGGAGGAGCCATCCCTTCGTTCGGGCAGCGTCCATGATAGCGGCGGAAAACGCTGCAGGCGCGGCGGCGGGGTACGTACGAGCCAATGCGGTTTCGACTTTGTTAGATCGCGGCAGGCGATCGATGGCGGTCAAGGCGAGGGCCGCGTCCTTTGTCCACGCCGTCCACCAAGCAT
>JBFWYC010000068.1:0-2661 GCA_050186805.1 Hyphomonadaceae bacterium
CCGATCGTGCCGGCCTTGGGACGCTAGAGGCAAACGACGCGGAGCGCCTTGAGGCACTCGATCTCCAGCCCCGTCTCGAACGACACCCGCACCAGAAACGGAACCCGATCGGCGGCCAGCATACAATGGCGGCTATGCATGAGCGGAACGAGGGCGACAAATGGCGCACGCGCCAAGGATCGAAGCGCATAGATGCGCAACACATGCCGATGGGTGTGCGGGATCGAACCGTCGCTGGCGATGATGGCGTGAATCTGATCAAGCAGGTCTTGCCTGCCGCCGCCCTCGGCGACACTGACGGGACCAGAGCCGACGCGCCGGGCAATGGCGGCGATGTCGGCGCGAGCTGCTTCTCTCAACTGGCGCGCGACAAATGGCGAATACGCATCGCGCGGCGTGGACCGGCCGATCGGACGGGCGCTGGTGTAGCTCAAACGCCGCTTGAGATCGGGCGTCAGCAACGAGGGCGTGTCGGCGTCCAGGGCACGCAGCGCCTGAAGCGGCTTGGCGATCAGCGTGTGGCGGTGAATGGGACGCTTGCCAGCCGCTTCGAGCCAGCTCTCGAACCCATCAATGTGTGACGCGCGCAAATCCTCCGGGCCGCGCACGCGCGCACCCGTCTCGGCGAGATACGCAAAGAAGATGCGATAGGCGCAAGCATGCTGCTTTATGGTCGAACGCGCGCCGAGGGCGCCGCCGGCCTGGCCCATGGACCGCAGCGTCTTGGCGAAGGCGAGCGCCAGGCGCCGCGGCTTCAAGTCGACGAAATCGAGCACCACCGAGCCGCCGTGCGCCGGCTCAATGGTGAAGCGAAGACCGGCGATCTTGTCGTCCTGCGACGGCGCTGTGTCGTCCTTGGCGAAGGCGACGCGTCGGCCTTTGCGCGGGCGCGTCACGCCGCGGCACGTACGGATGGGCCAAGCAGCTCTTCGACAGCCTGGTCCACGGTATCCTGCAGCCCGGCCAAATGATCGAGATAGATGTAGGTCGTCTCGATGCTCGCATGGCCAAGGAGTCGTTGCACCGTGTGCAGCGGATCGCCGAGCAAGCGACGATAGGCGGCCGATGAAGGATCGCGCTCATCAGAGTCCGCCTCAGCGATCGTCTTGCGGATCAACATCGCCAGCATGTGCACGGCGAAGGCGTGCCTGAGCTGATGCGGCGTCACTTTGATGCGAAGCTTTGCCGCCGCGCAACGGCGGCTTGCCCGCTCGAACACCTTCTCCCAGGAATTGGGCGCCACGGGCAGCCCGATCTCCGACAGCCAAAGCGCCGCGGGCTCAATTGGACGCCCGCGTGCATCGACGAGAACGATGCGCTGGCGCTCCTCAGGCGTCAGCTCGTCCAGCGCCAGCCGCTCACCGCGGCGCGCCGTCATCAGCGCGTGCGAGCGAGACGATGGGCGGCAAAAAATCGGGTCGATCGAATGCCAACCCTCGCGCGCGCGGAAGGCGGCGACCGCAATAGCGCGCTCAAGCTCGATATATTGCCGAAGCGCGACGACAATCGAGCGCGGGATGATAATGGTGCGGCCCTTGTCGCCCTTGGTGAGACGCGTCCCCAATCGCAATCGCGCGGGCCCGCGCTTTGGCGGCGGCTCGATCTCCATGGCGAGCAGGGATGAAGCCTCCTCAAGTCTGAGGCCGGTGCTGAAAAGCAGCTCGGCGAACAGCGCATTGCGGGCGCCATTGCGATCGCGGGCGCCAGGGCGGAAATCGCCGTCGGCGGTGAACCCGCGCAAACCGACATCGCAGAAGCGCCGAAACTCGGGCATGGTGACGAGCGCAATGTCGGCACGCTTGGGCGCAGCCTCATAGGATGAATTGCGCGCCGCCGCATGGCCGGATCGTCCGCCACGACCACGTCGCCAGACCGTGCGATGTCTGAACGGGCTCGTCTTGATGAGCGCTTCATCGAGCGCCCAGCCATAGAGCTTGTCGAGCGAAGCGATCGCGCGATTCCAGGACGAGGCGGAAATGCGCTCCTGCACGGCGCAACGCCGCCGCGCCCGATGATAGGCCGCAACGTCATCACGATCAGCACGCCAGATCGTCTTGCCGCGCGCCTCATCAAGAAACCGCGCCCAGACCATGACGTCATAGCCATAGGCGCGCAGTGTGTGGCGCGAACGGGCGCCATTGGCCGGCAGGTCGCAAAGAAAACGGTCCAGCGCGGCGTCGTAGAGGGCGCCGTCTTTGAGAATGATGGGAACGTGACGATCGCCGCGCGTACGTCTCTCTTGCAGCGTGATCATTGCTCACAGCTTGTCCACATATCCACCGCCGGTCATTTGCAAACCCTCCCCCGGACCCCCTCCCGGAGCTTGAACCAACCGTCTCAGTCTCTTGCCGCCAGGCGCCCTCCAAGGCGTCCGCCGCCAGCCTCGTGACGGGCGCGTCGGCCGCCTTGAAGTGCACCTGGCACATCAGTGCAGAGCGAAGAGATCAGCCGCCGAGTCGCTGCGATCTGTCCAGGGACAGACTGTCAAGATAATGCAACGAGTTCTTCGGCCGCCAGTGCGTGGGTGCTGAAGCGCTTCGACATATCGCGCCCGACGCGATGCGCGGCGCCGGTGGCGTGGACCGCTTCGTGGTTCAATGTCGCTGCATAGTGATCCGCTGAATCGAACGCCGCCAAGGGCGGCATGCCGATTACGTCTTT